>CAVHPN010000029.1:0-87451 GCA_963637995.1 Prevotella sp. CAG:279 | reverse complement strand
GCTTTATTGGTGTTTTCGGGATTATCAGCCTTTTTCTCGCTGTTATTATCTGCCTCCTGGGGTTTGTCCAAAAAGGTTAAAAGATGCGCCTGTCCATTCATAAATTTCTCGCGTTCATCCTTATCAAGCCCATATGCATCCAATACTTCCGCCTGCTGTTCGCGATCAAGGCCATCTACCAGATTACTAAGGAACTTTCTCTGATCCTGCTCTCCATATCCTCCTATCGCCATTTTTTTCATCTCTTGATCTATGCGATTGCATTCTTCTTCAAGTTCCTCTAATCTCTTTTCGCTGATTTTTCTTCTGATTTCGGCTTCCTGGAATACTTCTTCTTCATGTTCTCTTACCCCGGCATCATGTGCCTTTTCTCCACATATCCTTTGATAATATTCTGAAGCATCCATTCTTACCTGTTCCATCTGAATTTCTACATATTTTTTCTCATCCTGAAGATGGCCCTGAACATACTTCGATACATCAACTACCTCTCCCTGCTCTTTTGTCTTGAAAATATATTCATTAGATAACCTATATTTCCGGCTAAGCGAGGTCTCCCCTGTTTCTTCTATAAGCTGATCACGCTCTTCAATAAGTTTTTTCAGCTGATCTGTTTTCCCGACTATCTCTTCTCTTTTTGCATCAAGTCTCTTTGTATAAGTATCATATCTTTCCTTATATGCCTTTAAATTCTTAGGTGTTGCATCGGTTCTCCGAAATTTGTTATTGGCAAAATCACTGCGGACTTCATTATCAACATCATCTCTCAGACTATATCCTTCTCTAATGGCAGTTTTCAATCCCTCGACTGTATTATTCCATTTTTCGTCAAATTCACGCATCCGCCGTCTATACTTTGTACTGTTATCTGCCAGCAACTTTTCATGATTTTCTAATTGACGATCATAATCTTCTTTCACTTTCTTGTAGTCATTAAATGAGTTGATTTCACGAGAGTAAAGCCTAATATACTCAGCTGCCGCACTTGAATGTTCTTTTAAAGAATTGAGATCATTAAATAAATCCTGCGCAATCTCATAGACCAGTCCATAATCTCTCCGATATTGTTCCCAAAACTCCGTAAATTTCTCATGAAGCTTGCTCATCTTAGCATCTCTATCAGGTGTTACCATATCGTTCTCAATAGCCTGATATTCTTTAATATGCTCTTTCAGTGCTTTTTCATATCTACCAAATTTAGCGTTGTGTACAATATCATCTATATCAGAAGCCGACCATCGAACTATATCTTTAATTCTATCATTTCGTTTGTCCACAGCATCTGCCATATTCAGTTCTTTGTTACGGAAGTTCTGAGCCTCTTGAAGAACCTTCATTGTCTCAGGATCCGCCTTCATTGCCGCTTCCATGCTGCTTTCTTTGTCCAGTTGAGCAAAGACATCTTCCAGTCTTTCTTTTATCGTCTCTCTATTTTCATGATAAATTCTCGCACTGTTCTCAGTATCATCTAAATTTATCTTCTTTCTATTTTTTGTTTCTATGCTCAAAGCTGTCTCTGTTTTAAAGTGTAAAGGGTCTATAACATAACTTCCTATCCTTAAAGTTGAATCCATTAAATTGTCAATGGATTTTATCTGATCTTTAAAAACAGATTCTCGCACCTTTGCATATTCATGCACTTTTTCGTCAAATGCCTGTTTTTCCATTTCCCTTTTCAGAATACGTGCATTTTCTTCCTGACGCATTTTTTCTAATCGTTCTTCTCTCTCCCTTTTCTCCTGACGCGCCCTTTCTTCACGCTCCAGAATCGGCACATAATTTCTTTTAAAGAACTGAAAATAAAAAGTGTCCATGCTCTGTCCGTAGAGCAACTCGTTTCCGCTTTCTGCATGTTCTACAATTGCGTACAGGAAGCTCAATTTTTCTTTAGTCTGAAAATCAAATTGATCATTTTTATAAGTTGAAAAGTCAAAATCCCTGTTGATTTGCATCTTTTCAAAAGTTTCCCGCAACATGGCATAATAAGGCCACTCTCTTTCATCCTGTGCCTTATCCCCCATTTCAAGGAATTCCTTATCCATTTTTATCAGCTTTTCCAAATCAGGTAAGACAGCTTCTGCATACCCCTTTATCAGCATTCCGGCATCTTCCAGTTTTTCCATACGCTCTTTAAGTTCCGCAATTGTGTCACTCAGTGCCTGTTCATCTTTCGGCAGCGGATATTCAACGTATCTTGTCTCTTTTTCTTCATTTGGCATGGTATTATCCTCCTATGTTTTATTTAAAATCTATTGTTTCCCTTTGGACCTATTTTATCACAGCCCGTAGGACAAATGTGGGACAAATGCAAAATTAATCTACATTTGTCCCACTTGAATGTATTTTATTTGATTTTTTATTTCCACTGCAGATGATGCAGATGTCCTTCTGTATTCATCTTCTCAAATCCATTCTGCCGCAATGCCTCATAGAGGATGATCGCAACTGAGTTTGAGAGATTCAGGGAACGTGTTTCTCCCCACATCGGGATGCGCACGCAGCGCTTCGGATCCTCTATCAAGAGTTCCTCCGGGATGCCGCGGCTCTCCGGACCGAACATGATGTAACAGTCCGGATCGTAGTGAACATCCGTATATACCTGTGTCGTCTTTGTGGTAGCCATATACGGGCGTGCACCGGGATTTTTATCCAGAAAATCCTTAAAATCACTGTAAACCGTCACATCCAGATGCGGCCAATAATCCAGTCCCGCTCTCTTTACCATTTTATCATTCAATTTGAAACCGAGAGGCTCGATCAAATGAAGCCGCGTGTTTGTTGCCACGCAGCTTCGTCCTATATTTCCTGTATTCATCGGCATCTCCGGTTCATAGAGCACTATATTTAACATTTCTTCTCTCCATTTCCGGTTTCATTTTGTTTCGCAAACGCCTATTGATTGCCGTCCAGCCTTGCAACAAACCGTTTTATGCGCTCGATAGCCTTCTGCAGATCCTCCACCGAATATGCATAGGATACGCGCAGATAGCCCTCACCGCAGTCTCCAAAAGCAGTTCCCGGCACAAGTGCCAGCTTCTCTTCCTGAAGCAGCCTGTTTGCAAACTCGTCAGAGGTCATGCCAAAACGCTTGATACATGGGAACACATAAAATGCCCCGTAAGGCTCAAAGCAGTCCATGCCGAGTGCTCTGAACTCTTTTAAGAGATAACGGCGGCGTTCGTCATAAGCTTTCTTCATGCGAACGATGTCATCGTCACCGTTTTTCAGAGCGTCAACGGCTGCATACTGGCTCGTGGTAGGTGCGCACATGATTGCAAACTGATGAATCTTAAGCATCTGTTTCAGGATAATCTCCGGTGCTGCAGCGTAGCCGAGACGCCATCCGGTCATCGCATACGCCTTGGAAAAACCATTGATAAGCACCGTGCGCTCACGCATACCTGAAATCTCCGCGATGGAAACGTGTTTTCCGCTGTATGTCAGCTCAGAATAGATCTCGTCGCTTATGATAAACAGATCTTTCTCCTCGATAATCTTTGCTATCGCCTCCAGATCCGTGCGGTTCATGATCGCACCGGTCGGGTTGTTTGGGAAAGGCAGAATCAGCACCTTGGTCTTTGGTGTGATCTTTTCCAGCAATTTCTCCGGTGTCAGTCTAAAGTCATCCTTCTCTTCCAGTTCAATAATTACAGGTGTGCCTCCGGCCAGCACCGTACACGGTACATAGGAGACATAGCTGGGCTGCGGAATAAGAACCTCATCTCCGGGATTGAGCATTGCACGAAGTGCTATGTCGATAGCCTCGCTGCCGCCGACAGTGACCATAATCTCTGTATTCGGATCATACTCAAGATGTTGGCGACGTTTCAGATAATTTCTTATCTCCTGACGCAGTTCCTTCAAACCTGAGTTGGATGTATAGAAGGTACGTCCTTTTTCCAGCGAATAAATGCCTTCCTCACGGATATGCCAGGGTGTATCAAAATCCGGCTCGCCCACACCCAGGGAGATCGCGCCCTTCATCTCGCTGACAACATCAAAAAATTTTCTTATTCCTGATGGCGGAATATTTACAATTGTATCTGATAATGGGTTTCTCACGGAACAATCAACATCCTTTCATCCTGAGGCCCGTCACTCAAAACAGTGCCGTGGTCTTTGTATTTTTTTAGAATAAAGTGGGTCGCAGTGCTGAGCACTGAATCAATCGTGGACAGCTTCTCTGACACGAACTGGGCAACCGCACGCATGGTTTTCGCTTCGATCATGACGGTAAAGTCATAACCGCCTGACATCAGATATACCGAAGTCACCTCACTGTACTGGTAGATTCTCTCGGCAATCTTGTCAAAGCCCATCTCTCGCTGAGGTGTTACCTTTACCTCAATCAGGGCTATGACCTTCTCCTCATCTGTATTATCCCAGTTAATCAGGGTATGGTAACCGCAGATGATATGTTCTTTTTCCATCTCGGCGATCTCCGCCGCGACTGCGGCTTCATTTTCTCCGAGTAAGTCCGCCAGCTCTTTGACGCTGATTCGGCTGTTTTTTTCAATGACCGCTAAAATTCTCTCTCTCACTTTCTTACCTCCTGTTAATGGGATTTCTATAATTTTTTCATTTTTTCTATCTCATCCGGCTTTGGCCGGTCAAGAAAGCTGTGTACCTCTCCGCTGTAAATCTCTCGTCCGATAGACTTGCGCGTCCTACCTATAAGCTCCGCTTTAATTCCTGCTTTTTCTAAGTTATAAAGCAGTTTCGGACCGCTTGGTGCGGTTAGAAGAATGCATCCACGGGATTCCAATCGATAAGGATTGAGGTCAAATATCTCACAGACCTCCACTGTCTCCTGACGGATAGGCAGTTTTCTGAGATCCATCTCAAATCCGAGTCCGAACCCGTCAAAAAAATGCCACAGCGCCTCCATAATGCCGCCACATCCCGCCGGATACCATGCAGATGCGCCGTATCCGGTCAGGATTTCCCGTTCCCTGTGGGCTTCAAACGTCTCAAGAATCGGCGTCGGCTTCCATTTTTCATATAGATCAAGGCATTCTCTCACATATCTGGCCGAAAACTTCTCTAAAAGTGATGATTCTCCCAGTCTGGCCGCCTTGGCGGAACCAGAAAGGGCGGTATATCCGACCGCCAGCAGATCCTGATCTGCCTTCATATCGCCGTATGCCTCATAAATCTCGTCTTCTATCTTCATTTCCGGTCCTTTCAAAAGAATCTACCCTGGCACATCTACGCGACAAGGTGCGGTTGCCAAAGCAACAATCTTATTCTGCCGCAGGTGTATCCTGTGCCGGAGTTAAGTCTCCGGACGATCCCTGCGGTGTTTCAGGCTGTTGCGTTTCAGGCTGATGCGTCTCAGGCTGTGGCGTCTCTGTCTGTGGTGCTGTTGTTTCCTGCTGCGCAGGCTGCGGATTTTCAGGCTGAGCCTGTGTCTGCGGCGCCACATCAGGTGTCTGGGCCGTTACGGCAGCTGCCGCCGGACCTGTCCTATAAATTGCCTTAGATGCCATATATGTATCGTTGTTAAGCAACGTCTTCTCAGTCTCAACACCGTCCACATATACATATTTCCAAAGCTGTGACTGCAGGCCGTAATGAGCGGACTGAACTTTTACCTGTGCCCCCGGTGCAAGAGATGTGTCCACCTTCATAATCGGTTCACCCGGGTCTTTCTTTGACAATGTCTCAGAAACAAATTTAATAGTACGATTCTCCGGTCGTGTCTCTTTTCCATATATTGTAAATGATATAGTGCCGCCGTTTACAATACCCTCTATATATATCGGTGTATCATATGAATTTTTAAATTTCAGATCCTTTGTGGTTCCGGCAATCGCCGAATCCTGTGATGCAGGCACATAAGTCACAATCATGGAATGATTCTGCCGCTGCGTAATCTCAAGCTCTGCCAAAAGAGCCGCATTGTAGAGAGTGCTGCAGATCTGGCAGGCACCTCCGCCGACAGTATCAACCACCTGACCGTTTGAATACGATCCTGCTGATGCATAACCATTTTCGATTGTAAAAGGAGTCAGCCACTTATAAGCCGAAAATTCCTCCCCCGGCATAAGCACTGTGCCATTTATCTTAGACGCACCGTTGCGCAGATTCTGTGTACGTGATGCGCTGGAACTGAATCCGGTACTGAATGTTCCAAGTACATCCTGAATCGTGGACAGGCTTTCTGTTGTGCGGGCAGGTTCGGCCTTTTTAACCGTTGCATCCACACAAACAGGCTCATAAAGGCCTCCTGCAATCGCCTCATTTAAAGTATTTGTTGTGGCATCTATATCCACTTCCTGGCCGGTTATTGACTGACTTACCTGAAAAGCGCCATTTTCATGAGTAATCACGGCATCCTGAGGTGCTACTGTGAATTCTGCACACTCATTTTGTACAAACTCCGCCACCTTACTTTCATCAACTTCAGTTTCAATCTGCAAATCTGCTTTAGACTGTTTAAGTTCTCTTTGATTGATATATCTGCTCAGAAGGTTTCCGCTTGAAACTTTCTCTGTCGCATCATCTATTTCCTTTTGATTCGTCCAGGAAAATCCAAGTTCTGCTGCCGTAGTCGAAACCTCGTGGCCCTCTACCACAATCGAAACCGTCTGATTTTCCATCTCAGCGACGGCATTTTCAATCGTCTTGTCCGCCTCATCAGGTGTCATCCCGGACAAATCAAATTGGCCTACGTGAAAACCGTTTGGAACCGTTCCTGATGATGATGTATTTACAACGGCTGCAGCTATCCCAATCACTGCCACGCCGCATACTGCTGCTATCCAATTTCTTTTTTTCATCAACCTACCGAACCTTTACATCATCAGACCTGCCAAAATGGTTCCGGCCACCATCGCTACTACTATGATTATAATGACAACCGCCGATATAATCTGACGTGTTTTCTGATTTGAATGTCTGAACATATCTCTCACCTCTTCTATACTTGCTTCTCTGCTATATTGCTTCTCTGCTATACTTGTTTTTCTATTCTGCCATGCTGCGATATAATCTTATCGGTAATTCTCGATATCTCATTTCTGGACAGAGAATCAATCTGCGCAGATAAAGCTATTCTATGATATTTTAATAATTCCCGCAAGACTTCTTTTTGCTTTTTTGATGCTGGCTGTTCTCTCTTAACCTTGTAAATGAGCTGCTTAGCTGAAAACACCTCCGGCATCGTCAGGAAATATCTTTTTCTGAGTTCCTGATACAGCAGATGTGCAGCCAGCGCATCCGAAAATGCACGATGGCTTTCACCCGGATCCACACTAAAATACCTGCATGCGGCCGCAAGGTTCTTCTTTTCCTCTTCCGGCATAAAATAACGGCAGATTTTAAGGGTATCGATGCCATCACGCTCAAATTCATACCTTCTGTTGACTGCAGCACGCTTTAAGAAGCTGTAATCAAAGATGATATGATGGCCGAGCAAGGGCATTTCACCGCAAAATGACAAAAGCTTCGGCAGGACCTCATCCAAAACCGGGGCATCCTTCAAATCAGCATCACAAATCCCTGTAAGCTTTTCTATGCGCTCGTCAAGCTTTCGCTCAGGGCTTACAAATGTTGAATACCTATCTATAACTGCGCCATTTTCCACCTTTACCGCGCCTATCTCTATGATCCGTTCAGTCTTGGGATTAAGACCTGTCGTTTCCAGGTCAATCGCAATATAAGAATTCTCTGTTTTGTTCATATTATTTATTTTATTTCTTTCGCCAAGATCGAAAATGATGCCGCATTTCCGAATAATGCATCCCGGTTCTTGTAATCAAAGAGGACAAATTCACCGTTCTGCATTTTTTCTAAATGTGCCATCTTCGCCATCTGTCTGGAATCATATGCCTCATAGCCATGTAAATAACGACGTTCTTTTGCCTCCAGCATGAAAAACTGCTTCGTCTCATTTTTCCACTCCACCGGATCCGGTGCAAAGGACGGGCGGCTCTTGACATTCTCACGGAGGTAGAGATCGTAAACCAGAAGATCCCTGTACTGCATAGCCTTCGTTTTTCTGTATTCTTCGATAAACTTATACAGAATTTCGTACCTTGCCAAACGGTTATGGCTTACTCCGTTCAAACCTTCTTTTTCGTAATATGCCGCCAGACTGTCATATAGATCAAAGGCATCTCCCCACTCTTTTGACAGGCATCGCATCGTATTTCTAAACTGTCCGCTGTTGTAGTAAACCTCCACCATCTCTTCTACGCCCTTGAGACGGATCACCTCTTCATATGAGAGCCAGTTTGTCTTAAGCACTTCATACGGCGGTTTACTCTGGCTTAGCAGACCGTATTTTTCCTTCATTTCTTCCATGTAGGAGCCCTTAAGAACCTTCAAGAAACCAAGCTGCAGCTGTTCCGGCTCCATCTTGTATACATCATTGAACGAGCGATGAAAACTGTCGATATCTTCATATGGAAGTCCCGCTATAAGATCAAGATGCTGATGAATGTTTCCAAATGCATTGACCTGCGCTACCCGCTTTGCCACCTTGTCAAGGTCCATCGTACGTCTGATTTCCTTTACAACAAACGGATTTGTAGTCTGAACACCGATTTCCAGCTGTATCAGCCCCGGACGCATCTTCTGCATGAGAGCCAGCTCATCGTCATCCAATAGATCGGATGAGATCTCGAAATGAAAGTTGGTGATGCCATTATCATGATCAAGTAAATACTGCCATATGGCCATCGAGTGGCTCTTCTTACAGTTAAATGTCCTGTCGACAAATTTAACCTGCGGCACTTTACGGTCAAGGAAAAACTGCAATTCTTTTGTTACCAGTGAAAGGCTTCTAAAACGAACTTTTTTATCAATCGACGACAAACAATAACTGCATGAAAACGGGCATCCGCGGCTGCTCTCATAATAAATAATACGATGTTCCAGTCCTTTAAGGTCGCCATAGGAAAACGGAATATCATTAAGGTTCATAAGAGGTGCCGGGCGGTTGACCTCAATCGTCCCGTCGGCAAGACGAAGCACAATACCGGGAATATTCTCTAATTTGTTCTCAGTGGCCTGTTCCTGTCCTTCAAGCTCACATGCCTTTACCAGCTGTGTGAATGTCTCCTCTCCTTCACCCTGCATGATTAGTTCAATCTCAGGCAGCTCATTCATAAGACGCACCGCATCGTACGATGCCTCCGGGCCGCCAAGCCATATACGCACCTTCGGAAGTACCTTTTTCAGGTCATGAATAAGCTCTTTCACATAAACTATATTCCAGATATAGCAGGAAAATCCCACCACATCAGGTTTCTTAAGATAAATGTCCTGCAAAATCTGATCCATCTGATGATTTATGGTATATTCGCCGAGGTCTATCTGAATTTTTGACGATTCTTTAAGTTCCAGCTTTTCCATCTCATGTTTTGGTAAAGCATCAAGCTTCGGCTTTTCAATTGCACATTTTGACGCGTCTTCAAGTCCCAGCTTTTCCATCGCATATTTTCTCAGGCTGTAAATTCCCAGATTGGAATGTATATATTTGGCATTTATAGCCGCCAACAAATATTTCATCGTCTCACACCTTCAAAATATGATATCCTGCTGCCTTATTGAGCCGGTTCATAATCGCTCGTCCTAAATTATCCTCCGAAAAACCTTCTGAAAATATATATTCCGCGCCACAGTCATCAAAATCACGTAAAACCGCGTACAGATTATGTGCAACAGTCTCCTGACGGACTCTTGAACCTATGCTTCTTAGCTCTCCCATCGGATATCTGTCTTTGGTCTCATCGGTACAGATGATTCCGACCTTTCTTTCCTCGGCCAGTTTTTCGGCAGCCAGACGGTTGATCGTCTCCACGACCACTTCGGTCTCTCCCTCAACCAGTGTAAGATCCGCCTTCGGTGCATAATGGCGATATTTCATCCCCGGTGCCTTGGGACGCACATTTGCGCTTACCGGGCCTAAAATTGCCGGATCTATACCGACTTTACCCACAGTCTCGCGAAGCATCTCCACAGTAATTGCTCCGGGTCTAAGCACCATCGGTATGTCCTCAGTCACATCCACAATCGTTGATTCCAGACCTATTCCCACAGGACCTCCATCAATGATCGCATCGATCTTGCCATTCATATCCTGCAGCACATGTTCAGCTCTGGTAGGACTCGGACGTCCTGATGTATTGGCACTGGGAGCTGCTATCGGCACGCCTGACAGACGGATTAGTTCCGCCGCAATCGGGTCTGACGGCATTCTTACTGCCACCGTATCGAGTCCGCCTGTAGTTCCGTACGGCACCGCCACGCTCTTTGGAAATACCATGGTCATCGGTCCCGGCCAATATGTCTCTGCCAGTTTTTTGCCATTTTGCGGCACTCTGGATACCAGCGGTTCAAGCTCTTCCATGCAGGATATATGTGCAATCAGTGGATTATCCGACGGGCGTCCCTTCGCCGCATATATCTTCTTAGCCGCAGCTTCATCCAGCGCATTCGCACCCAGGCCGTATACGGTTTCAGTCGGGAAAGCCACCAGACCGCCTGCACGTATGATTGCTGCCGCTTCCTTCAGAATTTCGCGGTCATGGGGTGTGAAATCTGTGGGGTTCTCTATTTTCCAGACTTTAGTTTGGAGTTCATTTTTTTCTTTATTATCCATTGTAATTCTTCTTTCTATCTCACAATTTCAGGCTAATAGGCTCTGACGTTGAGCGCAGAGCTGTTGTATCATAAGCTATGATTCATCGTACTTTAGCTAGTATACACAAGAATCTCTGTCAGTTCAAGTTTTCGCAAAGAGTTGGCTGTTTATGCATTCTCCGTTCTGTTACCTGGAAAGGTTGTCGTCCTCAGTCAGGACTACGAATCCGGAAAAATCACAAATCCGACCTCAAGAAACACTAAGGCTCCTCCCATCACCGAGTTTTTCTGATAAAAACTCGGCGTGGGGAGGAGTGCCAAGGAAAATTTCCAAGTGTTTCTAAGACGTCGGATTTGGATTTTTAGGCGGATTCTCCGTATTCCTTCGGACAACAAGCCTTTCAGGTAACTGCCACTGTAATTCATAGGTATGCGGCAAGCAAATAAACTTTTAGGCACGCAGGCAGTCGTTTTGAAGTTAAATTGTTTTTTTATTTCTGCAAACAAAAAGCAGCAGGTTACTGGCCTACTGCTTAGTGCGGATGTTGGTGCGCTCATTTTCTGCTACGAAGGACAGCACCTACAGCACAATATCACTCAAGAATGTTCTCACCTGGCACTCCTACTTCCTTCAATGCAATTATCTGTCTCTCCTCATTCTGTTCTCTTGTAGATACCCTGACATATCCATAAATCTTGTTGCCTGCTTCTCCGGCCATCTCGTCCTCCCATTTTGCATAAAGGCTGGTGAACATGCATCCTAAGCCGGACCATGACGGCACGTCCGTACTTAGGCTGCGTCTTTTGCAGCCTTATGTACGGCTACGTGCGTCCTGAGCGAGAGCGCGTCCGGCGTGGATCATTTCACCAGCCACGCGAACTTGTCTAAACACATGCAATCTTCACCAACCTCGCGACCATCATCTGCATACTCGCCCCAACTCATGAACAAAATTTCTGAATACGTGCGAATATATGTATAATTTTGAGACATCTTTTCATTTTACCGTCTTGACATCCGCAAAAATATCTGATATACATTAAACATAGCGGTCATACAACTGACGGATAAGTGGGTTAACCACATGGAGTATGACTTTGTAAAGCCGACCGTCTGGGCGTCACAGCACAGACAGTGGGCATTTTTTTACTTATCATATTTTTCTTAATTTCTACTGTCTCTGCTGGGTTCAATTTATCTAACCAGGAGGGAATATATGTCTGCCAAGTATCAATCTTTCAGAAACACATCCACTTTTCAAAATGCCTGGAGAGGTTTTCAGGGCGTAAAATGGACTGACGAAGTAAATGTCCGTGATTTTATTCAGAATAACTATACACAATATGACGGAGATGAGGCTTTCCTTGCAAAACCGACCGAAGCTACCGATAAGCTCTGGGGACGTCTGCAGGAACTTCAGAAAGAAGAGCATGCCAAGAACGGTGTTCTCGAATGCGAGACCGAGATCGTATCAAGCCTTACCTCCTACGGTCCGGGATATATCGATCCTGAATTAAAGGATCTTGAACAGATTGTAGGTCTTCAGACAGACAAGCCGTTAAAGCGTGCTTTTATGCCATTCGGCGGTATCAAAATGGCTGAGGAAGCTGCTGAAACCTACGGTTATCACGTTAATCCGAAGTTTCACAAGATCTTTACCGAATATCACAAGACCCACAATCAGGCTGTATTTGATGCATATACACCTGAAATGAAGGCTGCACGTCACTGCCATATAGTTACCGGACTTCCTGATACCTACGGAAGAGGCCGAATCGTAGGCGATTATCGACGTATTGCCCTCTACGGAATTGATTTCCTGATTGAGGAAAAGAAAAAGGATCTTGACCGCTGCGGAAACGGTGCGATGTATGATGATATCATCCGTCAGAGAGAGGAGATCGCAGAACAGATTCGTGCACTTAAGGGCATCAAGGATATGGCTGCCATCTATGGCTTCGACATTTCCACCCCTGCAACAAATGCCAAGGAGGCTGTACAGTGGCTCTATTTCGGATATCTGGCCGCTGTCAAGACTCAGAACGGTGCAGCCATGAGTGTAGGCCGTATTTCAACCTTCCTCGACATCTATATCAACAGGGATTTGACTGAAAATACACTGACCGAGTCAGAAGCACAGGAATTAATCGACCATATGACCATGAAATTCCGCATGGTTAAATTTGCCAGAATTCCGTCATACAACCAGCTTTTTTCAGGTGATCCGGTGTGGGCCACTCTGGAGGTAGCCGGTCTTGGTCAGGACGGACGCCATATGGTAACAAAAACCGATTTCCGTTTCCTGCATACACTTGAAAACATGGGGCCGTCTCCTGAGCCGAACCTGACGGTTCTCTACTCATCCAGACTTACCGATGCCTTCAAAAAATATGCAGCTAAGATTTCCATCGATACATCTTCCATCCAGTACGAAAATGATGATGTTATGCGTCCAATCTGGGGAGACGACTACAGCATCTGCTGCTGCGTATCCGCTACTCAGACCGGAAAGGAAATGCAGCTCTTCGGTGCCCGCGCAAACCTTGCAAAATGCCTTCTTTACGCTATCAACGGCGGTAAGGATGAAAAATATACCACTAAAGAAGGACTTCCTATGCAAGTCGGCCCGGAATATGCACCGATCACCTCAGAATATCTGGATTATGATGAGGTTATGCATAAATATGACATGATGCTTGACTGGCTTGCAGGCATTTACGTAAATATCCTGAATCTGATTCACTATATGCATGATAAGTATTATTATGAATCAGCCGAGATGGCTCTGATCGATACAGATGTGCGCCGTACATTTGCGACAGGAATTGCTGGATTTTCACATGTGGTAGATTCACTCTCCGCAATCAAATATGCAAAAGTAAAGGTAATCCGCGATGAGTACGGCATAGCAAGAGATTTTGAAATCGAAGGTGCTTTCCCAAGATACGGAAATGATGACGACCGCGTCGATGACATTGCTGTATGGCTGTTGAAAACATTCTTACAGAAAGTAAAGAAATATCATACCTACCGCAACTCCGAGGCAACAACCTCCATACTGACAATTACCTCCAATGTAGTATACGGCAAGGCAACAGGTGCACTTCCTGACGGAAGAGCTGCCTTCACACCATTTGCCCCGGGCGCAACACCATCCTACGGTGCAGAGCAGAACGGTCTCCTTGCGTCATTAAACTCTGTTGCAAAGCTTCCGTATGAATATGCCCTCGACGGTATCTCCAACACGGAAACCATTGCCCCGAGCGCTCTCGGACATTCCGAGGAGGAGAAAAAGACCAATTTGGTCAATGTCCTTGACGGATACTTTGATCAGGGTGCTCATCACTTAAATGTCAACGTATTCGGCCTCGATAAGCTTAAAGATGCCATGGAACATCCTGAGAAACCTGAATATGCAAACTTCACCATCCGTGTTTCAGGATATGCTGTCAAATTTATCAACCTGACCAGAGAACAGCAGCTCGATGTTATCGCCCGCACCTGCCACGAGGTAATCTAATTAACGATAATATAATCAGAGGTAATATAATTATGAGTAAAACCGGATATATTCATTCCATCGATACATTTGGCTCTGTAGATGGTCCCGGTGTCCGCTTTGTGATATTCATGCAGGGATGCATGATGCGCTGCCGCTATTGCCATAACCCTGATACATGGAAATTGCCTGAGGAGATTTCTTCCTCAGGCAATGCTCTAAATGTCTGTCAGACTTCTAAAATATGTTCAGGAAATTCCGGAAATATTGATTTTGAGACATATTCTCCGGAGGCACTTCTTACTAAGGCACTTCGCTACCGCAGTTACTGGAAAGGCGGCGGCGGAATCACAGTCAGCGGAGGTGAACCGCTTTTGCAGGCAGATTTTCTATGTGAATTATTTAAACTTGCCAAGGCTAAAAACGTTCATACGACTCTGGACACAGCCGGTCAGCCATTTACCACTGACGAGCCTTATTTTTCGACTTTCAAACAGCTTCTTCAAAATACCGACCTTGTTATACTGGATCTGAAACATATCGATCCCGAAAAACATAAGCTTCTGACAGGTCACTCCAATGAATCAATACTTAACTTTGCCAGATATCTGGATGAGATTCATAAGCCAATGTGGATCAGGCATGTGCTGGTGCCGGGTATCACTGACAGTGAAGAGAATCTGAAAGGCATACGTGCTTTTCTCGACACGTTGTCAAATGTTCAGAAAGTAGAGATCCTCCCCTATCATACCTTGGGCATATATAAATGGGAAAATCTTGGCATACCTTATTCATTATCAGATATCAGGCTGCCAGATGACAACGATATCAAAAGGGCCGAAGAAATTCTCATCAGACCTTAAAACGGTATCCTACTCCCCATATAGTCTCGATATATTGCGGCTTTGCCGTGTTAAATTCGATCTTTTCGCGGATCTTTTTGATATGCACCGTAACTGTCGCAATATCTCCGAGAGACTCCATATCCCAAATCTCCCTGAAAAGTTCTTCTTTGGTAAATACATGGTTTGGATTCTGCGCCAGAAATGTCAGCAAATCAAATTCCTTTGTGGTAAAATTCTTTTCTTCCCCATTTATATAGACCCGGCGTGCCGTCTTATCTATCTTGAGACCCCTGATCTCAATAATCTCATTATCAGGCATGCCGCTTCCTATCAGCCGCTCATAGCGTGCCATATGTGCCTTTACTCTGGCCACCATCTCACTGGGGCTAAACGGCTTTGTGATATAATCATCTGCGCCAAGACCGAGTCCCCTTATTTTATCAATATCCTCTTTTTTCGCGGAAACCATGATAATCGGAGTATTTTTTACTTCACGAATTCTTCTGCATATTTCAAATCCGTCTACTCCCGGCAGCATCAAATCCAGAAGCAAAAGGTCAAAATCCTCTTCCAGTCCACGCTTAAGTCCTGTTTCTCCGTTATTTTCTATCTCGACTTCAAAGCCGGATAATTCCAGATAATCCTTTTCCAGCTCTGCGATGCTTTCCTCGTCTTCTACAATCAATATTCTGCTCATGCTATAATCCTCCTGCTATCATATTACCGAACGCCGACATATTCCCATGCACCGACATATTCCTACTCGTCGACTTATTCCTAGACACCGACATACTTGCGCAAAACAAAGTGAATCTCTGTTCCGATTCCTTCCTTACTGGTGGCCCAGATACGTCCGCCGTGATCTTCTATAATCTTCTTCACAATCGAAAGTCCTATACCGCTGCCGCCCTTGGACGAATTTCTCGAAGAATCGGTCCTGTAAAAGCGGTCAAAAATATATGGCAGATCTTTCGCTGCAATTCCTTTTCCGTTGTCCTCGATAACAACCTGAATAAAATCACCATCGTCCTTGATTCGGATATTCACGATACCTTTTTTCTTGTCCAGATATTTAAGCGAATTGCCGATGATATTGTTGATTACGCGCTTCATCTGCTCCGCATCTGCAATAACAACCACGTCTTCATCTACATAATTGAAGTATCCCAGCTCTATGCCTCGCGTCTCCATGTCAAGGCCGACCTCCTCAACACAATCGCCGAAATACTCCGCAACGTTGATTTTGGAATAATTATACGGAATCTTATTTGTATCTATCTTGGAATAGAAGGTCAGCTCATCGATGAGCCGGTCCATGTCATTGGCCTTGTTATAGATTGTACGGATATATTTATTCAGTTTCTCAGGCGATGAAGCCACACCATCCTGTATTCCCTCCACATAGCCTTTAATAGCCGTAATAGGCGTCTTCAGGTCATGAGATATGTTGCTGATAAGCTCTTTGCTTTCTTTGTCATATTGGAGCTTTTCTTCCTGAGATTCCTTGAGCCGCATACGCATCTCTTCAAAATCCTGACAAAGCATACCTATTTCATCTTCATCATCCACATCGAGAGTAAAATCCAGATTTCCGTCCCTGATCTGCTTTGTCGCCTCCTGCAATTTATGCAGTGGGCGCAGAAGTGATCGATAAATCCACATAATCAGCAGTCCGCCCATACAAATGATGATCAGGATACCAAGCATCACCATCTCACTTAAAAGAGCCTTGATCTCCGGAACATAATCTCCCACGTTCGTCACTATAAAGACACTGCCCTTGGAATTGTCTGAAAATCTAAAATCAATCTGCTTTACCAGATGCTGTACATCACCATCCATATATATACCGCCGACCATGCTGCCCTGGTCTCCAAACGGTGCCAGCTTCTCACATAGTTTTCTGCTGTCTTCATTGCCGCAAAATATAATATCGTTATTTTTTCGAACCACAAGGCAGGAATACTTGCCGGAAAGCTTGTCATTGATACTTTTTAAGTACTCCGGGTCTTCAAACAGATCCGTGTTTTTCTTGACTGTTTCACTAATCTCTCCCTGTATTCCCTGAGTCAGGCGTTCAAAAACCTGAGTCTGGTTGCCTGAAAGCAAATCGATCTGTTCCGACAATCCATAGGTTTTCTGAAAAAGATGTTCCTGATAGCTTACGAGGCCCATAACCGCTACATATATGAGTACAATAGGAACTACCGTTATAGTCACAAAGGCAATTGCCAGACGTGTACGTATCTTCATCCTGTTTCCCCCAATCTAGTATATAGTGTAACATATTTTGCGGTATACGTCTCTAAAAGTATTATAAAGAAAAATGTGTTACCGGTCATGCAACGAATAAACTACAACAAAAATGCTGCAGACGACCGAAACCGCTTTCCTATATATGGAAAATGCAGTTTTCTGCCATCTGCAGCAATAAATATACTTATTTTTTCACTATGAAATTACAGATATTTCTTTAACTCGTCCACCTTGTCTAACTTCTCCCACGGCAGGTCCAGATCGTCGCGGCCAAAATGTCCGTATGCAGCCGTCTGTTTGTAGATAGGGCGGCGCAGATCAAGCATCTTGATGATACCTGCCGGACGAAGGTCAAAATGTTTTCTGACCATGTCAACCAGCGCAGCCTCATGCAGTTTGCTGGTTCCGAAAGTGTCAATCATAATAGATGTCGGCTGTGCCACACCGATTGCATATGATAGCTGAATCTCACATTTGTCTGCCAGACCTGCTGCAACAATGTTCTTTGCAACATATCTTGCTGCGTATGCAGCGGAACGGTCTACTTTTGTGCAGTCCTTTCCAGAGAATGCACCACCGCCGTGACGTGCCATTCCACCGTAAGTGTCTACTATAATCTTACGTCCTGTCAGACCGCTGTCCCCGTGAGGTCCACCGATAACAAAACGTCCTGTCGGATTGATAAAAAACTTCGTATTTTCATCTACCATATTGGCCGGAAGAATCTCATTGAACACATATTTTTTGATATCCTTGTGAATCTGTTCCTGACTTACTTCTTCGTCATGCTGAGTGGAAAGGACAACCGCATCCAGACGAGCCGGCTTGCCGTTTTCATCGTATTCTACGGTTACCTGAGTCTTTCCGTCCGGACGCAGATACTTAAGCGTGCCGTCCTTGCGAACCTTGGTCAGCTGACGTGAAAGCTTATGTGCCAGATAAATCGGATATGGCATGTATTCTTCTGTCTCGTTGGTTGCATAACCAAACATCATGCCCTGATCACCTGCACCGATGGCCTCAAGTTCTTCATCGGTCATCTTATTTTCCTTAGCTTCCAGTGCCTTGTCAACGCCCATGGCAATATCCGGAGACTGCTCATCAAGTGCTACTATTACACCGCAGGTATCGCAGTCAAAGCCGTATTTTGCACGATCATAGCCTATCTCACGAACCGTATTTCTGACTACCTTCTGAATATCCACATATCCCTTAGTGGTAATCTCTCCCATAACCATAACAAGACCTGTTGTAGTGGCCGTCTCACAGGCTACACGGCTCATCGGATCCTGCTCTAAAAGTGCATCCAAAATCGCATCCGAAATCTGGTCGCACATCTTGTCCGGATGTCCTTCGGTTACTGATTCTGATGTAAAAAGTAATCTTTCCATATTTCCTCCATATTTTTATCTGAATTGGGTCCCAAACTCATCTGTCATCTGATTTTTTATCCGACTTTAAGCTTAAACTTCTTGGCCTCTTTCTCCGAATCGACCTTCTCGATCACAGCTCCGAGCCCCTGAAGCTTCTTTTCAAAATGTTCATAACCTCTCTGGATATATCCAATCTCATCAACTGTCGTATATCCATCTGCTGCCAGACCGGCTATAACCAAGGCCGCACCTGCACGCAGATCCGGTGCCTCCACCTGAGCACCTGTCAGCTTCTTAACACCTGTGATAATAGCTGTATTTCCCTCTACCTTGATCCGGCCGCCCATGCGTGCCAGTTCATCCACATACTTGAAGCGGTTTTCGAAAATACTCTCCGTCACCACACTTGTGCCCTCTGCCAGCGCCAGCGTAACCGTGATTTGTGGCTGCATATCTGTAGGAAATCCCGGATAAGGCAGTGTCTTTATATCCGTATGTATATGTGTCGGACGACCCACAACGCGAACTGCCTCATCAAATTCGGTTACCTCACAGCCCATCTCAATAAGCTTCGCCGATATCGCTTCAAGATGCTTCGGGATGACATTCTGAACCATCACATCTCCGCGTGTGATCGCAGCTGCGCACATAAATGTACCTGCTTCTATCTGATCCGGTATAATCGAATATTCCGTTCCGTGAAGCTTGTGTACACCGCGGATACGGATCAGGTCAGTTCCGGCACCTTTTACATTAGCTCCCATGCTGTTTAAAAAGTTAGCTACATCTACGACATGTGGCTCCTTTGCAGGATTTTCGATGATGGTCTCTCCTTCAGCCAGTGTTGCCGCCATCATGATATTGATCGTCGCACCGACTGACACCATATCAAGATAAATATGTGTGCCTACCAGATCGATCGCATGAGCGATAACTGCTCCATTTTCCACCTGTACCTTGGCTCCGAGAGCACGAAATCCTTTCAGATGCTGGTCTATCGGACGACTTCCTATATTGCAGCCTCCTGGAAGCGGAACCTCTGCACTCTTGTACTTACCAAGAAGGGCGCCGATAAAGTAATATGATGCACGAATGCGCCTTATGTACTCGTCATCAACATGGATCGCATGAATCCCAGCGGCATTGATCCGAACGGTATGTCGATCAATCCTATCTACCATCGCACCAATTTCTGAAACCGCCTCCAGAAATACGTTTATATCACGCACATCCGGCAGATTCTCTATCAAAACATCTTCGTCGGTCAGAATCGATGCCGCTAAAATCCCCAGCGCAGCATTCTTCGCACCGCTGATAGTCACTTCGCCTACCAGCGGATTTCCGCCCTTCATAATAAATTGTTCCATCTTGCACCTCAAAATCTACTATCTTACGATATCCGCATGCGCCAAAAGACGCCCTGAATCTAAATTCGCTGTAATCAAATTTACCATAATTTATCATTTCACATTATCTTCACAATTATATATCATATCACAGCGATTTGTAAAGCACCGGCTTCTCTTTTACTTTGCCATTTCTGCTTTATGTGAACGAAATCTCCGGCCACTGAGGCGAAATGTCCGGCAATAGCTTTCTTACTCAGCCAGAAAACAGATAAAATCATTTCCTCCGTTATTTTCAAAAAACGATGCCGCATCATTAAGTCCCATCTTATCTGTATAAGCGAACTCCGTTCCCGGATACCACAGACATGAAATATTGTATGTGTCATATCCGTATATCAAGCCGTAACTGCCGTCTCCGAGATAAGCCACTACAGGCATACCGGCATAGACAAAATACAGAATCTGATTAAGATTCAGTCCCCTTGCGTCTATCAGTTCAGTGCCATCGGATGAAACCGTCTTTCCCTCTGCAAGCTCCGAAAGATACTTATTTACAGTTCCTGTCATATTCAAAACATCGCGAATCGTCTTCGCATCGCTTCTGTTTGCTCTTACCCAGAGAACGCGGTCATTTTCATCTGTCACAAGCCCCATGCCATCATAAGCTGCCTTTACGGCACTTGAGAAATCGGCATAAGAGCCCTTCAGACGGCCTTCACTGTAGGCACTGTAAATACGCTCGGACAATTCGGTATTATTCTTAAGAATCATCACATCATCTTCTTCAGCCACCACCTGTTTAGGTACATGGACTCTGGTGCTGCGCGCCGTCTTTCCCGAATCCAGCTTCACATAATACAAGCGTCCTTTTGTGCTGTCGTTTAATGTTGCGATGCCATCCAGCGGATCCTTTGAAACTTCCTCATTGCAGACCAGTGTGTCATCGTCCATCGCCTGATAACCGCTTCCAACCTGACGCATCCTTGTAAGATGTACACGGCTGTCCTGAATCGTGACCTCGGTAAGACTTACGCCCTGTTTTTCGTATCGAGTCTCAATCTCCATGTCATTTCCAGCAATCTCTACCGCATACATTGGAAGTCCTGTCACGCGTCCGTCTGTTGTAAGGAGCTCGTTCGGATGGGCAAGGCCATAGACAAGATCTGTCCCTACAAAGCCAATAAGTCGGATCACCGTCTCATCGGCAAATGAAACCTCATTTTTATTTCCCGTATCCAGATTCATGACATTGAGCTTTGTGGATCTGTAGATATCTGTTCCGTCCTGCCATGCTATTCTGGAATTGTCCGTGCTGACCGCAAAATTTTCTTCTGTCAGCCCATCTGCCACGACCATATATTCTTTTCCGGTCAAATCAACGCTGTAAACAGCATGATTCATCAAGACATACAGTGTCTGACCGCTGCTTAAATAGCAGAGTTTATTTATATCCTGACGAAGATTTCCGTAATCGGTTGATGCCGGCAGATACAGGCGCTCTGTCAAAGAATTGTTGGCTGTCTCATAGCGGTAAAGAGCCGTTCCTGTCGTACCCTCGTGATTGCCGCGACTCATGTACCCGTAGACGACAAAATCAACTTCTCCGTCTTCACCTACATTCAGAATTTTGATTCCGTATGTGTCATAATTGACTCTTGTGTCACTCTCATTCTTCCTGAAGGCAAATACCTTAGTGCTTTCTTTTTTCCCGATATCATAAACCCACAGAGCACGGTTAGCCACAAATGCACGATATGAACCTGTCTCGTCCTGCATCGACTGCAGGTCTTCCGCATCCGAAACGCCAAGTTGAATCTTTTCTCCCGAATACATGCTGCCATCTCCGGTAAAAATCTGATCCATGCGGCGGTCATAATTCATCATATAAATACGCTGTTTGCCGAGCTTCATGGTAAAGCTCTCAATAACGTCATAATAGGCAACAGCCTCATCATTTTTCATCTCGCTTACGACATACTTCAAATCAACTGTCGCAATACTTCCCTGTATTTCACGCAGATGAATTTCCGGGTCACTCATACGTTTTATGGTAAGTCCGTTCCATGTAAGATGATTGAAGTCACTTTTAAGGGTAACATGCCCCAGCGAGCTGTTGTCTGCCTCCAGATCTGTTTCAAGATATGTGGTCAGTTCCTTTGCCGCGTCATAATCAAGAGTTTTTTCTGAAAATGACTCTGCCAAATCAATCATTTCCTGAACACTGCTGTCGCTCTGCCACATCACGCGCGTATAAAAATACACTGCCGGATGTTTTTCCGTGGCTATGGCAATCGTCAGACGATACTCTGTACCCTCTGTCAGCAGATTCTGAATCGGAAGCGTAACTGAAGCTTCTTCGCCTGACTGCTCCCATGTATCAAGTGTCGTGCGCTCTACCAGCCGTTCCCCGTCCAGACTTCGAATCTCATATTGCATCCCGGTAATCTGGGAATCAAGCTTATCTATCGTCACCGGCAGCTTAAGATCCGTCGGAAGCAGAGTCAAATCACCGCGTCCGGCTACTTTCTGATTATCCTCCACGAAACCGTCCAGCTCATTCATCCTGCGTCCCAGAATGTTTACATATGCAGACGGAAGATCCGCATCTTCTATCGAAGTATATATCGCCCCATCTTCGCGCTGTTTCATCCAGGACCAGGCAAAATAACCGGCAACCGCCAGGATAAATAAAACCAGAAGTATCAATATGCGCTTGATTTTACTTTTCATATAAATGTCAATTCCTTTTTCCACTTAAGTCATAAATGCTCTGTGATTATAGCATAGACTAAATCGAACTTCAAATGCAGTGAAAAACTGATTTTTCTCCTACTTTGATGCCACAAGATACTCAATTGCATCTACTTTCGAATTTGTCATGTAAAAGCAAATTTCTACGCCATCTTTGCTGTAACGATAAACATCATTTTCTAATTTATAGTTTTTACCGTAAGCCTTGATAACTTCCTTGCTTCCTGAGCCAATTTTTATTCCCTCTTCTGTCTGCGCTGTGTCATCCAGAATACATACGGATGACACATACTCTTTTTTACCAACAGGATAAGTTGAGATTTCAAATCCATCGTAAGAATAAACCTTATCCTTTCCCTGATATGCGCATGAATCCTGCTCAAATACCTTCTTAGCTTTTCCAAGATTTGACAGTGCATCTGAAGCATCCTGATTGATAACGATTCTTGTGTCATTTACTGTAAACGCATATCCTGTATTCTGAGTTGATACCACCGCAGTTCTTACTGCTGCCATCGCTGTCTGCGGTGTTGATGCGAGAACAGCTGCCATTCCTAATAGTAGGATAAATTTCTTCAATTTATAAATCCCCTTTTTTCCTAAGCTATATTATTTCCGAACCGGTGCGTTCTGTACTGCTCCTTTTTCTACAGTTTTGGATTCTTTCTGTGCAGCTCCCGTTACCTTTCTTGGCTTTTTATCATCGTTTAAGGAAACCCTCACGCGGGTTCCTTCTTGTTCTTTCTGTCTGTTTATATATTCTGCCACTTCCGGGCTGAATTTCTGCAGTGCGCTGACAATAGAATTTGCACGGTCGATCCTGTATTTTCCGTAATCTGAACGCATGCCTTTGAATATATCATGATTTCTTTTTGCGACGTATTCTTCACAGGCCCGAATTGCACTTATACAGCTTTCATTCAGCTCTGATTTCTTGGCTCCCGGCTGTTTCATCATATCTGAGCAGGTCTTCAGTGCCTCAACCATGGTGTTGAATGCAGCGGAATTGCTGACCACCTTTTTATGGCTGCTGCTTAATTCCTCAACTGCTCTGGAAAGCAGTGAATATTTCTGAAATCTCTCTTCCGCCTCTTTCTTTGTAGTATCCAGCTGTCTAAGTTTCTTGTCATGATCTGTTTTATAAGTATTCCGATTGCTCATCAAACTTAAATCGATCTCTTTGGTCTTTTTGCGGATGTTGTCTATCTCCTGCTGATAAGCATTCTCTGCCGCTTTCAATGTAATCCTTTTTTCTTCCAACGGACGTTCCAGAACCTTTTTCTTCTTATCAAGCTCATCGTGCTTTTCCTGATTTTCCTTTACGAAACTTTCTTTGATTGCTTTTCTTTCATCTGACAGAGCCTTTTCCTTATCTTTTTTAAGCTTGTCGACCTTTTCCGCGCCTTTCTGAATGGAATCATCAAGCTTCGGAATCCATTTTAACATTTCATTCGCCGTAAGGCTCCTCATCAGCTGCTGGTTTTTCTTATCACTGAGTTTTGAGGCAAAAGCTTCCAGTTCTGCTTTTTTCTTATTTTCCTCTGCCAGAAGTTCATTATTTCTCTCTTCATCCTTACGGAACTTTTCCATCTCATCTGTCAGATTTGCCTGGCTTTCTTTAAACTCAGATTTTAATCTGGATTCAGCAGAAAGCATGATAGTCTGCTTTTTCTGGTATTCCTCCATTTCCCATCGAATTTCCCGCGATTTGTTTTCCAGATCCTTTGCCAGCTTATCCTTCTTGCCGGTAAACGCATTGAAAAGCCTTGTTGAAAGTTTATTCTGTTCCTTTTCAATATTTTTGAGCTGCTTGCTCAATTCGGTCATTTTGGCCTGATATTCGCCCTTGTTTTCTTTTTGTTCTTCCTCATTGAACTTCAGGCTCATAGCACTCTTATTTACTTTTTTTGCCTGGGAATCAATGGTTTCCTTGTTCTTTTCGCCCTGCTCGACATATTTTACCTTTGCACGCTCTTTCTGAATCTCATCAAGACTTCTAAGAACCTCGATTCCTGCACTCAGCTGCTCTTTAAATTCTATGTCTGACTTTCGTTTTTTCTCTGTCTGTCTTATCTTTGCATCATATTCACTTATGATTTCGGGTGCTTTTTTTGCATATATCTGCTCGGTTTTCTGTTCTTCCTGTGCGTTTAAGCTTTCATACTCTGCATTCAACGCATCCAGTTCCTGCTTTTTTGCTTTTTGTGCATCTTCCAAATGCTGCTTAGCAGTGTCAACTCTTTTTTTTCTCTCTTCCAGCGGAGAATTTAATACTTCCTTTTTCTTCTTTGCATTTTCTTCATCTTCCGCTATTTTTCTTTCTAACTCTTCTTCGTATTCTTTGCGTTTCGCTTCATACCATTCAGCTATCTTGGCGCTCTCCTCTGCGGAAAGGTCTCCCTGCAAATCATCTGAATGCTCATCCAGTCGCGGTGCCTGTGCCTGATTTGCCTCAACTGCCTGGTTTTCCTGATTTACCTGATTCTCCTGTTTAGCCTGATTTGCCTGATTTTTGTTTCCAGCCATAGTAAGTTCCTCCTCGCATCTAAGTCATGGTGGCACCGCCTTAAGGCGGCATGTCAGTTTTATCAATTTATACTTAAATTGTTGCAAAGCAATTTCTTATAAAGTCAGAAAGCTCCTGTATGTCATACATGCAAGAGCTTTTCATAGTTCTCAATTATCATTCAATATCTAACCAAACAATTTCTCCGGATATACTCCATCGCGAATCAATGCACGAATTGACTCCGTGACACTTTCCTTATCCTCACGATAGGTAACACCGAACCAGCGGTCATGAGTCTCAAGCAGTTTGACTCTGGCGCGTCCATCATGAATCATCTGATCAATAATCGTCGGGAGCAGATATTCAGACTTTAAATCGCCTTCCTTAATCCCCGCAAGAAACTTCGGAAATCCTTTTTCAAGTTCTTCAACAAATCCCGGTGTGAGTCCCCACATATTCATGGAAACATGCTGGTCCTCATGTACCTCTACAGGATTTCCCTCTTTATCTGTCGCGGTCATGCCATCCGTAGTCTTCTGGATATTGTAAGTCTCCGTCACGCGCTTTAAGATATCACCCTCGCCCACTTCGCAGACTCCGCGCGTCACTCCGCCGTTCTCACTGAGTGTATTGGCCAGAATGAATCCGCCCATACAGATATCATACACAGGTGCATTCACGTCCATCTGTTCTACCATGTATGTATGAATCTTTTGGAATACTTCTTTTCCGTAATAATCATCTGCATTGATTACCAGAAACGGCTCTTCTACAAGCCCTCTGATGCTTAAGATCGCCTGACCGGTTCCCCATGGTTTCTTTCGGTCTGCCGGCACGGTGAATCCTTCCGGCACATCAGAAATCTCCTGAAATGCATATGTGACCGGAGCTATCCTCTCAATGCGGTTTCCAATTACTTCTTTAAAATCCGCTTCAAGATCATGTCTGATAACAAAGATAATGCGGTCAAACCCGGCCTCAAGTGCATCATGTATGGAATAATCCATAATGATCTCTCCGTTCGGTCCCACCGGCTCCAGCTGTTTGATTCCGCCGCCAAAACGGCTTCCGATTCCGGCAGCCATAATGACAAGTGCTGTTTTTCTCATCTTCCCTCTCCTCGTTCTTACATTACTGTCTCGGCAACTGCAAAGTCTCCCTGCGCATAATTCGCCCAGGTCTACTTAACAGTTTTGTACTGAAATGATGCTTTGAGTATAGCACATAAGCCGGTAAGTTTCAATCTAATGAAACAGAGCTGTAACATTTGCCACTTCAGCAGCTGCCGTGGCGCGGGTAAGTGATGACAAATCATAGAAACAGTAACCGCTGACCTGCCCGGTCTTTCGTCCGGCCAGTACCTCGCGCTTCATGATATCATTATATCGCTGCCATTCCGGCACCTCATTTCCATCAGAGGCATCGGTACCGGCCTTATAAAGCGCAAGTCCGAGATACAGCTTTACATTGCCCTTCTTTTTCAGTGTTACCCAGTCATTCAGGCAGTTTGTGAATGCATATCCTGCAATCTGGCCTCCCTGTTTGGCCTCAAATCCCCAGTAAACCTGAGGCATAAGATAATCCACATATCCGCTCTGAGTCATCCAGGTATCGACATCCGTAAACTGACGGGTATCTTTCCTGAGATTTTGTAAATAACCTTCCGGACTGATGCCAAACTGTACCTGAGGACGAATAGCTTTGACTGCGCTGTAGACTCCCTTTACAAGTTCGTTTACATTATTTCTTCTCCATGCCGCCACACTGAGTGATGTACCGCTGGCCTTGTATTCCGGATAATCAAACCAGGTATCAGCCTTGCTGTCATCAAGATTCGGATAGAAATAGTCATCGAAATGAATGCCATCCACATCATAATTTGACACAATCTCCTTAACTCCGTCGATGATAAGCTGACGCACCTGCGGTATAGCCGGGTTATAATAATATTCGCCATTCTGGCAAAGTACATAACGGTCATTGGAGCTGTCGCCGTCATTAGCCCATACAATCGCCGGATTTGTCGCACACAAATCAGAATAACGGTTCAGATACCCGGTAATGCGGTACGGATTGACCCATGCATGAATCTTAAGTCCTCTCTGGTGCGCCGCCGTGACAGCGTATGCCAGAGGGTCATATCCCGGATTTTTTCCCTGTGTTCCAGAAGCAAACTTGGACCACGGGAAATACTTTGACGGATACATCGCATCTCCGTCAGGACGCACCTGTAAAAAGACGGTATTTAACCCCTTTTGTACACACAGATCCAAGGTCTGATCCATAGCTTTTTTATATCCGGCCTCATCTTTAGCCCAACCGTTCCAGTCAAGATAGGAAACCCAGACACCTCTCATCTCATCGTCTGAAGAAACACTTCCCGACGACGGGCCCGCATATACTTTAGAAATAGGGATGAACAGCATTCCCACTGCTAAAAGGAATACAGCCGTCCATCCCAGTACTCTTTGTAATTGTTTTGACATCAAAAAATTCCTCCCCTGATAAACTCACATGACGCCTGTCAGCTATATACAGTTTATCAGAGTTTTATTTAATATGTCTTACTTTTTTCTGTCCTTTTTTGTAAGTATCATGATACCAAACAATTACGAACACAATTCCTGTTTTTCTTTATAATGATGCTTCTCTTCGAGCATCATATCCTTAACCTTCATAAGGCGGATCTGCGTGCTTCGCTCATTTTCATCAAGCTTCATAGTGATATATTTTATATTCTTGCGCGCTTCAGGGATAATGACATGTTCCAGCGCATTAACCCTGCGTCGAGTCTTCTCAATCTCAGCCGCCATAAGCTGGCATGCCTTCTCGGTTTCGGACAGTTTAAGCATGTCCGGCAATATATCTGCCAGAGACTTTACCGCCCCGTCCAAATCACTTGATGTAAATGCAAAGCCGTAAGAATAAATATCATTTTCATCCGCTGTCCTGGTCTTATAATGGAAGACCGGGATATCGACACTCATAACATTTTTTTTATCTGCTTCAAGATAAACCGCCTGCTTTGGCGCTGCCAGTGCCGTATTCAGTGCCTGTTCCGACATACCGGCCTTAGCAATGACGAAATTTACATTTGCGCTGTGTATGCCGGCTTCTACCTTCTGACGAAGTGCCATATTTTCACGGACAAGATCCAGAAACTGGCGCATCAGCTCATCTCGCTTATCCTTAAGCAGCTTATGTCCCCGCGTGGCCGTCGCCAGCTTTTTCTTAAGTCTGGTAAGCTCCATTCGGGTCGGATTGACCTGTGTCGATGCCATGCGTATCACCTCTCTTTTGCAGTCATACCTGCATGCCATCCATGGCTCTTTTATCGTCAGATGGCATACAGGTTTACTTTTTTATTCCTTACCATAATACATATCAAGATACTTCTCATCGATACGTTTAAGCTCGCTTCTCGGCAATATGGAGAGAAGTTTCCAACCGATTCTCAAAGTTTCTTCGATATCTCGGTCTGTATTGTAGCCCTGGGAAACATATTCTTTCTCGAAGGCGTCGGCAAATTTTGCATAGATTATATCGACATCCGACAATGCAGCTTCGCCTAAGATTACCATAAGTTCCTTTGCCTCTTTGCCTCGCGCATATGCAGCGAAGAGCTGATTCAGCGTATTGGAATGGTCCGCACGGGTCTTTCCTTCACCGATACCTTTATCCTTAAGACGGGAAAGCGACGGAAGTACGTCTATCGGCGGTGTGATGCCCTTGCGGTACAGATCACGACTTAAAATGATCTGTCCCTCTGTGATATAACCGGTAAGATCAGGGATCGGGTGCGTCTTATCATCCTCAGGCATGGTAAGGATAGGAATCATCGTGATTGAACCGTTCTTACCTCTCTGACGTCCTGCTCGCTCATAAAGTGATGCAAGATCAGTATACATATATCCCGGATATCCGCGGCGTCCCGGGACCTCCTTGCGGGCTGCCGAAATTTCTCGCAGTGCATCCGCGTAGTTGGTGATATCTGTCAAAATAACCAGAACGTGCATGTTTTTCTCAAATGCCAGATATTCAGCGGCCGTCAGCGCCATACGCGGTGTCGCGATACGCTCAACAGCCGGATCGTTTGCCAGATTGATAAACAGGACAGTACGATCGATAGCGCCCGTCTCCTTAAAGCTTTCTGTAAAGAAATGCGCCTCCTCAAAGGTAATACCCATGGCTGCAAAAACAACTGCAAACTGTTCATCCGTACCGCGAACCTTGGCCTGTCTTGCAATCTGCGCTGCCAGATTGGCATGAGGAAGACCTGATGCCGAGAAAATAGGCAGTTTCTGGCCTCTTACCAGCGTATTCAGACCATCAATTGCAGAAACTCCGGTCTGTATGAACTCCTGCGGGTAGCTTCTGGCTGCCGGGTTCATCGGCAGACCGTTGATATCCCTGCGCTCTTCCGGAAGAATCTCCGGACCGCCGTCAATCGGATTGCCCAGTCCGTCGAAAACTCTTCCCAGCATATCCTCAGATACGCCAAGCTCCATCGTTCTTCCGAGGAAACGTACCTTGCTATTTGAAAGGTTGATACCCGTTGAACTCTCAAAAAGCTGTACCAGTGCATTTCCACCGTCAATTTCAAGTACTTTGCAGCGCCTCTTCTCACCGCTTGCAAGCTCGATCTCTCCAAGCTCATCGTAGGTGACATTTTCTACGCCCTGCACCAGCATCAGAGGGCCTGCAACCTCCTGTATGGTTCTATATTCCTTCGGCATTTAGAAGGCCCCCTTTCCTGCTGCATCGGCAACCTCTTTTTCAAGTTCTTCAAGGACTGCCTGATACTCTTTATCTACGTCTTCCGGCTTAGTATATTTAAAACGTCCGATCTGCTCTCTGACCGGCATCTTTATAAGATTCTGTATCGAAGCCCCACTTTCAAGAGCCTTTTTAGACTGCTCATAGAATGCCAAAACAAGTTTCATCATGCTGAACTGCTTTTTAAGCGGTGTATATGTATCGATCTCATGGAATGAGTTCTGGTGCAGGAAGTCCTCACGGATAGATCTTGCAGCTTCCATCTTTAACCGGTCTATCGGTGACAGGGCATCCATACCTACCATCTTTACGATCTCTTCGAGTTCTGCCTCTTCCTGCAGAAGGCTCATAAGACCCTGACGGCAGCTCATCCATTCATCGGATACATTTTCGTCAAACCACTTGCCGAGGTTATCAACATACAGAGAATAGCTCGTCAGCCAGTTAATTGCCGGGAAATGTCTCTTGTATGCAAGGGCGGAATCAAGTCCCCAGAATACCTTGACGATACGAAGCGTTGCCTGTGAAACCGGCTCTGAAATATCACCGCCGGGAGGAGATACGGCTCCGATGGCCGACAATGCGCCCTCACGCCCGTCCTTTCCAAGACAGATGACATGGCCTGCTCGCTCATAGAACTGTGCAAGACGGCTTCCAAGGTATGCAGGATAGCCTTCCTCACCAGGCATCTCCTCAAGACGTCCTGACATTTCTCTAAGAGCCTCGGCCCAACGTGATGTGGAATCTGCCATAAGTGCCACGGAATAACCCATGTCACGGAAATATTCCGCAATGGTGATACCTGTATAGATAGATGCCTCTCGTGCGGCAACAGGCATATCCGATGTATTGGCAATAAGTACGGTTCTCTCCATCAGGGAATGACCTGTCTTGGGATCCTTAAGTTCAGGGAACTCATTTAAAACATCCGTCATCTCATTTCCGCGCTCACCGCAGCCGATATAAACTACGATATCTGCCTCCGCCCATTTTGCAAGCTGATGCTGTATAACCGTTTTTCCGCTTCCGAACGGTCCCGGTACTGCTGCCACACCGCCCTTTGCTATCGGGAAGAATGCATCAACAACTCTCTGTCCTGTGATAAGCGGTTTTGCCGGCGGAAGCTTGGTCTGATACGGACGTCCGCGACGAACCGGCCATTTCTGCATCATGGTAAGTTCCCTTTCGCCATTTTCCGTATCGATGACAGCCACGATTTCATCAACCGTGAATTCACCGCTCTTTATCTCTTTAACAGTACCTTTTACTCCGTAAGGCACCATAATCTTGTGCTCGATGATCAGAGTCTCCTGAACTGTTCCGATGATGTCTCCGGCTTCTACGGCATCTCCAGCTTTCACAGTCGGTACAAACTGCCATTTCTTATCACGCTTCAGTGACGGGACTTCAACACCTCGTTTTAGGTTATTGCTGCCAGTCTCCTTCATGATATCGTCAAGCGGACGCTGGATTCCGTCATAAATACTTGTAAGAAGTCCCGGTCCCAGCTCTACCGAAAGCGGTACATCCATAGACTCAACAGGCTCGCCGGGCCCTAAACCTGATGTTTCCTCATATACCTGAATTGATGCTTCATCCCCATGAATCTCTATAATTTCGCCAATCAGACGTTCCTCACTTACGCGGACGACGTCGAACATATTGGCATCGCGCATTCCGCTAGCGATAACCAGCGGCCCTGCCACCTTCTTTATCGTTCCTTTGCTCATTGGAAGGTTTCACCCACCTTTCTGCCATGATCTTGATTTTATTTCGAATTTCCGAATAATATATCTGATCCTACTGCCTGTTCTACCGAATGCTTTACAAGTTCAATGCCTTTCCCAGTATTTCCGGAAATACCCGGAATAAGTATTACTGACGGAAGCGGCTGCTCGCGGTAACGATCAATAATCGTCTCTATTCCTGCTGCCGCCGCCTCAGTGATATAAATCACGGCATAATAACCTGAAGCAAGTTCGAGAAATACCTTCTCTGTCTCTTTCTGATCGGACACCGGAAATGTTTCCAGTCCCAGCGCCGCAAATCCGTAGATACTGTCGTAATCTCCGACTACCGCAACCTTATACATACATTTCCCTTATCCTTTCACGAATCTGTTCCTCATCAAGGCCGTTCAGACGTGCGGTCAAAATGATGCGAACCGTTTTTATCTCATTTTCCTTCGCCAGCACATAAGCCACCAGCGGTCCTGCCGTAAACGGATTGTACTTCTGGGGGCGGATCGTCTCTATAAGCTGGTTGTCACACCATCTTTCAAAGGCTGACGGTGATTCCTTCAGTGCCTGGGCACCTCCCGCATAGCGGGTTCCCTCTAAATATTCGCTTATCGCACCACTGCCGCCAAGTGCCGCCTGCGACAGCCGTTCAATATTTAAACTGTCGCACGGTGCCATCGCCCTCTTCATAAATTCCAGATTTTTTCCTGTTTTCTGAGCACGAACCGCCACCTTGATATCCGCAACCGCTACTGTCGTCTCGGCATAATCTCTTATGATCGTATCTGTTGCCTTCTTTCCGCACTCATAGATAGCCATCAGCGCCGCCCTATCAATGATGATATCGCACAACTGCCCGTCATGGGTGTGAAGAAATGTTTCGCTGGCTTCTTTTGCAGCTTCCCGCATGTGTTCCGGAAGTGCCTGCCAGTCTTTCTCAGATACTATCTTTGCCATCCTTGCGCCGTCTATCGCACAATCATCAAAATAGACATTGCCATGAGTTCCCGGTGCCGAAGCATCCTTGATGGCCGCCTTTAAATTTTGGTAAAGGTCTCCGTAGGAAAGTACAGCTAAAATATCACTGTCACCCTTAAGAAGTTCCCGGACAGTTTCCCAGGTTTTAGCTTTTTCCCGCGCAAGAATTGCCTCTGAGTTGAGCGGGGTATCAGCATCTGCCCATCCGTGTTCTGTCAGGAAACGAAGTGCCCCTTCATAGGTTTTCACTGACAGCAGCTGTTCGATATGTGCGGAGGAAAAAAGCCCATTTTCAAGTGCCCTTATACGGGCAACCGCGTAGGCATATTTTGTATCAGACATAACGTCCTCCTTACCTTCTCCCGCCGTTATTTAAAACAGCATCGCATGTACCTTGTCAGCCAGCTTATCACGCTGTGACTCAAAAAGTGCCTCCACAGAACAGTTTTCCTCGACTCCGCCGTATACCAGCACGAAACCTCCGTCTATATCCTTAGGTTCATCCTTAAGTACCAGACTTCCGCCCTTATCTGCGGCCACTTTTTCTATCCTTGCCGGAAAATCATCCGGCATACGTTCCAAATCACGTTTTGAAACATAGATTTCTCCTGCCCGATCCGTCACATAACGGGACAAAAGCTGCTCCATCCATGCAAAATATTCCTCATCCGGCCTTGCCAGAAGCTCTTTGTGGGCTGCCTCAAGCATCTCCCCTATGATAAGCTGTTTCCTTGCAAGCACTGCCTGACGTTTTTTTAAATCTGCCGAAGAATGCAGCCGCTCCTCATAGCTTTTTTCCGTCAAAGCTGCGGCTTTTTCCTGCTCCTCTTCAAGCTTTTTTACCTTTTCACCGGCCTCACTGCGGATCTTCTCAGCCTCTTTCTCGGCCTGTTCTTTAATCGCAAGTGATTCCTGTTTTGCATCATCAAGGATCTGAGCAATAATCTTATCTAATCCATTCATACGCTTCACTCCTCAACTGACTATTATCCTATTTCCACATTCAAATCGTCGAATTTCACATATTATATATGAATTTCCGACAGTATGTCCGTTTGAAAATGCAACTCTTATTACAGTGCATTAATAGCCAAAATTGAAACCAGAAGTGCCAAAATAGCGTAGGTCTCAACCATCGCCGGGAACAGCATAGCCTTACCAAACTGCTCCGGTTTCTTTGCCACGATACCGATGGAAGCAACCGAAGTTCTTCCCTGATGTCTTGCAGATACCAGACCTACGACACCTACCGGAAGGCATGCTGCCAGATATAAAAGTCCCTGTGTAACCGACATGCTCATATCAGCACCGCCGCCTAAAAGACCGATCTTTGAAAGTGCTATGAAGCCAACCAGCAGTCCGTAGATACCCTGTGTACCGGGAAGAAGCTGTAAAAGAAGTACTTTTGCAAATTTATCCGGATCCTCTGTTACAACTCCCGCTGCAGCCTGACCTGCCACGCCTACGCCGTAGGCTGAACCCATACCTGCAAGAATAACCGCCACTGCAACTCCCAACAATGCAAATACAATTCCGCTCATATTTAATCCTCCTTGATTTCCATGTATTTTGTTATCTGCTTAAATGGACTGAAGGCTTTTCCGCCGCCCTCATAAAACTTGCCGAAAAACTCTACATACTGCAGACGGCAGGTGTGCACATACGCACCCAGCAGGTTAATCGCAAGATTAAACATATGTCCAAAGCAAAATACAACTATAAATACGATCACTCCAAATACATTATTTCCTATCATACTGCCCATCTGGTTGATAACCGATGCGATAACTCCGGTTGCAAGTCCGAGAGCCAGAAGACGTGAGTAGGAAAGCACATCCGACACCCAGCCGGTAATATTGTATAAATCATATGCACCCAGAGCCAGTCTGAGCACCGGATTTTTCTTATCCCGCGCCGACATTATAAGAATACCAAGCGCACCGGCTATAGCCATCCACTTTGCAAGTGAATTTACGGCAGCCGGAAATACGATATTCATCTGGGCTATGGAACCAAAGAGCTCTGTCGGAAGAAGCATCAGTATAAGTCCCATGAGCATAAGGTACCAGAACACCACATCGCATATAAAATCTACAACTTTACCGTCCTTAAGAAGCATATATCCCTTAAGGCCAAGTCCCAGAAACAGGTGAATAACGCCAAATAACATCGAATATACCAGAAGCTTCATCGGGTCATTCAGCGGTACAAACCATACTGCCGGGATCGTCACCGTATGCCCGAAAAATGTCTTGCTCACGATATCTACGGCATCTCCGAAATATCCGCCGAACATGACTCCCCAAAATAGAGTCGAAAGACCGCAGTACATAAAGAGCCGCAGCGACTTTCTCATATTTTCTTCCATTCTCGGAAACTTCTTAATCGCCAGAAAGCATGCCAGAAATACTATAAATCCGTATGCAGCATCCGAAAGCATAAGTCCGAATAAGAATACATAGCATGCAGCCATGATTCCCGTTGGATCCATCTCTCCCTTAGCCGGCAGGCCAAATGAAGCAGTTATGCCCTCTGCCGATGCGGCAAATGTTTTGTTGGACAAAAGCACTGGTGCTTCCTCATCATCCGGCACGTCCTCACACTCAAGAGCTACATTAAATTTCGATGAAAGCTTCTCCTCCAGTGCTTTGGCATCCCGCTTTGGAACAAATCCCGTGATAAGACAGGTTTTCTCTGACTGCAAAATCCCGCCCAGTGCCTCATACTTTTGTGCGCGTAGGCGATAGTAATCGGATAAGAGTTTCAGATTTTCACGTTCAGAAGCACATTTTTTTAATTCTTCCTCAGTATCTGCCGCGAGTTTTTCATGTTCAACCGCCTGAACTCTTAATTTCTCCGCATAATCTTTCGGAACCTGTGAAACACTTCTTGCCGGGCGTGCAAATCCGAGCGTCCTGAGTGCGGCCTCTATTTTTTCTTCGTCTTCTTTAAGGCAGATAACCGCAATACAGGTCTGGTCAGCGTCGCTTCCGATAACATCCAGCTCCCATTTGTCAATCTGCGGCTCTGTCTTTGCAACCGAGGCATATATTTCCTCCTGTGTATAAGCGCCTCCTCCGATGGCACCTATCAGAATCGCACATTTTTTTGTCTCCTGATATGTAAGAGGTATATCCAGCTGCTGCCACGGTTTCATGCTCTCCGCCTCGGCAATAAGACGAAGGGCTGACGTCTTTTCTTCCGTAATCTGTTTTTGCAAATCCAGAATATGTTCGGCATCTTTTAATAATTTCTGCGCATTCGCCTCTGTGGTCCGATATTCACCGGCCGAGACAAGTGGCTTACCTGCAAGTCCCGCAAACATCGACGCATCTTCCGGAACCGCAGCAGCAAGTATTTCTATTGCCCGATCTGCCGTCGCGGCATTTCTCTCAAAAAGCTGCCTCTCCTCCAGTGTGTCCGTCTTCTTAAATACGTCATCCGCTTCTGCCCATTCGGTAAGCTCCAGCACTCCGGCAGCCTGCAGAAACTCCATCAAGGGCTTACGCTCCTTCTTCAGGGCACAGATACATAGCTTTTGCATCTGCAATACTGCCATATCTACATCCCTCCATTCAACTGCAGATATCTTAAGCTCTATCTATCCACATTCACGGAAAAATCAGCTTGCGATATCCACAAAAATCAGACAGTTATCATCCGACCAGCTCCGCTATCAGACTGTCGATAACTTCTTGTTTCTGCTCCTTGGCCTTTCTGCTAAGCTCGTCGCACTCTGTCTCTGCCTGTGCAAGTGCCTGTTTTAAATACTCCTCCCCTCTTTTCGTCCGCTCTTTTTCCTGGCCTGCAGCTGCTTCTTTCCCCTTTTTCTGCGCGTCTGCAAGCATTCGATCCGCCTCTGTCCCGGCATCCGCCTTGATACAGCGTGCCTCCTCCGAAGCCTGAGCGACCATCTCCGATGCCTTAGCCTCTGCCTCCTTGACCGCCTGGATCGTTTCCTTAATCATCGAACCACCGCCTTCCCCGTAGTCATTGCAATAACGATTCAATCCCCCATTGTGACCCATGCATGCCTAACAACACTTCAAAAATGCCAGTCTTCGCACAGCAACATATTTATTATAATCGTTGTATTTACAAGCCAGGTCACAACAAATAAATTTTCTCGCATTTGTAAATTATTATATATTTTTTGCCCGCATTTGTCTATCGAATGTTATAATTTTGAAAAAGTTTTTGGATGTGTATACAGAATTTCAGATTGATGAAGAAATGATGTGTTGGTTGTGAAAAAAATGTGTGTACATCTTCGCAGAAAATTTTTGGTAAACCTACATGGCGCATGACAAGACTTTCAAAGTATCAAAAAGGCCATAAGACAGTCATATAGCTTACTGTCTTATGGCCTAAAGTATATTCTAAAAACAATGTCAAATGGCTATGCCAGCCAACCTATAGAATTGAGCACGAAAATCCACAAAAAGATCGTCACGACCGATGCCGCCGTACTCAGTACGACAAACTGCCCCGCCAGCTCTCCGTCTCCGCCCATGTTTTGAGCCATGGCGTAGGATGCGGTTGCAACCGGAGTTGCAAACATGACGAAATAAACAAATCTCTCCGCACTGGAGAGTCCGATCAGATTGGCCACTGCAAGGCTTATGATCGGTAAAAATACCATTTTTAGTGTCATCGCCGGCACAATATACTTAAGATTGCCGCCTATGGCATCAAAATGTAATGTTCCTCCAAGTACAAACAATGCAAGCGGTGTGGTCAGATTGGCAAACTGCTTGACCGGTTCCGCCACCGATGCCGGAAGTTCTATCTTCAACAAATGAAAGATAAGACCCACCACGGCACCTCGAATCATCGGGTTGTTAATGATATTCTTAACCAATATAGATACCGGCACCTTGCCGCCATGAAACATTTCAAGGATGATAACCGCAGTTACATTATAGACCGGTATAACTATGGCAATCATCATCGCTGCAAGCACGGCTCCCTCTTCTCCGAAGATGCTGGATGTAAGCGTAATGCCGAACAGTACGAAATTGCTCCTGTAAATAGCCTGAATGATAACGCCGCGCCTTGAATTTTCCTTCACAAGCCTCGGAACCACTGCCAGCAAAAAGGCCTGCAAAATCAGGACACTTAAGATGGCCACGATAACCAGACGCGGATTCAGTGTCATCCCTTCCGAAACGGAATACAGGTTGTTAAACATAAGGATCGGGAAGAATGCCCGAAATATAACCTTATTCAGGTTATTCATGAACTTCTCGTCAGCCAGTCCTATCACTCTGACACCATATCCGAAAGCGATATAGATCAGAAACGGAAGTACCGTATTAAGCGCAAATAAAAAATTTTCCATGTAGTTCCTGTCACTTTCTCATAGCCTGTTTTTACATTCTATATTGATTATATACCCGATAAAAAGAATCAACAAGAACCATTTTGTTATTATGTCATTCCCTGAGGGAATAACACAACTGCCTGTTTTTCTAGAGAATCATGGCCAGCTCTTCAAGCGGCTTACGATCTGCGTGCAGTCTGGACGGATGTGCGCCCTCTGCCGGATAGCCAAGCGGCAGATATGCGATTGGCTTTAAGCCCTTCATCTGCGGAAATTCCTCAATAAGCCTTTCCGGGCTGAACATTCCGACATAGGTAGTGCCAAGTCCCAGATCAGCTGCCTGAAGCATCATCTGTGACACGGCAAGTGCAGCATCGATCTCGCCATGGTTCTTGCCATCATCCTCGCGCTTCCATGCAACTTCCGGATCATATGCAATCACAATAACAACCGGTGCATGGAAATGGCATGCAGTACATGCATCCGCCTTTGCCAGTGCCTCGTCACTATTCATCACGAAAAAGCGCTGCGGCTGTAAATTGTGGGCAGTCGGTGCCTTGCGGCCCGCCTCCAGCACCTTAATAACCTTTTCCATCTCAACCGGACGGCTGTCAAACTTACGTAAAGAATAACGAGCATCGCATAATTCTTCAAAATTCATTTTTGTGTACTTCCTTTCCCAGATAATTAAATTTATATAATTACTTTATTTCTTTTCCGTGATATTTCACGGACATCATTGTAATATCATCAAACTGTTCTGCACCCGCCGCAAAATCCAGCACAGCGTCATATACATGACTCAGAACTTCCTTCGGGTCTGCTTCCGGGTTCTGATTCAGCGCCTTAAGCATGCGATCTGTTCCGAAAAATTGATCCTCTTTTGTTGTAGTTGCCTCCGGAACTCCGTCGGTATAAACAAATATACTGTCACCCGGATACAGTTCAAATTCATGTTCCTGAAAAACTGCTTCTTCAAGTGCCGCAACCACCATGGAATGACGGTATTCTACAAGCTCATAATTACCGCCGGCTCTTCTAAGTACCGGATGCTCATGTCCAGCGTTGGCAGCAAGGCCTTTTCCGGTCTGAAGATCAACAATTGCAAGCCATACAGTGACAAAAAGCGCCTCTTCGTTTCCTTCACACATCTGAACATTGACATCCTTAAGGATCTCCGCCGGAGTTCCGCCCATCATCGCGCGTGTCTTAAGAGCCGTCTTTGCTTTTGCCATAAACAGTGCTGCCGGCACTCCCTTACCGGACACATCTGCTATTACCAGTACCAGATGTGAATCGTCTCTCATGAAGAAGTCGTAGAAGTCACCGCCAACCTCCTTTGCCGGATTCATGGAAGCAAATATCGAAAACTCCCTGTGATCAGAATACATATCAAAATCTTTCGGAAGCATGCTTGCCTGAATATCAGTAGCTAAAGAAAGTTCCATTGAAAGTCTTTCTTCTTTTACAGTCATTTCTTTCAAATCTGCAATATAATTCTGCAAAGAATCTGTCATACTGTTGAAAGAGGTTGCAAGACTGCCGATTTCATCATTAGTTACAACATCTGTCCTATGTTTAATATCCCCGGAGCTTATTTTCTTAACATCTTCCTCCAGCTTTTTGAGCGGGCTGGCAATTTTCTTTGAGAATCTTCCTACAAACAAAGTGACAAAAATAAGGATCAGCGCACTAAGTGCCAGACAGCTTTGGATCACTGTCTTAATTCCTCTGATTACCGAGTTTACAACATTTCTTGTATTATTATCAATACCGTTCTTTATAAGAACTGCAGGCTCCACCACTGTGGACACCGGCGTTGAGATACAAAGCTTCCAGCCCAGGGTATCGATTGAAGAATATGCAATATATTCAGAATTTTCATCCGTTCCGCTTTTATATATGCCGTCTTTGTTTGCAAGAATAGTCTCTCCCGCCTGACGCATAGCTTCGGAACAATTTGAATCAAATATACTGCCAAGATCGCCTGATACAGAATTTTCTACATTTTCTGCTACAATGTTTCCATCGTCAGCGTCAATCAACATTGCCGACGATGGTGCTGTGATACCATCATTGACAATCGATTTATTCAATTCATCCATCAAAATATCTATGGCGATACAGCCGTAAAACTGACCTGATGCATCAGTGAAAGGAGCAACACATGTAACAGTCAGTCCCCTGCCATAGCTGTCCTGATATGCCTCCGTAATCGCATAGTTCTCGGCGTTTTTGCCAAGCTGATACCAATTTGCGTTCCGGAATTCATAATATCCCCCTTCGACCGAATCTCCTGTATCTGAATACGGGTCGTAGCTGATCAGAAGTCCGCTCTCTGTTCCGATATAGATCGTTGCAACATTTCTATGCTGATTGACAATCGGCTCAAATATGTCCTCCATATTTCCAAGCAATCCGCATTCCTGTCTTACATCACCATAATTAACTCCGCTGTTGGCAAGCGTCCTTTGCATAACCCATATACCGGCATTCTGGCTTCTTGGTATATCTACTTCCTTATCCGGATAGGAATTCCTGTCCGTATACAGAGAATGGATATAGGAGGCAGCATACTGCAGGGAATCAGTGTAGGCAGCCATTTTCTCCTCAGCAAGCAGAGCCTTATCAGACACCTGGTTTTTCATGTTTTTTTCCAGTTCCTGCATGATTGCCTTCATACTGGTTTCCGAGGCCGCAGCACCAAGCTCAGTCGAGTTAGATACCGCAGAGACACGGATGTAATGAATCGAAGTCAGGCAGACAACTGTCGATAAAATCAAAGTAACCAATGAAAAATAAAGTGTTGTGGAGACCATTTTCCGGGCAACCGATGTTCTCTTGATTTTTCTATTTGCTGCATCAGTTTCAATAGTCTTATCCAGATCCTCATATCCAAGGTATCCCATCACCGTATCATCAATCATCAGAGTGGCAACAATAAAGAAAACGCAGCCCAACGCCTGAAATGGAGTTGCAGGCGTATACTCCTTATTAAAAATCCAACACATGACAGGTGACGTGATCAAAGTAATTATGATTTCAGAAGAAAAAATCAGCGATGTTTTTAATGGTGAAACATACTTCTGTGCCCAAAGCTGAATGATGCCATATATAACCCTGATAAAAATACCGATAAACAGGGCACTGATCCAAAATCCAGGATTTACCGGCAAAGCAAAACTCGTCTGCCCAAAAGCGCACTGCACCAACCATCCAATCAATGAAAATACAGTGCTGGACAGCATCTGTGAAAATGATAACTCTACAGAATCCTCATTTGCACCTATTAAGCCAACACTGACTACATATGCTGCAAAGAAAACATCTGCAATAATCAGATATATGACAGCAGTTGACGAGAAAAATTCGTCCGTATCTGCCCCAAACATCAAAATCAGCGCAATAATCGCAATTACGCTGGCAATTCCTGAAAAGAAATTTATCTTTTTCTTCAGAAAAATCAAAAGCGGCGTGATGAACACAAAATACAGGCTGACGATGCTGGCAATCAGCACACTGTCCATCTTACTTGAGCCTAATAACAGGAAGAAATTGAAGCCAGTCAGCTCGGCTGCTAAAAATGCTCCTTTTTTTATCGTTTTGCGGCCTATTCCTCGAATTTTCCCCAAACTCATTCCGCCAAGCAGTACTGCTCCGATCGCATTGGTTATACACAGAAATGCAAATTCAGATACGGAATCCGGTATGTTCTGTAAAAATACATATTGAATAGCTGCCAAAAATGTAATAAATATCAAACCAATAGTAGCAAGATTCTGCTTTGATTTTATCACTTTACTCCTACCTTTCTTCCGCAGTATATTTTCTTATCAAAAACAACGGATTATAAATATATTTTATTGCTCTGAGCCCCTCAATGCCAAGATCTTCCTCCATATTAACATATTTGCACTCCATTGCACACTGTTTGACAGACTCCATTCTTAAAATTTTATACATTCCCGGAATACTCCTGTCTCCCTTTTCTGCAATCGCATCATAATATTCATCGCTCAGCTTCGTGCCGTATCCAAAGCCTCTTACGCTTCCGTCAATTCTTACAACTACTCCGCTCAACTGCAATTCGTCAAAAAGCGAAATCTGCCTAGAAATCATCCTGGATTCCCTTTCTATGGCTTCCCTATCATGACTGCTTGCATTGATAATTACCCAATTTTTCTCAAAATCCCATATTTCATCTAAGTCTGACGGTGTTATCCTTTTCACGCTGGCACGGTCGCCGTAAATACTCCAGAAATGCCGCACTTCTCTTCTGCGTTCCTGAAGTTTGCTGCCGGAAAAGGCAGACATTTGCTCTGTAGAGTAAACATATTCCGCAAGATCCCTGTCTTCTTTAATTATGAACCGGTCAGGGAATTCATTTTTTAGAAATTCTGCATATTCTTCCGTCAATGTAATAAATTTGACCTTCTTCTTATACCTTTCTGCATCCGACAAAATATTCAAAAATGCCTCTTTTCTGTCTCCATGCCCCATAGGAGCTAAATACACTCTGTAATCATCATCACAGAGATTTCTTCTAAGAGTATAGAGCACATCATCTTTCTCGTCGAAGGAATCTCCGTATTTTTCTGATAATGAAAACATACTTACAAACGAATGCTGGCATGAGCCTTCACCGAATTCAGACATATATCTGTAAATAATATCCCTGTCCTGAATTTCCACAGGTTTAAAGACCAGTTCTTTCATCATCCACCTCGTAAATTAAATTAGTTTTTTTATTTCACAATCTTATTCTTTACCATCCGATATTTTTTCTCAAAGATAGGAATCACAACATTATTAAACTACACAGTCTAGTATCAGATTGTCCTTACTGCAAAATGTGATACCCAAAATATTTTATATGTTATTTCATTTTTTTTCAATATTTTAAAACGAAACACCCAATTTTCTTTACCAATAACGTATCTAACTGTCATATTTTTATCATACAGCACGTTTTTACCACGTTTTTCGTCCGATACGGCCACAGCAACAGCTTTTTTGTCTTCTCAAAAACTTTCGAATTACGTAATACTCCTTTAGATTTATTTTAGATATTAGTCAAAATATGTACACATTTATCCGGTATCATAATGGCATAACATCAATGAGGCAGGCGGCACTACAAGATGCGCGCAATCGTTGCCTGACTCGACTAACAACAATTTCCTTTATATAGATAAATCTTCACAATCCTTATCCCCCTTCGGTTGTGGAGAAGCCCACCTGGGTACAAAAAAGAGACGGTTTTTCTGCCGTCTCTTCTTTGTTTTATAAATACACTCCTCACGACTCGCACTGTGACGCAAATGAATCATGTCTGCAAAGTGTCCGGCGTATGTTATGCGTTTTTTGTATCAATAGACTACCATGACAGGACTTCATGACCGTCCTCGGTTACAAGCACCTGGATCTCCCACTGTGCTGATGCCTTGCCATCCTTTGTGTACACGCTCCAGTCATCATCACCGTCCACAAATACTTCTTCCGTTCCCTCGTTAATCATAGGTTCTATCGTGAACATCATACCGGGTGCAAACATCATGCCTGTACCTTTTTTTCCGATATAGCCTACCCACGGGTCTTCGTGGAACTCGATGCCCACGCCGTGACCGCCAATCTCGCGAACAACCGAATATCCGTTTTCTTCCGCATGCTTCTGAACTGCTTCCGCCATATCTCCCATAAAACCCCACGGCTTCACCTGCTCAAGTCCCAGCTCTACACACTCTTTTACGACATCTACTAATTTTTTGTGCTCTGGGCTTACATTTCCGATGCAAAACATGCGCGAAGAATCCGCATAATAACCATGATAGATTGTCGATACATCCACATTGATGATGTCTCCGTCCTTAAGTACCACGTCTTCAGACGGGATTCCGTGGCATACCTGATCATTGATGGATGTGCACACGCTCTTTGGAAATCCCTCATATCCAAGCGGTGCAGGTATTCCTCCCATGCGGGTTGTCTCGTTGTATACCCACTGATCTATCTCCTCGGTTGTAACTCCCGCTTTGATATGCTCTGCCACATAATCAAGGACTGCCACATTGATCTTGCAGCTCTCGCGAATAGCCTCTATCTGCTCCGGTGTCTTGATCATATCGTGATCCGGAATCTGATGGCCTGCGTCTGACGCTTTTATAAGTTTGGCATCAAAGGCCTCATGGCAATGCTTGTATTTTTTTCCGCTCCCACACCAGCACAAATCATTTCTTCCTAATTTTTTCATTTTATTTTCATTCCTTTCGCCCAGAACTCCGACAGACCATTGCCTATTACAGACATACAGACAGGCGGTACAGCCGGATCCTCTCAATAGAGAGACTGCTTGGAGTTTATCACACCGACGTTCAAAATGCAATGCGATACCCGCTTATCTGTACATATTCTGTTACAGTTCAGCCATGACATCTTCTTGTTTCCATATTCATGAAAACAAGAAGCCGGATGGTTCCACCATATGCTGGTTTGAATGAGAAAATGCTTATGTAAGCAAGCTTGCAACACACTTTCTCTTTCAAACCAGCGCATGGCTGAACTGTTTTTTTCAACTTCTTAACATTTTTTTATCTGTTTTTTGATGGAAACATTGTATAATAACAGTTATGAACAATCGGCTATTTTTTGAAAGGAGATTTTCTTTGGTTTAAATTATGGAAAATTCAAATAAAACAGCAAAATCCGCATCTGCTGTGGAGCATTTCAAGTCGCTTCCTGCCTGTGTAAGAAATTTTATACTCACTCTGTTTTTCATGGGAACCGCTACAATCATCGCATTTTGCTTTTTCCATGCACTGAGCAATCCGACCGCCAACATTGCGCTGACCTATATTTTGGCAGTGTTTCTGGTGGCGCGTTTCACGGACGGATATGAATACGGCCTGATTTCTTCGTTTATCGGAGTTATCTGTGTCAATTTTCTGTTTACATACCCTTTTTTTGCCTTCAATTTTACGATGACCGGCTATCCCATCACTTTCGTAGCCATGTTTTCTATCTCCAGTATAACCAGTGCCCTCACGAGCAATATGAAAAAGCAGGCGCGGGTGCTGGCTCAGCGTGAAAAGATGCTTATGGAGGCCGAAAAGGAAAAAATGCGGGCAAATCTGCTGCGGGCTATATCACATGATCTGCGCACACCGCTGACCAGCATCATTGGTTCCAGCACCGTATATCTTGAACATGAAAATGATCTCCCGGAAGTTGAGAAAAAATCTCTGGTACGCCACATTCTGGAAGATTCAAACTGGCTTCTCAATATGGTGGAAAACCTGCTTTCCGTCACTCGTATCAACAACGAGACGGCAAAGGTAAATAAAACCTCAGAACCTGTTGAAGAAGTTCTATCCGAGGCCATGATCCGCTTAAAAAAGAGACTTCCGAATGCCAATATACGAGTGCGCGTTCCGGACGATTTTCTTATGATCCCCATGGATGCCGTTCTCATCGAGCAGGTTCTCATCAATCTGCTTGAGAATGCTGTTGTCCATGCAGAGAGCACCGAACCTATTGAATGCTATGTGGAATCCATTGCCGATTATGCCATTTTCCACGTGCGCGACTACGGCATCGGCATACCGCCGGAAAAACTGTCAACTATATTTGACGGTTCTTCCTCAACCACCAGTACATCGCCCGACGGCCGCAAGGGAATGGGAATAGGCCTTTCCATATGCAAGACTATAATTCTTGCCCACGGCGGTGAAATCAAGGCAATAAATCATACACACGGTGCTGAATTTTACTTCACTCTTCCAAAGGAGGACAAATAATATGACAACAAAACTTTCTATTCTGCTGGTAGAAGACGAAAAAAATATCTGTGATTTCATTTCCACTTCACTGTCAGCTCAAAATTACCGTATTTCGGTTGCGCATACCGGAAATGAAGCGCTTCCCATCATTACCTCACAGTGCCCGGACCTCATCCTGTTGGATCTCGGTCTTCCGGATATGGACGGAATGGAAATCATCCGTCAGGTGCGCACATGGTCAAGTATTCCCATCATAGTTTTATCTGCCCGTACCCAGGAGCAAGAAAAGGTGCGCGCGCTGGATCTCGGTGCGGATGACTACCTGACCAAGCCTATCGGTACCTCAGAGCTTCTGGCCCGTATCCGGACCGCCCTTAGGCACAGCAATCGTCTGAACACAGACTCACCGCTTTATAAACGGCCATTCCATGCAAAGGGTCTTACTATTGACTTTGAAAAGCATCTGGTCACGGTAGACGGCAAGGATGTTCATCTGACACAGATTGAGTTCAAGATTATATCACTTCTTGCCCAAAACTCAGGCAGAGTTATGACCTATGATACGATTATTTCGAACATCTGGGGTCCGTATGCTGACGATGACAACAGCATTCTGCGTGTCAACATGGCACATATCCGCAGAAAACTTGAACAGAATCCGGCAGAGCCACAATATGTCTTTACCGAAATAGGCATCGGATACCGCATGATCGAAGATGAGATGCAGTAAGTGCTGTAAAAATACATGCCGCCTAGAGACGGCACCGCCATAACCGAAAAAGGACGCATAAAAATGATTTCTCATTTTTACACGTCCTTTTTACTTTTATACTTTGAATCTTACACTTTGAATCGCAATTATTTTTTCGTAATTATTTTTTCGTAATTACTTCCAGCTTATCACGTCCCAGATATCACTGGTCTCAAATCCCAGTTTCCATCCGGCTACGCCGGCCAAATCATATTTTTTGATTAAGTTCATCTTAACTTCAAGAGATTTTGCATCCTCCATCCAGAGTTTTTGCTTACCACCTGAAGAATCAAGTTCTCCGTAATATTGCTCCGTCGAATCATCCCAGGAAAGCTCCATATTATTTTCCGAAATCCACTTAGTGGCCTCAGAGATTCCCATAGCGCGTGATGATGTATTGTCGCCGTCCACCGTCCACAGTCTTGTATAAAACGGGACCGCATTGATTATCTTTTCCTTAGGTACCATAGAAAGCATATCTTTTATTCCATTCTCGACATACGAAGCAGATGATACAGATCCTGCTTCACTGCCCGCATAGTGCTCATCGTAACCCATGATAATAACATAATCGGCAACGTTTCCCTGTTCCTTTTGGTCATAAAAACTGTTATATGCCGCCGGAACGTAATTATCGACTGACAGAACAAGTCCTTTGTTTCGGCAGGCGACAGAAAGTTCACGGATAAATTCGATATAATGAACTCCCGCAGCCGCTTTGAGGCCCTCAAAGTCGAGATTTATACCATCGAATCCGTAGTTGTCTGCCTCTGCCATCATATTTTTAATCAATTTCTCACGCACAGATGTCTTTGAGAGCAGTACTTCCGACTGCACATTCTTGCTGCACTCACGGCTGAAATTATCAAGCACGGCCCAGACCTTGAGTCCCTTTTCATGCGCTCTTTCAACATAAGATTTATCAGCCAGAGACTCATAGGAGCCGCTGTTGCTGCTTAATGTAAACCATGTCGGTGCTATGACATTGACACCCTTTGTTTTTGCGATAAGCGAATCCATCGCCTTGTTTGCGGCCGCTGTTGTCACCTGATGCCATACCAGCACTATTTTCTGATCCATTGAAATATTCGTGTAAACCGGTGCGCTAAAATCACTTTTTAACGTCTCTTCATGAATGTCTTTGATTTTCCAATTGTACATGTACCCGATATGTCCGTCCTGTGTCATAACCTTAGACCAGTCATCATACTGTTCCAGCACAGTCACCGCATCACCGCGTTTTACCTTCGTCACAATTGGGCTCTTCAATCCGCCCTTAAGTCGGATTTTAGCTCCCCAGGACGCCTCTGCCACGGTGATCGGTTCGAAATCATTTTCCACAAAAACACGCTTCTGTGATCCGTTATCAAAAATCTGAAGCCGTACATCCGTATATTTCCGAATCAAATCAAGTGAAAGATAGACTGCATCTGCATCACGGTAGAGTATCTTTTTTCCATTCTCATCAAGAGTCGAATCATCACTTTTTACAACTTCTTTTGGCAATGCATACACAAGTATCTCCTCATTCGCATCCCAGTAAAAACGTTCATTTAGATTCTCATCTACCCATGTAACCGGCAGATAAGTCTGCCCGTCAGCATAGATTCCGCTTTCATCCTGTCGCTCATAATTAAGATACACTGCCACCCGATCGCTTCCTCCTGCCGCATACAGCGCATCAAGGTCAGCGTATTCACTTGTCGGCATGTATTTAATGCCTGCTATCAGGCAGACTGCAGCCACAATCAGAAACAATCCGAACCCCAGAACCCGCCCCATACAGCCGGAACGTGCTTTTCTTGATCTTCCCTTTGTCATCTCATCCTCCAGTATATATACTCTTAGACAGTATAACACACCGGAGGGACGGAATGTTGATATTTTTTGATACAATTTATCTTCAATTTCAGACTAACCAAATACGGACAAAACGGTACCTCATCTTTCATCGATTATAAACACGGTCAAAATGTATCTCTGTCAGCATTCCCGTCTCCGCTCCGACATAATCTCCCATATAAAAGGATCCGTCTTCACAACATTTAAAGATTTTGGGATAATCCTCAGGCTCGCACTCTCTGCCGTCAATCAGGATGTGAACCCCCTTGCTTTTATAGCGTCTTAACCCCTCAACAAAAATCCTCTGCTGCTCTCTGCGCCTCCTCTCTGCTTCTTCCTTCTTACTTTTTCTTACTACCATTTCACACCTTCTCCATTCTGCGAAAGCAGGCTCCTCCCTGACTGTTACAACCACGCGGAGTTATCCGGTAATATATATTTCATGCCTGTTTCGCTGTTATCGCAGGAATTTTCCAAAAAAAGCCATGGATTCCCCCGTAACAATCAATGCATTTTTCTGCAATGGAATTTGTCGGATCCGGATATCCAGATATCGTTCTGCCATAGCTGCAGCTTTCTCTTCTCCAAATGAGATGAAATACTCACACCATTTTTTTAACTTTTGTTTTTCTGCGATAAGTGCCGCAAAATCCGCAAGCTGCCACTCACTGACCGAGCCGACCAGGAAACGGCGGCTGCATCGAAAAAAAGCGTCCTCATTCTTCTCTGTCAGAGCTCCGAAATCGATCACCGTCGTCTCAATACCCCTTTCAGAACAATCGTACATTTCTGCACTATCAGCTTTTTGATAGAAAAAAATCCCCTTTATTTCAAACGGCTGTCTCTCCTCTGTTATAACAGTTTTTTTCTTTCTTTTTTCCGCTTCCAGGATTTTTTCAAGCTGTGAAAATGCTCCGCTATCATTTTGTTCAAGAACTGCCGTACGCCTGCACAAAACTCCGGAAATATATGCCGCAGTCATAAGCGAAAAATGTGTCACTCCGACTGACGGTCCGCTTCCGGCTATCCCGATACAATCAACGGTTTTTATGTCGGTCTGTTTCATCGTCTGCACAGACTTTTTCCTGAATTTATGCTCAACTTGCAGGTTTTGCTGCATTTTCGTGTTATTATCTATATTTCCTCCCATTTCTGCATCATGAAAATCCGTTTCTAAACCATTTCCACGCTCTGCTGATGTCTGACCGGAATCCTCCTTTTTTTGATTCCTGTCCTGTCCACAGTTTCTTTTCTTCAAATATTTCCCGAAAAATCATTTCAAAAAATTCTGTCTCCTCTGCTGTTTCGCTTTCCGGGTGCTGTCTTTCATATAAATGAAATGGAGCCCTCAAAAATGGAAGCCTCAGATATCGAAGGTGCCTAAGTTCTTCCGGAAAATAGTTTTTTCCGTCTTTTCTGTGATTTAATAGGATGCAGAGCCGTCTCTGTCCTTTCAGGAAATGCATCGCCCGCAGCGAGTCTTCTCTCTCCCACGGCTGTACTCCGCAAACCAAAAAAATCAGATCATACTCTTCCTCCGAAACCGTCTGGAGTCCGGTTCCGCAATCGTCCAAAATCACTTCAAATGACGGCTGCTCAAGCTGTACTACGTCACTGTATCTTGGTTTCAATGCCAGACTGTCGATATAATAAATTCCCTTTTCATCAGGCACAAGCCCATATAACGATACAATTGCGCGCACTGCTCTCGTGTCATTTTGTTCCCTGTAAAGACAAGTAAATCCTTTCTGCCGCAAATATCTCGCAGCGCACAGTGCAGTATGTGTAACCCCTGCGCCCCTGCGGCTGCCCACTGCAGCAATCTTCAGAAGTGGTATATGACGCTCTGCAAATAGATGCGCTTTAAGTTTTTCCAGTGCATCCATAACTTCCCGGACGCTTTGGTAGCGCTCTTTTTTTTCTGTTCTGAGACACCGCCCCATAATAGTGTACAGATCTCCGCTTAAGTACCCCTGTCCTGCTTCTATCTCCCCCTTAGGGGCATGCCCTGTCCCCATATAGTACAGGAGGGCGCCAATGGCATAGATGTCGGTCCTCTCATCCAGAGTCCCTCCCTCATACTGTTCGGGTGCCGCAAAGCCTTTTGTTCCATAGCATACAGAGTTTTCCTGCGTTAATGATGCCAGTACAGCCTGGTCAAAATCGATAAGTTTTAATTCTTCCCGGCAGATTAGAATATTCCCGGGGTGGAGATCTAAATATAAGATTGGATTTGGTTCGAATGAATGCAGATAATTCATGATCCGGCAAAGCTCTATTCCCAGATGGATAAGCTCTCCCGTTTGCAGATTGCCCGTTCTTTCGATTCGGGCATATAATGACTCACCGTACAGATATTCTTCGATGATATAATAATAACTTTCGTCAACTTCCAGATCGTAGATAATCGGAATTCCCGGATGCCGCAGCCTCTTTAGAAGTGTTGCTTCCTGAACGGAACCATTCCCTGTCCGCCTGACACGCTTAATGGCCCTCTCTTCATCAAGGCCCAGATGCCTGGCCAGAAAGACTGTCCCGCTACGTCCACGTCCGATCACACGCTCCAGTTGGTATTTTCCAAACAGAACGGTAGCTTCCGTACCGCGCCTCCTTTCGGTCTATACCACTTCTTAAACCCCATTGTATACGATCCCTATAGTAACTGCAACTGTTTTTTACAAAGATTTTATACTTTTTTTCGCATAAAAATTGCAAATCAATAAAGATGTATAGTATGATACTAGGGTCGAAAAGTACAAATCTTCGATGCAAGCTCGCTTGCAGGAGAAGATTTGACCTAAAACATGAGTTAACTGTGAAGGAAGTGAATATACATGAAAATAGAACGTATCAACGAAAATCAGATCCGCTGCACCCTTACAAGCGCTGACCTGAGTTCTCGAAATTTAAATCTGGGTGAGCTCGCCTACGGAACAGCAAAGGCGAAAAAATTATTCCACGAAATGATTCAGGAGGCGTCTGCGGAATTTGGTTTTGAAGCCGATGATACTCCCCTGATGGTCGAGGCAATTCCGCTCTCCGCTGAGAGCATCATGCTGATAATTACCAAAATCGAGGACCCTGAAGAACTTGACACACGTTTTTCACGTTTCTCACCGGCAAATGATGAAGAACAGCCACTGAACGCCATTGCAAACCAGCTTTTGGAAGGTGCCAATGACCTTTTAAATCTTCTTTCCGAGAACAGCAAAAATGAGACTTTAGATCTGCATGCTGATTCCGACGGTACGCCTGCCGATTCTGACAATTCAGATACAGCAAAAGACTCTGCACGTGTTTTTACATTTAACAGTCTCGATGATGTGTGCCGTGCAGCGCGCATCTGCATCCCGGTATGCGATGTACCAAACACGCTTTATAAGCATCCCCTAGAAGGACGCTACTATCTGGTCGTACATCAGAATGCAGACAACACGGATACATTCAACCGGCTGTGCAATCTGCTTTCAGAATACAGCACCTCCACCGGTTCTCCGGCTCCCTATGCTGTAGAGGCCTACTACGAAGAGCACTATGATACAATCGTCAAAGAGCATGCACTCAAGACGCTCTCAAAGCTATAAATATGCTTTTATTTTTGTACACAGATTGAACAATTTTTCCTTGAAAATTTTGCGTTTTTAGTATACAATATAGCCAAACGCATAATACAAAAGGAGGATTTTATCATGGCATTTGTAATTACTGATACTTGTGTAAGTTGTGGTTCCTGTGCTGGCGAATGTCCAGTTGGCGCAATCTCTCAGGGAGATGGCAAATACGAGATCGACGCTAACAGCTGCATCGATTGCGGTACATGCGCTGGTGTCTGTCCAACAGGCGCTATCGAGCAGGGCTGATAAAAACTGAATTGTTACAATTCATAAAAAACCTGTCATTTATGACAGGTTTTTTTCTTTGTCCGCCGTCAGGCAGCATGTCGATTTACATAAAAAACAAATTCCGAAACTCTTTTACCTGCGTTCGTCCAATCGGCAGGCGTTCCTTCTCAAAATATTTCATTTTCAGGCTGTAGCCATTATTAAATCCAGGCACCATCTCCACCACGTAATCCAAATTTACCAGATAGCTCTTATGAATCCGGAAAAAACGATCGCTGCGCAAGTGGCTTTCATAAAAATTCAGGGATTCATTCTGAATGTAGTCGCGCTCCTTCGTGTGAATACGGCAGGCACGATTTTCCGTCTCGATATATACAATCTCTGAGATATCCAGCACCTGATAACTCGCCCCCACATTTACCATCAGCCTGTGAATCTCCGTGCTGTCCTGGCGCATATTCCGCTCCTCTGACTTCTCCTTCAGCCGCTCCATGCTTTTTTTCACCCGTTCCAGATCAAAGGGCTTCAAAAGATAGTCCACTGCGCCCAGTTCAAACGCCTTGACCGCGTATTCCCGATACGCTGTTGCAAATACAATCAGTGCCTCCGGCTGACGGTTCTTGATCATCGATGCCAGCGTCGTGCCATTTGCCCCGCCCAGGTCAATATCCACAAAGCATGCGTCAAATGTCTCATTGTCCAAAAGCTCCATCAAATGTTCGCTGCTGTCAGCTTCCATCACCTCCGCCTGTGGACTGCACTGGCGGATCAGATAGATCAGTTCACTTCTTGCAGGTCTCTCATCATCTACTACCGCTATCCTCATCGCTCATTTCTCCCCTCTACTTATTCCTTTTCTTCTGTCCGCCGCACGTTCGGAATCAAGAAACGCACCAAAGTACCACGTTCACTCGAAAGAATCTGCAGTCCCGCCTCTTTTCCAAATATACTTACCAGACGCCGCTGCACATTGAGCATGCCAATCCCATGCCCTTCTTCCTGTTTCGGTATATCATTCTCATCCATCTCATACAGACGGTCGATCACCGATTTCTCCATGCCCTTGCCATTGTCCGATATATCAATTATGGTATTTTTTTCTTCCCGGTGTACCTCAATCTTCACCACACCCTTGTCGCGCGTTACCGCACCGTGTCGGATCGCATTTTCCACGATCGGCTGTAAAATCAGGTTTGGGACACGGCAGGTGCAGTCATCCGGCTCTGCCTCGATCGAAACGGATAAATGTTCTTCGAACCTCGCCTCCTCCAGCATCACATACGCCCGTACGTGTTCAAGCTCCGTCTCCAACGTTACCATCTCGTCCATGTCTTCGAGCATATTTCGGAAATAGGAACTGAGCGCCATCAAAAGCTCCCTAGCCTTCTCCGGCTTTTCCCTGCAGAAACAGGAGATCGTATTTAGCGCATTGAACAGAAAATGTGGATTTATCTGTGACTGTAATGCCTTTATTTCTGCTTTTCGCAAATGTTCCTTCTGTTTCTCCATCTCGGCTAATTTAAATTGAGTAGCAAAATAGCTGGCAAGACCACTTGCAAACTCGATATCTGCTCGGTAGGAATACGCATTTTTACGCACCAGCATGACCAGACAGAGTACCGTCTCATCGTCCCGCACGATCGGCGCGGAGATAATTACATTATTTTCATATAATGGATAGAAAGCGTCCTCCGGCAGCGGCACACGGCTGATACGTGTCGTCCGGTAGGTCTTCGTCGCGGACAAAAGTCTCGGATATGTGCTTTTATCCAGTGTGATCGACCAAAATGCACGGCTGCGCCCCAGAAATGTATAATCCCGTATGATCGCTGCGCCCACGCATCGATATTCCGATAAAATAATCTGCAGGATTTGGTCCATGCTCTCCGGGTTTGTCTCCGCATTCGCCAGATACGGAATACAGCGTTCCGCCGTCCGTAGTGCGAGCGATACATTGGCTGCCGCCTCCAAATCTTCCTGCTTGTAGATTGATTTAAATACACTGAAAAAGATTACCATTCCGAAGGAATTAATCACCACCATCGGAATCAGGACGATCTTTACGATCTCAACCGCCTGCCAAAAGGGACGCGTTATCGCCAGAATGAGTCCCACATGAAACGCTTCCGCCGCAAAGGTACTTGACAGCAGAAACATATTCGAATATTCCTTACGATCCTTGTGGCAGTAACCAATAATGGAAGCCATCACACCATGGACTAGCGCAGAGCTCACGCAAGCCACCGTGCTTATCCGCTGCGGCAAAATCACATAGCGATGAATTGCCGCCAGCACCGCCGTCGTCATGCCGGCGATCGGACCTCCCAGAAATCCGGCTGACATCACACCGATGACACGTGCATTCGGGATCGCCCCATCGACCTGGATACCGATATAATCCGAAATGACACAGAACACGGCAAAAATCAGTCCCAAAAGAAACTTGTTCCACCAGATTCCCCAGTGCCGGGAAATCTCTGTTTTAACCGTTTTTCCATCCGTACCTTTCTGTTCCGGTTCTCGCTCCTCGTCCATGTATTTCTCATTGAACAAAAGCTCCCTCACAAACCGGAATTTCGTCAGAATCATCGCCAACACAATCAAGAGCGATATGTTCATACAAACGCTCATAATTACATCATACAGCACGCCATATCCCCCCTCACTATGACTGCTTCATAGGACTCTCTTTCCTATATAACGAAAAAAGGATGCTGCAAGTTAAGCCTGCAGCACCCCTTTATGCCATCAAAGCATATTTATGATGACGCTATTGTAGCACTTTTTCGTGACATTGTCTTCTGTAAAATGAGAACTGCCGCAAAAATTATGATTCCCACGATATCGGTAATCAGACCGCTGTCGATCAAGAGATATGCACCGACCAGGCTCAACAGCCGGAGTACGATATTTACCTTTTGGTACAGGAAGCCCTCAACTGCTACACTGATTAAGAAAACACCGACTGCTGCGGTGAGCGCTACCTGGATTCCCTGGAGAACCGGTGTGTCAATCAACAGAAGCTGTGGATTGTATACAAACATGTACGGAAGGATAAATCCTGCCAGTGCCAGCTTGACGGAAGCCCATCCGGTCTTCATCGGGTTTCCTCCCGCAATACCGGCGGCTGCGAACGCTGCCAGGGCAACCGGAGGTGTCAGGTTTGCGAACATTGCAAAGTAGAAGCAGAACAGATGCGCTACCAGTGCCGGAATACCAAGCTGTACCAGCGCCGGAGCTGCGATCGTGGATGTGATGATGTAGGACGGGATGCTAGGAAGACCCATGCCTAAAATCATACAGGTAACCATAGTGAACAGAAGCGTAAACATAAGGCTCTTGCCACCAATGCTGATGATCGTATTTGCCATGTTAAGTGCAAAACCGGTAATACTGCAAGAACCAACGATGATGCCAACGCACGCGCAGGCGATTGCTACAGATACGGTTGATTTCGCGCTGTTTACCATTGCTCCCAGGATATCGTCGATACTCATACGGGTATTCGGACGAAGCTGTGCAATGACGATTGTGAAGATAATGGTATAAAATGCTGCCATGATAACGGTCTTGCCGCTGAAGAACAGCATGTAAATCAGGAAAATAAGCGGAAGTGCCAGATGTCCGTACTCTTTCATGACATTTCGCATCTTCGGGAGCTCCTCTCTCGGTGTTCCCTTCATACCCATTTTTTCTGCCCTCATCTGAATCTGGAACAGAATACCCATGTAGTAGATAACCGCCGGAATAATCGCTGAAATAAGGAGCTCATTGTACTTCATGCCAAGTGTCTCGGCCATGATGAACGCTGCCGCGCCCATAACCGGAGGCATAAGCTGGCCACCGACGGAACCGGTCGCTACAACCGCACCGGAAAACTCATCGTCATAACCTGATTTTTTCATTAACGGGATGGTAAAGGAACCGGTCGTAACAACAACCGCTACCGCTGCACCGTTGATCATGCCCAGAAGACCGGATGCAACAACAGCTACCTTTGCCGGACCACCCTTGGTGCCGCCGGCGATCGCATTGGCAAAATCGTTGAAAAATTTACCCATGCCGCACTTATTCATAATCTCACCAAAGGCAATGAACAGGAATATGTACGTTGACGCGACATTGACCGACGAACCGAATATACCTTCGGTATTTGCAAAGAAATGGCTCATCAGTTTCTGCCAGGTGTAACCACGGTGTAAGAATATACCCGGGATATTAATCGGGATAAGTCCCTGCTTTGTTCCCATCAGACTGTATATCATGAAAATGATGGAAATAATCGGCAGTGCCAGACCGCAGACACGTCTCGTAGCTTCGAGAACCAGAAACGTAAGCAGCGTACCCATGATAACGTCCATCGTATTCGGCTTTCCGGCACGGTTGATAATATTTAAATAATCCATCCACATATATCCTGCAACCGATGCAGACAGTGCCATCAGAACCCAGTCATACCACGCTATTACCTTGCGACTCGCCTTCTTAGTTGCCGGATACATGGCAAATGATAAAATCAGGATCATTGCCACGTGCATGGAACGGTGTTTCAGTGTCTCCGGCATATAAATGCCAGATGCAAAAAGCAGATGATACAAAGTAACAACGATTGCAAATATTTTATACGCTCTCGACATCCATGGTGATACGAAGTTTCGCGTCTTGCTTTCTTTATCAAATTTCTCCAGAAGCTGCTGTTTTTCTTCCTCCGTCATTTCTCTCTCTTCTTCCAGAGGTGCTTTCGTTTCTTCCTTGCTACTCATCATCCGTTGCCCCCTTTCTTAATACTCAATATCATTTTTTCATGGTGCGGCATATCCGCTCCCGATATAAGATGTTCCCCATTAACCGCGATTTCACGCAGTGCTGTCTGGGAATTGATCCAGTTGAATTGTTCGAATTGGCTTTCTATGTCATCCATATATATAAGACCGTCCTCATAGCGGTAGGTGCAGTCCATCTCCGCCGGTATTCCCGCCCCGAAGCCTGCCACCGATATGGTGTGAAGCATAAAACTTCCGTCCGGTTCTACCTCATAATATTCATTCCACGGAATATGTTCAAACGAATGCGTCCAGCCAAAGGAAACCTCATCCCCCGTCTCAATCGCCACATCCGCGTAAACCTCCCCTGTCTCCAGGTTTTCCACAACCAGCCGGTCTCCCGTCTGAATCTCCCCTGTTCCTGCCGGTACCGCCATAGCTGCTCCAATTGGAATAAAAGACAGAGCCAGAATGACCGCTGCTGACACCATCGTCTTTTTGTGGGGGAATGATGGATTGCTGCGCTCCTTCATGGCTCTGCCTCCTCCTTTTTATCAGACAGTCCTCGTCATACGTATACTGCCTGCCTATTCTTTCAACTGTTTCTGATTAATTATTCGGCGTTTCATAGCCGTGATCCTGCCACCATTTTGCTGCTCCATCGTGAAGCGGAATCTTGATGTCGTCAACACCAAAGCTTACATCGATGTTCTTGTCTGCTGTGTTGTGGGATGCCTTAATAGTGGAAATGCCATCATCTGAGAAGATACAGTCGAGCATATCATAAACCATATCGTCGGAAAGGTTCTTGTTTACCAGCATGATATTGTATACGAATACGCTTTCAACATCCTCATCATTGTTGTATGTACCTGCCGGAATAGTGCTTGCCGCAAAGAACGGATACTTGTCAATCAGATTATCACGACCTTCACCATCGATCGGAACGATTACCATGTCATAACTGAATGCCAGTTCGCTGACTGTGGAGTTCGGAAGGCCGGAAGTAACGAATGCTGCGTCACACTGACCATTCTTCATCTGGTCAATCGCCTCACCATATGAGAGGTAGTCAACTTCGCTATCCTCATAGGACATTCCATATGCATCGTAAATCATTCTTGCATTCAGCTCTACACCGGAGTTTGGTGCACCAACACCGACTCTCTTGCCCTTCAAATCTTCAACACTCTTGATACCGGTATCTGCAGTGGTAACAAGCTGTACATAGTTCGGCCACAGACGCATCATTGCCCGAAGGTCTGTATTGGCTGTGTCAAATGCACCAAATCCCTCATATGCCTGTACAACTGAGTCCTGCATGGCGATTGCCAACTCCGCCTCATCATTGGTAATCAGGTTAATATTCTCAACCGATGCACCCGTTGCCTGTGCGGAGGTCTTGTAACCTGCATTTCCAAGTGCGGTTGCGAATGCGCCGCCGATCGGATAATAGATACCACTGGTAGGACCCGTCGCAATGGTTACAAACTCGGAACCACGATCGATATCCACGGAAGCGGAACCTCCGTCTGACCCATCCGAACCACTGTCCTTTTCCTCGGCTGCCGGAGCTTCCGTCGCTGTGGAGGACGAGCTGCCGGAGCAGGCTGTCAGCGAAACTGCCAGTGCAAGACTGGTCAGACAGGAAACGATAACTTTCAGATTTTTCTTCATGTTCATACCCCTCTTTCCTCACTTTTTATAATACTTTAATATTTTTTTAACAACTTATGGTGTAATTTTATCGTTTTGCGGGTATAAATCAATGGATATTGTACGAACTGCACAAATCGGTGTATGAACGGATGATATGGGCGGATAAACGGAAAGATGCCGCCTGACGGCGGCATCTTCACGGTGTTTACTCCTATCTATAATTTTTTCTCATAGCACCAGTAATCGTGCCCTTGAAGCACATACTCGCCGACCTTTTCAAAAGCCAGCTTTTCATAGGACCGCAATGCCTTCACATTGTCCTTTGCGACAAGCATGTGAGCACTCTTGCATCCTCTTTTTTTCAGCTCCTTCATGGCACCTGACAGAAGTTCACGTCCTATGCCACGATTTTGATATTGCTCTGCCACACCAAGTCTGGAAATCTCTGCCGATGGCTGCAAATTCTTGGACCAGCATGTTATAGATTCAACTTCAGGATCATCATCAATCGAAACAACCCCCATGATCTCACCGGATTTTTCATTTCTGATGCAAAACAGGGAATCTCTTGAAAGATCCGACTGCATCTCTTTTTTTCCCGGATAATCATCAGTCCATGCGCAAAACTTTGTTCCTGCCAGAGTACGGTAAAGATGGCGGACAGTATCTATATCTGCTACATCAGATTTATGTATTAATTCCAACATTTCCAATTCCTCTGTGAGCATACAGTGCCCACATATCCGAATGAGACGCCTTTACTTTGCCAAATTTGCAAACTTAGTAAGCTCCGGTCTCCACATCAGCTGCACGGTTCCAATCGGGCCGTTACGCTGTTTGGCAATGATTACCTCGGCAATGTTAGGCGTATCCGTGTCCTTATTATAGTAATCGTCTCGATACAAAAACATAACAACATCGGCATCCTGCTCTATCGCTCCTGATTCTCGCAGATCCGAAAGCATCGGTCTGTGATCCGGGCGAGTTTCACAGGCACGTGACAGCTGCGACAGCGATACAACGGGTGCGTTTAACTCTCGTGCCAGTGCTTTCAGTGAACGTGAGATCTCCGAAATCTCCTGCTGCCGGTTTTCACCGCTTTTGCCGCTGCCGTTCATCAGCTGCAGATAATCGATAATCACCAGGCTCAAACCATACTCAAGCTTTACTTTTCTGCATTTTGAACGCAATTCAGAGATCGTAATGCCCGGTGTGTCATCAATGATCAACTTAGAACTTCCGATTGTTCCGATACCTTCTACAACGGCGTCCCAGTCCGAATCTGTCAATGTACCGGTACGAAGCTTCTGCGAATCAACATTCGACTCCATGGACAACATACGGTTAACCAGCTGTTCCTTGGACATCTCCAGACTGAATATCATACATGGAAGTCCTTTTTTTACGGCCACATGCTCAACGACATTTAACACGAATGCCGTCTTTCCCATGGAAGGACGTGCAGCCACAAGTATAAAATCCGACGGCTGAAAGCCGGAGGTTCTGTAATCCAGATCGATAAATCCGGTCGGTATTCCGGTTACAGTGCTGTTGCTCTTTGATGCAGCCTCAATTTTTTCGAGTACATTTAACGCCACCTGACGAATCGGCACAAATTCTCCTCCGCCACGGCTCTGAAGCAGTTCAAATACGGATTTTTCGGTATGTGCCAATATGTCTTCAAGCTTATCCCGGCCACCGTAACAGAGATTTTCAATCTCCTCATTCATCTTTATAAGTCTGCGAAGAATTGCTTTTTCTCTGACAATATTGGCATAGGATTTTACGTTTACAGAAGTAGGCACCGATGTCATGACATCCCGGACAAATTCCAGGCTGCTGACCTCCGGCGGAACATCCTTTTCTCTCAGTCTGTCCTGAAGTGTTACCAGATCAACCGGTTTTCCCTCATTGAAAAGTTCTACTATGGAGTCAAACATGACACCGTATTGATGCTGGTAAAAATCGGCGCCTGTGATAATCTCAGACGCCGCGATAATTGCTTCACGATCCATAAGCATGGATCCGATGACTGACTGTTCCGCCTCTACACTATGCGGGAGAACCCGCTTTATAAGGGCTTCATCCATAATTCAGTCCTCCGTATTAAGCTTCTGTAACCTTTACAGCCAGTTTTCCGGTTACTTCCTTGTGAAGTTTGATGGAAACCTCATGTGTACCGAATGTCTTAATCGGCTCCGGAAGAACCAGCTTTTTCTTATCGATATCCAGCTTCAGCTGATCCTTGATTGCCTTTGCAATTTCCTTGGAAGATACAGAGCCGAATGCTTTTCCACCTTCACCGGCCTTGATGGACAGAGTGACTGATTTATCCTCAAGATCCTTAGCAAGCTCCTTTGCTGCTGCCAGCTGCTCTGCTGCGATCTTAGCCTCATTGGCCTTCTGAAGCTTCAGATCATTTAAATTCTTCGGTGTAGCCTCGATTCCCAGTTTTTTTGTTAATATAAAGTTACGTCCGTAACCGTCGCTTACCTTTACAATCTCACCTTTTTTTCCAAGTGACTTTACATCCTCTAATAATACAACTTCCATTACTATATTTCTCCCTTCTTTACCATGTCATCAATGAGTTCTTTTAGTTTTTCTCTGGCTTCTTCAAGCGTTGCATTCTTTAGCTGTGCACCTGCAATAGTGCGATGTCCGCCTCCGCCCAGGCGCTCCATCATAATCTGTACGTTGATCTCATCTATCGAACGTGCGCTGAAATAGATAGTATCACCCATCTGCGTCAGGATAAATGAAGCCTTGATGCCTACAATATCCAAAAGCTCGTTTGCAGCCTGTGCACCGACCACTGTCGGGCTTTCAAGCCCGGCTGACGGACATATGGAAATAGCAAATGAGCCATGATAAATCTCTGCCTTCTGTATCGCCTCTGCTCTGGCCCGGTAATCTTCAATCTTATCACGGAACAGCTTTCTGACGCGCACCACATCTGCACCATTTCTGCGCAAAAATGCAGCAGCCTCAAATGTTCTCACTCCGGCCTGGTTTGTGAAATTATTCGTGTCGATGACAATGCCTGCGTACATGGCATCTGCCTCCGCAGGTTTGATCTTGATTCCGTCATCACCTATGTACTGCAATACCTCGGCTACCATTTCACAGGCTGACGATGCGTATGGCTCGACATAGGACAACACCGCATTATCAATGATCTCACTGCTCTGTCTGTGGTGATCAAGAACTACTATAGTCTTGATGCGTTTGAGAAGCTCAGGCGCCTCCGTGATACTCGGACGATTTACATCAACCACTACAAGCATCGTATTGGCATCAGCCCAGTCAGCCGCCTCATCTCCTGTAAGGAACAAATCTTCAGGATAATCTGAACTATTTTCAAAGCGCGCCATCATCGGTTTAACTGATGAATTGACACCGTTGATGACTATCCTTGCCTTTTTATTAAATGAAGTGGCAATTCGCCAGATACCGATAGCAGCTCCAAATGAGTCTGTATCACCTATTTTGTGCCCCATTATCAGCATCTTATCCTTCGTATCCATAAGCTCTCGCATCGCATGGGCCTTGACACGGGCCTTGACACGGGTTGTCTTCTCAAGCTGCTGGGATTTTCCGCCATAATATCGAATCTTTGCGCCATCCTTTACAACAGCCTGATCGCCTCCGCGTCCCAATGCCATATCGATCGCGGTTCTCGCATACTCATAATTGCGGATGTAACTGTCACCGTTCATACCCATGCCGATACTTAATGTGACAGCCATATCATTTCCGATATTGACGGTCTTAACATCCTCAAGGATCGAAAAACGGCCGTCCTGAATTTCCTTGGTATATTGCTGCTTGATCACAAACAGGTACTTATCATTTTCAAGTTTCTTAACGATACCCTCCATCGCTGAGAAATATTTTGTAATCTTACGATCAATAAGTGCAACCAGCAGTGAACGGCGGACTTCCTCAACACTCTCCAGTGCCTCATCGTAGTTGTCAAGATAAATAAGGCCTGCGACAAGGCGCTGATTGTCGATCTGTTGTCTGCATCGCAAAATTTCCGTCTCATCGTACAGATACAGCCCAAGCAGTATCTCGCAGTTTTCTTCGTCCGATGCGCCTATCTTCATGCCTTCGGTCTCACTGAGCGCAACCTCTTTAATATCAATTCGGTAAAATCTACCGTCAAACGAAGAATGAACGCTGGCTTCCTCATCCATCTCGTTCAGAAATTCCCTTGTCAGCTCCGGAAATACTGCCGAAACATTCTTACGACAGTTCTTATCTTCTCCGACTATCTCGGAAAATGACTGATTGAGCCACAGGAAATGTCCCTCTGCGTCTGCAATGGCATAAGGCACCGACATCTCGTATAGCAGCTGTTTCTGCACCTGGGCGTATTCCGAAGAAAATTCTACCAGTCCGCCCATCAGCCGCTTTCTACGGTACATGTAAAGCCACAACGCCACTACGACATAGACAAGTGTAAATCCGGACATCACTATCCCGGCAATCGGACTTACTATTCCAACCGCTAGGTTCGCTGCCATAAAAAACAGTGCCATCATAAGCGGCCACTGCAGATATGTCCGCAACTGACCTCGTATTTTCATATTTTGTTTCATCCCATTCTCCCATGCTGCCGGCCGGCTTACGGCCCGTTCCCTCTCCGGCATCGGCAGGCATCATATAAAAGAGCGCAGCCGCTTGTTTTTCTTTTGGACTCGTTACATCTATAGACTCACGAACCTCGTGCTTACGCACTCCATTGTCTGCTGGCGCAGACGGTTCGTTCGTTAACGGTCCAAGAAAAACAAATGTCTGCTTCGCAGCCGCTTGTTTTTCTTTTGGACTCGTTACATTATAGCATACTGGTTTTCATTAGTCTAGTTATGCATAAATTTGCGGAGTATCCGGGTGGCGCAGGAATGTAAACCATATCATAATAGTAGGTTGACACTTTTCTTGCCGCATTTTATAATGTGATGCAGTAGTTACCATATTTATAAGGAGTTTTTATTTATGAGTGTTCAATTAGCAGATGAGATAATAAAAGGACGACGTTTGAAACGTGGGGAAGACCTGAATTTTTTACTGGATGAAGATTTGAAGGAGCTTTGTGAGGGAGCTGATAAGATACGCCGTGAGCTTTGCGGCAACCATGTGGATTTATGTTCAATCATTAACGGACGGAGCGGTAGATGCGGTGAGGACTGCAAGTTCTGTGCGCAGTCAGCCTGTCACAATGCAAAAGTTGAAGAATACCCGTTTTTGGAGCCTGAGAAAATTTTGGATGATTGCAAGCATCACGAGGCGAAAAAAGTTCACCGTTATTCGATTGTAACCGCAGGTCGGGCATTGACCGGTGCTGAAATGGATAAAGCGCTTCGCGCATATCGTTCTATGAAAGAAGAATGCAATGTAGAGCTTTGCGCGTCACACGGACTCCTGTCGCAGGAAGATTTTAACAGACTTAAGGAGGCCGGTGTAAGCAGATACCATGCCAACATCGAAACCTCCCGAAGAAATTTTCCGAATATCTGTACAACTCATACTTTTGAGGATAAGCTGGAAGTTATAAGACGTGCCAAGGCTGCAGGACTTTCTGTCTGTTCAGGAGGCATCATCGGCATGGGGGAAACATGGGAAGATCGTATTGATATGGCTATAACACTTAGCGAACTTAATATCCTTTCGATACCTCTCAATATCCTCAGACCGATTCCGGGAACTCCTTTGGAGCATCAGGCACCGCTTACAGAAGACGAAATTTTGAGAACAATTGCAATTTTCAGATATATTAATCCAACTGCAATGGTGCGCCTGGCTGCAGGACGCAATTCCATGAAACACTCGGGAGAACAGGCCTTTCGCTCTGGAGCCAATGCAGCTATTACCGGTGACATGCTCACAACGTCCGGCAACCGCATTGACGAGGACCGAGAGATGCTGCAGGATATGGAATTTACATTATAGTCAGCTAATTCCTTTTTACCCGGTTATTTATGTTAATATCACAGCCAAATAACATGATGCTGGGATCAAAAGTTTTTTTACCCCTGGTATCATAACATTAGGCCACGATAGATGGTTCATTATTTTAACGGATATTCCATCCGTGAAATAATGGACCATTTCCTTTTCCAAGATTAAGGCCGTATTTTAAGGCACCGCTTAAATATTCACGTGCATCGCTGATACTTTGTGTCATGAAATGACCGGATGCCAAACCACAGGCGATTGCAGAGGACAGAGTGCAGCCGGTTCCGTGATTATTAGGATTACTTATCCGTGTCCCCCTGAACCAGACAGGAGGTTCACCATATCTGCAAAGGACATCTCCTACATCTGAAAGTGCGGCTCGATGTCCCCCCTTGAGTAATATGGAGGTATGAAACATCTTAGAAAGCCGACCGGCTGCCGCTTCGATACCGGCATCATCGTCCGTTATATGTGTCTTTAGCAAAAATTCGGCTTCGGGAAGGTTTGGTGTTATAAGCGAAGCATGTGGAAATAACAGTTCGCATGAAGCGGCTATGGAATCCGCAGATGCCAAAGGACGCCCGCTGGTGGAGATAAGCACCGGATCGAGCACAACGGGAATATGCTGATATTCGCAAAGCTTTTCGGCCACAATCTCCACAGCTTTTTTATCCCCGAGCATTCCGATTTTGACAGCCTGAGGAGTAAGATCCGTAAGAACAGAATCAAGCTGCGCAGCTAAAATCTCAGGTGAAACAGGTAAAACTGTCTGCACACCGAGTGTATTCTGGGCCGTAATTGCCGTAATGACACTGCTTGCGTAAAGTCCAAGCGCTGTGATTGTCTTAAGATCCGCCTGAATTCCAGCGCCCCCGCCACTGTCAGATCCGGCGATGGTCATAACAGATGGCACAAAGCGGTCAGTGCCGGAAAAATCATCAATTTGAGGAAAATCTGTAATCATAACTGGTCACCCTAATCATAATTATTTACCCTTTTGTAACTGAGAAGTAAACTCAAAGTTTCAGGTCGCTCAATGCGCTTTTCAGATTATGGACGGCTGCCCCGATGTCTGACTGTGAAAAGATCCCTGATATAACTGCAACGCCGGCAATGCCGGTATTTTTTAGTTTTGGCAGATTATCAGAATTTATACCGCCTATGGCAACAACCGGGATAGATACAGACCTGCATATATCCATCAGTGTTTCCCTGCTCATGGGAAATGCCTCTTTTTTGGTATCACTCGGAAATACTGCACCGGAGCCGAGATAATCGGCTCCGGCTTTTTCTGCCTCCGTAGCCTGGAAAACCGTTTTAGCAGTCACTCCAAGAATCTTATCCTGACCGATTTTTAAACGTACTTCTCTGGCCGGAAGGTCACTCTGGCCTATATGTATGCCGTCCGCACCGCTTTCGATTGCCACACCAAGATTATCATTGATAATCAGAGGAACATGATAACTCTCTGTAAGTTTACGCAGGGACAGTGCTTCTTTCAAAAAATCGTCATCTGACAGATTTTTTTCCCTCAGCTGAAGCATGGTGATTCCGGCGTCCAGTGCCTCTTTAACCTGCTCCTCAAGAGGGCGCATACCCGGATGATGCGGCATCGTAATTGCATATAAAAGACAGTTATTTCGTTGTAATTTCAATCTTTTGACCTCCTGACAATTCTTCACCGGTCATACGGCTTACGGCATCCAGGAAAAAGACATGAAAGCTCCCCAAACCTTTATCCTGCTCATGCATCAATTCTGCAGCCTTTTCTCCGCATAAACCGATTTCAGTGACGGCACAGACCGACGAATAAAAACAGTGAAACTTATCATTTCTATGATTTTTGTGAGCTGCCGCCGCAAATGCCGCCAGCAGTCCGTCCATCATGCATCCGCTTCCTGTAATGTGAGTAAGTTCAGAAGAGCCGTTTCTTATACGTGCAGTTATCCGGCCGTATACAACCAGATCACATACTCCGGTACAGATGATGACAGCATTGAGCTTTTTCGAAAGGAAATACGCTATGTTGTTATCTGCGTTAATCCGTTTCGAGAAAAATGTCGAATCGGAAACAGGCTGTTCAAGTGCTGTTTGTTCAGAAGCTGCCGGTTCAGGTGCTGACTCTTCAGAAACTGCCAGGTCAGAATGCGTCTCTTCAAAAACTGTCTCTTCAGAAACTGTTTTACTGGAAATTGCATCTACTCCGTGCTGCTCCGATGAAACCGGATATCCGAACAAATTGGCCAGTGTTCGGATTTCTGAAGAATTGCCCCGGACAATCGATACTCTGACATTACTTAAGATTTTTCCGGCGGCGTGTCTGCGGTGGGCGGACATTCCGATACCGACCGGATCAAAAACTATCGGTATATCTTTTTTCATAGCTGCTTTTCCGGCGCGGATCATGGCAGTCACGGAACCTCTTTTAAGGGTCCCAAGATTAAGGACAAGTCCATCACTAGACGATGCGGCAGAAGCCGTTTCCTTTGGATGATCCGCCATCAAAGGAGACGCTCCTGCTGCCAACAGTACATTTGCGACATCATTTGCCGTCACATAGTTGGTAATACAATGTATAAGAGGCGCGGCCCTGCGCGCCTCCTCAGGATATTCGGATAATGCATCTGATAAAGCGAGACTTAAATTCTTGCGTTGCATCAGAACATGCCCCCTTTATTTAGTGTCCAAGAGACGTTTCAGAACCAAAAACAGCCCTGTGTGACGCATGAATTCAATAAGCATAAATGCAATCGCAGTTCCGCAGGCAGTGCTCATCAGAAACGGGATAACGTAAAGAAATAAAGTTGCCTCTTTGCCCATCAGAAATATGGCTATCGGACAGCAAATTATACCGCCTATAATACCTGTGCCGATTATCTCACCGAGATATGCCAGTATAAAACGGCCACTTTTTTTGAAGAGATATGCACCTAAAAATGCACCTGCCATACTTCCCGGAAAAGCAAGAAGACTTCCTGTTCCGAGAATGTTTCTGATTAAGGAAACACAAAAAGCCATTGATACTCCGTAAATCGGGCCCAAGAATATTCCGGCAAGTACATTTACAAGATGCTGTATCGGAAAACATTTCGATGCACCGATCGGAATGGAAAAACCTGACAATGCGACCGTCAGGGCGATCAGCATTCCGGCAAGAGCGGTTTTTTTGACGGAAAAGGACTGAGTCTGCACATCAGATGCAGATAAAATTGAATTATTCATGAAAATACCTCCAAATACATACTAAATTGTGAGAGTACCGAAGGCACGAAACAACCAACTTTCTGTTATTTCGTGCATATGCATTATTCATCAAAAATAGAAACAATCTCTCCTGACAGGATTCTGTTCATATTTTTAACTGCACAGAAGTTGCCGCACATGGAACAGGTATCTTCTTTTTCAGGCTTTGATTCTGCACGATATCTGCGAGCCTTCTCCGGATCTATGGCAAGAGAGAACTGCTCCTCCCAGTCAAGTTTGGCGCGTGCCTTTGCCATCTTCTGATCCCATTCTTTGGCGCCCGGGATTCCCTTGGCAATGTCTGCCGCATGGGCAGCTATACGGGAGGCAATGATACCTTCCTTGACATCTTCAAGATTTGGAAGACGCAGATGCTCTGCCGGTGTTACGTAGCAGAGGAAGGCTGCTCCGGCAGCGGCTGCGATTGCACCTCCGATGGCAGCTGTGATATGGTCGTAACCCGGTGCAATATCGGTTACCAGCGGACCAAGTACATAGAATGGAGCTCCCTTGCATACAGACTGCTGAATCTTCATATTAGCCGCAATCTGGTCAAGAGGCATATGTCCCGGTCCCTCTATCATAACCTGCACATTCTTTTCCCATGCACGTTTTGTCAGTTCACCAAGTGTAAGAAGCTCCTCCAGCTGTGATACGTCGGTCGCATCTTCCAGACATCCCGGACGACATGCATCGCCAAGACTCAGTGTGACATCATATTCCTGGCAGATGTCCAAAAGACGATCAAAATGTTCATAAAAAGGATTTTCCTGGCCTGTCATTTCCATCCATGCAAAGATGATGGAACCTCCTCGGGAAACGATATTGGTCAGTCGTTTCATCTGTTTAAAACGTTTTGCAGTATTTTTATTGATACCAACGTGAATTGTCAGGAAATCCACACCATCCTTGGCATGCATTTCGGCAATTTTGAGCCACTCTTCTGAGGTTATCTCACGAAGTGGTTTATGATAATATACAACCGCATCATAAATCGGAACGGTTCCGATGATTGCCGGGCATTCGGCAGTCAGCTTGCGACGGAATTTCTGTGTATCGCCGAAGGAGCTAAGATCCATTATTGATTCTGCCCCCATGGCTACGGCATCATTAACTTTCTGAAGCTCCATGTCAAGGTCATTTAAATCACGGGAAGTTCCGAGATTTACATTGATCTTTGTACGAAGAGACGAACCTATTCCGTTAGGATCAAGACAGGTATGACATTTATTTGCCGGGATAACAACCTGTCCTGCGGCAACCAGTTTTATAAGTTTTTCCGGTTCCACCTGTTCTTTTTTGGCAACTGCCAAAAGTTCCTTTGTAAAAATGCCCTTGCGTGCGGCATCCATCTGTGTAGTGTAGTTCATGTGTAAACCTCCTCCATTTTAGGGAGGGTCGTGAGCAATAAAACCTCCATGCCGCTTGACAACTCTTTCAAAAAAGAATGTGCCTTGGCACATTCTCGCGCTGAGGCGCGGTTGCTTCAGCAACCATCTACCTCTGCGCCGAGTGCGCATCCTTGCGGAGCGTTTTTGTTTTATAGGCAAATTGCGAAGCAATTCCCTACAAAACAAAAACCTGTACCACGCAGGTACAGGTTTGACAATTCGTCACGTATCTTCCCTACGTTGGCATTACCCAAATCAGGTTATAAAGGTCGAAGTTTGATGACTTCCTCTCAGCCCGCTCACGAGCTCCCTCATTCATTTTTAACAAATGTAACACTTCAAGTATTATTTGTCAAATGCGAATTAATTATGAAATTTATCGATATTGTTCATGTATGGGCGAATAGTACCCCCCACCTTGCCCGATTTTCTTTTTTATGCTAGAATCGACTCAAAATGTTGAAGGAATCGAATATTATGAAATCTACACGAAAACGTATCATGGGACTGGATATCCTCAGGGTCCTGTGTTTAATCTTTATATTCTGTTATCATTATTTCATCGAATATGTTATTGCCACAGGAGATGTTCCTCAGTACATACGAAGTATATCTTACTTTTTTAATATCGGTGCCAGACCGGCCAGCATACTTTTATTTGTCATATCCGGATATGCACTCATATACAATAACGAGGAAAATCTTGATATCCGCACCTTCTTCATCCGCAGATTCAAGAGCCTGTTTCTGCCTTTTTATGTCTGCTATGGCCTCATGTTTGTATCGTCATATATCATAAAACATCAGGTATTTACCGCAGGCATTCCAAAAATTAGGTTTATATACACCCTGATGGGACTTGACGCACTGATGCAATATCACGAGCCCACGTTTTATTTGGTTGGAGAATGGTTCATGTTCTGCATTGTGATATGCTATCTGCTGTTTCCGTTTCTGGCATTTATGCTGAAAAAAGCACCCCGCATCACGCTTGTACTTTCCCTTATATGGTACATCCTGCTTTTGGTAATGCCTAATCCTATCAGGCTCTCTATAACCAATAATCCGTTTTTCAACGTGGTTTATTTTTATATAGGGATGTTTATGAGAAAATATCTGGCTGATGCCAAACTCCCATCACGTTTTTTGACACTCTGTGCCGGATTTTCCATAGCGGTGTATGCTTTTTTCATGTTTATTGCAAATCATACAACATTTATAAATATTTCTCCTGACAATATAATCGGTGAAATTTTAAACGGTTTATGGAGTCTTGCCCTGCTCACGGCCTTCCTGAATGTACATATTTCAGAATCGTCCACGCCTGGCAGACTGACATCTTATCTTGCCGGTATCAGCTGGTATATACTTCTGATTCATCATATAGTAATCAGCCTTCTTTATGTAAGACTTCCTGTGAATACGTATCCTATACAGTACATTTTTGCTCTGTTTGTAGTATGTATTGTAATTTCAGGTGCACTCAGTATTCTTGCAAAAAGAATCGTGAAGCTGCTGATATTAGCCTGATGAGCTTCAGTCAGCGGCTTTTCGTAATCTATTATTTTCCCGGCTCAAGTGCTTCCATACTTCGTTTCAAAATTCCCTTCATATATGCAATCAGGATTCCGTAATTTGTCATCGGAATTTCCTGATCCGCGGCACTTAGAAGACGGCTTTTCATCTCTCTGGCATTCAGCATACATCCACCGCAATGGACTATAAGCTTGTACACTGAAACATCTTCCGGGAATTCAGTACCGGAAGTAAAATGAAATTCCGGGTTCTTTCCGGTATACTCGCGGATCCAGCGGGGCAATTTTTCAGTGCCTATATCACCGCACTGCCTGTGATGTGTACACCCTTCCGAAATGAGAATTTTATCCCCATCTTCTATCATTTCCAAAGCCTTAGCTCCATTGGCCGCCTGTGTCAAATCCCCCTTATAACGTGCAAACAGTATTGAAAATGACGTCAGACGGATATCTGGTGGCGTCAATCGATCTACAAGCGGGAAAACCTGACTGTCTGTGATAACCAAGGCCGGATCTTCCTTTAGTTTCGAAAATGCATCGGTAAGTTCACTCTCACGACAGACCATCGGCACCGCACCTGCATCAAGCAAATCTCTGATTACCTGCTGCTGCGGTAAAATCAGGCGTCCCTTAGGTGCAGCTTTATCAATCGGCACTACGAGAATCACGGTGTCTAACGGATTTACCAAATCTGCAACCAGACGTTTTTCATCTGATTCGTGCAATGTCAGGCGAGCCATCCGTTCTTTTAGTTCGTTAATCCCTTCCTTGGTGCGGGCACTGACATAAGCTGTATGAGCTTTTTCATCGGCAGTCTCAGCCTCTTCTTTTTTTTCTTCCTTTGTATCGACAATCTCACCGGAGTTTATTTCCGCCAAATCAATCTTATTATATACTATCAGGTATGGAATCGACTTCTTTTTAAAAAGAGCTATCATCTCCTCATCCCAGCTGCCCCTGCCTTCAGAGGCGTCAATTACCAGAACGGCAAGATCTGCTTTATTTAAGACCTGTCTGGCCTTTCCTACCCTTTTTAATCCGAGTTCACCATCATCATCGATTCCTGGTGTATCGATAATTACCACCGGGCCCAGAGGAAGCAGTTCCATGGATTTATATACAGGATCCGTCGTAGTACCCAGAACATCTGATACAATCGCCAGTTCCTGCCCTGTCACAGCATTAACAAGACTTGATTTTCCGGCATTTCTTCGTCCAAAAAATGCAATATGCACACGTTCTCCTGAGGGTGTCTCATTCATTCCCATTTTGCTCTCTCCTCACTTAATTTTTATAATCGCCGCGATCAACTACAACCTCATAGCCTACACTTTCCATGCGCCGTTTCATACAGTTTACACATTCCGCTGCCTCGTCTCCCGTACAGATTTTGTTGTCATAAAGCATATATTTCGCACGCACACCGACCGGTGAGAGATTTGGCATCACGACATTTCCTCCGGCCAGAATTCCCAGTTCACGTCCCATGGGATGGATCGTTCCGAGTGCCGTGGTCGCCGGAAGCAGCACTTTGGGTTTCATAAGGCGAATCAGCCCAAGCAGAAACAAAGTTTCTTCAAGAGTTCCCGCTGCTTTCCCTCCAAACGGAGTATCATGCTGCGGAATAAATGGTCCTATTCCCACCATTTCAGGGTTAAATTTCTCTATAAAAAGCATATCTTTTGCAAGATGTGCGGTAGTCTGGTACGGAGAACCCACCATAAATCCGCATCCGGTCTGATATCCGAGCGATTTTAAATCATCAAGGCATTTCATTCTGTGTTCAAACGACATTTCCGATGGATGCAGACTCGCATAATGACCGACATCCGCGGTCTCATGACGAAGCAGATATCTGTCCGCTCCGGCATCCTTCCACAGTTTGAAAGTATCATATTCTCTTTCACCAAGAGAAAGCGTGATAGCGCAATCCGGAAATTTCATACGGATCTCTCCTACCATATCCGCTACCAGCTCATCCATCATCGCAGGATCTTCACCGCCCTGTATAACAAAAGTCCGAAATCCGAGTCGGTAACCATTTTCACAACAGGAAATAATATCTTCCCGGCTCAAACGGTACCGGCTCGCATTCCGGTTGCTCTTTCGTATGCCACAGTACAGACAGTCATTTTTACAATAATTGCTGCACTCAATAAGCCCACGCACATATACAGCTTTCCCATACTCTTTTTCCCTGATTCGGCGTGCTTTTTCAAACAGATACTCTGCCAGTTTGGGCGAACGCCCATCTATGAGACGGGTCCATTCATCCTCTGTCAAAGCAGCGCCGCCTTCAAGGCGGTCAATCAACTCTTCAAGTTTTAAAACTGTCTCACTATTCTCAGCATCCCGACAAACCGGCTCACGCCACCAATCTGATGGTCTAAGCCCGGCATGCAGTACATCCGCCATCTATGCACCTCTTTTCAAATACAACTGCAATATCAGACACTGCAGTCCATAATCATGTATTACAGAATATTTCCATATCTTCCCAAAAAGCTCTTCGTTCTCTCATTGTCAGAAGCAAACACCTTATCCGGAGTGCCTTCCTCGACTATAAGTCCGTCAGCCATAAAGACCACACGATGGGAAATATCCTTTGCAAATGCCATCTCATGAGTGACAATAACCATCGCGATATGCAGGTCCGCCAACGATTTGATAACCTTTAATACCTCTCCCGTAAGCTCCGGGTCGAGTGCGGAGGTCGGCTCGTCGAAAAACAGAATCTTTGGATTAAGAGCCAGTGCACGGGCGATCGCCACACGCTGACACTGACCGCCGGAGAGCTGATAAGGATAATAGTCCTCCTTGTCCTCCAGACCCATTTTTTTCAGCAATTCACGCGCCTCTTTATAAACCGTTTCCTTGTCGCGCTTTTGCACATGAATCGGTGCATCAGTGATGTTTTTAAGCACAGAATAATGCGGAAACAGGTTAAAATTCTGGAATACCAGACCATACTGGCTGCGTATTTCCTTCATGTCCTTCTTGTCAGCATAGCACAGTCTGCCGTCCGCACCTGTCCAGACTGCCTTTTTCCCCAAATATATGATTTCACCGCTGTCCATGGTCTCAAGCATGGTTGCGCACCGCAAAAGCGTAGATTTACCGGATCCTGACGGACCGATGATGGACACGATCTCGCCCTCTCCTACACTCAGAGAAATATCTTTAAGTACCGACAGATCTCCGAATGCTTTTTCCACATGATTTAATTCTAACAGATTCATTATCCACATTCCTCCAGTTTCTATCGGTAATAATCCAATTTTTTCTCAATCCATTCCATGGCAACCGCCACAATCAGATTGAAAATATAGTAAAATACAGCTGCCGCCACGAAAGGCATCATATTCGTCTGTGAGGCTGCGAGCGCCTTCGCAATCGAAAACATTTCAGCCACACTCAGGGTAAATGCAAGCGAAGTATCCTTAACAAGGGTAATCACCTCGTTTGTTACCGACGGAAGGATACGCTTGATTACCTGCGGTAAAATTATCTTAAAAAAAGTCTGTGCTTTTCCGTATCCCAAAATCTGTGCAGCCTCATACTGGCCCACAGGCATTGACTGTATGCCGCTTCTGTATATTTCTGCAAAATATGCCGCATAATTGATCACAAAGCCTATAAATGTTGCCCACAGACGATAGCTGCTGCTGACCTTGATATGGAACAGATAATACGGTCCAAAATACACCACCATGAGCTGCAGCATAAGCGGTGTACCTCGCATAATCGAAATATAGACCTTTACAATCGTCTGAATCAGTTTGTTTTTTGACATACGCCCGAACGCGATCACAAGACCCAACGGAAGTGAAAAAAGCAGAGTCACAACAAAAATCTGTGTGCTGACTGCCATACCGCCTGCTAGCTGAGCAATCATCTGCTGGAGTGTCATCTTACCCATAATTATCCTATACCTGCTTTCTGAATTATAGACTGCCGCTCTCCTTCGCGAAGTCCTGAGCTCTCACGGAGCGTCCTTTATTTCACATAAACCCAGAATGGGGACTGCCATGAAATCACCCACAGCCGTCCCTATTCTTATTATGAATTATTGAATAATAGCTCAGTCCCAACAACTATTTACCGATAGTTGTTACATCCTTGCCGAACCATTTCTCTGAAATCTCTTTTAATGTACCATCTTCGGCCATCTCTTCAAGAGTAGTCTGAACCTTATCTCTTAACTCGGTATTACCCTTCTTGAAACCTACACCGTACTCTTCCTCTGAAAGTGAATCATCAAGAATCTTGAAATCAGCATTTCTCTGCTGAATCTGATAACCGGCAACAATTACGTCCATGGCAATTGCATCAACCGCGCCCTGCTCAAGATCCATAAATGCGGTATTGTAATCTGCTGTTGTCAGAAGCTCTTTAAAAGTATCTGTAAGCTCAGGTGCTTCTTTTAAAGCTGCCTCTGCTGACGAATCAGTCTGAACTTCTACGATCTTACCTGCCAGATCTGCCTGACTGTTGATATCTGAATCATTTGCAACTACAAATACCTGCTGATTAGCCATGTACGGCTCTGTCCATGTATAGTCATCTTCGCGGCCGGTGATGGTAAATCCGTTCCAAATGCAATCGATATTGCCTGATTCAAGTTCCATATCCTTAGAATCCCAGGCAATCGGCTGTGCCTTGTATTCCAGACCAAGACGTTTTGCAACTTCCTGTGCCAGCTCCAGGTCAAATCCGGTGTACTCACCGTCATCTCCCACAAATCCCATAGGCGGGAAATCCTGATCAAAACCAACAATCAGTGTGCCGCCATCGGTCGTCTTCGCTTCTTCTGCGGTCGTTTCCTCTGCCTGGCTCTCTGCTGCCTCACTGTCTGCTGCTGTGGACTCTGCTGTAGTGCTGCTGCCGCATGCGGTCATGGAAAGTGCCATTACTGCAGCCAATGCTGCGCTCACAAATCTCTTTTTCATAATTGGTATCCTCCTCGTTTTCAGACATCCGACGAAGCTGCTCTTTGCACCGTACGCTGTCTGATTTTATCTTTTCTTTTTAACATGCTACCATATTAGCATACTAAAGTGTTTTTGTAAAGCACCAAATTACTGAAAATGTTGTGAAATTTCTGAGGTCACGAAAGAACTGACTTTCAGTCATGGTAATGCCGCTTTCAGAGCGGCCCACATCACAGCTTTTTCCCCGCTGCCAATCGGATCAGATCACGCAGCGGTTCATTTCCCGCAGACGACTTGTAATACAGTCCGAATGACACCGGAGCAGCATCTCTAATCGGGATTCTGGCAATTTCCAGATTAGATGTGATAAAAAGCTCCGGCAAGATCGCCGCTCCGTATCCGGCCGATGCCAAAATAACCGCCTCCTCCATGGTATCACAGAAATAAAGTTCTGACGGCGGGCGTCCATTCATCAGCTCTCCCTGAATCCTTGCAGCATCCACCTGTGCCCTGGCCGGATTAAGCAAAATAAGCCTGTGTTCCCTCAGATCACCGAAAGAGACGCAGGATTTGGATGCCAGCGGATGGTCCGGTGCGCAGACGCAGCCAAGCGATGCCTCTATCAGTTCTTCATATGTGGATGTTATTTTCTTGGATAACGGTTCCCGAAATCCCGCCACCACATCCACCTCGCCCTCATCCAGAAGACGATAAAGATGCTGAAAAGGTATGATATGAAGTCTCGGATGCAAGTCAGGGTATTTCTCCCTCAATATCCTGAGTAACGGCAACAGTGTCATAAGTTGAGCTTCACTGTAACTTCCTATATTTAATATACGCATATTCGTCCGTCCCAGCTCCTGAAAACGGCGCTGGGCACGCCTCGACGTCTCGACGATTCTCTTCGCATCATCCAGAAACATAAAGCCTTCTTCCGTTACCCGCACAGTCCTGGTCGTTCGTCGAAATAATTTTACATTTAACTCCTTTTCCAGAGAATGAATCTGCTGCGTGATTGCAGGCTGCGTCACATGAAGCTGTTCCGCGGCCCTGGCGAAATTAAGCGTATCCACGACTGTCAGAAAACAATTAAGCTGAAATGTATTCATATGCTCACTCCACTCCGTTCACGTTTAGTACAGCACTTTCGGTTACAAAGCGACTGCCTGTATACAATAAACTGTTCACTGCATTATAATCCGGCAATCTATCGGCCCTTAATGACGACATTTCGTCAGTTTATTGATAAGACTTTTTTATCAATGATAGCAATTTTTAACTTCACTTTCAAGTATTTTGCATTATAATAATTAAACATCCCGAATCTAATCATTTATTTTTACGGAGGATTTACATGTTTAAAACATTACTTAAACAGGTGCGGCAATACAAAGCATCATCGCTTCTTACACCATTCTTTGCCGCAATAGAGGTAGTCTTTGAAGTGCTGATTCCCTTCATTACCGCCTCTCTCATTGACAAAGGCATCGAAGCAAAAAGTCTGCCGCAGATCTATCGTTACGGTACCCTGATGCTTCTGGTTGCTTTTTTAGCTTTACTCAGCGGTGTCCTTGCAGGACGTTTTGCGGCAAAGGCCTCAGCCGGATTTGCCTGCAACCTGCGTGATGCCATCTACGAAAATGTTCAGACATTTTCATTTTCCAATATTGATAAATTCAGTACGGCCGGACTTGTTACCCGTATGACAACCGACGTTACCAACGTACAAAACGCCTACCAGATGATCCTCAGAATCGCGGTCAGGGCACCTATGATGCTGATATGCAGCATGGTAATGTGTTTCTTCATAAATGCCAGACTGAGCTGTATTTTCCTGATTGCCGTAATATTTCTGGCAATTGCACTTGTCTGCATCATGTCACGCACAACAAAGATTTTCAGTGAGGTATTCCGCCGCTACGATGATCTGAACGCCAGCGTTGAGGAAAATGTCTCTGCCATCCGCGTTGTAAAAGCATATGTGCGCGAGGAATACGAAAACAGCAAATTTATGAATGCCGCTGAAAAACTCTACCGCCTCTTTGTTAAGGCGGAGGGCACACTGGCATTCAATGCACCGATCATGATGTTTGTCGTTTACGGCTGTATCACAGCCCTTTCATGGTTCGGAGCCCACTTTATCGTGGCCGGCAGCCTGACAACCGGTGAGCTGACTTCCCTGTTCAGCTATGTCATGAGCGTAATGATGTCCTTAATGATGCTCTCAATGATTTTTGTTATGTTAACCATGAGTATGGCAAGCGGTCGCCGTATCGCTGAAGTTCTGACTGAAAAAGCTGATCTTACCAATCCCGCAAACCCGGTTGAGACTGTGGATGACGGACGCATCGATTTTGACCATGTCAGTTTCTCCTACAAACACGGAAGCGGTGAGGAAACTCTTCACGATATCGACCTGCATATCCGGTCCGGTGAGACGATCGGAATCATCGGCGGCACGGGCTGCGGCAAATCCAGCTTTGTAAGCCTTATCAGCCGTCTGTATGACGCGGATCAGGGTGTTGTCTATGTAGGCGGACGCGATGTTCGAACCTATGACCTTGAGGTACTGCGTGAGCAGGTCGCTGTAGTATTACAGAAAAATGTACTGTTTTCCGGTACAATTCTTGACAACCTGCGCTGGGGCAATGAAAATGCCACTGAAGAAGAGTGCCGTGAAGTATGCCGTCAGGCCTGTGCCGATGAATTTATCGAGCGTTTTCCTGATAAATATAATACATGGATTGAACAGGGCGGAAACAACGTTTCAGGTGGCCAGAAGCAGCGTCTCTGTATCGCCAGAGCCCTGTTAAAGAAGCCGAAGATTCTTATACTCGACGATTCCACCAGTGCTGTCGATACAGCAACCGATGCCAAAATCCGTGAAGCATTTGCCAAAAAGATCCCCGGCACCACCAAACTGATTATTTCCCAGAGAATCAGCAGTATACAGCATGCCGACCGTATTCTGGTTCTTGACAACGGATCTGTAAATGATTTCAACACCCATGATGAACTTCTTAAAACTAACCGTATCTACCAGGAGATCTACGAGGCCCAGACAAAGGGAAGCGGTGACTTTGATGCACCGACTGCTGACTAAACAGGAGGTTTTCGAAATGGAACATAATATGAATAAAAAGAAGAAAGCCGACATGCGAACCCTGACTCCGACTCTTGTCCGCGTGCTCCGCTATATGCTTAAAAACTACAAACTTGCATTTACTGTTGTTGTGATATGCATTATAGGTTCTTCTCTCGCCACTCTGCGCGGCACACTCTTTCTGCAGAGTCTGATTGATGATTATATAGTGCCGATCACTAAAATGGAGACACCTGATTTTTCATCACTCGCCCATGCACTTTTGGGACTGATCGCCACATATGCAGCCGGAATCATCTGCTCTTATTCATACAACAGAATTATGGTAAATGTCGGTCAGGGTACCATGAGACATCTTCGCGAGGATCTGTTCTCACACATGGAGTCACTGCCCATCAGGTATTTTGATACCCATCCGCATGGAGATATCATGTCCGTATATACCAACGATGTTGATACTCTGCGTCAGTTAATCGGTCAGAGTATTCCCATGATTCTGACCTCAGCTGTCACGATTGTAACCTCTTTCGTCAGTATGCTGGTGTTAGATATACCGCTTACCATTTTGACCGCATTCATGATATTCCTGATGCTTTTTATAACATCCAGAATTGCTGCAAAATCGGCATACTATTTTGGCAGACAGCAGCAGGCTATAGGTGCCGTAAATGGTTATATAGAAGAAATGATGAACGGCCAGAAAGTAGTAAAGGTATTTTGCCATGAGGAAAAGAGCCTTGAACAATTTCGTGTTCTCAACGAAAAGCTGCGTGAAAGTGCTGAGCAGGCCAACACATTTGCCAATGTTTCCATGCCAATTAATAATAATATAGGAAATATCAGTTACGTGCTGTGTGCACTCAGCGGTGCCATACTTGCCCTAGGCGGTTATACCGGACTGACTCTCGGAGCACTGGTTTCATTTTTAACCCTGAATAAAAATATTACACAGCCCTTCGGTCAGATAAGCCAGCAGCTCAACAGCGTTGTCATGGCCATGGCCGGTGCCGCACGTATCTTCAATCTGATGGATGAAACCTCTGAGGATGACGATGGCTGCGTGGAGCTTGTAAACGCCCACGAATCCCGTGACGGTCACCTTAAAGAGTGCCCTGAGCGAAGCGGCATCTGGGCATGGAAAAATCCTAAGTCTGCCGATAATCAGGTATCCTATACAAAACTTGCAGGAGATGTGAGATTTGAAAATGTAGACTTTGGATATACCGCTGACAAAACTGTTCTCCATGATGTATGCCTGTTTGCAAAACCGGGACAGAAAATTGCGTTTGTTGGCAGCACCGGTGCAGGAAAGACTACAATAACAAATCTGATAAACCGTTTTTATGATATTACAAAAGGCAGTATTACCTATGACGGCATCGATATTAACCGTATCCGCAAATCGGCTCTGCGCCGTTCTTTGGGCATGGTTTTGCAGGATACACATCTTTTTACGGGAACAGTCATGGATAATATCCGTTATGGACGTCTTGATGCCAGCGATGAAGAATGTATAGCTGCTGCAAAACTGGCCAATGCAGACAAATTTATCCGCAGACTTCCGGACGGCTACCAGACTATACTGACAGGTGACGGCGGCAATTTAAGTCAGGGACAACGTCAGCTTCTCTCGATCGCCCGCGCGGCAGTCGCAGATCCGCCGGTTCTGATTCTCGATGAGGCCACCTCATCCATCGATACCAGAACAGAATCCCTCGTTCAGGAAGGTATGGACCGTCTGATGGCAGGACGAACCACCTTCGTAATCGCACACCGGCTGTCTACAGTCAAGAATTCCGACTGCATCATGGTTCTTGAACAGGGCCGCATCATTGAGCGCGGTACGCATGACCAACTTATCGAAGAAAAAGGACGGTATTATCAGTTATATACCGGAAATGCGATTGGAGCGTAAAATTTGCTCATATTGTAAAAAGCCCCTGTATGATTTCTCATACAGGGGCTTAATCATATCATAATTGATATATTATTCGCATACGTACGGCATCAGGGACAGATGTCTTGCTCTCTTGATTGCTACAGTCAGAGCTCTCTGATGTTTAGCACAGTTTCCGGTAATACGTCTCGGAAGGATTTTTCCTCTCTCAGATACGTATCTCTTTAACTTATTTGTATCTTTGTAATCGATTTCGCCGTTCTTCTCGCCGCAGAATACACAAACTTTTTTTCTTCTACGCATGCCGCCTCTTCTGATCTTGGAAGCGTCTGTTTTATCGCCTTTATTGAATGCCATTGGTCTTTCCTCCTTCACACACATCAGCCTGATGGCGCTCTCGCGCACTCCGTTCGCCGGGGGACCGATTCCCGAACCTAGTTGAACGGAAGGCCTTCGTCTTCTACTCCGTCAGGAATATTCATAAATCCATCGCCGATTGCGCTGGACGGAGCCGGGCGCTCTGCCTGACGATATCCACCGTCACTATTGCCAGATGCCGCATTCTTGCTCTCTGCAAATTCCTGATCCTCTACAATAACTTCTGTCGTATATACTTTCTGGCCATCACGATTGGTGTAGCTGCCAGTCTGAATTCTTCCGGTTACTACGAGCTTGGTTCCCTGATGAAAATACTTCTCAGCAAATTCACCAGCTCTGTCAAATGCAACACACGGAATGAAATCCGCTGTCTGTGCACCGTCATCACCGTTTCCGCCTCTGCGGCCTCTGCGATCTACTGCCAGTGTATATCTGGCAATTGCCATCGCTCTCTCTCCCTGAGAGTATCTAACTTCCGGATCTCTCGTCAATCTTCCCATCAGAATTACTTTATTCATACGATCACTCTTCCTTTATCTGGTCTTACGCATCCTGTCTTACGCATAAGTATCTGATAACCGGCTCCATGATGCGGATATGATTCTCCACTTCATTCGGGCATACGGAATCAGACTCGAAATGTACGAAGTAGTAAAATCCTTCTTTCATCTTCTGAATCTCGTAAGCAAGTCTCTTCTTGCCCCATTCATCAATGTCAGTTACTGTGCCGCCGAAACGTGTAATGTAACCTGTTACTTTCTCCATCGCTGCGGCTCTCTCTTCGTCTTCGAGTTTTGCGCTAAGAACAACTGCTAATTCATATTTGTTCATGCTCTTTTTTACCTCCTTGTGGTCACCGACCCCCTGACTCCAGCAGGGAGTAAGGATTTTTGTGTTATATATTACCGAATGTTTATGATACCAAAAACAAGCCTGCTTTGCAAGCGTTTTTTATTTTTTTTCGCCTGCTTTTTCACCTGCTTTTGTAATTCCTCTTGTATTTTTTTCAACCAGCGGCCGTGCCATCATGACCTGATGGCCACAGCCTGTGCATTTCAAACGAAAATCAGCACCGACACGCAGGATTTCCCACTCGTGACTCCCGCATGGATGCGGCTTTTTCAGCTTTACTATATCTCCAACCTCATATATCATTTCTATCTTTCTCCCACTGCATCCTCTTGTTATACACCCACTGCATCTCCCAGCACCTTGCCGATACTGTCGCCTATGATCAAATCCGCCTGACTGTCGCGCGATGTCGCTGATTTATTGATTAACACCAGCTTATTTCCGTGATAATAATCGATAAGCCCTGCTGCGGGATATACCACCAGTGATGTTCCTCCGATAATCAGCATATCCGCATTTCTGATGTGGGTTATGGCTCTCTCGATCACCTCATTATCAAGGCCCTCCTCGTACAATACAACATCCGGCTTGATGATGCCTCCGCATTCACATTTCGGCACGCCCTTCATCTTCAAAATGTCATCCAGACCATAAAATTTGCCGCATCTGGTACAATGATTTCGTAAAACCGAGCCATGAAGTTCCAGAACTTCTCTGCTTCCTGATGCCTGATGAAGTCCGTCAATATTCTGTGTGATTACTGCCTTCAATTTTCCTTCCTGTTCAAGCTTTGCCAGTGCCAGATGTGCCCGGTTGGGCTTCGCATCAGGAAATAACATCTTATTGCGGTAAAAACGATAAAATTCTTCCGGTTTTCTCATATAAAAACTATGACTTAATATAGTTTCCGGCGGATAATCATACTCCTGATGGTATAAACCGTCTGTACTCCTGAAATCCGGGATATTGCTTTCCGTGGAAACACCGGCACCGCCAAAAAATACTATATAGTTTGACTCTTCTATCCATTTTTTTAATGTATCTGTCTCTCTCATCTGACAATCTCTCCTCTCTGACAGGCACTTTTCATCTTATGTTAAACCACCTCGTCCAGACATACGCCATTTACAATGTCCACCTGTGCCAGAATTTCTGCCAAATCCGCATTCTTAAGCTGCTCACTCCAGACATCTTCCGCCTTCCTATATCCAAAGAGCCAGCTTATCAGCTCATCCTGTTTCGTCTCAAGCCACGTCGAAATCTTTTCATCACATCCGCATGGGTTCTGATCCGTTTTATATTCCTTAAGACTGGAGCCATTTTCTGCTAGAGTCCAGACAAATTCCCCATTATTCACCTCCAGCAGAGGATCACTCACACGAATACCAAGCTCAAATGTGTTTTTTTCTTCCCCCGAGGATGATTTTTTGCATCCAAACATACTGAGCAATGCACCGATATTCGTCACACGAGCCATATTCCACTGTTTCTTTCCTGACTTAACCGTGTACTCTTCATCTGCGTAAAGAAGTCTGTGTTCGCGTACTTCAAATCCCCAGTATGCATCCAGACCAACCAATTTTCCATCCGATTCAAGAAACTCCAATGTACCATTTTCTGATGCTAATTCTTTAATAAGCCGGCTGACATAGGCCTCATCTCTGCGTGTATGCATCTCATATCTTTCATCCAGCCATTTTTCCATATATTCAGCTGCGCGACTGCAGTCATCCGGAATATCACGGCATGTCGTATGCAAAAGTGATTTTTTAGCGTCCTCCGTTAATTCATATATATCCACATCTCCGATAAAAGTAAATCCCATAGGTTCATAAACTGACGGATTTACCGGAACCAGATAAGTAATAGGTTTGCCGGCCGCCTCTTCATCATGCAGCAATTTTGTTAAAACGTCCCTGAAATGTCCTTCCCGGCGACGGCTTTCTTCTGTTGATACTGCAACCAGATAATCGAGCTTCAGCTGACGTTCCTTCATTTTTATCATATACGGATTGCGCTGAATCATTGATATAATGAATCCGTTGTCTTTTTTAACCAGGATTTCATTGTCATTCGTTTTTTCCGTATAATAATATTCAATGAAACTCTCTGAATCCTCAGGGAAACACATGTGGTATAACGGTTTTGTTTCATCTTTTTCCTCCGTGGACAGATAAGTCAGGACGCTGCCCGAAGTCGTATTGGCAATCTGTTCAGCCCAATGATATCCTTTGCTTCCGTCTAACAGCTGTTCCACCAGATATTTTCGTGCATAATCAGCCGGACAGTAGGTCATCTTTGCTCTTCTAAGCCCTTCCAATCCCATATCATCTTCGCGATTTACCCAGTCAACTTCCGGAAATTCTTCTATCAGAAATTGCTGATTAATAAACTGATACAGGCCGTTAATCTCAGGATTCGCTTTTTCAATGTGGATAACTGCCATATTCTCTACAGGATTGTAGCTTCCGATAGTGAACGCCTCCATCTGACCGTCTATATACACACCACCCATATGAATGCTGAATTCCGAGCAGTTTTTCAGAATATCATGAATTCCCTTTACTTCGTAATCCAGGTGTTCTTCGACTTCTTCTCCCTTTTGCTGCCTCCATTTATCCAGAAATACCCATACATCGTGGCTGTCCTGGCAACGCAGCCTGCGATACTCATAACGACCTTCATACTCTCGTTTGAATGCATTTACACGGTTCTTCTTCTTATGAAGCTTCTTGCCTGCCAACGTGCGCATTGCATTACCGTCATAAAGATAATCCTTCGCGTCAACCTGTTCTTCAACCAGATACTTATCCGCAGGCAGATTCAAATATTTCACTGCATATTCGTCTGCAAGATTGATTACCAGCGGATATCCCAATTCTTCGTTAAAATATTTCTCAATCGCAGCAAATGCATCCGGCAGGTCATCTTCCCTGCACAAAGGCATGGCCGAAAAACATCTTCCGTCATTTTCCATCAACCATAACAGTGCCTTGTTTTCCCAGATTGCATAGCGCACATTATAATAATCTTTCCATACATAGCTCTCTAAAAATACGCTGTCGCACGTCATATTATGCCGCATCGCATAAAATGGAAGCATCTCCTGAATGCTTCCAACATCAATTTTCTTAAATTCTAAACTCATGAAACCTCCTGTGGCGATCTATGAATGAAACCGCGGTTCATTTTCCACTGGGATCATTATACATATATTACATACTAAAATACAAGGATTTTATTTTTATTCTTTTCTCTTGACTCTACAATTATTGTAGACATTATAGTTATTTTTGGTAAAATATACTCAGAAAGACGAGGACTTATTAATGGAAAAGAATCTAACATCCGGCAGTGTACTAAAAACAGTCATCTGTTTTTCTCTGCCATATTTATTATCTTATTTTCTGCAGACACTCTATGGCATGGCTGATCTGTTTATTATAGGTCAGTTTGGCGGTGTGAATGATACAACAGCAGTCTCTGTCGGCAGTCAGGTCATGCATATGCTGACTGTTATGATTGTTGGTCTGGCTATGGGTGCAACCGTGCTCATAGGACGTGCGATAGGGGCATCTGACCGCAAACTCGCTGCCCGCGGCATTGGCAATACCATCTCAATGTTTGCGGTGCTGTCCATTGTTATGACCGGATTTTTGCTTTTTGCGATTAAAGGGATCATCTCGCTTCTGTCTGTACCTGAAGAAGCAATAAACGGGACCTCTGCTTATCTGATGATCTGCTTTGCCGGTATACCATTCATTACAGCCTATAATGTCATCAGCTCCATTTTTCGTGGCATGGGCGACTCGAAAAGCCCGATGTACTTTGTCGCCGTCGCCTGTGTCATCAATATTGTGCTTGATTATATTTTGATGGGCATATTTTCACTCGGTCCGTCCGGGGCCGCACTCGGAACCACACTTTCTCAGATGTGCAGTGTCCTGATAGCACTTACCATGATCATCAGGAAACGGATGTTTCCGGGTTTTAGTCTCCGTGACCTTCGTCCGCATAAGCCCACCATGGTTTCAATAATGCAAGTCGGATTTCCGGTAGCAATCCAGGATGGCTTTATTCAAGTTTCCTTCCTGATTATCACAATTCTGGCCAACCAGCGCGGTTTAAATGATGCAGCGGCTGTCGGAATCGTTGAAAAACTGATTGGAATCTTTTTTCTGGTTCCTTCTTCGTTTTTATCTACGGTTTCCGCACTTTCCGCGCAAAATCTTGGTGCCGGTAAGCCTGATCGTGCACGTCAGACGCTGCGCTATGCAATCTGCATTACCTTTTCTTTCGGGCTGTTCATGTCGATAGTCATGCAGTTTGCCGCCGGTGCCGCTGTCTCCCTCTTTACCAATGAAGCAGAGGTTATTCGGCTTGGTGCCCAGTATATGAAAAGCTATATATTTGATTGCATGATCGCCGGAATTCATTTCTGCTGCAGCGGTTACTTCTGTGCACTGGGATTGTCCGGATTATCGTTTCTTCACAATTTTGTCTCCATCGTTGTGGCCCGCATTCCCTTAGCATGGCTTGCCTGCCGATACTTTCCAAAAAACCTGTATCCGATGGGATTTGCAGCGCCTATTGGCTCTCTCGTTTCTGTTGTAATCTGCCTGATTGCGCTGCAATGGATTAAAAAACATCCTGAGAAACAACCATGTTTCGTTCATGAGGATGCCACCACCAAATAAGATGTACTTTTGAGAATGACTGCGTTTTTCTGATTCTTGATCCGGAGGACTTTTCCGTTCCCGGCATAGACAAATGGCAGGAGACAACCTGTGCTGTCCTGCGTTTTCGCGGCAGACACCAGGAAGCTCCTGCCCAATATTAGACACTCCTGCAATTTATTCGGGATAATTCGCTGTCCATTAACGGATTCATTATTTTATTCTGCCTTGCTTGCAGCCTTTTCACTCATTGCCTTGGAATTTACCATAATACGCAGGTGTGAGCCTTCTCCACATTTTCCCTTCTCATCGTTAACCTCAATGTCAAACCACATCTTTCTACGCTCTATACTGCGAAGCTTCGCTGTAGCTGTTACCTTCATTCCTACCGGTGTCGGTGCCAGGTGACGGCAATGAATCTCTGCACCCACCGTTGTCTGACCTTCTTCCAGGTAAGATTTCGCCAGTTCCAGCGCTGTCGCCTCCATAAGTGCCACCATATTCGGAGTTGACAAAATCTTCGAGCCTGCGCTTCCGATGCGCTTTGCTGTCATTTCATCTGTTACTTCCCAGGTTAAGCTATATTCCTGTAATTTCTCTGCCATTTTCGATTCCTCCATAAATGTATAATATAATTTCGGCTGTTTAGAACACCGCTGTATGTAGCTTTATTATATCAGAAAATATATAAATCGAATACTTTCAATGAAAAAAAAGAATGTGCCAAGGCACATTCTCGCGCAGCAAATTCCTATAATGTAAAAAGGAACCATCTTTCGATGATTCCTTAGAGGCGACAACCAGATTTGAACTGGTGATCAGGGTGTTGCAGACCCACGCCTTACCACTTGGCTATGTCGCCA
>CAVHPN010000028.1:0-28163 GCA_963637995.1 Prevotella sp. CAG:279 | reverse complement strand
ATCATTGCGATGACGGCAAATGCATTTGACGAGGATCGGCAGAAAGCAATGGAAGCAGGCATGAATGGACACATTGCAAAGCCAATTGATGCAGAGCTGCTCATAAAGATGTTGGAAGAGATTTTTAGGTGTGTTGGAGGATAATCATATACAAGCGGCTGCGAAGCAGACATTGACCGACTAACGGTTCTGAGACAACACCTTCATGGCAAACCACATAAGGCAGATGGTAACTATCCAGGATACCGGAAAAATGATAAAAAGGCTTTCTGGGGTGTGAATACTTTGAAATCCCGTAAGAATCCATATGATTCTCAACAGGCAGGTGCCGACGATTGTGACGATGGCCGGCAGGGTGGAGTGCCCGGTGCCGCGCAGAAATCCTGCCGGAGTCTCATAGAATCCACAGATGGGTTCAAAAAGCAGAATTATACTGATTCGCAGGCAGGCTGATTCGACAACTGCCTGGTCGGAGGAAAAAAATCCGGATGCTGCATGGCGGAACACGGTCAGCGGTACGGTAATGAGAGCGCTGAAGAGAAAGGAAGCAAGGAGGCAGGTCTTTAAGATTTGCTTGCAGCGGCCTGTTTCGCCTGCGGCATAATTCTGGCTGGTAAAGGTAGTGGCTGCCTGCCCGAAGGCAGTGATAATAAAATAGCCAAAATATTCAAAGTTCATGGCAATGGTACTTCCGGCCGTGGCAACGGCACCGAAGCTGTTGACGGAAGCTTGAACAAAAATATTGGCGAAGCAGAAGACAGAGCCCTGTACGGCAGAGGGAATGCCGATCATCAAAATGGCTGCAAGATAGTCTCGGTGAAGGCAGAGCGCATGAATCCTAAACTGAAAGCTGTCCGTTTCCAGGTGGAGCTTTAAAAGGACGAGAATGGCGGAGAGTGCGGTAGAAATGTCGGTGGCAGCGGCCACTCCGGCAACGTCTGCATGACAGCCAATGACAAAGAAAAGGTTCAGCAGGACATTCAGGATTCCGGACAGGATCAGTGCAATGAAGGGAAATCGGCTGTTGCCCTTTGCACGCAAGATGGCGGAGCCAAAATCATAGAGCATGAGAAACGGAAATCCGCAAAAATAAATGCGAAGATAGAGTACTGCAGTGTCAAGAATCTCTTCTGGCGTTCTGATCAGTGTGAGTAGTGGACGGGAGATGACCTGTCCCAAGGCAGCACCAAGAAATCCGGTGAGCAGTGCAAGTACCAGCGAGGTATGCAATACAGGAGAAATCTGTTCGGATTTCTTTTCACCGATACATCTGGCGAGCAGCACATTAGCACCCACTGACAGTCCCGTGGACATAGTTACCAGCAGGGCGATAATTTCACCGTTGGTTCCAACAGCGGCCAGTGCATTGGAATCTGCAAAACGTCCCACAACAGAGGTGTCCGCAGCGTTGAATAGCTGCTGCATCATACTGCTTAGTGCGATGGGTAGTGCAAACATAATGATTTTTAAGGTCAGTGGTCCGCGGAGCATATCAACGGAATCGAATTTCTTATTTTTGTTCAAAAAATCATCTCCTCTCTTTTTCCTCTTGTAAAAGTATAAAGGATCTTTTAAAATATGAAAAACGAATATATTTGATTGGTTGCATCGAAAAAAGGAATAAATATGGACAATAATCTTCTAAAATATATAGCATTTGTGAAGACCGTTGAGACAGAAAGCTTTACCAAGACGGCGGAGTCCCTGCATTATGCCCAGTCTTCTGTGAGCAAGATGATTGCCGATCTGGAAAAAGAATGGAATCTGGTGTTGCTTGAAAGGGATCGTAATGGGGTACATCTGACGACATCAGGTGAGCAGGTGCTTCCGTTTGCGAGAATGTTGATTGATGATTATCAGAGGCTTGAAAGCCGCATCAATGAGATCAATGGAATCGAGACCGGAATGATACGGATAGGAACATTTTCAAGCGTGGCGATACACTGGCTCCCGAATATTTTTGCAAAGTTTCAGGAGGATTATCCGGGGATTGAGTATGAGATGCTCATGGGAGACTATGAGGAAGTAGAGCGATGGATCGAAGAGGGAAGAGTGGACTGCGGATTCTTAAGACTGCCTACCAAATCGGCGTTTGACGCTATTTCCTTAAAGAAGGATGAGTATCTGGCTGTGCTGCCAAAAGGACATCCGCTGTGTGAGCAGAAAGAGATCGATATTCATCAGTTGGAAGGGCAGCCATTTTTGCTGCTGGAACACGGCAGCAAGACAGAAGTATCGGATCTTCTGGAGAAAAATCAGGTTCATCCGCAAATTCGCTTTACCACCTGGGAGGACTATGCCATCATGGCCATGGTGGAAAAAGGACTTGGTATCGGAATTTTGCCGGAGCTGATCCTTAAAAAGATACCCTATGAGGTTGAAGTTCGGAGACTAACGAAGCCCTATTACCGGGAAATCGGGATTGCGGTGAAGGATGTGACGCGTATGTCTCCGGCAACGGAGAAATTTATGGAGTATCTGAAATATCGGGATTAAGTGATAAAAAATACATAAATATATACGGGATTATTGCGGCAGCGCTCTTCATCCCGGGAAAGGACAACATTGAATTATTATAAAAGAGCCTTGGAGCTTAAGGAAGAGATTATTTCAAACAGAAGACATTTTCATATGTGTCCGGAGGTTGGTTTGCATATGCCAAAGACACAGAAATATGTCATGGAGGCGCTTAAGTCTTATGGAATTAATGCCAAGGAATGCGGCCACGGCGTCACTGCGACCATAGGAAATGGCGGACGATGCCTTCTTCTTCGTGCCGATATGGATGCACTTCCGATGGCGGAGGAGAGCGGAGAGACATTTGCTTGTAAAACCGGAACCGAGGCACATACCTGCGGACACGATTTTCATGCTGCTATGCTGCTTGGAGCAGCCAGGATGCTAAAGGAAAATGAAGACAGGCTTCAGGGAACGGTGAAACTTATGTTTCAACCGGCAGAGGAGACCTTTGAGGGCAGTATGGACATGATTCGGGCAGGTATTTTAGAAAATCCGAAGGTAGATGCGGCGCTGGCCTATCATGTCTCACCGGGGCAAATGCCGGTGGGACTTGTGATGTACAATGCTCGCGGCACGATGATGTTTTCGGTAGACGGCTTTAGGATCCTAATTCAGGGAAAGGGCTCCCACGGAGCATATCCGCAGAGGAGTATTGACCCGATCAATATCGGCGTACACATTCATCTGGCGTTGCAGGAGCTGATCGCCAGAGAGGCTGATCCAGAGAAGGCCTGCGTGCTTACCATCGGTAAGTTTGAGGCAGGAACGGCTGCCAACATCATACCGGACACAGGTGTTTTGGAAGGAACACTCCGTACGAATGATTGCGGAGAACGTAAGAAGCTGGTGCAGAGAATACGGGAGGTTGCAAAACTCACGGCAGCCGTTTACGGCGGACAGGTACAGGTGGAAACATTGTCCGATGTGCCGCCGCTTGCCTGCGATCAGAAGCTCACTACGCAGATGCTTTCCTATATGAGGGAACTGCAGATACCGGGCTTTATGGAATACCCGGATGTGACTGCCAGTGCATCTGAGGACTTTGCCAATGTGGCAGAACGGGTACCGAGCAGCTTTATGTACCTTTCAGCGGGTTTCATGGATGAGCGCGGTGTCTATTCTGCCCACAATCCGAAGGTGCGCTTCAATGAAGAAGTATGCCCGATCGGTGCAGCGTGTCTTGCGCACTGTGCTGAGCGTTGGTTAGCAGATTAAAATAGTGCGTAATTTAGTCAAAACTCCGTGAAGGCTGCTAAATCTGATTAAATAAACGCATCGTAGTATCCGGACCTTGCATGCCGGTTTGCACTTTGACATTTGATCCGACAAAAGAATTCTTCGATACACGTATGGTATATAGCTGGTTTGCAAAATAAGGGACCGCATTTTCACTGATAACACCGCAAGCGATCTTCATATCCGGTGTCAGGATGGTTTTGATTGTTCTTCCTGTATTAATGACGGAATCAACGAGAATGATATGCCTGCTATCTGGTCGTTTGAATTCCTGATAGTGCGGATCAAATGTCGTAAAATGGCATCCGGTGGCAAAGTATATGCCCTGGGCAAAGAAAATTCCGCCCCGCATAATGGCAACCACGGTTGTATGCTCAGGGTCAATGTCCATTTCCTTTCCCAAAAGTTCTCCAAGCCGTATATGTGCCTTTGCAAGTTCCGGTCCCGAGATGCCGGAACCTGACTTTGTAATAGCAATAAGCCGATTTATTTCCTCATTTCTTTCAATCTCAAACATATTGTATCCCTTCCATATTTTTCCCTTTTAAAGATCGGCTGATTGTTCCGTCTTGTTTTGTCATCAGGAATCCTTTGTCTGCTTCTTTAAGCATATAGTAGTCTCCCATACTGTCACCATAGGCAAAGACCTGGTATCCTTGTGCTCTCAAAAATTTTGTGACAAAATATTTCGTATCGGATGACATGGCGCTTCCGGAAAATACGGTCAAACCAAAATGTTTTGCGATTGCTTTCCAGATGGATTCGTTGCCTGCCGACAGGATAAATGCATCACCATGAAACATTTTTGGTAGTTTTTCATTTCTATGAATTTTTGGCGGGTTTGTCGGATCGATACGATATGATTCGAACTCAAGATATTGCATCCATGTCTGAAATCCGGTATAAAAATTTCCATCGAAGATATGCGTTTGATACTGAAATGCCAGATAGCTGCTGTCCTCACGAATCAGAGTTTTATCACCGTCAAGAAGTGTGATTGTTTTTGCCTTTGCTTTTGACAGGATCTGTTTTGCAATTTTTCGCGCAAATGAAATATTGCTGTACCCATTGTATATCGTTCGTATAAAAGAAACTGCAATGTCGGTTTGTACGGACATATTTCCGGGCTGGCAATCGAGTACATAAAAATCCTTGTCGTGCTTATGGCAGTATTCCCGAAGTCTTTCTACCTCAAGGTCCTGCCATGCAGAAATATCGTATTGAAGATACTTGTGATTCTTTTCAGCTCTCTGCATCCTTTCCCGTAAAATATCGGGATGAACATATAAATACAGAAAACAGTCGTATAAATCTCCGTCGTTTTCCGTAAAAACCACCTGATCGCCAAATGCATAATGCCCATCCATAAGAAGCTTATTGAATGTACGGCATTTTTGGGCAAATTCAAGCCTCACAAGCTTCTTGTCCTTTTCATTAAGCATTGAAAAATTCGGTGCCAATTCATGCAGAGACGTGCTTCCGTGAAGTACGGGAAGAAAATCAATCTGTTTTAAAATAGTGGTTTTGCCCGCTGTCGGCATACCATATAAACCAATTTTCATAAAGTGTTTCCTTTGTGAAATGTCTCCTTATAACATTTTGTGCGGTCAAAATTTAAGCTTTCGGCCAGGTGTTCCAGGTCTTGAAAATGAATTCCGCTGTCGGCGATTGGAGCTAAATCCACACAGTTTCCGCAAAGATATACCTTACCGTTTGCAAAAAAGAAATTGTTTTCACCGGCACTGCAGTGACCGCCATACATCGTGCAGTCATTTCCACCCTTGCGTACAGAAAGACCGGCGTTTCTTGCAGCAGCAATAAAATCGTGGTATTTATCCAGTGAAATACCGCATTTCCCGATCATCCTTGAAAACGTTACCCTGGTACCGAACGGGCGAAAAAAATTAATCGTTTCCTGTGCATGGCGAAGAGTGTCTCTTCCCACGGTTGCATTCCATGTCGGAAAACGTCCGGTGACACGTAGGATGTGTTCTGCCGTCTGCATCGCCTTTTGAAAAGATCCGCATCGGTTCTTGTCATGCAGTTCTTTGGGTCCGTCTATGGAAAGCCCTATAGTAACACCATGTGAGTTAAGAAATTTCCAGTCGGAGTCTGATAAATCGATCGTGCCGTTTGTGATGGTATATGGTTTTATGTTGGGAGAATCTTCAATGTACAAAATGTAATCTTTAAGTTTTTCAAAATCCAAAAAAACCTCTCCATTTCCGACAAACCCGATCTTAAATATATCCCTGGCATATTCTTTGACATTATTTAGTATTTCGAATACGTCCATGGGACGATTTTCCATGTATTGTTTTTCGTGAAAGTGACAATATTTGCAACGAAGATTGCAGCGGTTGTTTATGGAAATGCAAATTCGGTCGATCATATGTTTTTCCTTCTTTCATTCATGATGGTGCCGCCGCCAGGCGTCATGGAAGTTTCGTTTGATACTGCTGCAATCGTTCATCAGCAGTAAAGCCATCGCGGTCAACGATCCTTGTATCTATACCTGCCTTAAGCAGCAGATTACGACACGCTGTATTTCCGCGAAAACACGCCTTATGCAGTGCTGTAAACCCGTTTGCATCCTGCTGGTTTATGCTGGTTCGAGAATCCTTAAGAAGCTCAATTACATATCTGGTTCTGCCATGCCATGCTGCAACCATGAGAGGCATATTCCCTTCATTCTGCTGAAGAAGTTTTTCTGCCCCGTATGGTACCTTGCTGCCTGTATTGGGGTTTGCATGACACTTAATCAGAAGAAACCGAAACATCTCAAAATCATTCATTTGGATTGCGTGAGTCAGCGGTGGAAAATATGCTTTTGAATTGTCGCGTCTGTTTATGTCTGCTCCGCGAGAAATCAGCCAGCGGATCTTTTCAGTGCGTTCCTTTAAAGGTATGCGTCTGTTACGTACTGCAGCAATGATCAGAGTCTGCCCGTTTGGAAGATACCCATTCAGCCATTCAGTATCCGGTATGCGTATTCCAAGCTTTTGTTCAGTGTCTGCATAGGAATCTGTGTAATAGGCTCCAAGTTTTCTAAGCCCATCCATATCAGTGATTTTTTGACGGCTTTTGACATATTCCGCAATATGTAGAGATCGTACTGTGGGATCGCCTTTTAAAGATGCGGCAAATCCGGCATCATTTGTAAGAATGTCTACCATGGTATTGTACTTCTCTGATACTTCACGTGCAGCAAAGATAATCATTTCGTCATTGCTTTCTCCATTGCTCCCGCCATTGTACGGCCAGTGAATGATCTTTTCATTTCCGTTTCCTATATTCATAATAAGCCGCCACGCATTGGCGGCCTGACGCTTATTATGATCTTTAAGATAGTTTAGCTCATGAAGAACGACGCTCGGAATGACAATCAGACCATAGTCCTGAGACAACTCACTTAAAATCTGCTGATTTTTCATGAGAGCGGAAGTATCCACGACTATGGCCCGTTCCCCGCAAAGCAGGGTTTTCTTCTGCTCTTTGGTGAGTCTGAATATTTCGCAATATTTTTCTGCATATTCACGCACAGTATTCATTTTGACATTGCAGTCTGTATTTTCCACACGGGAAATTGAGGCCTTATCACAGCATATTCGTTTTGCCAAATCAGTCTGAGAAACACTGTTTTTTTCGCGCAGCTCCCGCATACGTTTTTGTAAAAAAATTCTTTGCGGCATCTTTGTCATAACCATTTCCTTCTTTCAATTCGGTTATCTATAGTATATTGTTTTTTTGCCGCATTTGACAAGGACATTGCCACAATCTGCAACATATCGAAGCAAATCGCAACAGCCGCTTTAGTGCAGAAAAACGTGATTGCAGTAATGGGTACAAAATGTTAAACTTAAAGAAAAGCTCGCAAGCTTGAAAGGAGATAAATGAAAAAACTGAATATCCCGGTTGGGGTTTCGAATTTTGAGGAAATTCGCAAAAATGGATATTACTATATTGATAAATCTGGACTGATAGGAGAACTGCTCAGCAGAACCGGAACGAAAGTGACACTTATTACCCGTCCCAGACGCTTTGGCAAGACGCTTGGCATGAGTATGCTCGAAAGCTTCTTCGACATCAGGAGGGACAGCAAAAAACTGTTTGAGGGCCTGGAAATTGAAGCGCATCGGACGTTGTGTGATGAGTGGATGAACCGGTATCCTACAGTCTTTGTTTCATTTAGACAGGTGGATGGTCTGAACTTTACCGGGGCATATGATATGCTCACATGGGTAATCTCAGAGCTATACAAAAATCACCTATATTTGCTGGATAGCAACAAGATCAATAATAGTGATAAGGAGATCACTAGACGGCTCATGCGAGGAGATGCTTCCGTTAAAGATATAAAAGGAAGTTTAATGCTGCTTACAAGGATGATGTGGCAACACTACGGAAAACCCGTAATTCTTCTCATTGACGAGTATGATGTTCCTGTAGCAAAAGCGAACAACAACGGCTATTATAATGAAATGTTGGATGTTATGAAAGGCTTGATGCAGGCCTTAAAAGACAACCAGTCACTTTGTTTTGCGGTTGTTACGGGTTGTTTGAGGATTGTAAAAGAGAGCATTTTTACGGGAACCAATAATTTTGTATCGGATACGATCACAAACTCTCGTCTGAACGAGTATTTCGGTTTTGTACAGAGCGAAGTTGACCAGCTGTTAAAAGATGCTGATCTGCAAGAGCATGCAGAAAAGATAAAAGAATGGTATGATGGATACCATTTTGGCGACTTTGAGGTTTACTGCCCGTGGGATGTTATGAATTATTTACTGGAACTGCAGCACAATCCAAATGCCAAGCCGATCAGCTACTGGAAGAACACCAGTGATAATGCTATCATTCGTTCCTTTATCGACTATGCAGGAAGTACTATTACAAAGAAGCTTGAAACACTGATGGCTGGTGGCTGTATTGTTCAGCGTGTGGATGAAAATCTGACGTATGATTATCTGCATTCTTCGGAAGATAATCTTTGGAGTACGCTGTATTTAACAGGTTACTTGACCAAAGCATATGAAAGCGATTATCAGGATGAATTGCCGGACGGTATGATTGCTTTGATGATTCCGAATGCAGAAATTAAAGAGATTTTTGAAACGACTGTTATCAAATGGTTTGATGACAGTACGAAGAAGTGGAATCGAAATGCTCTTTTTGATGCAGTCTGGAAAGGCGACAGTGAGGGCATTACAAAAGAGATGAACGCGCTCTTAAGGCGCACTATCAGCTATCATGACTATCGGGAAGACTTCTATCACGCTTTCCTTGCAGGCATTTTTGCAGGTGCCGGATATATGGTAGACTCCAACAAGGAACATGGAGAAGGCCGAAGCGATGTAGTTGTTTACGATCCAATAAATGCCCGTGTTGCAATCTTTGAGGCAAAGTACACAAGGGTACTTAAAAATCTGGAGAGTGAATGCGATATGGCATTGCAGCAAATAGATGATCGGATGTATGCAAAGGAGTATGAGGACGACTACGATGAAATCTTATGTTACGGCATTTCTTTTTTTAAGAAACGTTGTATGGTGAAGAAAAAGTAGGGTCTGTAAAGTGGCAGCCAGTTCAAATGATTCATAGAGAGAGTATTTTTTTGGTGGCAGGGTCTTAGTCAGGAAATGGAATGGTGTTCAGGCCGCCTCAATTAATGTAACAGTATGAAAAAGGTCAAATTTGTGCTTGTAAACAGGCTATTTATGTAAAACAGTCATGGTAGAGCCGCCGTCAGGCGGCATGTTGATTAATTAGAGAATGGAGACAGATAAAATGAACTATATTTCAAGAGATAAGGCATTTGAATTGTTGAAGCAGTATAACAAGGATCCCTTTCACATTCAGCATGCATTTACAGTGGAAGCAGTCATGAAATGGTATGCAAAGAATTTAGGCTTTGAGGATGATGCAGAGTATTGGGGAATTGTAGGCCTCCTGCATGATATCGATTTTGAACAGTATCCGGATGAACATTGCATAAAGGCACCGGTACTTTTGAGAGAAGCCGGTGTGGGAGAGGATATTATTCACAGCGTTTGTTCTCATGGATACGGCATCACGGTCGGCAACGGAATCACCATTGATGTGGAACCGGTACATACGATGGAAAAGGTTTTATTTGCTGCGGATGAGCTGACAGGACTTATCTGGTCGGCATCTCTTATGAGACCTTCAAAGAGCACGAAAGATATGGATCTTAAGTCACTTAAGAAGAAATATAAGAGCAAAGGATTTGCTGCGGGATGTTCCAGAGAAGTGATCGCGAGAGGTGCAGAGCAGCTTTGCTGGGAACTGGATGAGCTTTTGGAGAAGACATTGGAGGCCATGAAGGCATCTGAGGATATTATTAATGCTGAGATGGAAGCAGAATTTTCGAAAAATTAGAACCTGTCAAGTGATTTTTAAATTTTATATGTCAAGTGATTTTTAAATTTCATATTGACTTTTTTTCTCAATTACGTTATTATCGAATGGCTGCGCTTAACGTACAGCATTAAAACTGAATAGGGCAAAACAGTCGAAAGACTGCGACGCAAAGCTATAGGGCCTGTAAAGTGGCAGCCAGTTGCATAAAATCTTGGACAATCAGCAGTTTAACTGCGATGATGTTTTACGTTTGGAATCACTATGGATATGCGTATGTATCCGTAGTGATTTTTTTTGCCCTAAATTCACAAGCATAGGAGGTATTTATGAAAATGAAAAAGAAGTATCAATGGCTTGCCTTATTTATGGCATTTGTCATGACTTTTGGTTCATTGCCGGGAACTGCATTTGCCAAAAGTCATATCCATGATGAGGACTGCTATGCGAAAGAGGGGGAGCTGCTCTGTGAAATTTCAGAGTCCGACGGGCATACGCATTCGGATGATTGTGTCTGTCCGGGCGGTGAGTATATTTGTGGCTTTACGACTACGAAAGAGCATACTCATGATGACGATTGCTATGACTACATAGGTGATGAGGAATCTGATGAAAAATCTGATGATGAATCCGATGATGAGGAATTTGATGAAGAAGAATCAACACCTTCCAATGCGGTAAAAAAGACATCCAAAAAGACACTGAAAAAGATACTTGTATGCACTCTTAAGGAGCAAAAATCACATGAACACACATCAGAGTGCGTCTGTCCTGGCGGTGAAATTATCTGTGATCAGGAAGAAGGAAAAGGCCATACTCATGGTGAAGACTGCTATGCCAAAGGCGGAGAGTTGATCTGCGGTAAGAAAGAAATTGAAGATAACAATTTTTTGCTTACTTCTATGGAAGAGCAGGAAGAGATCATGGAAGAGCAAGATGAGATTATGGATGCGCAGGATTTGAAGGATGCCTGTGAGAAAGCAGATGACGGTGCAACACTTAAACTGGGAGAAGATATCACCTATGACCAGGGTGAACTTGGAACCATTAATATAAATAAAAAAATTACAATTGACTGTAACAATCATAAAATTTCTGTAGATGATGCTCTTTTTGAAATTGAATCAAAAGGCAATTTGACATTGGTAAATGCAGAGATTGAAACCATAAGTGATGATTTCATCGATGAAATCAAAGCGGGGGGGGTATTAAACATTGAGTCTACAGCAGGTGACGGAATTGTAACGAATGATGATTTTATTGTCTATAACTACGGTACAGTCAATATTAAGAAGGGAGTGTTCCGCATTGGCTATTCTTTGGTATATGAATGCTATGAATATGCCAAGGTAGTTATCGAGGATGCTGACGTTGAGGCGGATGAATACATCGTCGGCTACATTGAGGATGCCGGATGCAGCCTTCAGATCAAGGATGGAGATTATACAGCAGGTTCCAATATTGTCTATTCAACATATGGGAATATCACGATTGAAGGAGGAACGTTTACCTCAGCTGATAATACATTTCATATTTATGGCGATGCAGTAATCAATATAAGCGGCGGTACATTTACATCGGATACAAATGTAATTAATGCTTATGACGATGTCACATTTAATCTTAGTGGAGGTACATTTACAAATACTTCCGGTGACAATGCATTTAAATTAAATGATAATGCTGCCATCAATATTGTTGAGGGCTTTTTAGCAGATCATGCTGACTGGAGTGAAACTGATGCTTCAACAGTTAGAGTATATCCAACTGAATTTGATGTTGTATTTTCAGATGCTGACGGAAATGAACTCTATCGTGAAACAGTAAAGTCTGGCAATACTGTTAAGAATTGGCCTGCACAGCCCTCTTCTCCCAGCGAAGACTATCGCTGGTGGGGATGGGTTGACTCTGACGGTATGCGTTATGATTCAAAGTACAAATTCACATTGGGAAAAGAACTTTATGCCAAGTTCGTAAATGAAGGATTACCGGTTGAGCCGATTGAGCCGGACGAACCGGTAGTGCCGATTGAACCTGATGAACCGGTAGTGCCAGAAACGCCTGAAATGCCTGAAATGCCATCCGGTGAGGAGACAGTTGTTACCTCCTACGAGGAACTCAAATATGCAATTGATGCAAAAGCTGACAATATACGTATTTCAGGTGATATCAATTTTCCGGAAAAAAATGGAACACTGAAAATTGTATCAAATGTGTATATTACGGCAGATAAGGACACACATATATATGGTCATGATTATGGTGCATTTTCTGTGTTTAATGGTATTACGGTTACTGTAGATGGGTTGAATATTGATATTGGATCTGGCAGCATTTTCGATTTGCGTTATGGTTCAGTGTGTAATATTGTTGCCGGTAACTACAGCGCAGCTGATGATCTTATCGTAGGATTAGGCACAGTGAATTTGTATGGAGGCCATTTAGAAGAAAAGACCGGAAATGACGGTCCGCTTTACGAAGTCAAGGTAGTATATAAAAATCATACAAAGGATGGAGATGACTCTGTCAGCATTATTGAAGTAGTACCTGCTGAGATATTTACTGTGACATTATATGACGGTGAAGAGATATTAAAAACTGTTCAGATTTATGAGGATGAGACTCTTTCTTTGCCGGATATAAAAACAGCTGGATTCCTGGGATGGTTTGATGCGGATGGAACTCAATATTACTCCGGCTATGTAAACAGCAATCTGACACTTTATGCAGCATATGAAAAATCAATTGTTATAGTTAGATTTAAGGTTGATGGGGCAGAACACAAATCAGAAATCAGCAGCGGAACCATGCTTTCAGAAGCTGATGGATTCTCTTTGGCGTCTGCCTGGCAGGATGGCAATGGTCTTGTCTGGGATGCATCAAGCATTGTAGAACGTGATGTTGTCCTTTACTCCGTTAACTCTGACGGTATTATCAAAACTCTTGATGAATTTAAGGCGGCAGTGGCAGGCACCAGCAAGTCATTCGTTATAGGTGCAGAGATTCCTGTTACGGAGACCCTGGTTGTAGACCGCTCGCTCAGTATATCGGCGGTTGATGGCGGTGCACTTGTTCGTGCTGATGGATTTACGGACACGCTTTTGAAAATTGAATCGCAGAATGATTCCGTTTCGAATGTGACTATCGGCAATCTTCTGATAGACGGAAGGAAAATCGAAGCAGGGGCACCGGCTATATCGGTAGGCAACGCAGGCAAGCTTATATTGCGCGGTACCACAATCTGTAATAATTACAATTTAAATAAATATTATTATAATGACCCAGATGGCGGCGCTGTATACAGCAATGGTAAGGTCTATATCTATGATGGCACAACGCTATGCAGTAATAAAGCATATAACGGTGGTGGCATTGAAATTGATTGTGAACGTGATAAAACCACAGCATGCCTGTATCTGTACGGTGGTGATATCTGCCATAACAGCGCATGGAGCAACAGCAGCTGCGAAGGCGCAGGAGGTGGCGTGCATATTGCCGATGATAAGAGTGAAGATTATGTCGCATTTTATATGTACGGAGGACGTATTCATCATAACCGGGCGGAGGAAGCTGACTCAACAGATAAGGATTATCATGGAGGCGGCGTTTCGTTGACTTGCGGCGATGACGGTATACACTTTGTCATGTATGACGGTGAGATTACGGATAACTATGCTGCCGGAAAAGGTGGAGCCGTTTATACCGGCTGCTCCTCCATGGCTATGTACGGTGGGGTCATGGCAAGAAATGTTGCCGAGAAAAACGGCGGAGCAGTAGCTACAGATTGCTGTGACAATACACTTTATATGTACGGTGGAACGATTACTCTGAACGTGGCAGGAGTCAGTGGCGGAGGCGTTGACTCTACAAAAGGTGCTCCGTACACTCTTCTCGGAAATGTTTACGGAAATTTCGCAGCTGAGAACGGGGATGATGTATTCGCTAATAATTATAACTATGGTGCAAAGCTTCGCAAGGTAAATGACTCAATTTCCTCTGAGAATCCATATTACATCGCCGATGAAATGCAGGAGCTCTATAAGACTCTGACAGCTTCACGTCCTGATTACAAGATAATAAATCCAATCGCAGGATATGATTTTGCAAAGAGTAAGCCGACCAATATCAGCCATATCGGATGGTTTGAGGATAAGGAAGACAGGAGATATGTTGTAGGAGACAAGGCAATCGCAACGACCAATGCAGTTGATAAAACCTCGTTTGAGTTAGAAGAAGAGCAGGATGTTAAGGCAGTATATGGTGGTCTGCTGCTCGTATATGATGCAAACTACGGCTCAGGTGAATATCAGTATGATCCGTATACCTATAATAACGGAACCAATGCAGCTACACAGGAAAATATGTTTGAACGAGATAGCTATAAGTTTATTGGCTGGAATTCGGAATCTGACGGAAGCGGAGCATGGTATTATCCGGATTTTAACGGATATAACAAGATTTTCATGGATTCCAATAAGGTGGTATATGCCCAGTGGATCAAAATTCCAAAGGCAGGAAACCTGACAGTATCCAAGATTGTTACAGGCAATGCAGGAGAAACGAAGAAAGAATTCTCATTTACATTAAAACTTGAAGACAGTACGTTAAACGGCAATTTCGGAGATATGATTTTTGAAGATGGTACAGCAAACTTTACGCTTAAACATAACGAACAAAAGTCTGCAATCGGTCTTCCTGCAGGAACCAGATATGAAGTAACCGAGACTGAGGCAAATCAGGATGGCTATACAACAACCGTTTCCGGGGAAACCGGCAGTATCGAAAAAGATAAGACTGTGACGGCTGCATTCACTAATACGAAAAACAAAAGCGAAGATGAACTGCATGATGATCTTGGCAACCTGATCGTTTCCAAGTTTGTTGCCGGTAACGCAGGAGATACTGAAAAAGAATTCTCTTTTACAGTTAAACTTGGTGACAGCTCTGTAAGCGGAAATTATGGAGATATGATTTTTGAAGACGGAACAGCAAGCTTTACTCTGAAACATGGTAAGAAAATGTCTGCAATCGGTCTTCCTGCAGGCATCAGCTATGAAGTAAGCGAGACTGAAGCAAATCAGGATGGTTATACAACAACTGTTACCGGAGAAAACGGCAGTATAGAAAAAGATAAGACCGCAACGGCTGCATTTACCAATACCAAGAACAGCGGCGGCGGTGATAATCCGGGCGGTAACGACGATAATCCTGGTGGTAATAACGGAGGCAATGACGGTGGCAATAACGGTCACGGCGGAGGAGGTACCAGCAATCATGGACACGGAACCTCAACTGTAAATAAAACAGTATCAGAAACTAATGGGGACACTGCACAGCCAACACCTGAAAATCCAGATGTTCCGGCAAGCCAGAATATACCGGATATGCTAAACACATCGGATAATCCGAATGTCCCTGAGACATCGTCAGTACCGACTGATCAGGTCCCTAAAACCGGTGATGAGAGCAATGATAAATTCTGGTTATTTGTGATGATTATCTCATTTGTGTCATTTGCGGGTGTTTGTATATTCGAAAGGAAACGACGTTATACAGAACATCACGCAGAAAAAAAGAATTGAAAAAAGAGAAAATCGATTTATAAAGCAGTGAAACTGAAATAGTAAACTCAATTAATTTTTTTTAAAATCAGGGGGATGAAGTTGCAGAGCAGCTTCATCCCTTTTTGCTGACAGGGAGTAGGTATGAGATATCATAAACATAAAATAGAGCTGTATAGAAGAATGTACAAGAAAGGTGTTTTATCAATTGTAAAAGTAATATTTTTTTTCCTATTTGTATTTTCGGCCCTTATGTTTGCAACTCAGACAATGAAAGCAAAGCATGAACAGGATGCATTTACGGATTTAGCAAGTATTGTATCGGAACCAGAGGAAAATTCCACTCAAAACGAGAACAATGATAATAGCCATGGATCTATAACAGATGAATCAATACCAGAAGAATCTACATCAGAGAGAAAAACAGACAGTCAATTCCAAAAATACAAGGAAATTTATGAAATGAACAATGACTTCGCCGGTTGGCTGAGCGTCCCGAATACAAATATTGATTATCCGGTCATGTTCACTCCTGATGCCCCGGAATATTATCTCCACCGCGCATTTGATAAAAGTGATTCCAAAAGCGGGACACCTTTTATAGGAGAAAATGGCGATATAGATAGTGACTGCTTTATCATTTACGGTCACAATATGAAAAACAATACGATGTTTGGAATGCTTGAAAAATATGCAGATGAGGACTTTTGGAGAGAAAACAGGACATTTTCCTTTAATACGCTGCATGAATACAGAGAATATGAAGTGTTCGCGACAGTAAAAACAAAGATTTTGCATACTGATGAGATGGGACTGCGCTACTATGATTATGCGGGAAAGCTTTCTAAAGAAGATTTTGAAAAATTAGAAAACTGGTTGGTTGTAAACTCAGTTTATGATAAGGATATTTTTCCGTCTTACGGTGAACAGATTTTGATTCTTTCCACCTGCAGTTATCATACAGAAAATGGCAGGTTTATTGTGGCTGCAAGACGTATCAGATAGGGATCACAATAAGTCTATATTTTTGTAGTTCGATATGCTATGATGTGGGAGTCAGGAAAGGATGGTAATAATATGATTAACAGATTACATTATGAAATGATTTGTTTATACAGCGGCGATCCAAAGCGAATCCAACATTTTTGCAAGGTGCACAGCTATGCAAAACTGATTGCGGAAATGGAGCATGTAGATGACGATACATTATTTATACTGGAAGCGGCAGCGCTTACACATGATATCGGAATTCATCTGTGCGAGGAAAAGTACGGCAGTTCAGTCGGAAAACTTCAGGAAAAAGAAGGACCTGCCATAGCAGAAAGATTGCTGACAAAACTTCATTTTGATGAAAAAGTGATTGAGAGAGTGAAATATCTTATCGCACATCACCATACGTATGACTCCATCGACGGTATGGACTATCAGATTCTGGTGGAGGCTGATTTTCTGGTAAATATTCTGGAAGATGAATTATCGAAAGAAGCCGCCCTTCATGCATATCGCAATATTTTTAAGACAGAGAGCGGAAAGAAAATCTGTCAGGAAATGTTTGCGCTGGATGCGTAGATTGTAAAATGGCATGCCGCCCGATGGCGGCATGCCTTGACTTAAAATCTTACATTGAGATCCATCCGAATGCATTTGCCACTGAACTTGTCAGAATAATAACGGCAAATACCGGTCCGAGATACTGGATCATCACGTTGAAAATCTTTCGTCTCTTAAATGTCTTTTCACCATGAAGCACTTCATCTTCGATCCCTTTTACTCCTATGACTCTTGATACCAGCAGGCAGGTGGCAATAGCCGCAATAGGCATCATCACAGAGTTGGTCAGAAAATCAAAGAAATCCAAAAACTGCATGCCGATGATTTTTACTGCGCCCAGAGGACCATAGCCCAGAGAAGATAAAGTACCGAGGACAACCATGATAATGCCGATCATGACGGTTGCCTTCTTTCTTCCCCATCCAAGCTCATCTTCAAAGGTGGATACCGCGCTCTCTGTCAGAGCGATGGAGCTTGTTATAGCTGCGAATAGTACGAGCAGGAAAAACAGAATTCCGACTAAAGTTCCCATATTCATGCTGTCAAAGACCTTCGGGATCGTGATAAACATTAACGCCGGTCCGGCCTGCAAGGTATCCGGGTTACCGCCGGAGAAGGCAAAGACAGCCGGGATGATCATAAGACCTGCCATAATCGCGATGGCAGTGTCGAAAATCTCCACGTTTTGCGTAGATTCTTCGATAGAGACATCCTTTTTCATGTAGGAACCGAATGTTACCAGGATGCCCATGGCGATGGACAGGGAATAGAACATCTGTCCCATAGCCGCAACAACCGTCATCCAGGAAAAATTATCAATATTCGGCACCAGAAAGTATTTTACACCGGCTAAAGCCCCTGGGCGTGTCACTGAATAAAGAGCTATGATGACAGACAGCACCACCAGAATGGGCATCATAATCTTGGATACACGCTCTATGCCGTTGCGAACTCCGGCATAGATGATAAAAAGCGTACAGAACGTAAATATGATAAAACACAGTTCTGTGGATACTCCGTTTGTGATAAAGGCTGAAAAATAACCGTCCGTGGCCAGCCTATGTCCGTGTCCCATGATATACTGCGCCAGGTATTTGATTACCCAGCCACCGATAACGGAGTAGTAAGGAACGATCAGAATCGGAATAATTGCGTTGATCCAGCCGCCAAAGGAGAGCAGCTTAGATTTGCCAAAGGTACGAAAAGCGCCTACAGGGCTCTTCTTTGTCATGCGGCCGATGGCGGTCTCTGCCACGATCATGGTATAGCCGAAGGTCAGTGCCAAAATTATGTAGATCAGCAGAAAAATGCCTCCACCGTATTTGGCTGCCAGATATGGAAAACGCCAGATGTTGCCAAGGCCCACAGAGGCACCCGCAGCGGACAGGACAAAGCCCAGTTTTCCGGAGAAAGAGCTTCTTTTTTGATTGTGTGAATTCATTGTAACCCCCATTTTTAAATGTAATACAGACGAAAGTCTATCATAGAAAAGACAGAAAAGCAATAAAAGACTGATTGCCTGACAACCGTAAGCGTTGTATAATACAGAAAAATACGTTTGGTGCAAGTCACTGAGAAGTTCGTGTAACCATAGGTTTGTTTTAGGTAAGGATGGTAGGCTATGAAGAATATGTATAGGAAGGTTCTTGCAATTATATTAACTGCTGGGTTGGTGGCATCACCATTGGAATCTTTGGGATTTCATTTCAGTCAGACAACTTATGCCATGGAGCAGCCGTCGAAAGAGGTTTCAGAGGATTCACGTGCAGGGCGTGCAACTGACAGCAACGCGCACAGGCAGCAGGAAACTGATACTAAAAAAACTGACATCAAAGAGAGCAATATCAGGAGGCGATCTGCTACTCCTTCAGAGATATCATATGACGAAGAGTTTGACGAAGAGTCCGATGAAGAATATGACGAAGAGTCAGAGGGCAATCCTTTTGATTTAAAAGATAATGATATGCCGGCTTCTTATGAGGAACTTTTCGGCTCGGACGAAAACTTATTATCATTGTCAATGGAAACAGATGGCGAAGATACTCCGGAGGTGTCATTGCGAAGCAAACCTGTTATATCAGGAGATTTCGTGATTGAGTATACTTCCGTGGCAATGAAAAAGAAGAAATTTAAAGTAACTTCATCGATGAATCCCACTGTGAATCTGCTTACAACTCCTCACAGCGTACAATTTGAGGACGGAACATATTATGGATTCCGTGTAATTTCTCTTATGGTGGAGGTTACGGATACAGAAAATGATGAAACACTTGTTTTCTATGCAGACAGGATCGTTAGTGGAAACTTCTATATCAATGTGAGAATGGAGCTTGGCGACGGAAAGAGTTTTACAGACGGGCTGTGGCACACTGATGATGTGAATGATGAAAGTGGTACATGGAAGGCATACAAGGATGCCACATTTACATCCGGACGATTTAATATAAAACTTACCCAGCCGTATGGCGCTTATGTTGGAAAAGTTTCAGATACTACACAGTCAGCAAACGATAACATGGCACTTATCATAGCGCAGACGGGGGATGAGTCACTGGAGACAGGCCCAGAGGAGGATGCACAGGCACTTAAGAGTGCTTTGATGCGTACGGGTGAATTTTGCAGTGAAAATGTGACGGTCATGGAGGTCCCGGAAGATACTGATGAGGATTATAAAACTAAAATCTGGGAGTGGATCGATGAGGCAGCTAAGAAGGATAGAATGACATTCATCGCCTATACCGGTCACGGCAATTATCTGGATGACGGAACATCGGAATTGAGTCTCAGTGGCGAAGATGGGCAGAATACCATCCATGCTGTGGAACTGAAACAGCATGTGGCAAAGCTTTCGGGAAAAGTGGTACTTGTATTTGACTGCTGCTTTTCAGGCGGTATGATTATGCCTACGACCATGGATACCGAAGATGGCGTGGAACAGACTGATGTAGAATCAGTTATCAAAAAAGCCCAGAAAAAAGCTGACGAATCTTTGAAAACATTTGTGAAGGATTTAAAAAATGCCGAAGTGACCTCTGAGGAAACTTTAGAAGAAAAAGCATCCAAAAAACTTTCATATTATATTTATGCGGCGGCTTCTTCCTATGAGACAAGTATACAGAAAAAAACTGGCGGGGAACTCATTAACGCTTTCTGCCATGCCTTGGGATATGACAGAAACGACGGTGCCTACAATATTTATGCCGCGGATATAAATGCCGACAGTAATATAAGCGTAGGGGAATTATCGGATCATATAAAAAGAAGCTGTACGGTGGCTACACCTTCGATCTATCCGGTTTCCAGTTCAGAAACACTTTTTACCTACAGCGTTGATGACGGTATGCCGGCAGTCTTATCAATGACAACTTTAGATGACAATAAGAATATCACGGTTTCACAGGATAACAGCATTAAAGTCAACGTAGAGATAAAAAATTACAGCAGCGAGACAGTTACATTTGATGCGATGATGGGAGAAGCAGTTGCAGCTGCCATGGACACCCCCGGGGACTATGATACGGTAGCCGGATATTCTGATGATAAACTCATATATAATGAAGGTGTTAATCAGTATACTCTGAAAGCAAAGAGCGAAGGTACGTTTACATTTACCTTTAAGGCAGATAAGGATGAAGCAGTTTGGCTTAAAAATGGCGGAAGATATCTGGTGCGTATCTGGGGAACCGGTGATACAGATTCAACTGTCTATGCAATCTCTGATTTTTACATCGCTTCGAGTGAAAAAACCGAAGCACCTGATCCTGATGCACTGGAGCTTCGAAAACCTGCATATGCAAATAAAGCGTCCGAAGCGGTAGAGGTTTCTGCAATCGTACCGATAAATGTTGCATTTGACCGGGAACCTGTGGAAAAGCAGGGATATGCAGCCTGCACACTGACGGCCAGATATTTTGACCTTGGAAACACAGATGGCACCGTCAATGGTGAAGGACTGGGATATTATGCTGAAGGCGGCGTATTGAGGCTTAATGACAATGTCTTTGCAGATGCTCAAAATGACAGTAATTGGAGTGAAATTTATACAAATGTGCGCCCAACCTATACCCGCAGAGATATTCTGGGTGATGGTAAGACGACTGTAACCGGAAGTACCTATAATTATGAGTGGGACGTCTCGGGACTTGAAAAAGATCATTATTACGTTCTGCAGGTAGTGTGCAGCTATGACAATGAACCTGACAAAAAAACTTCAGTTCTTACATTTATTAAGGTAGTAGATCCATCCGAACAGCCTTTACATGTTATCAGTGAACACAATATTTCGATGGATGATGTCGCATCAGACAGCAAAGGCGGAATTGCGATGGGCGGAAGCTGGCTTGAGGACAACAGCACTGTAGAAGATGCTACAAAGCGTCTGGTAAAATATTGGAATTCCAACAGCTATAGTTATGATCAGAGTAATAACAAGGCCATTCACTATTCAATCGAAGATGAAACAGCTGAAAATAGCTCCGGCTGGTATGAAATCGCAAAAGACGGAACAGCCCGTGCAATGAGTAAAGATGAAACATTCACGAAGGGACATAATTATGTTAATCGACTGATTATGCAAATTGATTCCGGCTATAATGCCATATTCGGATCCTGGACAGATGTCAGGGTAGGCGGACATTCAGTTTATGATAAAGTTGGATTTGAGAGAACACTGTCAAACGATAAGAAAACACTAACTGTCTATATCCTGCATAAAAATGTGGGAGTGGATGATTCGGGATTCCATGTTTATCTGGCAGGAACCAAGACACCTGTGACTGATCAGACAAAGCTTACGGTCGGCGATGAGATTGATGTATACAAAACAGATGGATTGAGCCTTTACATAGGAAGTGACAGCGGACTTAAAGCTGTTTCCGGTGATTATGACGGATTTGAAAGATATCGCATTTTACAGAATGAGACGCAGATTCAGATTCTTTTATATCGTGAGCTGAATTTCAAATCTGAAGATGACTGCGCCTGCGCTTCACTGCTTTTTGAACATGAGATTTCAGACCGCACCGATGAGGTGGACGGTATTTCGGCTCCTGCAAAGACTTTTTATTCTGTAGGAAGCAGCAGTCTTGACCTTACCGGATCTGAAATTACTCTTTACGATGAAGATCGCAAAGGGAGCAGGATGAATCTGGACAAGTTCCTTGATACGTACAAAACTAAGCTTTATTACAGCCCAGACGATGAAAATTATGTGGAATGGTCAGATGACAACCTGAATCAGCTTGGTACGTGGCAGCTTTATGTGAAATACAATGACGCTTATTACAACGCTTTCTCCATACGCGTCGGATACGAACAGGGTGAATGTTTTAAACTGAACGGAAAACTGACCGACAATCAAAGTGGTGAGGCAAACTATATATCAGATAAAGAAACAAAAAATGTGGTTCTCTTTGTTACAAGCAGTTTTGAGGCAACGGACGACAAAAACGGAGTCATAACCTGTGAGCATGACCTCAGACTTAAGGAAGATGGTGAGAGAGCAGAGAATTACAAAGAGTTGTATCCGGCAGACGGCGCGACTGTTTCCTATCTGCTTCCTTATCCGGATATCCAGGATCCGCCATTTAGCGGAAATGCCTACGATTATACGATTGTAGATGCAGATCGAAATGTCCCGGTTTTTTTTGAAAAAAGAGAAGACGGACTCTTTATAACTGCAAGCCGAAATGGTGAATTTCAGATTAAATATTTTCTTGATATTGGCGGTGATGACGGCGGCATAGTTGTGCCGGATGAGTATAAAGATGATGATGATAAAAATGACGGAAATGAACAGAATGCTGACAAAACGTATCATTCTCGCAGATCAGGTCGATCATCTGAGTACTCAAACACTGCTACACGTACTTTCGGAGTATGGCAGTCGGAAACTGATAACAATAAGCTGTTTTACCGTTTCCGAATGAAGAACGGAGTATATGCGACAGGCTGGAGGCTTATCTACTGGCAGGGAGCAGAACACTGGTTCTATTTTGGCGATGACGGTATCATGCTTACCGGTTGGATAATGTATAATGGTAAGTGGTATTATCTGAATGCAGACGGCGATATGGCAACCGGCTGGATAATGTATAACGGTAAGTGGTATTATCTAAATGCTGACGGGGACATGGCGACCGGTTGGATAATGTATAATGGTAAGTGGTATTATCTGAATGCAGACGGCGACATGGCGACCGGCTGGATAATGTATAAAGATAAGTGGTATTATCTGAATGCGGATGGAGATATGGCGACAGATTGGATAACTGATAACGGCAGGCAGTATTATCTGCTTTCAGACGGAAGTCTGGCATCTGACTGAGATGGCAGAGATTGCAATTTGCAGGAAATAATATGATTTGTGGGGGAGGAGTGTGTTATGGCAAAAGAATCACATTCTGCAGATGTGAATTTTAAGGAGCAGACGCAAAATGAAGAATTTCCGCGTACCTTAGGGCAGCAGATTGAAGAATCCCAAAGCATGATCATGGCACTTGTATCCGATTTTTGCGCTGTATATATGATCGAGCCTGAGACAGACCGGGCAGGAGTTGTCAAACTGGATAAGACAATTCTGGAAAAGAAGAGTGATATTCCTAAAACCTTCTGTTATTCGCAGATGTTTCGAATTTATGCTGATACTCATGTGTGTGAGGAGGACAGAGAACTTTTTATAAGTACCATACAGCCTGAAGCACTGATACAGACCTTCAGTGACGGAAGAGAAAAGTTTGAGCTGAGTTATCGCATGTGTAAGAATTGCGGAGCAGTACATTACAGCGGACTTTTTATCCGTATTTCCATGCCGGGGGAGGCATTAAAGCTTATTGCCGGATTCAGAAATATAGAAGACATCGTCAATATACAGAAAAAGGCGAAAGAAAAAGACGAAAAAATCGATGAAATGCATGATATCCTGGCGACATCGAGAATGGGAACATGGAGTATTTATCTTCTGGACGGAAAGGCTCCGACGCTTAAGGCTGACGATCTGATGCTGGAGCTTCTGGGAATTGATGACAACAAAATCTCTCCTGAGGAGGTCTACAATGTCTGGTTCTCAAATATTGTACCGGATTGCGTTCAGTCGGTTTTGGACAGTGTCAAAAAAATGAAAGAAAAAGGCAGGGATGAAAACACATATCTCTGGAGACATCCTGTTTTGGGAGAGAGATATGTGCGCTGCGGAGGTACTGCAAAAGCTGTTGCAGGCGGTTTTGTGCTTCGCGGATATCACTATGATGTGGATTATGCTGTCCGTGAGCAGAAGAAAAAAGATGAAGCACTTAAAGAGCAGCTGGCAATCATCAATACACTTTCAAAAAGCTTTCAAAATGTCTTTGTTGCCAACATACATAATGAAACTGCAAGAATAGTACGACTTTCTAGAAGCTATGATGTCAAAGCAGTTCTGGCAGTTAAAGATAAAGAATTTCCGTATGAAACTGTCGTAAAACAATGGGTGCATGAAAATGTGCATCCGGATGATAAAGAACGAATAATGGAGGCTTTCAGCTGTGCAAATATTCGGCGGATATTTTTACGGCAGGATGAGTACAGCGGCACTTATCGAAGCTTCGAGGGAGGAAAGCTGCACCATTATCAGTTTGATTTCAGAAAAGCAGATGATAAAGGCAATATTGTAGCCGGTTTTCAGACTATTGATGCAATTGTTGAAGAACATGAGCAGCAGATCAAAAGAGAAAAAGAACTGGATGACGCACGTCTGCGTGGAGAAAGAGAACATGCAGAGGTTGTTAATTCCCTTTCCACGATTTACTCAACCATTTTCAGGGCAGATATCGATACGGGTGATTATGACATATTGACCAGCGTGCCGCTTATGGAAAAGGTGGCAGCGACCAGCGGTAATTTCGCCGATGTAAAGGCTAAGGTCCTGGAAAATTTTATGGAACCGGAATTTAGGGCTTCCATGTCGGAATTTCTGGATTTTACGACACTTCCTAAGCGCCTTTCAAAGGTTAATACGATAACAAGTGACTATAAGGCACCTACCGGGCAATGGATGCAGGCGCGAATCATAGTAAAGCGAAGAGACGTGAACGGTACAGCAAAGGAGATCCTCTATGTTGCAAGAGATATCACCGAAGAGAAGATAAGAGATTTTAAGCAGCAGGAGGCGCTGACCCATGCTTTGGCGGCAGCACAGCAGGCCAACAGGGCGAAGACGACCTTTTTAAACAGCATGTCCCATGACATCCGCACACCGATGAATGCGATCATAGGATTTACGGCACTTGCTCAGGCTCACATTGACGATCTGGCTCAGGTTCAGGATTATCTTGCCAAGATCAGCACATCCAGCACCCATCTTTTAAGCCTGATCAATGATATTCTTGATATGAGCCGCATAGAGAGCGGTACGGTAAAGCTTGAGGAGACAGCAGTGCATATTCCGGATTTGCTGCATGATCTGCGCACCATGATCCAGAGCCTTGTCAATTCTAAAAATCAGAATCTTTTTATTGATACTCAGGATGTGATACATGAGGATGTGCTCACTGATAAGCTTCGCTTAAATCAGGTGCTGCTAAATATTGTAGGAAATGCGATCAAGTTTACAAAACCAGGCGGAGATATCATGATTCGTCTGGCCGAGAGACCATGCAACCTGAAAAATTATACAACCTACGAATTTTCCGTGAAGGACAATGGTATAGGAATGTCAAAAGAATATATTGGACATATATTTGAAACATTTTCAAGAGAATACAGTTCAACTGTCAGCGGCATTCAGGGTACCGGTCTTGGCATGGCCATCACTAAAAATATTGTGGATATGATGGGCGGCGATATACGGGTTGAAAGCGAAGAGGGAAAGGGTTCAGTGTTCACTGTAACTCTCAATCTTAAGCTGAGCAGCAAATCGGTAAAAAATGAGCCTATTCCGGCCCTTATGGGTGCAAGGGCACTGATTGTCGATGATGATATGGATACCTGCAGAAGTGTCAGCAAGATGCTAAGAGATATACAGATGAGGCCTGATTGGACCACATCAGGAAAAGAGGCGATTGTTCGTGCTCAGGATGCGGCAGATATGAGTGACGAATACAAAGTCTATATCATTGATTACCTTATGCCTGATATGAATGGAATCGAGACGGTAAGAAGGATCAGAAAAATCATCAGTGCCGACGTGCCGATCATAGTACTTACGGCATATGACTGGGAAGACTTTGAAAATGAGGCAAGACAGGCGGGGGTTACTGCGTTTGTAGCAAAACCGCTCTTTATGTCAGAGCTTAGGGCTGTGCTTGCAAGGCCGCAGATCACCGAGAGTATGGAACGGGAAAAAGATAATAAACAGACTTATGATTACAGCGATAAGAGCGTTCTTTTGGTTGAGGATAATGAGTTAAACCGTGAGATAGCAATCGCCATATTAAAAGAAACCGGCATGACAGTGGATAGTGTGAATGACGGTGATGTTGCAGTTTCAATTATTAATAAATCTCCGTCAGATAAATACGATTTGATCTTTATGGATATACAGATGCCTAAGATGGACGGGTACACAGCCACCAGAGAGATCCGAACGCTGCCGGATAACAGGAAGGCAAACATTCCGATAGTGGCCATGACGGCAAATGCCTTTGAGGAGGATAAGAGAAAATCATATGAGTCCGGCATGAACGGTCACATAATAAAACCGATAAGCATTGAGGCAATCGCAAAGGTACTGGATGACATTTTTGGAGAAAAGCCAAAAAATTAGCACTCAACACTTGACAGTGCTAACAGAACGTGTTATAACATACTTCGTAAGAAATAAGACTTATATCTGACCCGCTTATTTTGCGGCTTGGATGGAATAAATTTAGATAAGTTAGGAGGATTTAATGATGAAATTAACACCATTATTTGACAGAGTTGTATTGAAGCAGTTGGTTGCCGAGGAAACAACAAAATCCGGCATTGTTCTTCCGGGACAGGCAAAAGAAAAGCCGCAGCAGGCAGAGGTAGTTGCAGTTGGTCCTGGCGGAGTAGTGGATGGTAAGGAGATTACCATGCAGGTAAAGACAGGCGACAAAGTTATTTATTCCAAATACTCAGGCACAGAGGTTGAGATTGAGGATGAGAAGTATGTCATTGTAAAACAGAATGACATTCTGGCAGTTATCGGTTAATAGAGTTTACCGGACAGTATTTAGCTTGATTATTGGAATATTGGCTGCCTTATCATAGTACAGCTGACAGTTCAGACTATTTGTGGAGGTTGATTAAAAATGGCAAAAGAAATTAAATATGGCGTAGAAGCCAGAAAAGCCCTGGAAGCAGGCGTAAATCAGTTAGCAGATACAGTAAGAGTTACATTGGGACCGAAAGGAAGAAATGTTGTTCTGGATAAATCCTACGGTTCTCCGCTCATTACAAATGATGGTGTAACCATTGCAAAGGAAATCGAGCTTGCGGATCCATTTGAGAACATGGGCGCACAGCTGGTTAAGGAAGTAGCAACAAAGACCAACGATGCAGCAGGTGACGGTACTACAACCGCAACAGTTCTGGCACAGGCTATGATCAACGAAGGTATGAAGAACCTTGCAGCAGGAGCTAACCCGATCGTTATGAGAAAAGGTATGAAGAAGGCTACTGATGCAGCAGTTGAGGCCATCAGAAACATGAAGAAAGATGTTAAGAGCCAGGCTGATATCGCAAGAGTTGCAGCTATTTCCTCAGCTGACGAAGAAGTAGGTCAGATGGTAGCAGATGCTATGGAGAAGGTTTCCAAGGACGGCGTTATCACCATTGAAGAGTCCAAGACCATGAAGACAGAGCTTGACCTGGTTGAAGGTATGCAGTTTGACCGCGGATATGTATCTGCATACATGGCAACGGATATGGAGAAGATGGAAGCAGTTCTGGATAATCCGTACATCCTGATTACGGATA
>CAVHPN010000027.1:0-26667 GCA_963637995.1 Prevotella sp. CAG:279 | reverse complement strand
TTACTCATACAGGCTTGGTTGCCAAATGCCCAGCCATCCCCTCGTGCAAGCACGCAGTCTGTCTGGTCGCTTGGCAACACTCTCAGAATAAATATAACATATTTGAAAATGCTTTACAATGAGGCCCGCAATACAAAAAGGAGACACCGGTTAAAGTGTCTCCTCTGTTATTGCATGTCTGACTTTTTACAGCCAAATGCCATTAATAGTTCTCTACACGTCTGTGCTTGCGCAGGTCATTTCTCTTAACGCCGGATTCCCACTCTGCTTTTTCCTCATCTGTCTCAACGATCAGCCCCGGAACCTCCATCGGATGTTCATTTTCATCAAGCGCTACCATAACCACATATGCGGTATTTACTAACTTACGTGCTCCGCTCAAGGACTCTACGAATGTATCTACACGAACCTCCATAGATGTTCTTCCCACATAAGTTAATTTACCTTCGATAATAAGCGTGTTATTTAAGTGAACTGCCTCCTTAAACTGCAGATTATCTACTGATGCTGTAGTCGGATTGCAATGTGCATGTCTGCGCGCTACTACTGTAGCTACTACGTCGATCCACTCCATCAGCTGACCGCCGAACAGACGTCCCGCACCATTTAAATGACTGTTTAATACCAACTGTGTCTGTGTAACTGCAGAATCAGCCACACGGCGCATAATTCTCTCTTCCATGAAATACTTCTCCTTTCAAAAAGGACATCGCAAAGCAATTAAGAATTGCCCGTCCTTATCCATATGTCACAAAGTATACTGGCATTCATTTAATTTTGCAAGTGCTCACGCTGAAAATTCTGAATCTTTTTAGTTATACATACTATTGGCAGTAAACTATAAATGCATACGATTTCCTGATAAACAGGGTATTAATCTCAGCTTCTATTTATCGTCCTCGCGTGCAGTGATCATACGATAGATAAATTCTACCGTACCGTCGATACCGTAGCTTGCGCTGTTGATGCAGAGGTCGTAATTGTTGGAATGTCCCCAGTTTCTGTTTGTGTAATAATGATAATACTGGCTGTGTACACGATCCAGATGTTTTAACATATGGCGTGCCTGTTTTACGGTCAGGGAGCTGTCTATCTCCATCGCACGTTTGATACGCTGCTCAAAAGGTGCGGTTATATAAATGCTGATATGCGGAATATTATTATTTGCCATGATGGCATCACCGCATCTGCCGAGAATTACGAAATCTTCTTTTTTTGCCATATCAACCAAAAGATCGCTCTCGTTAAAGAAAATCGCATCGCGCTTTGGAAGTCCATGGAAACGGCTGAATTCGCGGATTCTCTGGCGAAGTGTCAGATGACGTTCCGGAATAAATGCATCACTCGGATTGGCTACACTGTCCTTGTCATCTGCCGGTTTCTTATCCATTCCCGGCTTGATTCCATAGCTTACCGAATCCTGCACCGAATCCTTCTGCGCATCCAGGCGCTTAAGAACAGCCTCAAAAATCTCGGCATCATAGAAATTGATTTTCAGCTTATCAGCCAGCTTAAATCCGATATTGACTCCGCCGCTTCCGTATGTCCAGCTGATGCAAACAACCAGATGGTCATTTTCGGAGAAACGTTTTTTCAGATTAAATGTATTAAGCTTCGCAAGCTCCGCATTGATAACATCACCGCTCGCAAAACTGGTCGGTAAAGACATAACCTCCGTCAGAATACGGTTGTACTCTGTCATGACGAGTTTTCGCTCTTCCTTGTTTTCGATGGTACGGGCCATATTGCCTATCAGGGCGATCTCGCTTCGAACCAGATTTCCCTGCGGACGGGTAAGCATCAGATGAGTAAGTTCGTCCACGCAACGTTTTCTGTCACGGTTAAATACACGGCCCAGAGAAGAGCCCAACTGAGCATAGACTTCAGCATCCAAATCGTAAATGCTCTCTGCAAGTTCACGAACTCTCTTTTCATCATCCGAAGACTTCTTATCATCTGCATCAGAATTTTGATTTTCCTTGCTCTCAGGAGCAGTTTTGGCGGTTTCTGCCGTCTTTTCAGATTCATTTTCGGCATTTACCACCTCATCTGCATACTGCAGGCTCTCATTTTCCAGCGTCTGCTGCATCTGATTCTCTAAATTTTCAGTATTTGCATCTTTCTGTTTGTTGCTCATTCTTATTCACCCCCTATAAAAAGAATATCAGCATGTCGAGTACAAAAACCGGAACCAGAATTCCGAAGGACCATAGCAGATATCCGAAGAAGGATGGCATGCGCACACCATTTTCGTCTGCAATCGACTTAACCATGAAGTTCGGTGCATTACCTATATATGTATTTGCACCCATAAATACTGCACCGCAGGATATCGCCATAAGCATCTTGATCGGTACGGTTCCAAGTGTCGTCACCATGCCCTCGGTAAATCCAAGTGCGCCTGCGGTTGTGAGAAATACCAGGTAAGTAGGCGTATTATCAAGAAAACTTGACAAGAAACCTGTAGCCCAGAACATCTCAAACGGCTCTGTTATACCTAAGTTTGCACCATTTGCCTTCAAAATCATAAGTGCAGGCTGCATGGTGATAAAAATACCGATGAAGAGAACTGCAACCTCCTGAATTGCTCCCCATGTAAAGTGGTTCTCACGGCGTATCTCGACATTTGTTGTCTTGAATGATAAAAATGCCGCTGCCAGAATGATGATAATCTCGATAATTGCCGGATAACTGAGTGTAACCTCTCCGAAAAGATGAACGCCGAGAACATTGCCTGCAGCGTCCTGAAACTGCGAAAGTGACGGCAGTGTACCGCTCAAAATAACGGCTGCCACGATCATAACAAGAAAAATCAGGTTGTGTGCACCGCGAAGTTTCACCTCGGTACCGGGTTTGCTGATATCCGGTTTCAAACCGTTGGCAATATCTTTACGATATGCTCTCTTATCGATAAAATAAAAGATTGTCAGAAGAACAATCATATTGAAGAATAAAATCGGTGCCAGGTGCAGACTCCAGAAGAACGGCACACCTCGCATAAATCCCATCAAAAGAGGCGGATCTCCGATAGGAGTCAGACAGCCTCCGATATTGGATACAAGGAAAATAAAGAAAATGATAATATGGCGCTTCTTTTTTCTCCACGCATTCATCTTGACAACCGGACGAATCATCAGCATACTTGCACCGGTCGTACCAATCCAGCTTGAAAGCAGTGTTCCGAGTGCCAGAAGGCCTACATTGACGCGCGGAGAACCTGCAAGGTCACCGGACATGGTAATATTACCGGCAACACAGAAAAGTCCGAACAATAAGATAATAAACGTTAGATAATCGTTGACCAGACATTCCAGCACGGTTTCGATCGCTGTTCCTGCGCTGTAACGCAGTGCAAACGGAATAATAAAAAGTATCGACCAAAGAGCAACCGCATGTGGCTGATGTTCTTCCCACCATTCTGCCTTCACAAGCGGAAAAATCGCTATACAAAGAAGTAATCCCGCAAACGGAATACACATCCATAACGGCACAGCGGCTGATGCTGCGCCACCTTCCTGTTCTGCTGCAAGTGCTGTAATCGGATTTGCCATGATGAGCATAGCCAGACTTGCACAAAACGTACTCAATCTTTTCAAAATTGTAACCTCCCCCTTGTTTTTCGTTCGTCAGCCACTCATTATAACAATATTATTTTTTTAATTCAATCGTATTTTTCACGTTGTAACCGGCATTTTTCGAAATAATTTCGTTAAAATTGTCCTCTATTGATTTTTGATAATAAGTGTTGTAAAATCGTATTCATACTATAACCAAATAGATATGAATTATATAAAATGATTGGAATGGTAAAATTGAATTTCAGGCATATAAACCTTCGATTTTATTCATGGATAAGAAGAATTAATGCACAAAATAGATTATGGAAATATAGGTTTTCTATTATAAGAAATTTTACAGAAAGATATTGTTTTTAAGCACCGTAACGCAAAAAACCGCCCACTTTATGCGGTTTTCGTCTCTTAATGATTTTGGTTGCATTTTCCCGGACATGTGCCAGTTGGCAAATCAGCCGCTGTATAACCTGCCGCAAGCAGTGTTCACACATAATCTCTCTCGAACCTTTATCAGTATAACATCTCATTGTAAAATCAGATTTCTTCTTTTTGTCAAATATATGTAAAATACAAGCGAAAGTGCCCGCAGGAGGCATGTCAGTTTACTTTTCACTTCCTTTATGCTATAGTAGCCCTGTACTTTGCTAAAAACGGATATCGTCAGGTAACATATGATCGTCATTACATATCGTTAAGAATAGTTAAGTTAAACGCAGTTAAGAATTGTATTATCAGGAGTTTTTCATGCAGGCAAATATATTTAAAATCAAAAAAAGCAGATTGAGGGACGGCTCCGGGCTCCAAATGAGAATTCATTTTAAAGGATGTCCGCTTCGCTGTACCTGGTGCTCAACTCCACTGGCTCATGAGCGCCCCACCAATATTCTGTGGGACAGCAAAGAATGTCTCTTTTGCAATCTTTGCGTCAGTGAATGTCCCACCGGCAGTCTTACTTTTCTTGACAACAAGCTTAATTTCAATCCTGACAACTGCATAATCTGCCGCAAGTGTGCAGAACACTGCCCTTCAAGGGCCATGTATTTCGTCGGACACATGATGGAAATGGACGAAATCATGAAATTGATCTTGGCCGAAAAAGATAATTTTGGTTCCGGCGGTGTCGCTCTTTCCGGCGGCGACCCTCTGATGCAGGCTGAGATTGCCACCGCGATATTAAAAGAATGTAAAGGAAACGGTATACACACCTCGCTTGAAACTACCGCATTTACCAAACCGCTTACTTTCTCACGTTCTATTGTCAATGCTGATACGATTATGATTGATCTGAAGCATTATTCAGATAAAAAACATGTTCAGTTTACAGGTGTCTCCAATCACTCAATTCTGGAAAATCTTGATTTTGCTGTCTCTATCGGGAAAACAGTGGCAGTTCGAATCACTATCACTCCCGGAATCAACAATACCTTAAGCGATGCACGAAGATATGCCAAACTTTTGTCTGAACATCACATCAGGCATGTGGTTCTTCTCTCCTATACTAATCTTGAAGTCAGCAAATATGAAAAATACATCCAGTCGCCATCTCTTGTATGCAGCCAGCCATTTACAGACAAGGATCTCGAAGACTACTGCAATGTGCTGTGCGAATTAGGATTTGATGTGTATATAGAGGATCGATGGTAACTATTAATCCTCTGTATTAAGATATTCGTAATTATTCATAATTGATTTTTGTCCTCCTCGGTGTTATAATGTGTTCAATAATCGTTGAATCAGATTAAAAATGAACATGTCTCACTAATTTTCAAAACAGAGGAGGTCTAGCATGTCAAATAAACAACTTCATGAGTCATCTGAGCCAAAGAAAATCGACTGGTTCACGATGGTCATTCCTTTTCTTCTTATTATAATACTTTGTATATGTTTCCTGTCTGCTCCGGAAGCCTCCAAGACTGTTCTCGGAAATATCCGCAGTTTTATAGGTGAAAACTTCGGTGTAGGATACCTTGCCATCGGACTTGGTGTTTTCCTCTTATCAATCTATATTGCTTTTTCCGGATACGGAAATATCCGTCTCGGAAAACCTGATGAAAAGCCGCTTTATTCCAATTTTGCCTGGGGATCGATGATGTTTACCTCCGGTCTTGCGGCAGATATTTTATTTTATTCATTATGTGAATGGGTTCTCTATGCCGGTGATCCGCACCTTAAGGAAATGGGCAGTATACAGATGTGGGCAAGCACCTATCCTCTCTTCCACTGGGGACCGATTCCATGGGGATTTTATTTGGTTCTTGCCGTTTGCTTCGGATTTATGCTGCATGTGCGCGGCTGCCATAAACAGAAATATTCCGAGGCATGCCGTCCGATTCTCGGCAGACATACAGACGGACTTGCAGGAACCCTGATCGATCTCATGGCAGTTTTCGCACTGCTGGCCGGCACCACAACCACTTTTTCGCTTGCCACCCCGCTAATGAGTCAGATCGTCTATGAACTCTTCGGATTTGGCAATACAAAAATCATAACCATAGTAATACTGGCTGTAACCTGCGCAGTATATACGATATCGGTTGTAGGCGGCATGAACGGCATACAGAAGCTTGCCGCATCCTGCGTATATCTCTTCTTCGGATTATTGGCATATATACTGCTTTTTGGCGGTGAAACCCGTTATATCATAGAAACCGGTTTTTCCTCCATCGGAAACCTTGTTCAGAATTTCTTCGGTCTGGCTACATATACTGATCCCGAGCGCACAACCTCTTTTCCCCAGACATGGACCATGTTTTACTGGGCCTACTGGATGGTCTGGTGCGTCGCTGCACCGTTTTTCATCGGAACAATCTCCAGGGGACGCACGATCAGACAGACCATACTCGGAGGCTATGTATTCGGTCTCGGAGGTACCTTTATAAGCTTTATTATACTTGGAAACTACAGTCTGGGGCTTCAGGTATTCGGTAAACTGGATGTATGCGGACTTTATGCCGCAAGTGGTGACCTTTATTCTACAATCACTGCCATCATCCGCACTCTCCCGCTTGCCCCGATGGTTTTACTGCTACTGGCAGCCGCCATGATTGCTTTTTATGCCACAAGCTTTGATGCAATCGTCCTAGTTGCATCTGCATATTCTTATAAGAATCTGACCAGTGATGATGAGCCAAATATAGCGATTAAAACCTTCTGGTCTCTAAGCCTGATTCTACTGCCTATGGTTCTTATCTTCAGCGACAGCTCGATGGCAAACCTGCAGACCGTATCCATAATAGCGGCATTTCCGATAGCGTTTATCATCATACTGATTGTAGCTGCTTTTTTTAAGGATGCAAAAAAACACATATAATTGCTCAGAGCCAGCCGCCAAAATACAAAGCATTTTGGCGGCTGGCTCTCAATTGTTTTCTACTATTATTATAAACTTTCCTTCAGATATTCTCTGGTCACACTTTTTTCTGCCTCAAGCATCTCCTTCGGTGTGCCTGTAAAGAGAATCTCTCCTCCGGCCAGACCTCCCTCAGGTCCAAGCTCTACTATATAATCCGCATCCTTCATGACATCAAGGCTGTGTTCGATGATAAAGAGTGTATTGCCCTGATCCGTCATCTTGTTAAAGAGTTTCATCAGCCTTCTGATATCATCGAGGTGAAGTCCGTCGGTCGGCTCATCCAAAATAAATATCTGTCCGCGCTCATCCAGCTTGCTGGCAAGTTTTACTCTCTGAAGCTCACCGCCGGATAACGTCGTCATGGACTGATTCAGATGCAGATAACCAAGTCCGACCTGTACCAGGGTATCAAGTTTTTTGACAAAGTCCGTATTTTCAAAAAATCTGATAGCCTGACGTACCGTCATATCCATAACCTCAGCGATATTTTTCCCGTTATACAGATATTTAAGGACTTCGTCAGAGTATCTGGTTCCGTGGCATACCTCACAAACTGTCTCTATCGAGTCCATATATGCCATATCCGATATAATCACACCTTTTCCCTGGCACGCAGGGCAGGCCCCCTTGGAGTTGAAGCTGAAATAACTTTGCGCAACATGGTTGACCTTGGCAAATAATGACCTGATCTCGTCCGCTATTTCGAGATATGTGGCAGGAGTGGATCTTAAATTAATACCTATATCCTTCTGTCTGATAGAGATAACCTCGCCGGGATACTGGCTGGTAAAGTATTCCATCAAAGAGCTTTTTCCTGAACCTGCCACACCGGCGATAACCGTCATAATGCCTAGCGGGAGTTTTACGCTTATATCCTTAAGATTATGCAGATTTGCATGTTCAACCTGATACCAGCCTGTGGGCTTTCTGTACTCCATTTTGATAGGAGTCTTTGTTCGCAGCATACGTCCTGTCACCGTATCTGCCTTCAAAAGTCCCTCATAACTGCCCTGATACATGATCTGTCCACCGTTTATGCCTGCTTCAGGCCCCATATCCACAATATGGTCTGCAAGTGAAATGACTTCCCGGTGATGTTCCACGATCATAACCGTATTTCCATGCTCTTTCAGCTTAATCAGCGAATTTTTAAGATTCTGGATATCTCTTGAATGCAGTCCGACACTTGGCTCATCCAGAACATACATCATATCTGTAAGCGGGGAATTGATATACCTGGCGATTTTGATTCTCTGGGCTTCACCGCCTGAAAGCGTATCGGTACCACGGCTGAGCGACAGATATTTAAGGCCTATTTCAATAAGTGCATTCAAACGTTTAAGAATCTCGGTTTTTATATCGCGGGCCAGCGGGTCATCAATCTTATTGATGAACTCTGCTGCCTCGGGAATAGGCATGTCGGAAACCTCACAGATATTTTTTCCGTTTATAAGGCAGCTGCGAATCTTTTCATTGAGTCTCGCCCCATGGCAGTCCGGACATGTAAATGTACTGACAATACGGTCCAGCTCCTTTTTATGAAGCTGGCCCTCCTTGGAAGTAATGATACTCCTGTACATGCGGGGATAAATACCCTCGTACTTTGCGGATTTCGGCCAGTTTGCCGGCGGATTTTTGAGGCGGATCTGTGGTGAATAAAGGAAAAGATCCATCTCTTCCTTAGAATAGTCTTTTATCTTTTTATCAAGGTCAAACAATCCGCTGTAGGCGTATCTCTTCCATCTCCAGGCGCCTGTTGTAAAAGCCGGCCATTTGATAACCCCTTCATCATTTAAGCATTTATCAAAGTCAACCAGCTTATGTATATCCAGCTCAGTCACAACTCCCAGCCCCTCGCATCGCTCGCATTTTCCGCTGGGATGATTGAAAGAGAAGCTGTCCGAATATCCCACAAACGGTTTTCCGACGCGTGAAAAAAGAAGTCTGAGCAATGCGTAAATATCAGTATATGTGCCCACTGTAGAACGTGAATTTGCGACCGGTTTTTTCTGGTCAATCACTATGGTAACCGGAAGATTTTCCATTCGCTCCACTTCCGGGCGGCCGTATTTCGGCAAAAATTGCTGTACGAAGCTTGGAAATGTGACGTTGAGCTCTCTTCTTGACTCTGCCGCAATCGTATCCAGACACAGCGAAGATTTACCAGAGCCCGATACTCCGGTAAAAACCGTAATCTTTTTCTTTGGTATTTTAAGCGATACATGCTTCAGATTATTTTCTGTCGCATTGACAATATTTATAAACTCCTGTTCATTATGTTCATTATTTTCCATCTATCTGTCCCTTTCATTCAGAATCCTTTGAGCAAATCCCCGCATCCGGAAACCAGCATTCTATAACTTTCGATCAGAAAAGGCGGTTAACATCAAGTCTCCGCCTTTTTCTCCACCCTGACACCGCCAAAGAGCAGCGGCATCGTTCTCCTGGTATATTCTCCTAATGAATAATTGCCATTGGATATGCAATAATCATAAATAATAGCCCTCTCACAGAGTGCATACAAATGAGCGATCTCATAATATGGCATGCTGCTCGTAATCTGCCCGCGGCGCTGCCCTTCATCCACCAGCTGATTGATCATCCTATAATAATAACGGTTCTGATTGAGCAGATGTTTGTCTCCCTTAGTCACAACCTGGGATGAATATAGCGAAGCCAACAGTCCTACCGGCACATCCGTCTCTATAAGATCGTGGACACTGTAGCAGAGAATCATGAGTTTCTCAAAGGTGTCCATCTCAGGATCCAGCGTCTGCATGACTTCTTCATACTTTGCATCAAAAATCTCGGGAAGCGCCACCAGAAGCTCATCTTTTCCACTGTAATAGTGATAAAAACTTCCCTTAGAGGTCCCCGACTGGAGAATAATCTCATCAATCGTTGTCTCTTCGTATCCCTTCTCATGAAATAATTTCCATGCTACACGGGCAATCTTTGCTTTTGTATTATTCCCCTTAGCCATCAGCTTTTTCTCCTTAAATTTAAGTTGCTTGTTTTTCTTTTGGACTCAATCATAGACTCACGAACCTCGTGCTGACGCACTCCACTGCCTGCTAACGCAGGCGGTTCGTTCGTTAATGGTCCAAGAAAAACAAATGTCTGCTTTGCAGACGCTTGTTTTTCTTTTGGACTCATTACATTATAACATAGACTCACGAAAAATTCATTACTGTTTGAGCGTTTTGTATCTGCTGGTCAGCTTATGCAGTATTTCTATGAGTTTTGCCGCATCCAGCGGCTTTGCAATATGAGCGCTCATCCCGACTTTTCTTGCCTTGATACGGTCTTCGGTAAAGGCATTGGCCGTCATGGCGATGATCGGGATTGTCTTCGCATCCTCCCTCTTCATGGCACGTATTACAGATGTTGCCGTATATCCGTCCATCACCGGCATCATGACATCCATAATGATCGCATCAAAGGTTCCTGATTCGGATGATGAAAAGATTTCCACCGCCTCCTTGCCATTCCATGCCTTAGTTACAACCGTCCCCGCCGTTTCAAGGACAAATTGCGAGATTTCCATATTAAGCTCATTGTCCTCAACCAGCAGAACCTTATATCCTTTTACCGAATAATCGGCTGTTTTCTGACCTTCTTTTGCCTCTTCCACACCATGAGTCATATCGATACGAAACGGAATCGTCGTAACAAATGTAGTACCTTTTCCCTCTTCACTGGTAAAGTTAAGTGTTCCGTTCATCTTTTCTACCAGTCCCTTTGCAATCGGCATGCCAAGACCTGAACCTCCGTATTTTGCCTGTGACTTTTCATTTTCCTGCGTAAATGGTTCAAAGATTTTTTTCTGATATTCCTTGCTCATGCCGATGCCTGTATCTTCACAGGTAAATTCCAGGACGGCATATCCCTCTTTTTTGCTTTCAAGTTCCCTGCATCTGACCGTTATGCTTCCGCCCGGCTTATTATACTTGACGGCATTGGACATGATATTCATGATCAATCTTTTAACATGTGACACACTGCCAATCAGATACCGGTGGGTAATACCGCAATTTTCCTGATTGAGGGTAATGCCCTGCTCGACTGCCAGTTTGTCGATGACAACGATTACCTCATCCACTACCGCTTTAAGATCAAACGGCTGCTCCTCCATCACTATTTCTCCGGACTCCAGTTTTCCCATATCCAGCACTTCATTTATCAGCTCCAGCAATAGCTTTGATGCATCCCTGATTTTGTTTCGGCATTCTTCCTGCTTATCTAGGTCTTTTGCATAATAATCAGCCACCTGCAGCATACCTATGATTCCGTTGATGGGCGTGCGGATATCGTGACTCATGCGCTGCAGAAACTGTGTCTTGGCTGCATTGGCCGCATCCGCCTTCTTTGCCGCCTCCTCAAGCTCCTTTCTATACTCTGCCTCCTGTTCCTGCTCAAGCTTGTAATGCTGTCTGTCAGATCTTCCGAGAATCCCCAGCAAAAGCGTGGAAACACATGCATACAAAATTGCAATCATAAGGGCATTTTGCCACAGCCCCGAATATACAACCGCATCAGGCATATAAGTATAAATATAATAATCTCTCTGCTTGATCATCACCCCATAACTCTTCATTTGGGAGATATGTGTGATATGGTGGCTATCTGCTGCCTCCTTAAGCGCCTGTACTATCGCATTGTCTGCGGTGCTCTGTCCGATCTTTTCCGCATCATTACAGACAATTACCCGTCCCTCGTCTGCTATCATGATAGTTCCGTCAGATGCGTTTCTGTATCCCTCCAGGAGGCTTTGCAAGGTCAGTGAGTACATCTGTGCACATTCCGGTGTTATATAATAATATGTAAGCACCATACCCGGAGCATCTGTCCTTGAGGTCGCCGCCATATTGATGTAACCGCCATTTTCCAGATAGATCCTCTGCGTATAGCTTCTCTCGGCATTGCCCTCACCGCCAAGTACAGTTCCCCTGCTAAAATGTGTAAGCAGAGTATGCTCTACCTCTTCATCCTTTGCATATCCGCTGACTTTGTTGCCGTTTTTATCAAGGAGCACTATTCCCTGCAGCCACAGTTCATCTGCATAGCGCTTAAGCAATGTCTCATCAAGAGCAACATTTGTCTTAGCATCACGTTTCAGATTGTTTCGTACCTGATTATTGCTCTCGATGGCACGCAGCAATGCCTGTGTCTCCGCCCCGTTGTTGTAATGCGAATAAGTTGCGCACTGTACCTTCATGTAATTTGCGTTTTTTAGCATCAGTTTCTCGGCATTATTCTGATACATTTTAATCATACAAAATATTGAGATGCTCAAAATAATGATTCCAACCGCTACCGAAGCACAGATAAATTTTATATTTCTGGATTTATTTTTAATAAGCAAGCTGATCCACCTCCAGATATTTTTCCGGATTCTCCAGATATTTCCCGACAATCTTCTCAGAGGTGCCATCCAGTCTCATATCTTCAAGTGTCTTATCCAGCTCTTCGCAGATTCCCCTATCGTCATCCTTCGCAAATGCCACACCTATGCCCACAGTCATAAGCTTCTCATCCAGTATCCTGTAACTGACATCATAATCCTTCATATATTGTAAAATAGAAGTCTCATGGGCAGCAATGGCGTCCACATAGTTCTTGGCCAGGAATGTATACATCAGTTCTCTTTTTTCCAGACTTATCAGCTGTGCAAGCTGCGGTATTCTCTCATCTGTCCGGTTCATAAAGATCCCCTCCGGCTTGGTGGTAGACTGTACTGCTACCTTCTTTCCTTCCAGGGCAGCCAGCGTATAGATATCGCTGTCCTCCTTTACCGCCACAACCTGATTACTTACCATATATGAACCTGCCCAGTTATAGTCATCAAGACGCCCTTCCATGGAAAAGCATCCCATAATACAGTCAATGGTTCCGTCCTCCACCAGTTCCTTCTTCCGCTCCCAGTCAATGTATACAAACTCCGTATCATAGCCCATCCGCCGGAATGCTTCTGTGGCAAGTTCCACATCTATGCCTGTAGCGACACCATCTTCATCCAGATAATTATAGGGCGGATAAGAATCACTCCCAACCTTTATGAGCGGAAGTTTTTCATCACTTTCTGCAGCATTTTCCCCCGCACAGCCTGTAAGCAGGCATCCGATAAACCCCATCGCAAGCAGACAGACGATGGCCTTATTCCATACTCTTCTCACTAAACCTTCTCCTTAATCAACAGTCAACCCCCAACAACTTTTTTGACAGACATTTTTTCAGCTCTTCTGTTATCTCTTTTTTATCCAGCGGCTTCGCAAGATGTGCATCCATCCCGGCAAGCCGGCTTTTTATTCTGTCCTCAGCAAATGTGTTGGCAGACATTGCAATAATCGGTATTTCTCCGGCATCTTTACGTTTCAATATCCGTATTTTCCGTGTTGCATCGAGTCCGTTTAATCTCGGCATCATAATATCCATAAGAATCACATCATAATATCCCGGCTCTGACTTTTCAAACATTTCAACAGCTTCCATGCCATCCGATGCACATTCTACCTTAAGTCCTATCTCTTCCAGAATAAATCTGGCGATTTCCATATTAAGTTCATTATCTTCCACGACAAGTGCACGCAGTCCGTTAAGATCAATATTACTATAATCTCTGATATTTTCCGCATTCTCAGAACTGCATATTTTAAATGGTATCTCTACAATCGCGGTAGTTCCGACTCCTTTTTCGCTTTCCAGACGGATGGTGCCGTGCAGTCTGTCTGTCAGTCCCTTTGCAATCGAAAGTCCCAGTCCTACGCCCTGATACCTGGTACGACTGCCTTCGTCCTCCTGGGAAAAGAGAGCAAACGCACGCTTTGCAAATTCCTTGCTCATGCCGCAGCCATTATCCTGACAGTAAAATGTAAAGCCTGTGGTTTCATCATCGATCATTTTCTCTGTACACCATACAGATATATTGCTCCCGACGGTCGAAAATTTGATTGCATTATCTGCCAGAATGGCTAAAATTCTCGCTGCATACATTGGATTTCCCACAAGATAGCGGTGACTGATCCTGCTTTTTTCCCAATCTATCTCATATTTAATTTCTTTTTCCTCTGCCTTTATCTGTGCATCTTTATTGGCTGTTCTCAGCATATCGGTTATGTCAAAAGGCATATCCTGAATAACGAAATCATCAGACTGAAGCTTATTCATATCCAGAACATTATTGATTATGGAGACCAGATAACCGGACAGTTCTTTTATCTTCTTTCTGCACTTTTCCTGTACCTTGTAATCATCCGGGTATTGTTCCGCTATGTCAATCATACCTATGATTCCATTCATAGGTGTGCGGATATCATGGCTCATATTGGACAGGAAGCGTGTTTTTTCTATCACCTCGTGCCTTGCCTCTGCGGCCTCCATGGCAAGCTGCTTTTCTCTTCTCTTTTCATCGCTGATATTTCTTACTGCGCACAGGACATGAGTAACACGCCCCTGTTCATTTTTTTTCTTTACAATAAGTCTGGCCTTATGCCAGTTTCCGTTCAGCAGACGGTATTCCATGGAAATCGATTCCTCATCCTTCAGGCGATCGGCCATGGTAGAAGGATCTACAAATTTCAGAAAATCCGCGAGATATGCCGGTGCGACTAACCTTCCGCAGTTATGCAAGAGTGTTTTACTGAAGCAGTCCTCAAGTTTCACATCACCCCTAAAATTCTCTGCACCCGTTACGACCTCATAGCGATCGGCTTCCAAATCGATTCTTGAAATATAATAATAAGTTTTGCCAATCGCAGAAAGTATCTCATTCTTTAGTTGGTTATCGTCCCGAGCCTCATACAGCTCATCTTTTAATTTTTCATTCGTGTATATCCATACAGACAGATTACTGTCGTCCTCCCGCTCTGAATAGCTGTGTATTCTGAGCCCGACATGAACCCCGTCTGTCTTTCTGTAAGAAAAATAAACCTCTTCCCCGGACTTAAGCGTCTCATATATGCTGTCATAGTCCCAAAGCCTTGAAAAATTGTCTCGATCCACTTCTAAAACATATTGATCCCTGTACATTTTCAGGGCATCTGTATAACATCCATCACTTTTTTTCACAATTTTCCTGAAATACCCGGGTCCGATAATATCACGAAAGTAATCAGTCTCCCTGTCTACTATGTATACACCCATATATTCCGGTGCAATCAGCTTTACAAGGGCTTCTGCATCCTTTTTTTCTCTAAAAAGCTGCTTTATTGCATCATTTTGGATGTGTGCCTTTTTTTCTTTAAGTTCATTTATATAATAATTATTGATTGTATTTTTTGCTGTCATTCCATCTCCTGCCTTCCGTTACAACCGCACTTTTTAAATCCATCTTATTACATTTATTCCTTTATAATTTCAATTAATATTTCAATATGTGTTTCAATTATTCCTTAAATATCTCATCAAACGTCTCCAGAATTGTCTGAATATTGATTGGCTTTGCGATATGTCCATTCATACCTGCCTCAAATGCCTTCTGCCTGTCTTCTTCAAAGGCATTTGCCGTCATGGCGATGATTGGAATATTCGCTTTTTTGTTATTGTCCAGTGTTCTGATCTCGCGTGTAGCCGTATAGCCATCCATCCGCGGCATCTGGATATCCATAAGAATTATATCATACTGATCCTCAGCTGCCGATGCCATCCTCTCCACGGCATCAGTTCCGTCGCTTACCGCATCAACCGCCATTCCGGCTTCTTCAAGAATTGTAACCGCAATCTCCTGATTCAGTTCGTTGTCCTCCGCCAGCAAAATCTTCCTGCCCGCATGACGGTTGTCAGATTTCTTTTCTGCCTTTTTATGTAACGGGGCGGGAGTACTTAACACCTTCCTAAGTTCTGATAAAAAGAGTGGCTTAGCTACGAAAGCCGTCACTCCGGCCTCACGTGCCTCCTCCTCAATATCAGTCCAATCATAGGCCGTCAGTATGATGATAGGTGTATCGTTTCCGATCTCTCTCCTGATTCTTCTTACCGTCTCGATACCGTTCATATCCGGCATCATCCAGTCGATAATATAAGCTGAAAACGCCCTTCTCTCTTCCCATGCCTCTCTGGCGCGCATCACTGCTTCTTTTCCTGTAGTTGTCCAGTCTGCCTGCATCTCAATCTTGCGAAGCATCTTGCAGACGCTCATGCAGTTATTTGCATCATCATCCACCACCAGTGCCCTTGTTCCTTTTAATTCAGGTATCGGCTCATACTGCACTGTCCTATTTGCAATCTTGCAGTCCAGTGTGACAGTAAACTCACTTCCCTGTCCCTTCACACTTTTGAGCGCAATAGTGCCTCCCATCATATCTACTATATTTTTTACGATGGCAAGACCCAGTCCGGTGCCCTGGATACCGCTCTCAGTCACAGACTGTTCTCTTGAAAAGGAATCAAAAATATGTTCCTGGAATTTATCGTCAATACCGATTCCGTTGTCCCTGATTCTGAATTCATAGGTTGCGTATCCCGTCTTTAAGCATGGTCTCTCGGTAACACGCACATTGATCATACCACCTACAGGCGTAAATTTCACTGAATTGCTGATGATATTTAAAAGTACCTGATTCAGACGCAGCTTATCTGTCAGTATATCCTCATGAACCACATCCTGTGTATCGATATAAAGATCCTGCTGTTTCGCACCGATGTTACCCTGAATGATGGCCCTAAGATCATGCAAAACATCCGGAAGATGCACATCTGCCTCCTCAATCTTGACACTTCCGTTTTCAATACGGCTCATATCAAGCACATCGTTTATAAGACTTAACAGGTGCTTTCCTGCTGTATTTATCTTTTTCAGATATTCCAGCACATGAGCCTGATTATCGATATGGCTGACAGCCAGAGCCGTAAATCCAATGATGGCATTCATCGGTGTTCGGATATCGTGGGACATATTATTTAAAAATACCGTCTTGGCCTTGCTCGCATGCTCCGCTGCTGCCAGCGCATTTCTTAAAGCCAGATCCTGCTTCATTTCATGCTTTTTCTCAGCCGTCACGTCCCTGTTGGCCAATAGTACAGCATCTAGCTCTCCGTTTTTATCATATCTTTGCGGTACAATAAGTGAAAGCATCCAGCTCCCGTCATTTTTTTGAACCGTAAGAGAAAGTGATGGTTTACCTTTAAGCCGGTCCACGACGGTTGTCATATCAAGATATTCAAGATATGCGTTGCGATACGCTTCTGCGATATTTCTTCTTATATAGTCCTCCTGGACTGATTTCTGAAATCCGCCTCTTCCATCCACGCTTTTTTCCGTCTCAAGTCCTTTTACGATCTCCACGGTCTGCGTACGCAGATCTAAGAGTGTAATGGAAGAATATGCCCGTCCGATGGCATTGATAATACGCAGACGTTTCTGTTCCCTTGCAAGTGCCTCTTTTTCTGATTTGCTTCTGCCAAGCAACTGAATCAGATAGATGACAACCGCCACCAGGATGTATATGCCGCATACAATATTTCTCTTCATAAACACCTGCGACGCCGGGAAAAACGTGTAGATGGTATAGTTATCGGTTGCATCACGTTTTCCGTACCAGACACCCTGGTCAGATTTCAATTTTACAATTGATTCCGAGTCCTGATCAAAGCCACCGCTAAATAATTTTTGGCATTCTTCAACCGACTTATACAGAAGCCTTGACTTATTGCTGCTGACCACGCGGTCTCCTTCACAGACAACCACGACACCATTCATTTCAAACGGAAAATCCGCAAATAAAGAATCCAGGGTCAGATCTCCGTATACCGTATTTACCTGATCCTTCTTAAGATATGTAATCAGTATTCCGGCATCATCTCTACGGGTCACTGCCGCAAAATCATAAATATCTCCGTCAACTGTCATCCGTGTCGTATAGGTTTTCTGCGGATAATTCACTATATCCTTAACATAGGTACTCTGTATCATTTCTCCCCAGAGTTTCTCGGATTCCGTATCCTTAGAAGTTTTCATTACAACCTGCAGCTCTTTATCAAGAACCAGAATTCCGCTTAATCTCTGCTCGTCGGCGTAAGCATCCAGCATATCACGGTCAAAATCATCCCGCTCACCCATAACGGCACTAAGCTCCGTGGATTTATCCAGGAGACGTACCAGGCTCTTGACCTGATCGTTGGTTCTGAATGTATCATAGCGATTGATACGAAGTTTGGTAAATGAAATGATTTCTTCCAGCGTATTTTTCAGATTATTCCTGTCACTAGCCTGAAAAAAGCAAAACAGTATCGTCCCCATCAGAACAAGCACGCCCAAAAGGATCAGACTGAAATTTTTGTATATCTTAGTTTTCATCCGTCTGTCCTCCCCACACAGTTTTTTCCGGATCAAGGCCATATTTTTCCGCAATTTCTCCTATGGTTCCGTCCTCTTTCATTTCCTCAAGAACCTCTTTAAGCTTCCCTGCCAGTTCCTTATGAGTTCCCTTGGCAAATGCCACCCCAATTTCTGACATATAAGAGCTCTCCTCAAGCATCCTGTACGCACCCGTGCCATTGTCAGTCAGCTTGCCAATCAAGGCTTCATGACCGGCAATCGCGTCCACATAACCCTTGCGCAGCATCGCAAATATCTCCTCAGTGCTTGAAAAACTGTTGACTTGCCTTACCTCTGGCAGAGATGATTCGACTATATGAAGAAAAAGGTTCTCCGCCTTTGTTGTAGCCTGTACAGCCACTCTTTTATCCTTCAAATCATCAAGCGTATAGATATCACTGTCAGTGCGCACAGCCACCACCTGACGGCTGTACATGTACGGTCCCGCCCACTGATATTTGTCCTCTCGATCTGTCATGGAATAACAGCTCCAGATACAGTCAATGGTTCCGTCTTCAAGATATTCGTCCTTATCTTCCCATGAAATAATCTGAAATTCCGGTTCATATCCCAGTTTTTCAAATGCCTTTGTGGCAAGCTCAATATCTATTCCCGCATATTCACCGTTGATATCCAGGTAACTGTATGGCTCAAACCTGTCAATGCCTACTTTGATAACCTCTCCGGTGCTTGTTTTTGTTTTATCAGTCTGCTGTTTCTGACATCCCGTCAGAGTCGCCATAGCGGAAGCTATGACTCCCGCTGCCAGCAGCCATTTGCAAAGTTTTCCGGCTGTTCTGTGTTTTTCTCTTATATAATTCATGTTTATCAGTTCATCCATCCTATATTCGTTACAAAAGTGTCCTCCGGCGCATATCAAAATGCAGCCCTCTTTTTCTCAATGTGCTGCCCCCCGGCCGCCGGATTTTATATCTCTGATTGTCTTTACCAGAGCTTTTATTTCTGCCAGATTTCTGGTAATTGCCATGCCCAGACCGTTATCTTTTACAATAAATCTAAATTTTGCATAAGCAGATGATTTTTCATCACATTCTTCGATATAAAAACGAATCTTGCCGCCATCCTGTGTATATTTTACCGCATCTGACAATAAATTGCTGAGAAATTCCCTATAACTAACGCAAAAAAAGAAGTTCCGTGCCATCAAAAGCCGGAACTTCCCCTGTAAATATCATTATTCAATCATAACCACGTACATTACCTATAAAGCTGTCATATTCTGTATTCCCTGTCGCACATCGTATATATGCATAATGTATTTAAACTATCGTACCCATCTATCAGTACCCGTATCTCTTCTATATCTATGTCTTTATCTCTATCTTCTTCGATACAAGTAAATGTCTGCAAAACGGGCAGCAACCGGCTGGCATAACCGGATATGTCCGGCCTTAGCCCCTTTCGGCTTTGCGTCCCTGCTTTTCAACAGGTTTGCCTATTATTTATTTTTCTGCAGATAGTTACAATGTCGATATGGCAACACCCAACTACGCAACATTACTATACACTTCTTTATAGAGATTGGCAAGAGAAAATTATGTTTTGTTGCGCTAGTATTCATACAGATCTCCGGATAAATAATGATCTCCGTTATCCGGAAAGATTACCACTATGGTTTTACCCTGATTTTCTTCTCTTGATGCCAGTTTGCCGGCAGCCCAAAGCGCAGCTCCAGCTGAAATTCCGATAGAAATTCCTTCTGTTCTCGGCAGTTCTCTTGCCGCTTCATAGGCATCTTCATCTGTTACATCTATGACTTCATCAAATAGGGACTCATCTGTTACCGGCGGGGTGGGTCCGCCCCCGATTCCCTGAATCTTGTGTGGTCCCGGTTTGCCGCCGTTTAATACGGCATTTCCGGTAGGCTCTACTGCGACAACCTTTATGTCCGGATTCTTTTCTTTCAGGAAATGACCTATTCCGGATATGGTCCCGCCTGTTCCCGATGCGGCTACCAAAATATCAACCTTACCGTCCGTATCTTCCCAGATTTCCGGTCCGGTGGAACGATAATGAGCATCTGGATTATTGGGATTTATTCCCTGACCCATTGCAACTGCATTTTCGTCGTCTGCAAGAAGCTCTTCCACAGCTTTTCCGGCGCCGCCCATCTTATCTGCTGCCGGAGTAAGTATAACATCTCCGCCGTAGGACCTTATAAGTGTCCTTCTCTCCACGGTTGCATCTTCAGGCATGCAGATTTTTACCTTGTATCCCCTGGCTGCACCGATAGCCGCAATGGCAATTCCTGTATTTCCCGAAGTTCCTTCGATGATGGTTCCGCCCGGCTTTAATTCTCCTGATTTTTCCTTCTCAAGAATCATATTTAGCGCTGCCCTGTCCTTTACCGAACCCGCCGGATTAAAAGACTCAAGCTTTGCCAAAATATGCGCTCTGTATCCTTTTTTCTTTTCATATCGATCCAGCTCCACCAGCGGTGTATGACCGACCAATTCTTCTATTCCGTGATAAATTCTGCTCATTTTTACAGTTCCTTTTCCATATATACGCAAATAAACCTTGGATCTCGATCCTCTCGAACCGGATCATCTTTTGTCTTTGGTTCCAGTGTATCCGCATTCATGTCATTTCTTACCGTATATCCCAGTTTCTGATAAAATCCCACTGCTTCTTCACGGCTTGTAATGACCGCCTTATGATAGCCAAGTTCTCTGGCCCATTGCTCTGCTGCCTCTATTCCTAATTTTCCGGCTCCCAGATGCCTTGAAGTGCTTATAGTAGCAACACGCTCTATCTTCACATAACCCTTTTCCGGCATCAGGTGCAGTCGATTGGTACTTAATGGTTTCTGATCATCGTCCAAAACCAGTATGTAGTTGCCATCCACTGTATCATCGGCAAATTCTCCGTAAAGCGGCAAATCAAACCCAAATACCATGGCTTCTGTCCTGATGTAGTAAACACCGGCACGTTCCCACTCTTTTTCTACTCTTCTGGCTTCCAATAGTATCACTCCCATCTGATTACATTTTTCTCAATCTTATTTACCGCAACATCTATAAGCGTAGTAATTACAGCAACCGCAATAATGCCTGCCAGAACGCATCTGTAATCCGCAAATGCCTTATATTTTTCAATGAAATAACCGATTCCCTGATTCATACCAAGCATTTCGGCTCCCGACAGACACATGAAAGCACCTCTTAGGCTCTTTGAAATACTCTTGATAATCTCAGGAAGGCAAAACGGGAATATTACCTTTATAAGCATCTCCGGTGTCGTCACTCCCATGGTTTTTGCCGCATTTATGATGGATTTATCTATCTGTCCGACTCTGGCTACCGTTCCCTGAAATGTCGGCCAAAATACCGCAAAGAATATGACGGCAATCGCTGCCTGACGGAATGTGGTAAATGCCATTATCAGGTATGCTGAAAACATAAGCGGTGGAATAAGAGTGATAACATTTGACATCGGAAGCAGTACTTCCCTGACTCTTTTAACCAGTCCTGCAAACATTCCAAGGACTGTTCCGAATAAGATTGCCAGAAAGAAGCCCCAGAATAACAGTGCAAGAGAACCTGTCACGTCACTTATAATCTCATCAGGTTTTTCCACAAATACGTGAAACAGGCCTTCCGGGGACGGAATCAGAAGATCATTATGAAAAAGTCCTGTTTTATAACCAACCTCCCAGAATATAAAAAAGCCAAACATTATCACTGCAATATCGGAATGGCTTTTTCTTTTGGTAAGATGAAGCAGCAATGTATAGACTGCAAATGTCAGAATCAGCACAAACACATAGACGCCGCTGTCATAATAAGCCTTATGTTCCGTAAAATATGGAAATTCCAGCGTCAGTATGATATTTACAGCAAATAATACCGCAGCAATCGCGTATTCCACATAATAATTTGCCGGAAGAAGTATCTTTTTCACAGTGCCACCTCCGCATCTATATGTTTTCCCACATAGGAGTAAAAGCTGGAAATCAGTTCCCGGTAAAGCCGGCTGTATGCCGCTGTACTCATAAGGTCATTCTTAGTTCTAGGTCTTGGCAAATCAACATTTATCACACGGCTGATCTTACCGGGTTCCATCACTACGATCCGATCCGCAAGAAGAATCGCCTCATCGATATCGTGGGTGACAAAAACAGCCGTTTTTTTCTCCCTTGTGCAAAGCTTTGAAACCAGCTCCTGCAATTCCTGACGCATTTTCGGGTCGATAGCTCCGAATGGTTCGTCAAATAAAAGAATCTCCGACTCCAATGCCAGTGCCCTGGCAACCGCCGCGCGCTGCTTCATGCCTCCGCTTAACTGATTCGGATAAAGGTTCGCTGCGCCTGTGAGTCCTACATTTTCAAGATATTCCTGAAGTTTTTTATCCCGCTGTGCCTTTGTATATTTCTTTTTGCTCTGTCTGATCCCAAAAAGTATATTTCCCTTTACTGTAAGCCACGGGAACAGTGAATATTCCTGAAATACCACCGCGCGGTCAGGGCCCGGGCCCGTAAGCTTTTCTCCATCCAGTAGGATTTCTCCCGAACTTGCTTTATTTAATCCGTTCAGCAGCCCCAACAGAGTGGATTTTCCGCATCCCGAAAATCCAAGGATGCAGACAAATTCACCTGCATGAATATCCAGACTGACATGATCCAATGCCGTAAATTTTCTTTTTTTATCTATATAATCAAAGGAAACATCCCGTATCTGTATTTTGGCTGCCAAACTCATATTTTATGCCTCTCTTAATCTCTTAATTTTGACTCAATCGGATTGATCGAAGCATCCTGTGACAGAACGCGGTTTCTGGAATCTCTGTCTGCCCAGTCAGGAGAATTCCATTTCGTAGCGGAAATTACAGACTGATAATCCTCTGCTGTCTCTCCCTCGGGATGCTTTTTGTATACATTCTCCGGATCTGCGGATAATGCCTTGCGGCTTCCATCCGTCTTCCAAAGCTCATCATACGGCACCTGTGCCGCAATACGTCTCGGGAAGCTTTCGAAGAATCCTCCCTCATCTTCGGAAAACTCAAAAAATGTATACTTTTTGAATACCGGAAGTGAATATAAATCTTTTACATATCCCCATACATTCTTATATTCAGGAATACGTTTCTTAATCGGGCCGACATTGCGATAATAGCTTATCTCCCAGCGAACCAGTGTCACATAGAGTCTGACATCAGAATCTGTGATGTAATCGCCAAAGATAAATCTGTTGGTTTCAAGACGCTTATCAAGTTTTTCAATCGCATCGAAGAAATCCTGATATGCCTCATCGTAAGCTTCCCAGGTCTGGCAGAAGGCCATCCGATAGTGACCGTTATTAACCGTAGGGAACAGCCAATCGTTAAATTCATCGATTTCCTTACGATATTTTACCGGATACAGATCCGGAGCGTCTGCCGGCTGGAATTTTCTAAACTGAACCTCGATATAATTAGACAGTCTATGATAATCATTATTGACAGTCTTTTTCTCCTTCACGTCCACAAATGCAGGGGTCGTAGCTCTTCCTCTAAATCCCGGATCGGCATTTTTGTAAAACTGGCTGAGGAAATATGCTCCGCATACCGGATCTTTGTGTTCTGGCTGATCCGCAAATCCGTGTCCGTATATGTCACTTTCTCCTGTATATGTGGTTGCCACGTCACGGATTACATCGGTAAGTCCAAGAATATCTCTGACAATTACCGGTCTGTTTGACCAGTGGCAGCCATGTGCCCAGTAGATCGCATAACGGTTTGCTTCCGCATGATTATCATCTGCGCCTTCACCAAATGGTTTAATAAATGCATTGGGCTGTCTGATAAAGGCGCCTCTCTCATCGATCTCAGATTTCGTCTCCATCGGTCTCGGATCCACTCCAACCTCCTGTGCATGAATTCTTGCTTCCTCATCTGTATAAATATCTAAAGCCATGATTATTTCTCCTCTTATCTTCTTGATAGTGCTTTTTTGATCTTGTTTGCACGATACAATTCATTTGATCTTGTCTGTTACATGTCATTTAGCCGGTTTCATTTATTTGGCATTATCTTCCTGATACTGTTTCAAAAGATCCTGATAGAACTCATCTTCTGGATTTTCCTCTACAAGCTCTGTAACTGCTTCCTCATATGCGGATGTATCTATGTTCTTTGTGATGTCATAGGATGAAAAATCAACTCCGGCACTGTCAAGCAGTCCTGAATTTGAAGCCGCCTCGACGTATTTTACAATTCCACCCTTATTTGGATCGGTTGCGTACTTTGTGATGCCTCCGTAGAGATAGGTCTCCACATAATCAGCTTCCTTGCCGGAATACTGGGAAACGGTGGAGATTACGTCTTTTTTGACTGTGTCGTCCGTCTCACCCTGCTTATAATACTCAAATGCCCTGATCCTTGCTTTTTCATATGCTACAAAGGAATCATATTTTTCAGCAAGACGCTTTGATGCGGTAACTTCACGGCAGCATACGTAATTTTCCTGCAAATCTCCCGCCGCTGCTACTACAGAAAGGTCATATGCATCTCCGTATAAAAGTGCATATTCCATTGGAAGGAATCCAACTTCTACCTCGCCTTTTTGTACTGCCTGTGCCACTGCTGTCTCGTCTGCGTAGTAGGAAATATTGCCGCTGCTTTCATCTTCAATCTTTGCAATCACATCCTCAGATACTCCGTTATCCAGCAGATACTGTCTGGTAACTACCCATGAGGATTCATTTCTTACAAATCCAAGTTTTGCATTTGTGATTGCATCAATGTTGATCTTGGTATCACCCGATTGATAAGCTGCCTCATTTCCGGTTTTTGCAATGATTGCACCGCCTTCAACGGCTGTACCGCCAATTACCGTGATGTCCAGTCCGGATCCGATTGCCTGAAGGTCCGGGACAAAACCTACATTTAATATATCGACCTGATCTCCGTCTCCGTCAATCGCCGTAAGTGCTTCCTGTCCTGAAATATTGACCGGCTCTACCGTAACTCCCTCTTCCTCAAAATATCCTTTTTCCAAGGCCAGTATATTTACCGCAATTCGTATATTGCCCGGAAGGAATGAAACCTTAAGAGTTCCATGACCCTCGTTTGATGCATCTGAATTTTTGTCTTCTGATTTCTCATCTGATGCCTTATCCGATGTTGTCTGATCTGCCGATGTCTGATTGTCTGTCGCTCCACTCTTTGGTCCGGTCTTTCCGCATCCTGTAAGCAGTGAGGCGGCAAGAACTGCTGTCAGGATGGTTGCCGCTAATTTTCTTTTCATCTTACCCTTTCCTCCTCGTCATTTGTAAGTGTATCTTTGATATGTTCTATATCCTACTATGTTAGTAGGATTTTGTAAATTTCACTGTTTTTATCGTTTGTGATAACTTTTCCTTATCGCAAATCTTTCGGCACTCTCAAATCTAAAAAAAGGGTGAGAAACGAAATTCATTTCTCACCCTTCAAGTGTTTATACTTCTTTATATTTTCTTAGCTCTTCAATATATTCCTTACCGTATTGCGAAAGCTCACTGCCTTTTCTGGTAATATAACCGATGGTCAGCGGATCTTCCTCCTTAAGCTTTACGGATACAAGTCCCTGCAAAATGGAATCTTCCTCGGACAGCATCCCCGATCCCACGGAATATCCGCCAAGCTCGGCAATAAGCTCTATAGAGGTGGCCCGATCATCACTTGTAACAAGCTTATCAAATTCATAATCAGCCATCGCCTCTTCAGGCAGGTAAAAGTTGCTGCTGCCGCTCTGGTCAAAACTTATGCACGGCAAATCCTTAAGCTCTTCCAGTGAAATCTCGTTCCGTGACGCCAGCGGATTTTCTTTCCATACATAGGCATAGGTTTTGCGAATCATAAGCGGCACAAACTCAAGCTGATATTCCTTAAGCAGTTTCCGAATCAACACCTCGCTGCTGCCCGAATACGAAATGATACCTATCTCGCTTTTTAAATCTCTCACATTCTCCAGAACCTCGTTGGTCTTGGTTTCATGAATCGAGAAAATGAATTTCTTCGATGCATGTCGCTTAATTACATTTGCAAAGGAATGAATAGCAAAATTATAATGCTGCGTTGAAACCGAAAAGTGCTCTTTGTCCTTATTTGTGGAAAGATAGCGTTCCTCTAAAATTTCATACTGATTTACCGCTTTCTTTGCATAGGTCAGAAATTCACGTCCCACATCGGTAAGCATAATTCCCTTGTTGGACCTCTCAAAAAGCACAATTCCCAGCTCCTCTTCCAACTCTCTGAGACTGGCCGATAGCGCCGGCTGGGAAATAAAAAGCTTCGTGGAAGCCTCCCTCATGGAAGACGAGGAGGCAATTGTCAGTACATATTTGATTTGATTTATGTTCATCCTACTACCTCCCACTATCTTCCGCAAAGTATCCGTATTATACGTTTCCTGTCAGCCATGCGACAATAAAGAATATCGCAAAACC
>CAVHPN010000026.1:0-141498 GCA_963637995.1 Prevotella sp. CAG:279 | reverse complement strand
GTGCGAAGCAATCTGGTATCAGAGGGGGCAAAAGACCTTTTGACCCCAACATCATATTATATTATTTCGCGACTTCGGCACTCTCATGAATACCTCTCTCATGAATACCTTCATGCCACTATACAGTCATGATTTCAGCTGTTTTTTCTTCTACAGCCTTATCTACCTTAGTGATCATCTTATCTGTCAGTTTCTGGATCTGATCCTCACCATCAGCCAGCTCATCCTCTGTGATCTCTCCGCCTTTTTCAAGTTTCTTTAAAAGATCATTGGCATCACGGCGGATGTTGCGCACGGCAACCTTGGCACCTTCGCCCTTCTTCTTGACATCTTTTGCAAGATCTTTACGGCGTTCCTCTGTAAGCTCAGGGAAAATAAGACGAACCGCACTTCCGTCATTGTTCGGATTGATGCCCAAATCAGAAGTCATAATCGCTTTTTCTATGTCTTTTATAAGTTTTTTCTCCCATGGCTGAATCAGGATCATGCGAGGCTCCGGAACAGAAATATTGGCAACCTGCTGCAGCGGTGTCGGTGCACCATAGTAATCCACCTTGATCTTGTCCAGTACGTGCGGATTGGCACGACCTGCACGAATCGATGTATATTCATTCAACAGTGCTTCATAGGACTTATTCATCTTTTCTTCGTAAATTTTTAATCTCTCCTGCATAAAAACCTCCCAATTATGCGGTAACTACCGTACCATTAATTTTTCCGCGCATTGCATTGACAATGCCATCTTTTTCATTAAGGCTGAATACAGCCATCGGAACATGATTCTCCATACACATGATCGATGCCGTAAGGTCCACAACCGCCAGCTGCTTATCGATAACTTCCTGTATCGTGATCGTGTCATACTTTTTCGCATCGGGGTTAATCTTCGGATCGCTGTCATATACACCGTCAATCGCCTTAGCTAACAAAATGCAGTCCGCATCCATCTCGATGGCACGCAAAGCGACTCCGGTATCTGTAGAAAAATATGGGTGTCCTGTGCCGCCGGCAAAGAAAACAACCATTCCCCTTGAGAAATACTTGTTGGCTCTGTCCTTGGAAAACAGCTTCGTCATAGAGCCACACTCAAACGGAGTGAGGATCTGTGTCATCATGCCCTCACTTCTAAAGATCTCTGAAACGTAAATACAGTTCATAACCGTAGCAAGCATACCAATCTGATCTGCCTTTGTACGATCAATCGCATTGCTTTGGCGACCTCTCCAGAAATTGCCGCCTCCGATAACAATACCAACCTCTATTCCGTCATCGACTGCCGTTTTGACCTGTCTTGCCACTTCCTTAACCGTAGCCTCATCAAATCCGGTTTTCTTGTCGCCTGCCAGCGCTTCTCCGCTCAGCTTCAATAACACCCGCTTTAATTTCATAATTCGGTTCTCCCTGTCATAATTAAATTATGTATCTCATAGATGACATTTTACCACAAAAGTTTTGAATATGCGATAAAATTTTTATAAATGCTGCAGATTACATCCATTATTTTTTAATCCGAGCTCATGCATCATTTATATTTAGCCCATGCAAAATAGGTATGTGCATTTTTTAACAATTCAATTTCTATGCAACCCATGTATGTGCAATATTTTATTGGATACGCAATTTTTTATATTACAAATGCAAACTCTAGTATTGTTTGATAAAACATTATTTCCATATACAATATATATAATAAATTGTTACTACCTACAATAATTCAAGATAAATTTGGTTCGGGGAGGCACTTAAACATATGACATCAGCAGATCAAAAACAGCTTAATAAAGAGCACGCAAGTCGCTATGACAAATATTATCGCCAGATAGGTCTCAACATTGCTTACTACCGTAAGCTTCGCGGTATCAGCCAGATGGCTTTAGCAGAGGCTACCGATTTGAGTCGGACTCATATATCAAACATTGAGGCTCCGAATATGAAAACAAGTATATCCCTGGAGAGTCTCTTTGATATAGCCGGAGTTCTTCAGGTTGCTCCTCGTGCTTTGCTGGATTTCCGTGATGAGAAACCACAGGATTTTCATCAGTGATTGTTAGAGGACATTTCATAGGATGCGTTTTGCTATGAAAAAAAGCCACAGATAATAAATCCGTGGCTTTTTTTGTATGATTTCTATCAGCTTTTCTATTTATTCGTTCTTCTGTTAATGAACTCTGTTCGCGTCTTTGAGTAGATAAATTTCTGACTCGCATACAAACTATAATAACCCGATAAACTGAAACTTACCGCAATTACAAGTGCAAAAAAAGGCATGGCCTCATATCCGAATAGTTCGAATCCAAGTAAAAGCGTTGATATAGGACAGTTCGTAACGCCTACGAATAATCCAAGCATTCCGCAGGCTGTCATGATACCTACCGGCTGTCCGAATAAAAGTGCAAAAAAACTTCCGAATGCAGCTCCTATCGTCAGGGTCGGTACAATCTCTCCTCCCTTAAAGCCTGCCTCAAGAGTTACTGTCGTGAAGAGGATCTTCATCAGAAAATCCCACGGAAGTCCCTCACCTTCAAAGCATTTCTCAATCAGGGAAACTCCGCTGCCACTGTATCTGGTTGATCCAGTCAGAATTGTTAAAATAATTACAATTACAGCGCCCGAAAGGATCCGAAGTACAGGTGATGGGAGATATTTTTTATACAAATGCTCTGTTGTATGAAGTGCGATACAGAAAAGCTCCGATACAAGCGCACATCCCACGGCAAGTCCGACTACTACAATCGCATTCTCTATATTCCACTGCGGAATTGTGACAACCTCGAAGTGTTCAGGCATAAGTCCCCAGAATTTTGCCAGAGCTGCCGCTGCAAATGCCGAAAACACACACGGCACCAATGCAGCGTAATACATGACGCCAATGCTTATGACTTCCATAGAGAAAATGGCTGCTGCCATAGGTGTGCCAAACAAAGCCGCAAAGACACCGCTCATACCACACATAACAGCGATTTTTTTATCTTTTTCATCAAATTTAAGCCATTTTCCAATCTGGGTTCCTATGCTGCCGCCCATCTGCAGAGCCGCACCCTCTCTGCCGGCGGATCCTCCTCCCAGATGGGTAAGAAGTGTTCCGACAAAGACCGCCGGAGCTGTCGCAAAGCTAATCTCTGTATTTGAATATATCGATTCGATTACCATGTTCGTGCCCCGGTTATTGTCTTCACCGAGTATATGATATACACCAAGAATCAGGAGTCCCGTAAAGGGAAGAAGGAAAACCATCCATGGATGAGTCTGAAAAAATGCCGTCACCCACAGAACACATTTTCCAAATGCCGTGCCTATGCAGCCTGTGACTATTCCTATAACAATTGCACCCTCTGCCCATTTCACAAAATATGAAATATTTTTAAGCATCGGCTCGTAAGTCTCCCGTTTCATACCCTTCCCCCATTATACATCATAGATGCTTTTAGATTTCACAAGTTTCGGACGATATCCCGCCTCTTTAAGTGCTTCAACTATCTTATTTTTGTGGTCTGTTCCGAAGGCCTCAACTGTAATGCGAAGCTCTACGGCAGCATTTCTGTTAATGCTTACAAACTGGTTATGTTCCAATTTGATTACATTGCCCTGCTCTTCCGCCATGAGATTTGCTACCTTGGCAAGTTCACCAGGTTTATCCGGCAAAAGAACGGATACCGTAAATACCCTGTCTCTCTGGATCAAACCATGCTGTACTATAGATGCCATAGTTATTACATCCATGTTTCCACCGCTTAAGATTGAAACCACCTTTTTCTTCTTTACATTGAGATGTTTCAGTGCTGCCACCGTAAGAAGTCCCGAATTTTCAACCACCATCTTGTGATTTTCAACCATATCAAGGAATGCCACAATCAGCTCGGAATCTTCAATTGTGATAATGGAATCTACATTGATCTGGATATACGGGAAGAGCAAATCACCCGGACGCTTTACTGCTGTACCGTCAGCAATGGTATTTACTGTCGGAAGAGTCACTACTTTACCTGCTTTTAAAGATTCCTGCATACAGTTTGCGCCGGCCGGTTCTACACCTATAACCTTAATCTTAGGATTCAGAAGCTTCGCCAGTGTAGCAACACCTGTGCAAAGTCCGCCTCCGCCGATCGGAACAAGGATATAATCAACTGTTGGAAGCTCCTTGATAATCTCCATAGCAATAGTTCCCTGGCCTGTCGCAACATCCAGATCATTGAATGGATGAATAAAAGTATATCCATGCTCTGCTGCAAGTTCATTTGCATAGGCTAATGCCTCGTCGAATACGTCTCCGTGAAGTACAACTTCCGCTCCGTAACCGCGTGTACGGTTTACCTTCATAAGAGGAGTAGTGGTCGGCATGACAACCGTTGCCTTACATCCTGCAAGTTTAGCCGCATAGGCAACTCCCTGTGCATGATTTCCGGCTGATGCAGTGATCAGACCACGTTTCTTTTCTTCATCACTCAGGGTGCTGATCTTATAAAATGCACCTCTTACTTTATAGGCACCCGTATATTGCATATTTTCCGGTTTTAAATATACCTTATTACCGGTTAAATCTGAAAAATATTCACTGTAAATCAGTTTCGTTTCGGAAATAACCTTGCTTACTACCTCGGTTGCCTCTTCAAATTTTTCCAGTGTCAGTCCCTGGGGTTCTGCCTGTACAACCTCTGCTGTCTCTTCCTTTACTGTCTCACTCATTGTTCTTTCCTCCATTTATGTTTTATTTTTTGCTGCCGATAACATCTAATTTTCTGTTGCTGTCTCGTTTTTCTTAAACAACGCATTTACGAAATCATTTGCATCAAATTTTTGTAAATCATCTATTTTTTCACCAATTCCGACATATTTGACAGGAAGGCCAAGTTCTGACTGAATGGCCACAGCTATTCCACCCTTTGCAGTGCCGTCAAGCTTTGTCAGGATAATACCGGTAATGTCCGCAACTTCCATGAACTGTCTTGCCTGAGCAAGGGCATTCTGGCCCGTAGTTCCGTCAAGGACAACCAGTGTTTCGCGGTATGCATCCGGATATTCTTTATCGATTATTCTGTTAATCTTCTTTAATTCTTCCATCAGATTTTTCTTGTTGTGAAGGCGTCCGGCCGTATCACATATAAGCACATCCGCATTTCTTGATTTTGCTGCCGCAATCGCATCATAAATAACAGCTGCCGGATCAGAACCTTCCTGCTGGGCGATAAGCTCCACACCGGCTCTTCCTGCCCACTCTGTCAGCTGTTCAATGGCTGCTGCACGGAATGTATCTGCCGCTGCCAGAATAACTTTTTTGCCCTGATCCTTTAACTGTCCTGCTAATTTTCCTACAGATGTTGTTTTTCCGACACCATTGACACCGATAACCAGCACAACAGATTTTCTATTCTCAAATTCATAGGCATTTTCACCTAAGTCCATCTGTTCTTTTATACTGCTTATCAGAAGTTCTTTACATTCTGACGGGTCCTTAATATGGTTTTCCTTGACTTTTTTTCGTAAATCCTCAACTATGGCCATAGTTGTCTGGATACCGAGATCACCCATTATAAGTGTTTCCTCGATCTCTTCATAGAAATCATCATCTATCGCGGAAAATCCACTGAACACCGAATCAATTCCGCTGACGATAGAATCGCGTGTCTTTGTCAGGCCTTCTACCAGCCTGCCAAAAAAACCCTTCTTCTTTTCTCCCATTCCTGCGCCTCCCTTTTATTTCTATATGATATAATCGTAATTATGTTATCAGACTGCCGCGTGTTTCTCTTCGCGTTCCATCTGTGCCTCGATAAGATTAACAGATACGAGCGTTGATACACCTTTTTCCTGCATCGTGATACCGTAAAGGCGATCCGCTGCCACCATCGTACCTCTTCTGTGTGTAATGACTATGAACTGTGTATAACGTGTCAGCTTATGCAGATATCCCGCAAACCGATCCACATTGGAATCATCAAGTGCTGCCTCAATCTCGTCAAGCAGACAGAACGGAGATGGTTTTAGGTTCTGAATCGCAAATAGCAGAGCTATGGCCGTCAGGGCTTTTTCTCCACCTGAAAGCTGCATCATGTTCTGTAGCTTCTTGCCGGGTGGCTGTGAAATTATCTGAACTCCGGCTTCCAATATATCCTCATCCTGTGACAGTTCCAGTATACCGGTTCCGCCTCCGAAAAGTTCCTTAAATACCTTATCAAATTCCTTGCGAATTTCACTGAATTTCTCCTGAAACTGGCGGCGCATTCCCTCGTCAAGCTCTTCAATAATCTTTTCCAAAGCCGCCTGTGCTGCAACAAGATCCTCGTGCTGGTTCTTCATAAACTCATATCGTTCAGATATTTCCTTATAGTCTTCAATCGCATTGACATTGACATTTCCCAGAGCACGAATACCCAGTTTTTTCTCATTGATCAATTTCTTCATCTCGGAAATTGATGAAAATTCTTCCTTTCGAAGTTCTTCTGCCCTGGAATAAGTAAGTTCATATTCACTCCACATGTAGTCAACCTGTGTCTCCAACCGCTCTTTTAACCGCTCTTTCTGATTTTGGAGTCTGAAGCCATCTCTTTCCAAAAGCTGCAAGCGTTCATCCAACTCTCCTTTTTTGTCAAAGAAATTCTTCTGACGTCCTGCTTTTTCTTCTTTTTCACGCAGCTTGTCCTGAATCTCAATTTCTACCTGATTTCGACTGTCTGCCGACTTAAGTATCTCTGATTCAAGCACTTTGATCTCATGTTCCCTGGCATTAATTGTTTCGCTGCTGTCTGTACGGCCACATGCCAGGCTCTCTTTCTCTGCCTTAAGTCTATTTTCTTCCTGCATTATACGTCGCAGATTTTCCTCAATAAAGGCATTTTTTTGCTCGATTTGAGCACTTTTAAGCTGTATCTTTGAAAGCGCGGCTGCTGCCGTCTCACGCTCTCTCTTTGCCGTTTCAAGGGATTTCTGCTGCAGGTCAACATATTGATTTTTTTCTTTGTCTGAGGCTTCAAGCTTTGATTCATCAGATTTGAGCTTATTAAGTGAAGCTCTGAGATCCCCTACCTGAAGTTCCAGTTCCTGATTCTCAAATGTCAAATTTTGCGCTGAATCCTCTATCTCCTGACGTCTGGATTCCAGCTGACTGATAGTAAGCTCCAGAGTATTCTGCTGAATTTGGGTTTTCTGACGTTTTTCCTGTAAGGATGAAAGTGTTTTTTTGTCCTCTACAAGGCTTCGTCCTACTCTTCCAAGCTCTGCCTGTACCCCGTCAATCTGCTCCAGTGCCTTTTTACATGAGACTTCCAGTTCTTCGATCTCACGACGACGTCCGAGAAGATTGCTGTTGTTTTTAAATGCGCCACCGGTCATCGAACCGCCCGGACTTAAAAGTTCTCCGTCCAGAGTAACTATTCTTAGAGAATATCTGTATTTCTTAGCCAGTGCGATCGCATAATCAATGTGTTCGGCAACTACAACCCGACCAAGAAGGTATGAAACCAGTCCCTTGTATTTCTCATCGGCAGAAACCAGATCGCATGCAAGTCCCAGAACTCCCTGTTCCTTAAGTGCCTCAGGCTGTCCGAAATTCTTAAGCCGTTCCATACTTGTCAAAGGTAAAAATGTGGCACGTCCATAGCGATTTTTCTTCAGATATTCTATCAGCTGTTTTGCCGTATTTTCCGAATCGGTCACTATGTTCTGTATGCTGCCTCCGAGTGCAGTCTCTATAGCTGCCTCATACTTCTTTGTCGTACTGATAAGGTCGGCTACTACTCCATGAATCCCGGGATTGTGCTCCTTAACCTCCATCACACGCCTGATACTGCCGCCGTAACCTTCATATCTCTCTGCCAGATTTCGCATCGATTCAAGCTTTGTATGGTATGTATGATAGTCCTGCGATAGATTTGACAGTTTCCGGTTAAGATTCCTCTCCTGCTCTTCATCCGTATGTATTTTTTGTGTCAGCTCTTTTTCCTGACAAAGAATTGCCCCAAGTTCTTCCTTTACCTTGTCAAGTTTTAACTTCTCTTCTTTTTTCTGCTCTTCCTGTACCGATTCGTCACTCTTAAATTTTAAAAGTTTCTGGGTGGTTTCGGCCCTGCGAACGTCTGCCTGTTCAAGCATAGTCTCATATCGCTGTCTGGAAGCCGACAAGGAAGCCTTTTGATTTAATATATCAATAATCTCAGCCTTTGCCTTTTCTATAGAGTCTTCAGTACGACTGACTGTATCGTCCATAGTCTGTACTTTTGTCTCTGCATCTCTTAGTTCATTATCAATTTCGCTCACAGATACGGCAATTGTCTGTTTCTCCGCTTCATATGCACTTTTTTCCTCTGCTCTCTGGTGCATCTCATTATCTATTGATAATATACGGCTGCGAATATGTTCTTCATTTAACTGCTCTGTTTTAATCTGCTCGCGAAGTACACCTATTCGTCCTGTTTTCTCCTGACGTTCCAGATCTATCTTGCTGCCTTCATCACGCTTCCCGGCAATTTCAGCATCCAATGTGTCGATCTCGTTTCCAAGAGCCTCATATTCTGATTTTAATTTTTCAGACTCCGCACGCACGGATTCCTGATCTCCCGTGAGAATGGTTTCCTTCTGCTCTATCTCATGAATCTGTTTCTTTAAGTCCTCCGATTCAAATAAAAAGAGATTGGCATCAAGACATTTGAGTTCATCTCTAAGCCTCAGATATTCTTTTGCCTCTTCCGACTGCCTTTTAAGTGGTCCTACTTGTTTTTCAAGCTCAGACAAAATATCCGTCACTCGGACCAGATTTTGCTTCTCATCTTCAAGCTTTTTCTGGGCAATCGACTTGCGCCTTTTGAATTTTACTATTCCCGCCGCCTCATCAAACAATTCACGGCGTTCCTCCGGTCTGCCGCTCAAAATACGATCTATCTGTCCCTGTCCGATGATGGAATAGCCTTCCTTACCTATACCGGTATCAAAGAATAATTCATTTATATCCTTTAAGCGGCAGCCGGTTCCGTTTATTTTGTACTCGCTCTCACCTGACCGATAGAGACGTCTTGAAACCGTCACTTCATCATACTCGATAGGAAGTTTATGATCGGCATTATCAAACGTGATCGCCACATAGGCAAATCCCTGTGGTTTTCGAAGCTGTGTTCCGGCAAAAATGACATCCTGCATAGTACCGCCGCGCAGCTGCTTACTCCTCTGCTCTCCGAGTACCCATCTTACCGCATCGGCTACATTACTCTTTCCGCTTCCGTTCGGACCCACGATTCCTGTTATTCCGTTGTGAAATTCAAACAGGATCTTGTTTGCAAATGACTTAAAACCCTGTATTTCAATGCTTTTTAAATACATACTTACTCCTGCATATTTCTGATAGTAAGAATCCCCCGATATGCGGCAAGCTGCTCTGCAGATTTTTTCGTCCGTCCGACACCGCGTCCGATCTCCCGATCTCCCAACATTGCTGACACTTCAAAGCTCTTGTGATGATCCGGTCCATCTTCCCCAATAAGAACATATGTCAGCACATCACTCGTATGCCCCTGAACAATCTCCTGCAAGATAGTCTTGCTATCATAAAAGAGTTTTTTGTGTTCCATATCGTTAAGAATAAAGCGATGAACGAACTCTTTTGCACTAGCAAACCCACCGTCCAGATAAATAGCACCTATCAGTGCCTCCATAGCATCTGACACAACCGAATCACGCTCTCTTCCTCCTGTCGCATCCTCTCCCTTGCCAAGAAGAAGAAATCCGCCAAGTTCAATCTCCTGTGCACAAAATGCAAGCGTCGGCTCACAAACCAGGCTGGCACGTGTCTTTGTCATATCTCCTTCCGGCATCTGAGGAAATGTCTTAAAAAGGAATTCACTTGAAACAAGCTCAAGTACTGCATCCCCCAAAAACTCAAGTCGCTCGTTGCAGCCAAGTCTGCCCAAATGATGCTCGTTAGCATAGGAGCTGTGTATCATGGCATGTTCAAGAAGTTTTTTATTTCGAAACGAATATCCAATTCTTTTTTCTAATTCATATAATGTATCTTTCATAAATTACCCTCTTTCCCGGAATATATCACAATCACAAATGGAGCTGATGCGAACTTCCCGTTTCTGGCAGTTCGCCCAGCCCCGCACCTCAAATATCACTGTTCATGCGTTGCCGAAACAGTAATCATTAATTGATCGCATTTTTAATCTGCTCGACCGCATCGCCCACAGATACTATTTTTTCAGCCTCTTCGGTCGGAATCTCAATATCAAATTCCTCTTCTATACCCATGATAATCTGAAAAACATCCAGGGAATCAGCTCCCAAATCGTCCACAAAAGTTGTATTCATGGTAATTTCGTCTGCTTCAACATTAAGTACCTCTGCGATAATGTTCTGTAATTTTTCAAATTCCATAATTCCCGTCCTTTCCGCTACTCTGTCATTTATTTTATTCTGCAAATAAACTTTCTTTGATTTTTTCGTTTATCGCCTGCTCCTTAAATGTTACACATTGTAAAATAGAATTGCATACTTCTGTGCGTTTAGAACTTCCATGTGTTTTAACTACAAGTCCCTTTAATCCCAAAAGCGGTGCTCCGCCGTACTGACTTGAATCAAACGTCTTTAAGGTCTCTTTTAATGCCGGTTTTACAAGCAAGGCTCCTATCTTGGAGCGCAGGCTAGTCATCATTCCCTGCTTTACCTTGGAAATCAGCGTCGCACCAACCCCCTCATAAAGCTTCAAAATAACATTTCCGACAAATGCCTCCGAAACAATGACATCCGCACCTCCGTGCGGTATCTCGCGGGCCTCTATACTTCCCGTGAAGTTAATATCTTTACATTCTTTTAGGAGCGGAAATGTCTCCTTTACCAACGCATTGCCTTTTTCCTCTTCCGCGCCGATATTAACAATCGCCACTCTGGGATTTTTGATGCCGACCACGTGTTCCATATATATGGATCCCATCTTTGCAAACTGCACCAGATGAGATGGTCTTGCATCGACATTGGCACCACAGTCTATCAACAGAGATACGCCCTTTTCCGTCGGTATAAGCGGTGCCAGCGGCGGGCGTTCCACTCCCTTGATTCTGCCAACTATCACCTGACCTCCGACCAGGACAGCACCTGAACTTCCCGCAGAACAAAATGCGTCTGCCTCGCCCTTTCTGACCATATTCATACCGACCACAATGGACGAATCTTTCTTTGTGCGGATTGCATTAACCGGTGGTTCTTCAGTCTCGATGACTTCAGTTGCATTGACAACCTCGATCTGTTCTTTCTTATATGTATATTTCTTTAATTCATCAAATACGATTTCCTCTTTGCCGATCAGAAGCACCTGAATGTCTTCTCTTGACTTGACCGCCATCACGGCACCTGCAACGATTTCCCCCGGTGCGTTGTCGCCGCCCATCGCATCAACTGCTATCTTAATCATCGTGCGTTCTCCTTATCTGCTCTATATCAACCTTTACTATACTAAATATGATTCTATAAATCAACCTGATTTTTAACTCAACTATCATGGTTTTCCACTCGAATGATTCCCGTACAAATCAACGTATCTCCTGACAGCGGAACCACCATGACTAAATGGATACATTCATCCATTTTTTAAGCATCATCATATTGTTGGCGGCATCTTTTTTTCCGATATCATATGTTTCCTGCAATTTTTTAACACTGTGCTCTGTCCTGCCAATCGGAAGAGTCACACTCGGTCTTATGACAAAAATTTTATTTTCCTTTTCCAAACGATCAATCCACTCCACAGTCTTATTGTAGTAATAATAACGGCTGCGAAGCGCCTTCACAAATTCGGGATATCTGTGATACACCGCATCGGGAAGCAAGAAATTTCCTTCTTTTTTACGGTAACCGGACGGCCGGGTCAGCACTACAACACACCTTTTATATCCCATTTTTACGAATGCACGCAGCGGTATACTGTCTGTACAGCCGCCGTCCAGCAATTTCATTCCGTCAACATCCACCATCTGCGACACATACGGAAGTGAAGCCGTGGCACGGAAATAATCGATATCTTTAAGCATATCCTTTACTTCCAGATACTCTGCCTTTCCGGTCTCTACATTACTGCATCCTACAAAAAATCGTGTATTACTCTTTTTAAATGCCTCATAATCATAAGGATCAAGTTTCTCCGGTATATCATGAAAACAGAACTGCGTATCAACAAGATTACCTGTTTTCAGCCAGTTTTCAATACTCATAAACCGCTTATCGTTGCAATATTTCTTATAATATCTGATGCTTCTTTCCTTCTGTCCCGATGCAAAAGAAGCCCCATGCACGGCACCGGCCGAGACACCTATTATTCCGTCAAAAGAAATATCATTTTCCAAAAACACATCCAGGACACCGGCTGTATAAATTCCTCGCATCCCTCCGCCTTCCAGTACAAGGCCTGATTTTTTTTCTGTTCTCTTCCTGTTCTTATCTTCCGTTTTTATTTCTGTCATATATCCTTATCTCCTGTCATTTCCCTTAGGCTGTCTTATTTCCATTTTCCTTAGGCTGTCTCATTGTCATTTTTTTAGGCTGTCTTATTGTCGTTTTTCCTTGCTGTCTTATTACCATTTCTCCCAGGCTGTATTATTGATTTTTTTCATCCATCCGCATTTGTATATATTTTTTAAGCAATTCTGTTGTTCCATCAATCCCCAGCCTGCTGCTGTTGACTGACAGATCATAATTTTTCGAATCGCCCCAGCGTCCGCGGCTATAACAGTTATGATATGATTTTCTCCGCCAATCTTTCGTTTTCACAAGACGTCTTGCCTCTTCCTCCGACAGATTGCGAACCTTTTCAATCCTTGCCACTCGCGCTTCTTCATCACCCAGCACAAAAATTGTGATTAATCCATCATATTCCTTTAAAACCGTCTCCGCACATCGCCCTACGACTACAAATGATTCTCCTGCATCAGCCTTATCTTTCAGATAACTGAACTGCATATGTGCCAGATTGTCTTCCAGCGAACTTGAAAATCCGCTGACATTGCGTGCCAGAAAACGGTTCAAGGGCTTTTCGTCGTATTTTTCGAGAACCTTTGGATCAACTCCTTTTTCCCTGGCAATACTGTCCAGCATTCCATGATCATAAATCGGAAGTTTAAAATACTCAGCCAATGCCTCTGCTATCTTGTGCCCGCCGCTGCCAAACTGTCTGCTTATTGATATGATAACCCGATTTTTTCTCTCCTCCATAAAAAATCCCCCTTAGAAATATCTCACATAAATGCAAACCATAGAAATCAGAACCACAAGCACTGTTGCCGGAGCTGCATAACGGCAATATTTTCCCCATCCGATAAAATGTCCGTTCTTTGCCGCTACGGAAATTCCGACTACATTTGCGGATGCACCGATCGGAGTGCCGCATCCGCCAATATCAGTTCCCATGGAAAGTGCCCACGCAAGGACGGAAAGATCCATACCGCTTGCCTGCGACAAACTGCGTATAACAGGAATCATGGTAGCCGCAAAAGGAATATTATCTACGAAAGCACTGGCAAGAGCCGACAGCCACAGGACAATTGCAATTACCCACTTAACATTGTCCCCGCTGACTGCATCTATAATACCTGCAAGAGAGCTTAAGACACCTGTCTGTTCCATACCGCCTACCACGACAAACAATCCTATAAAAAACAAAAGTGTCTTATAATCCAGTTTTTTTATCATCGACATCGCCTCACCCCCTGATGCCAGCAGAGTAAAGCCACCTATAAACACTCCTATCGTCGCCACAGTAAGACCTGTCTGGGCATGAGTTACAAGCATCAATATGGCAGCTGCAAAAATAACAACGCTTGCCACAAACCTTTTCTTATCTTTTATCGCCTCATTCGGTGACGGATATATCACATTTTCGTCCTTCTTTTCGCTTGCTTTCAACTCTTTTCTAAATGAAAAATAGAAGAAAAGGACCACAAAAATCAGTGAGATACCTGCCATAAAACCCGTATTTAATATAAAATCCTTAAACGAATATCCCAGTGATGTTCCGATGATTATATTCGGCGGATCTCCGCACATGGTAGCTGATCCTCCGAGATTAGAACAGAATATCTCTGAAATAATCATCGGTATCGGATCAAAGTGCAAAAGATGGGCCAGTTCAACCGTCACAGCCGCCAGAAAAAGAATAACCGTAATGCTGTCAATAAACATTGCCAGAAACGCTGACATAAGCATAAAGGATATAAAAATCGGTATCGTCTTATAGTGTACAGCCTTTGCAATTGTCAGGCACAGCCACCTGAAAAAACCTGCGCGTTCCATTCCCTCTACCATCAGCATCATACCGGCTATAAAAAGAATCGTAGCCCAGTTAATGCCTGTGGAAGATTCCGCAGCTGCCTCCGTCTGAAACCAGAAATTCGGAATCATAAAGCTCTGAAGACTCAAGGTCTCTGCGGCTGCCGACTCACTGTGCATACAAATGCCAAATACCACCACGAGTGTCATAAGTCCGCATCCGAGTGATACGATATGTCTCTCAATATGATCCCATATAATAAGCCCAAACATAACAATAAATATAATAACGGCTAAGATCTGCGCTGCCATTTTATGTCCCTCCCTAGTTAGCCTTTTTGCAACCCATATATCGCTCATTAGAGCAGAAATTTATCACAGGAGTGCCCCATCTTCACCAACCTGTTTTCCGTCCGGTGTTACTGAATTTGTCATCATCACGCCATTTGCATCCATATAATACCATTTATCTTTCCACTGCACCCATGTGCCGGTCTTAGAATAACCGTTTTCATCAAAGTAATACCACAGACCGCCTATCTGCTGCCAGTTGTTTGTCACATAGTTTCCGTCAAAATTTTTATATTTGTAACCTATGTTATCCTGCTCCCAGGTTCCCGCAGCCGGTCCGTTTCCGGATTCCTTAAACTTAAGTGCCTTTTGGATTTCCTCTGCCTGTTGTGCACTGACAGTAAAGGAATCCGACATCTGCCATTCACCTCTCCTTGAATCGCTGTATATGGCCCTCACTTCAAATGTGTACGTTCCCTGCTCGTTCAGATAGCGACCAAGGTCACATTTTGTCTCATGCACCGGCTTTACGGTAGATAAAAATTTATCATCTTTGTATACGCGTAATTCATAATATTTGGCATCTTCACTGTTGTTCCACTCGGCAATGCCGTTCATCTGATCCCATTCTGCGTCATTAATATCAAGATCATAATCATCAGAAGTACCCTTCAATTGCTTTAAGGTAATCACAACCCTTAGTTCTTCGTTGCTTTTTCGCTTGATTGAAGTTACCGTAGCACTGTCACCGCTCAGTTTTACATTCTTTTTCGAATAACCTGATTTAAAATAATAGTCATCATCTGCTTCAAGGGTTACCTCAAGTTTTGGCTTATCTTTATCAACCCATTTGCCTGACGGTTCATTAATCACATCAACATTTGAAATATCACAGTCTCCGTAGTCCAGCGACACATCAACGTCAGACTTCTCATCTCCTACATGAATCGACGATGAAATATTCAAGCCGATAGTCCCCATCTGAGTGCGCCCCTCAGTGTCACCCGAAGCAAAAGAAGTAAACGGTATTGCAGACAAAAATACTGCAGCCGCCACTGCTGCCATGAAATATTTATATCTTCTCATAACACAAACCTCCTATACATTAACTATATTGAGAGTATATCACTTATATAGAAAAAGGGCTAGACCTCTATGGTCTAACCCTTTTTATTAAAGTATTCTGATTAGTCTTCTACTTTAACGATTTCTTTCTTATTGTAAGAACCGCAAGCCTTGCATACTCTGTGAGGCATCATCAGAGCACCGCACTTGCTGCACTTTACTAAGTTCGGAGCACTCATTTTCCAGTTAGCTCTGCGGCTGTCTCTTCTCGCTTTGGAAGATTTGTTCTTAGGACAGATAGACATGGTTACACCTCCTTAAATTCATTGAATATCTCCTGGATAACCGACATCCTTGGATCGAGCGACCTAGTGTCACAGGTACAAGTCCGAAGATTAAGATTTGTACCACATCTATTGCAAATCCCCTTGCAGTCTTCCCTGCACAGGACTTTCATAGGCAAGCTCAGTAGCAGTTCGTTGCAAACCAACTGGTCTACATCCAGATTGTACCCCTTCATAAAGGGCTCATCATCTAAACTCTCCTCCTGACCGTCCTGCACCTCAAACTCTCGTTCAAAATCCAGTTCGCAGTCGAAAGAAACAGGTTCCAGACAACGTGCACAGTGACCCTGCACCGTAAACACCGTCTTTCCACCCATCGTATACTTATGTCGAGTTTTAGCTGTAAGCTCCAGTTCGAATGGTTCAGCCTTTTCAATCAGAAAAGTCTCCCCGTCGAAATCGACTGACTTAAGCTTCGTCTCGACCGTATAGATCTTCTTTCTTTTCTCACAGTTAAGAAGTTCCGATAAATGAATCAGCATACTAATCTCCTAATACGCACTTTGATATTATACAAAGACCCGGCATTTTTGTCAATGATTAATTTTACGTATTTTTACAAAAATATAAAATATATAAAATATGTTTATACTAAAGCCAGGGTCTCACGTGCGATTGCAAGCTCTTCATTGGTAGGAACCAGAAGTACCTGAACCTTGGAATCGTCAGCAGAGATGATTCTCTCTTCACCTCTTACGTTATTCTTCTCTTCGTCAAGCTTAACACCTAAATATGTCAGATGATTGCAAACATCTTTTCTCATCTTAATATTGTTCTCACCGATACCTGCTGTAAACGCAATAGCATCCACACCATTCATAGCTGCGGCATATGCACCGATATATTTGATAACGCGATAATCAAATACATCAAGAGCAAGCTGAGCTCTCTTGTTGCCTGCTTCTGCTGCTGCATCAAGGTCACGTCCATCACTGGAAACACCTGAGATTCCGAGCATACCGGATTTTTTATTCAGCACATTGTTCATCTCATCCAGAGACAGTCCTTCTTTTTTACCTACAAAATCGATAATAGCCGGATCAAGGTCACCGGAACGGGTACCCATAACCAGACCCTCAAGAGGAGTCAGACCCATGCTGGTATCTACAGATTTTCCGCAATCTACAGCAGAAATACTTGCGCCGTTACCAAGATGGCAAACAATGATCTTCATCTGGTCATATGGCTTTCCTACAATCTCAGCTGTCTTTTTGGAAACATAGCTGTGTGATGTACCGTGGAAACCGTAACGTCTTACTTTGTATTTCTCATAGTACTCATACGGAATACCATAGGTGTAAGCTACTTCCGGCATAGTCTGATGGAATGCGGTATCGAATACGGCTACCATCGGTACGCCCGGCATAAGCTCCTGGCATGCACGGATACCAATCAGGTTTGCAGGATTGTGAAGCGGTGCAAGATCGTTGCACTCTTCAATTGCCTTCATGGACTCATCATTGATAAGGCATGAAGAAGTGAATTTCTCGCCGCCGTGTACGACACGATGTCCAACTGCGCCAACCTCAGACAGATCCTTGATAACACCTGTTTTTTCATTTGTCAGAGCTGCAAGAACTGCGTTAATTGCCTCTGTATGTGTAGGCATAGGTATCTCGGATTTTTCTTTCTCGCCACCCTCAGGCTGGTAAGTAAGCATACCGTCGATTCCGATTCTCTCGCAAAGGCCCTTAGCCAGAACTCCCTCAGTCTCAGAATTGATTAACTGATACTTTAAGGAAGAGCTTCCGCAGTTAATTACTAAAATATTCATTGTAAGATATTCCTTTCTCTATAACATCACAAAATTTATGCCTGCTGAGCCTGTACAGCAGTGATAGCTACTACGCCGACAATATCATCAGCAAAGCATCCTCTGGACAGATCGTTTACCGGCATAGACAGACCCTGAAGAACAGGACCGTAAGCGCCTGCCTTTGCAAGTCTCTGAACCAGTTTGTAGCCAATATTTCCTGCCTCAAGAGACGGGAATACCAGTGTGTTGGCATGTCCTGCTACTGAACTGCCCGGTGCCTTAGCCTCGCCTACAGACGGAACCAGTGCTGCATCAAGCTGAAGTTCACCATCCAGCTTAAGCTCCGGGAATTTCTCATGTGCAATCTTAACAGCGTCAGCTACTTTTGTTACATCATCATGTTTTGCAGATCCCATGGAAGAATATGACAGCATAGCTACCTTCGGCTCTGCACCAACCAGCATCTTGAAGCTTTCTGCAGACAGACCTGCAATCTCAGCCAGCTTATTGGAATCAAAATCGGTGTTAACTGCACAGTCGGCAAATACAAACAGACCGTTCTCGCCAAATTCACAATCCGGAACCTCCATCAGGAAGAAACCTGATACAGAGCTGATGCCCGGTTTGGTCTTCAGAAGCTGAAGAGCCGGACGAATGGTATTTCCTGTAGAATGGCATGCACCTGACACGGCTCCGTCGGCATCGCCGCACTTGCACATCAGGCATGCATAGTACATATAATCCTTCTCCATCTGCTCTTTGGCAACCTCAGGAGTAACACCCTTCTTGCCTCTTAACTCAACAAACTTGTCGATGTATTTCTGCTTATTCGGATCGTTATACGGGTCAACGATTGTGGCACCTGAAATGTCGAAGCCCTTGCCGTTTTTCTCAATCTCTTCCGGAGTACCGATGATAATCAGGTTTGCGATACCCTCTTTCAGAATCTTCTCAGCTGCCTCGTATGTTCTCTTGTCCATTGACTCTGGAAGAACGATAGTTTTCTTGTCGGATTTTGCTCTTTCCTTAATCTTGTCAATAAATGCCATGGTTATAAAACCCCTTTCATAAGTATGTGTCTATTACTGCATAATATTATATACCAGTTGTTTATTGTATACAAGTGAGTTTTTCATTTTTTAGTTAATTAATTTTTTAACAAATCCTTCGATCGCCCGGCAACACTTTCAGAATAATAAGTGCTTTACGCACTCTCACTTACACTATATAATAGTGTCGAGGACAGAATATATGAAAATTGTTGGCTTAATTACCGAATATAATCCATTTCACAATGGACATCTCTATCATATGCAGCAGGCAAAGACGATAACAGGCGCCGATTACTGCGTTGTGCTTATGAGCGGAAGCTTCGTTCAGCGCGGTGAACCTGCAATATTTGACAAATATACGCGTGCAAAAGCCGCACTCCTTGCGGGTGCAGATCTGGTGCTTGAAATGCCTGTTGCATTTTCCACCTCATCAGCACATGAATTTGCAGCCTATGCAGTTGCGCTCTTATCCGCACTGGGCGCAGATGATGTTGTTTTCGGAAGCGAATGCGCAGATATAGAGAAGCTTAAACAGATTGCCTTTTTACTTAACCATGAATCCGGGGAATTTAAACTTCAACTTAAGAGCGGATTGAAGGAAGGTCTGACATACCCTCAGGCACGGGCGGCGGCGCTTGAAAAAAACTTATCCGGAACATATGAAGAATGGAATTCAATATTAAACTCCCCCAACAACATACTGGGTATAGAGTATTTAAGAGCCGCGCATCAGCTTAACAGCTCCATAAAATTCCACACAATACTTCGAAACGGAAACGGCTACAATGACGATACATTATCAGAGGAGCAATTTCCGTCTGCCCTTGCGATCAGGGAAAGCATTTGCAATTGCAAATCGAATCGAAGTCAAATGCATGATATTCTAAGTGACTTTGTACCACACGTAACCATCCCGGCGTATGAAGAGAGTGCACCTGTCTTCCCTGACGATTTTTCTGAGCTTTTAAATGCAGCTGTTCTGAAAATGCAGCACGATGCATGCCATATCGCATCTTCCATTGCAGACCTCTCCTCTGAGATGGCCTGCCGTATTATTAAACAGCCTTTTTGTCCGGTTTCATTCTCAGAACGCGTTCAGGCCTTGAAAACACGCCAGCTGACTTATACGCGTGTCAGCCGTGCCCTTATACATTTGGTGCTTGGTATACAAAATGAGGATGTGTCCGCCTTAAAGGAAAATGGTTATGCCCCCTATGCGAGGATTCTGGGGTTTCGGAAGCAAAGCAGCCCTCTGCTCTCCTGTATTCATAAAAGAAGCAGCATACCGCTTATAACAAAGCTGGCTGATGCAGACAAAGTTCTTCCTGCATCATCACTTTCCATGCTGAATCAGGAAATATATGCCTCGCATTTGTATCAGACGGTGCGAATAAAACACGGAGGCAGATTTCAAAACGAATATACAGAAGGGTTGATCATTTTATAAACTTAGATTTAAAACCGGGAAATCCGGAAATATAGAACGGAGGAAAATACATTGAACAGAAAACCACCTGTCATTATAGGAATTGCCGGAGGAACCGGCTCAGGAAAATCAACATTTACAAATCGCCTGAAGGACGAATTCGGTGATCAGGTAACTGTGCTTTACCATGACAATTACTATCGCGCCCATGACAACATGCCCTTTGAACAGCGAAAAAAACTGAACTACGATCATCCGGACGCATTTGAGACCGAACTGCTTCTTGAGCACTTAAATAAACTGAAAAACTGGGAGGCAATAGACTGTCCGACTTACAATTACGCTGACCATAACCGTGCCGAAGCTACTATACATGTAGAGCCGCGGCCGGTTATTCTGCTGGAAGGTATTCTGGTGCTCTATGATAAAAATCTGCGCGATCTTCTGGATATCCGTATCTTCGTAGATGCCGATGCAGACGAGCGCATCCTGCGCCGTATTCTTCGTGACACCAAGGAACGCGGCCGCGACCTTGAAAATATCATTGATCAGTATCTGGCAACCGTAAAACCGATGCACGCTCTCTTCGTAGAGCCGACTCGTGCTTATGCTGATGTTGTAACCAACAGCGGGCGCAACGAAGTTGCCTTTTCTCTCGTAAGCGGAGAAATACTTCGAATTTTAAATGAAAATCAGCAATGATAGAATGAAATTTCCTACAGCAGGTCATATAATGTCGGATTGATATGAAGCTCCTTCATCATAGCCATAAGCTTTTGTCCATCCGACTTCTTACCCTGTTTGATTGCACGAATCATAATGTTTTTCGGCGTATGTTCCATGTCAATAAATTCAAGAAGCTGTGTCCGGTAACCGGACATTTCAAGAAGCTGTCCTCTTATTCCATCTGTAATAAGTGCAGACATTCTCTCCTTCAAAATTCCATATTGTAAAACCGGAGACAACATATCATTTTGAATCTGATTATTTATCTCATGCTGACAGCAGGGCACAGACAAAATAACCTTCGCATTCCATTTGACAGCTTTTGCCAAGGCATAATCTGTCGCAGTATCGCAGGCATGTAATGTCACCACCATATCAACCTGGTCAACACCCTCATATCCGGCAATATCTCCATGCAGAAATGTTAAATTTTGAAAATCAAACTTTCTGCTCAAACGGTTGCAAAGATCAATCACGTCTTTTTTCAAATCCAAACCTATAACTTTAATCGGATACTTTTTAAGCACGTGCAGATAGTAGTACATGGCAAACGTCAGATAAGACTTTCCGCACCCGAAATCAATGATTGTATTGGTCCTGTTCGGATCGAGGTTTGGAAGAACGTCTTCTATAAATTCCAGGAAACGGTTAATCTGGCGAAATTTATCATATCGTGATTTAACAACTTTCCCTTCAGCTGTCATTACACCAAGATCCACCAGAAAGGGAACCGGTATTCCCTCTTTCAGCACATATTTTTTCGTGCGGTTATGGCTCAGCATGGGAAGACTGCCGGCTGTCATTTTTACTTGTTTATTTTTTTCCCGTATTGTCACAGTACCTTTCTTACTGATAAGAATATTGACTGTCCCATGCAATGATGCAATCTCGGCATTGCGGTAGCGCCCTTCTAACTCTTCAAGCAGATATTCGGCAGTTTTTTCTGCATTCATGTTTTTCTGAAATGCCTGTTTTTCTGTGAATTCTTCCGTCTGAAAGACAATCGTCCCCCGCAAGAGCAGAGGACGAACAGTCAATTTCAGATAAGAGTCACGTGTTCTCGGATTACTGAAGATTATTCGCTCCAGATCGGAATCAAGATACCGAAGAAGCATATCTTTCAGTTCCTGTGATTTATCCATATGAAACTCCTTTTGAATAATTAATTTTTAAAGCTGTGCACCGGTGCAGGGATACGTCCTGTACGGTTAACAAAATTATCACAGGAGAAACGATTTACCGGAATAATCGGTGCATAACCGAGAAGGCCGCCGAACTCTGCCGTATCACCAACGGTCTTTCCGATAACCGGTATCAGACGAACCGCGGTTGTTTTCTGATTTATCATACCGATTGCTGCCTCATCAGCAATGATACCCGCGATTGTAGTTGCCTTGGTATCACCCGGGATCGCAATCATATCGAGACCGACTGAGCATACACAGGTCATCGCTTCCAGCTTTTCAATCGTAAGCGCTCCTTCTGATACAGCATCAATCATGCCCTGATCCTCGCTGACCGGAATGAATGCGCCGCTGAGTCCTCCCACGTAAGAAGAGGCCATGATACCGCCCTTTTTAACCTGATCATTGAGCATAGCCAGTGCTGCCGTGGTTCCCGGTGCTCCGCTGCGTTCCAGACCAATTTCTTCCAGAATTTCCGCAACACTGTCTCCTACTGCAGGTGTCGGGGCAAGAGAAAGATCAATGATGCCAAACGGTACACCGAGACGCTTAGACGCCTCCTGGGCAACCAGCTGTCCTACACGGGTAATCTTAAATGCAGTCTTTTTGATCGTCTCGCATAAAACTTCAAAATTCTCGCCGCGAACCTTTTCCAGAGCGGTTTTTACAACACCAGGTCCGCTTACGCCGACATTGATAATCGCATCTGCCTCCGTAACTCCGTGAAAAGCGCCTGCCATAAACGGGTTATCATCAGGTGCATTACAAAATACAACCAGTTTTGCACATCCCAAGGAATCAATATCCTTTGTTGCTTCAGCTGTAGCCACGACCATCTCACCCATGAGACGAACCGCATCCATATTAAGACCGGTCTTTGTAGAACCGACATTGATGGAACTGCATACACGATCTGTACATGCCAGAGCCTGCGGAATAGAACGAATAAGCATTTCCTCTGCAGGCGTCATTCCCTTGGAAACAAGTGCAGAATAACCTCCTATGAAGTTGACTCCTACTTCCTTTGCAGCTTTATCAAGCGTTTTTGCAATCTCCACAAAATCTTCACTTGACTTGCAGGCACTTGTACCTACCAGTGCAATAGGGGTAACGGAAATACGTTTATTTACAATCGGAACTCCAAATTCACGGCCGATGGCATCACCTGTAGATACAAGATCCTTGGCATAGGTTGTGATCTTATTGTAAATTTTCTCATTCATTTTAGACAGATCACTGTCTGCGCAGTCCAAGAGGCTGATACCCATCGTAATCGTGCGCACATCCAGTTTTTCATGCGCGATCATGTTATTAGTTTCCAGAACTTCCTGCATGTTAATCATTGGTTTTTACGTCCTTCCTGAAAAATATTAACCTAATTTATCCGTATGTGAACTCTTAGATTCTGTGCATACTGGTAAAAATTTCTTCTCTCTGACAGAGAATTTTTACTCCGATTTCCTGTCCCAGCTCATCTAACTCATGTGCCATATCATCAAATGATGTCTTGGATCCGGAGATGTCAACAATCATCATCATATTGAAATATTCCTGCAGAATGGTCTGCGTAATATCCAGAATATTCATATTGTGATCAGCCAGATAGTTACATGTTTTCGCTACGATACCGACGCGATCCTGTCCGACAATAGTAATAATAATCTTGCTCATAGATTTCATCCTCCTGTGTACTCTCCGTCTTTTTGCGGAACAAATAACTTGCATTAATGGTAATGTCACCTTCAGTGACTATCTCTTTTATCTAAAAATCCACTGTAATACAGCGGACTTTTATATCGTTACAATTTGTGATAATGCATCACGTTTTGCTACCGAAATACTAAAATCTCCGGCTTTATACGGTGTATCTGATTCTGTTATTTCCAGTCTGACTGTCTCATAAGCCAGTTCCTCATAATTGTTTTCCTTACTTAGATGCCCAAGGAAAATATGCTTAAGATTGTCATGTAAAATATTACTTAAGAGCTTTCCTGCATTTTCATTGGAAAGATGTCCGTAATCTCCCAAAATCCTGCGTTTAAGATAATATGGATACGGGCCCGCTTCAAGCATTTTCACATCGTGATTCGACTCCAAAAGGATCGCATCAAGGTCTTTAAGATGGTCTATAATATACTGTGAATAATGGCCCATATCGGTAGCCACAGCAACTGACTTTCTGTTATTTTCAACCCGGTAGGCAACGGGATTTGCAGCATCATGATCGATGGAAAATGGTTTTATATCCAAATCTCCTAATTTAAAATCATGATCAGGCAAAATAGGATGCATCAGTTCTCCCGGGATTTCTCCCAGACTCTTTGAATCCTGAATTTCCTCAAGTGTTTCCCTCGTACTGTAAATTGGCATATCATATTTGCGTGCGAGTACTCCAAGTCCTTTTATGTGATCAGAATGCTCATGAGTGATTAGAATTCCGGAAAGTTCTCCGGGACTTAGCCCCAGTTCCTTAAGTCCCGTCTCGATGCGCCTGTTGCTTATGCCGGCATCTACCAATATATGAGTATTATCGCTTCCGATATAAATACAATTTCCGCTGCTGCCGCTGGCAATACTAACCATCCGCATATATATTCTAATCCTCTTTCTTTAAAAATGAGGCAATCTGTTCTCTGATATTTTCTAAGCTGCCGTTGTTATCCAAAACTCTGGTTGCAAAACTCCTATAATCATCTTCAGATGCCTGATTTGCCATAATACCACGGCATTTTTCCTCGCTGTAGCCACGGCTTTCCATCAATCTTCTGATACGATTTTCTACTGTTGTATATACATACCAGATCTCATCAAACATTTCATTGTGTTCAGTGTCATAAAGAGCTGCTTCAACAACAATAATCTCTTTATCCGAATGATTGATTTCATAAAAAATCTCATCCCAGGCCATCGGATGGATGATCGCATTCATCTTCTCAACTGCTTCTTTATTCTGAAAAATAAGTGCTGCCAGTTTTTTGCGATCAATGCTTCCGTCTTTATTTAAAAACGAATCTCCCAGAGCCTCCACTACATGCTGATAACCCTTTTTCCCGGGTTCCATAAGCTGATGGGCGACCTCATCCGCCTTGATGATTTCCGCGCCAAATTCGTTTTGAAGCACATTCAGTACTTCACTCTTGCCGGAGCCCACACCGCCGGTAATACTGATTATCTTCATAACGCTCCTCTGTTTTTTATCTTAATTATTTTGTCTCAAACCACGAATTTCCTGCTTTCATGTCTATCTCAAGCTCAACCTGAAGCTGCGCTGCGCGCTTCATCTCTACAGCAAGAATAGATTTCACAATCGAAAGTTCATCTTCCCATGCCTCAATAATAAGCTCATCATGTACCTGAAGTACTATACGGGAACGCAGGCCTTCGCTGTGCAGACGTTTATCAACCCTAATCATGGCAATCTTTATAATATCCGCCGCCGAGCCCTGAATCGGAGAATTCATGGCAACACGTTCTCCAAAAGAACGCTGCATAAAATTGCCGGATTTAAGTTCGGGAATAGGTCTCACACGTCCGTACATTGTTTTGACCTCTCCGTATTTTTTCCCTGCCTTTACCAGGCCGTCCAGAAAGTTCTTTACATCCGGATATGTTTCAAAATAACGTTCAATATATTCTGTTGCTTCTTTTCTGGAAATACCAAGATCTTCTCCCAGTCCAAATGCACTTATTCCGTATACAATTCCGAAATTTACTGCCTTTGCATTGCGGCGAAGCGTGGGTGTAACCTCGTCAAGCGGTACATGGAATACCTGCGATGCTGTAATTGCATGGATGTCCTCTGCCTGACGATATGCCTCTATAAGGTTTTTATCATTAGACATATGAGCAAGTACACGCAGCTCAATTTGGGAATAATCGGCATCGACAAAAACGCATCCTTCTCGCGGAACAAACAGCTTTCTAATCTCCCGTCCCATCTCCATACGAACCGGAATATTCTGCAGGTTGGGTTCCGTACTGCTGATTCGTCCCGTCGCCGTGATTGTCTGATTAAATGTGCCGTGAATACGTCCGTCTTCCTGAATATAAGCACCCAAACCATCTGCATAGGTCGATTTAAGCTTGGCAACCTGACGGTAGTTAAGTATCTTTCTTACCACCGGATAGCGACCTGCCAGTTTTTCCAGCACATCAGCCGCTGTAGAATAACCTGTTTTTGTTTTTTTACCACCGGGCAGTGACATTTTATCAAATAAAACCTCTCCCAGCTGTTTTGGAGAATTTATATTAAATTCACAGCCGGTTTCATCATAGATTTCCTGCTCCAGTTTCTCAATCTGCTCTTTCAGCCGTTCTCCATATGCTTTTAATTCTTCCCGACGGACAAGAATCCCCTCTTCTTCCATGTGGTAGAGACTGTAAATAACAGGCATCTCTATCTCATAAAATAATGAAAGCATTCCATGCCGGCGAAGCTCTTCCAATAATATATCCCTTGATTTCCAAGCTATATATGCCATATAGCATGCACAATTAAGTGCTTTCTCCGGATTATTTTCAAAAGCTTCTTTTAGTGACATTTTGCCCAAAAGATCCGATTGTGACGGAACCGTCATATCCAGATAATCCCTTGCCAGATCGTCATATCCGTAAGTATCCTTAAGCGGATTTAAAAGATAGGCAGCAACCGAGGCATCGGTTATTGCACGGCTGCCATTCAGATTGCGGTATCCGTCTACAATATTTCGGCTGTGATTTTTTAAAAATGGGAGCTGACTCTTGAGATCCAGCACCGTCACAGATGCCGCCGTCTCCATCAATCTTTCCATTTCCTCTGCCAGGTACCTTCCTGTAAGCAAGCCGCCGGTGGGAATCGCATATATCGACTTGTCATTCAGACAGACAGCAAATGCCGTGATCTCATCATTCTCAATAATAAGTTGTGCACCTATCTCTTCAGACCTCTGCGCCTGACTGAAAATATTTTGTGCTTCGCTAAAATCACTTACAAGTTTAAATGATTTTTCTATTTCAGCAGACGAAAAGGCGCTCTCATCAAATTTCTGTAAAATCGACTTAAACTCCAGCTGTTTCATATATTGATACGCCTCAGGTGTATAAAGCGAATCCAGCTTTGCATCAGATAATGAAAAATCAATATCGCAGTCAATACAGATGGTTGCAAGTTCTTTACTCATCTGCGCCATATCATAATGCTCTCTAAGGGCCTTCTGCGCACGCGGTGGCTTTATTTCATCGATACTCGCATATGCATTTTCAATGCTTCCATAAGTCACAATCAGGTTAGTTGCAGTTTTTTCCCCAATTGAAGGCACACCGGGTATATTATCTGAGGCATCGCCCATCAATGCTTTAACATCTATAAACTCTTTGGGCGTCACCTTGTACTCATCTTTCACATTTTCCGGGTAATAATCTTTTATCTGCGTAACTCCCCTGGATGTACGCGGCATTCTGATTTTAATGTGCTTATCTGACAGCTGCAGTAAATCGCGGTCTCCTGATACGATAGAAACTTCCAGATCCTCTGCTGCATTTTTTTTAGCTATAGTTCCAAGAATATCGTCTGCCTCATAGCCTGCCTTTGATAGAATAGGTACACCCATCGCTGTAAGCACTTCTTTTATCACCGGGACCTGCTCCCGCAATTCCTGCGGCATCGGCTTTCTCGTTCCCTTATATGCCGCATACATCTTATGCCTGAATGTCGGCTCTTTCAAATCAAATGCCACCGCCAGATAGTCAGCATTCTCGTCCTCAATAACCCTGAACATAATATTTAAAAAACCATAGACTGCATTAGTATGAAGTCCTTTGGAATTTGTAAGTTCGGGAACTCCGTAAAATGCCCGGTTAAGTATGCTGTGACCATCTATAAGCACTAATTTGTTCATCTAATTTATGTCTCTCCTGTTCCTTATTACTGTGAAACTTTATAAAAACACCCTATGGTGCTATCCAAAGCCTGAGCTGCAGCAATATCGTTATCAAAACTGCCAGCGCACCAAGTGCAGTGACCGCATATTCCATTTTCCGAAGTCTCCACATGCGGCGAACACGGGTATATGACTCTGCGATACGCCTTTTCAGCGTTCCCATAATATCAAACGTACCGGAACCTTTATCCAGCTGCTTAAGGCCGACATCCACCATGAAATAGATTTCCAGTTCCTCCTGACAATTACGGCAATGTTCAAGATGTTTTAAAAAAGCCTCCAGTTCATCTCCGCTCAGCTCATCATGGATATATGGCGTCACAAGACGCTCCGCTTCACGACATGTCACAGACGCCACCTTCCCTTCCTTATAGTCAGCTTATAGAGCTCGCAGGATCAGTAATTCATTCGAACCTAATCATACCTTATTTTAAACAAACACGCAAGTCTCTTAACAGTTACTTTAATTTTAAAAAAACTGTTGCAATTTGTTTTTAATTTTGGTAATATATACAAAGTTGATGAATTGCCGGCTTGTCGGAATGGCAGACGAGGTGGACTCAAAATCCATTGGTGGCGACACCGTGCGGGTTCAAGTCCCGCAGCCGGCATGAATAAAAAGACTTTACAGATTCTTTTATCCAGTATCTGTGAAGTCTTTTTTCTTTATTATTACGATTATTACGGAATAATCATTACCAACATACCAGCTGTTATGAGAATCGCACCGATGACCATCTTCGCCGTAAATGTTTCATGCAGAAAAATAAATGCCAAAATTAATGTTATAACAATACTCATCTTATCGACCGGCGCCACTTTAGACGCATCTCCTAATTGAAGAGCCTTGTAATAGCATAGCCAGGACGCTCCAGTTGCCAAACCGGAAAGCACCAGAAACAATAAGCTTTTTTTGCCTATTGCATAAATTTCAGACTGTACCCCCGTCAAAAAGACCATTCCCCACGCCATAATCAGTACAACTACAGTTCTGACAGCAGTTGCCAGATTTGAATTTACTCCGTCAATACCGATTTTTGCCAAAATAGATGTTAATGCCGCAAAAACGGCTGATAAAAGGGCAAATATAAACCACATGATATCACTCCCACCATTTCAATGCTATGCGTAAACTGACATGCCACCTGACGGTGGCACCACCATGAATGAAACTGAAAAGCCGGCATCTTTACATGTAACTGCAAAAATGCCGGCTCTATTTCATGATATTATCTGACCTGCGTTTTTCCGTTTACTCAGAATAAACTTAAGTCATCTGATTAGTTCTCTTCTGTTTCCTGATTCTCAAGTGCTTTCATGCTAAGACTGATCTTGCGGTCTGCCTCGTTGAAATCAACAACTTTAGCACTGATAACCTGTCCAACGCTCAGTACATCGGATGGCTTGTCAACATGCTCTCTGGAAATCTGTGATACGTGAAGGAGTGCATCTACTCCCGGCTCAAGCTCAACAAAAGCGCCAAAGTCAGTCATACGTGCTACTTTGCCTTCTACAACGTTGCCTACTGCATATTTCTCAGCAGCATTTGCCCAAGGATTGCTCTCCGGGAATTTTAAGCTCAGGGCAATCTTCTCACCGTTGATATCTTTAATCAGCGCTTTTACTTTATCGCCAACCTTGAATACTTTCTTCGGATTCTCAACTCTGCCCCAGGACATCTCGGAAATATGAAGCAGTCCGTCTGCACCGCCAAGGTCGATAAATGCGCCGAAATCAGTTACATTCTTAACAACGCCCTCTACGGTCTGACCTACTTCGATCTTCTCGAACAGTTCTTTCTGCATAGCAGCCTTCTTCTCAAGCAGGATCTGCTTACGATCACCGATAATGCGGCTTCTTCTGCCGTTTGGATTGAACTCTGTTACTACAAATTCAATCTCCTGACCTGCATACTTGGATAAATCTTTATCATATGTATCAGATACCATGCTTGCCGGAATGAATACACGGGTGCCTTCAACCTCTACTACGAGGCCTTTTTCCATAACCTGTGTAACTTTCTCTTTAAGAACTTCCTTGTTCTCGAAAGCTTCTTTAAGACGTTTCAGACCCTTATCAGCAGCCAGTCTCTTGTAAGATAAGGATGCCATGCCCTCTCCATCATTTACTTTCAGAACTTTTGCTTCCAGCTCGTCTCCGACCTGAACTTTTGTTCTTAAATCCACGCCCGGCTCATTGGTAAACTCGTTTCTTGTGATGATGCCTTCGGATTTGCTTCCAGCGATACTGAGAATGATCTCGTCTTCCTTGACACCGATAACCTGACCGGTAACAGCCTCTCCTGTACGTAATCTCTTGAATGATGATTCCTCAAACATTTGTTCAAAACTTAATTCTGACATTAGTATGAACCTCCTCGATAATTTGATTTGGGGTCGATGCCCCGGCTGTAATACCTATGCTGCGCACAGTACCTGCTATCTCAGGCTTGAAATCTTCCAGTGTCTGAATGTAGTAAGTGTGTTTACATTCCCTGCGGCAAATCTCATACAACTTTTGTGTGTTAGAACTGTTTCTTCCTCCGATAACAATCATAACATCCACCTGTGAAGCTATCTGCCTCGCCTCAACCTGTCTCTCCTGTGTTGCATTGCAAATCGTATTTAAAACAAATATATCATAATACGTTTTTGAAATTTTTTCAACTAAATCTTGAAATTTATTGTAGTTAAATGTCGTCTGTGCAACAATAGATATCTTTTCATCAGGTTTGAGCCCGAGATTTTCAAATTCTTCCAGAGATTCAACTGCCAAAGTGTTCTCGTTTCCCCAGCCTTTTATGCCTTCAACCTCCGGGTGATGTTCATTTCCTACTATAATCACACGTCGCCCGGCTTCGCATTGTTCCCGAACGATTTTATGAATTTTTTTCACAAACGGACAGGTTGCATCAATTATTTCTATTCCCTGTCTCTCAAGCAGTTCATATACATCCCTGCCCACACCGTGTGAACGGATCACAACCACACCGTCTTTTAAGGTTTCAAGCTCTTCTTTGGAATTTATGACCTGTACACCTTTTTCTTCAAGATCCCGTACGACTTCTTCATTGTGTATAATCGGGCCGTAGGTATAAATCGGTTTCTTTTCTGTCTCTATCTGTTCATATACCTTTTCGACAGCCCGCTTCACACCGAAACAAAATCCGGCTGTCTTTGCTACTGTTATTTCCATGTTTTTTATGTTAATCCTTGTGTACTATGAAAGTGTTGCCGGGCGGCATGGAAGTTTATTGAACATCAGAGATGTAAACTGCTGCTTCGCTTCCCGCCGCGGTACCGAATACAACAGCCTCTGTGATTTCATTTCCGGAAAGAGCCTGTTCACCATCTGCTGCCGCACTTACAATCGAACCTGCGGCAAAAAGTCCGTCAACAACTTCTCCGCTATCCTTGTTGAGCTGTTCTGCATTGTTGCTGACAACAAGTGCCGCAGCCTTACCATCGGACTCATAAACCTGGGACTCCTCGAAAACCGGAATCAGAGAAACATCTGTTGCCACCAGTGCCAGGCAGTCAATCTCCTGATCCTTACCATCTACAGTCACTGTGATGCTGTCAAGGGCGCCTTCTTCATTGTATGCTACACTCTTTAATTCTGACTTATATTCAACCGGAATTTTCAGCTCTTCAACTTTCTTTACCAGTTCACTCTGCACAAGCTCATTAAGATTTCCCTCTTTTGCCGGAAAACTACGAGCTACAGAAGAACCGGCTGACTGAGTCAAATCTCCGTATTCTATGCCAAAGGTGTCAGAAAGCCAGCTTTTTGCATCCTCACTGCTTTCAGCTACGTAGGAAGCCATGTCTTCATTATTTTTATTATTTCCGGCTGAAAGAATATCTGCCAGATATGTTTCAAAATCATCTGTAATGTCAGCTTCAAACTGTTCATCAGTGTCAGCCGCATTGAGATATGCAGGCATTTTAGACATATCCGATGCAAGATCCTCTCCGGATGTAATAATCAGAATCTTTGAAGGATCTACGCCATCTGCTGCCGCCTGTATTGCAGCAACCAGGCCCGCACCGTCGCCGCCTGCAATAACAAGCTGTGCATCTGATGTCTCTTCTTCAGAAGCAGCCTCACTTGACTCCTCGCTGGCCTTTGTAGTTGTAGATGTATTGTCTTTATTGCTGCATCCGGCCAGAGCTGCGGTTCCCAGAATGGCAGCTGCTGTCATAATTCCTGCTCTTTTAACTGTATTAAATGATTTCTTCATAATCGATTTCTCCTTTCGCTGTAGGAAAGAACACCATGATTTTCAGTTAAGGTTGTGCCTGCGTAAGGCAACATGCCGGTTTACTGTTCACAGTGCCTCTCAGTTGTGAATCTTAGTCTAACATATAAACCTTAGCTAATCAATTAAGCTTTCTTTAATTATTACAGCGAAAAAACAAAATTATTCTGAATGTGTTGTCAAGTAGCCATCATTTGCAAAGGTCTGCAATTACCTGCGCAAAAATCTTAGCACTTGTTACCAAATCGCTTACATAGGCAAATTCATCCGCACCATGCATACGATTATCAACGCCCGGCATCGATGCACCAAATGCGACTCCATTTTTCAGGTCATGCACATAAGTACCGCCTCCGGTGTAGTTACACTCGCCTTTGTTACCTGTATAGAGCTCATAGGCATTTAGAAGTGTTCTGACAAATTTCGAATTTCCATCCACAAAATGCGGTTCGTGAAGTTTGGGTGACTCCAGCTTCATACCATATGATGAAAGTTTTTTCTCCACCGGTTTAAGCAGATTATCGGCATTGCCTCCTATAGGAAAACGGCAGTCAAAATACGCATCCATCCGTGTCTCGGTCATCGTAAGCATCGTAAGTGACAGTGACAGTGATCCGGACTCTTCTGTCTGCATTGCCACGCCAAGTGCCTTGCCCTCGGTGTCATTCCACGGAAAGCATTCCGTCAGGCTGTGAATCAGTCGGGTCTGTTCGCAGGGTGCAAATGGCAGGCGATCCAAAAGCAAAAGCAGTGATGCCAGTGCATTTTTACCTTCCTCTGGAGTCGATGCATGTGCGCCTTCGCCAATCGCGGTAATCACAATTGCATCTTCCTCAGCCAAAAGTTCAAATCTCACTCCTGTTTCGTTTGTAACGTCATCCGACACCGAATGAACCACTTCTTCTGTCAGTCCGGTAATGCTTGCATGGGCTTTTCCCGGAACAACATTGATCTTTATGCCTGCCTCTATGGAAAGAATCCGTGCCTGTTCAGCAGAAACATCGAAAGCAGCAGTTACATGCCCCGGAAAACGGCCTTTTTCGATATTAATAACCGGAAACGATGAATCCGGTGAAAATGTCATAGGTGCTTCTTTTTCAATCATATAATAATGCTCTATGTCACTGCTGCCGCACTCTTCATCCGTTCCTAAAATCAAACGCACGTTTTTCGTTACAGGGATCTCAAGCTCTTTTATCGCACGCATAGCGTAAAGTGCCGCTACAGCAGGTCCTTTATCATCTGCAGTGCCGCGTCCGTACAATTTGCCATCCTTTAAGAGCGGCTCAAACGGCTGTGTCACGGTCCAGCCCTCGCCTGCCGGCACTACGTCCAGATGAGCAAGAATATCAAGCTGATGTTCGCCGTCATTCAAGTCTGCCGTTCCTACGTAATTATCATAATTACAGATGGAAAAGCCATATTCATCTGCCATTTGAAGTGCCTGTGCCAGTGCACGGCTTGGACCTTCGCCGAAGGGATCTCCCTCCTGATATGCCGAGCGCTCACTGTTGATGCGGCACAATGTGCATATGTCATCCAACATTTCCTGCTTGTGAGCCTCAATATATTGTTCAATTTTTTCCTTATACATAAATCTCACGCCTCTATCCGTTTATATTAGAAAGAATGCCTGCCAGTACCTGGTTAACCAGTTTTCCGTCTGCCTTTCCCTTTACCTTCGGCATCAGGGTTTTCATGATTTTTCCCTTGTCAGAAGGTGCCGGATTCTCGATGCCAAGCTCTACGAGAACACTCCCTATCACTTCTGCTATCTGATCCTCGGTCAAATCCTCCGGTGCAAATTCCTTGTAAACATCAAGGCGCGCCTGAGCCTCCTCACGAATATCTGTGCGATCTGCAGGAGCAAGTTCCAGTGTTTCCTTGGTCTGCTTAATTTCTTTTTTCACAACGGCATCTGCCTCTTCTTCGGTCAGCGGTTCACGTTTGTCAATTTCCGCATTTTTCAGTGCAGATAAAAGCATGGACAATGAATCCTTTCTTGCCTTATCTTTTGCCTTCATGGCCTCAACCATAGCCGCGCGTACTACATCTACTCTGCTCATATAAAATGTCTCCTTTCTTTTTAGCCCCCTTTCGGTGCCTGAAAAGTAAACTTTCCATTCACCGAAATTGGGCTTTCTGCTTTCTTTTCAAGCCATGCCCAGGGGTGCAAAACCTGCGGTTTCACACCCCTGTACGGCTGCGCCGTATATAAAAAAGCGTCTTTTCGGTGCCTGAAAAGTAAACTTTTCATTCACCGAAATGCCACTTTTTTCTGCATGGCTTTAGTTACGCCCAAACTCGCATAATTTAAGTTTCGGATTTCTCTCTTCCACCATTCCCACGCTCCAGCTGTTTACAAAGAGGAGCAGCGGATTGTCTTTCAAATCCTTAATTCGTTTCATATCTGATGTTCCCTGGATCTTCGCCACATCAATCTCGTCGGCGTTTTCTACCCAACGTATATACTCGTATGGCAGTTTTTCCAGCTTGACTTCTACATTGTACTCATTTTCCAGACGATACGTCAGAACTTCAAATTGAAGAACACCTACCACGCCTACGATGATTTCTTCCATACCGGTATTGAATTCCTGAAAGATCTGAATTGCACCTTCCTGGGCGATCTGGCTGATTCCCTTGATAAACTGTTTTCTCTTCATCGTATCCATCTGACGAACACGTGCAAAATGTTCCGGTGCAAATGTAGGAATACCTTCAAATTCTACCCTTTCGCCTGTGCAAAGTGTATCGCCAATCGAGAAAATACCCGGATCAAATACGCCTATAATGTCTCCTGCATAGGCCTCTTCCACTATTTTTCGATCCTGTGCCATCATCTGCTGAGGCTGGGAAAGCCTAATCTTACGACCTCCCTGAACATGATTTACTTCCATTCCGGCTTCAAATTTTCCGGAACAGATGCGCATAAATGCAATACGGTCCCTGTGTGCCTTATTCATATTTGCCTGTATTTTGAAGACAAAAGCACTGAAATCAGGTGAAAAAGGATCCACGACTCCCGTCGTTGTATTTCTGGGAAGCGGTGATGTGGTCATCTTTAAAAAATGTTCCAAAAATGTCTCTACACCGAAATTGGTAAGCGCTGATCCAAAGAATACCGGTGACAGGTTTCCGCGACTTACACGTTCCATATCAAGTTCATCGCACGCGCCGTCTAAAAGCTCAATGTCGTCCATCAGCTGCTGATGGTAATCAGAACCGATGATAGAGTTGACCTCATCGCCCTCCAATGAAAACTCCTGGGATGCAACTTCTTTCTGTCCGCCCATCGCTGCCGTAAATGTCGTGATCTTCTTTGTGGCACGGTCATACACTCCCTTGAAATTCTTACCACAGCCAATCGGCCAGTTGACCGGACAGGTACGAATGCCAAGTACACTCTCTATCTCGTCCATCAGCTCAAACGGGTCACGCGCCTCGCGGTCCATCTTGTTAATAAATGTAAAAATCGGAATATGACGCATAACACAGACCTTAAAAAGCTTGATTGTCTGTGCCTCGACACCCTTGGAACCATCGATAACCATGACTGCCGAATCGGCTGCCATAAGTGTACGGTAAGTATCCTCTGAGAAATCCTGATGTCCCGGTGTGTCCAGAATATTGATGCAGAATCCCTCATAATTAAATTGCAATACTGAAGAGGTAACCGAAATACCTCTCTCCTTCTCTATCTCCATCCAGTCAGAAACCGCGTGCTTTGCCGCTTTTCTTCCCTTGACCGTACCGGCCAGGTTGATCGCACCTCCATAGAGAAGAAACTTCTCTGTCAGAGTCGTCTTACCGGCATCCGGGTGGGAAATAATGGCGAATGTACGCCTTTTTTTGATCTGTTCTGCTATATTTTCCAAAAAAATCTTCCTCCAAACTTACTACCATTCTTTATCTAAGTCTAAACGTATTTATTCTATATTATTTTAAAAAAATACGCAAGCCTGAGTTATAATGGTTATTTTTCCAAAAAACAACATGTTTTTCTTGATCCGTTTATTTAAAAAACTTATAATCTATGTTGGTGGCGGAAATGATGTATCATTATGCATTTTCCCGCCGATTGCAGTAACCTGAAAAGATGTAAATAACCTGACATATGAAGGAGTTGTTTTATGATTCTTGCAATTGACGTTGGAAATACCAACATTATTATTGGAGTAATTGATGATAAGAAACCTTATTTTGTGGAAAGAATCACAACCACAATCGGGAAAACCAATCTGGAATATGCCATGGCGCTTAAGAGTATTCTTGAGATCTACCATATTGCTCCCGATCAGATAGATGGTGCTATCGTGTCATCAGTTGTTCCCCCTCTTAATCGGACAATTCTCGCTGCTATCCGCAAAATCACAGGACTGAATGCGATGTTGGTCGGTTCCGGCATGAAAACAGGGCTTAATATCATTATGGACAATCCCAAATCCGTCGGCAGCGACATGATTGTAAACTCTGTCGGTGCTCTTTCCGAACATGAACCTCCTATCATTATCATTGAGCTGGGAACCGCCACTACCATGTCCGTCATTGATAAAAACGGACGGTATATCGGCGGTGCGATTCTTCCGGGACTTCGCGTATCTTTAGACAGCATGAGTGCAAACACTGCCCAGCTGCCGCGTATTAGTCTTGACACCCCACGTCATGTCATCGGAAAAAATACCGTAGACTGTATGCGAAGCGGTGTCATATACGGAAATGCTGCTATGATCGACGGCATGCTCGATCGTATTGAAGAAGAACTTGGCGAAAATGCTACTATCATTGCCACCGGAGGCATCGCAAAGATCATTCTGCCGCTCTGTAAGCATACAATTACCTACGATGCCGCACTTCTGATGAAGGGACTGCTGCATTTGTATGAAAAAAACAAAAAAAATGATTAGATATGGGGATGACACAAACTGGTAAACCGACATAACGCCTGATAACGAACATTACCATAATCAAATAAAAAATAGAAAGGCTGTCAACCGGCAGATGCGTTGCAAATGCACAATTGCAACACACTTTCCGGTGACAGCCTTTACTATAAAACTGATATACCGCCCGACGGTAACACCGCCATGATTGTATGGCAGAATTATTTTACCACCTTAAGCTTCATATTTTCTTTTTCGATCTTCTCCAGCTTATCAGCGTCAAGGCGCAGTCCAAATCCAAACGGATTTACAACAATTCCATTGACATAATCGAGATATTTCTTCAGGTCGCGATAACGCACCTCCATTGCTCCAAACTGATGCTTTCTGTCAAACTTTCCGAATTCAACCAAATCCGTAAATGCCGGATAATAGCGAAGTCCTTTGCCATTTGATAAAACCGGCACTGCCTTGGTCTTCTTAGGATCGGCAACCGGCACAAGAAGACGCGCACCGTAAAGTTCCTTGCACATCAGATCCTGCATCTGCGGAACTGCCTGATGCTGTACTAATGCCTGATAAAACTGGTTTGCAGCACGAACCAGAGACGGATTCATTACAATTTCGGATGTATCAGTCGGTTTCTCAATGATACTGAATAAAGACATGGACATATGGACATCCTGTCCCTTATCTATGGCAACTGCTTCAAATCCACTGCGGTAGAGGTCATTGAAAAATGCTATACGCTGCAGCGGTCTGATCTCAAGGACTTTTGCCTGTACCCCTACTATCTCCATTCCCTTTACAAATTCATCAGCATACTCCCTGCTTGTGTAAAGGAATGCTGCTGCCTTGCCATTCTCAGCTCCAAGAAAAAAATTGTTCGTAGCATGAACGGTGACAACAAAAAGTCCCGGCTCTTTCTGAAGCAGCTCCAGAACCTCTCTTATCACCTTTTTATCTGATTTATCCTGATTCTCTTTCATCAGTTCACGTAATTTTTCCATCTGAATTCCTCCGGTTATTTTTAGTAATCTACCCGATCAATTTTCAAAATATTCTGATACCTGTAAATCATACATCCTACATTCTAACACAGAGCCGACAAACAATCAACTCTGAAAGTGCTGTGTATGAACCATTCTGAAGGTGTTGTGTTGCTGTTTGCGCAACACATAAGCAGGAACAGTGGTATCAAGCGGCATATCAGCATTATTGCCTTTTTCCTCCATCCATAGTAGAATACAGTGTATCTATTCATTAGGTTCACGCATTTACCGAGTGAACTGTACAAAAAACATGAAATCACAAGGAGATCCTTTTCATGAACACTCAAAAAAGAGACCGTTCCCTCTACTGGGATATAGTAAAGGGATGGGGTATTATCGCGATAGTACTGGGACACACCGGTTATTTTGCCGGTGCATTCGTATATCTTTTCCACCTCGCACTGTTTTTCTTTATAACCGGATATTTTTATAATGAAAAAAAATATGGAGACGCTCCGTTTATCTACTTTGGCTCACGACTTGCAGGAGCATGGCCCAGATATATGTTTTATACACTGTTTTTCGTCCTGCTTCACAATTTTTTTGTAACGCATGGCCTCTACAGCGGGCAAGAGCTTTATAATCATACTAAAATGCTTACCGCTTGGATGAGCAGCCTTTCCTTCAACTCACCTGAACAGGTTCAAGGTGCTCTCTGGTTTGTTCCTGTCTGGCTTGTATCCTCAGGGCTCTTTGCCGGATGTATATGGTTTGGACGAAAAGTTTTCCTCCTAACCGGTGGGGAAAGTAATACAGCCAAGCTCACTATAGCTGCAGCCTCAAGCATCCTGATTGGCCTTATAGGTCTCTTTTTAAATATGAGAAGCTGCTCTCTTCCTTATAATTTACAGACAGCTCTTCTTGTTGTCCCGTTGTACCTCATTGCATGGTTTATGCACCTGTATCTCTCAGATTTTCGACGCTATACAGTCTGGTACGGGTGCCTGGTAAGTGCCATTCTTCTGCATCTTATCAACACAAAACTTCATATTTTCATTGATCTGGCAAGCATGCACGTTCCGGGTATCTTATTTTATCCGATTTCCGTCATAGGAATTTATTTTGTTCTGTCACTCTCGGATTTGTCTGAACGTATAAACATCCTGGCAAAAATAATTGCATTTTTAGGACGGCATTCCTTTGATATCATGGCAGTTCATTTCACTGTATTCAAGTTGATCGATTTTGCCTATGCCCGCTTTATTTTGAAAAACATACCTGAAACACTTTCAAATTTTCCGGTTGCTTTTAGATATGAGCTGGGGCCGTTTTACATCCTGATCGGTCTTTTTCTGCCCGCATTCATCGGATGGTGTGTAGACCGCGTTACAACTTGTTTTAAATGATAAAAACTTGATGGTCAGAGTAAAAAAGACACATATCAGAAATTTACATTTGTGATATGTGTCTCTTTTATATTTAACCAAAATACATTTATATTTCTTATTTCTTATTTCTCAGAAAATCCGGAATATTGATCTGTGTCTCCTGACGCATAGGACGGAATGTCTGCGCAGCTGGCTGTGCGGCTGCCGGTTTTGCCGGTGTCTGAGCTGCCGGTTGAACAGGTGTTGCTGCAGAAGAAGCACGGAATGTAGGTGCCTTATATGTCGGCTGTGCGGCTGCACTCTGAGGAGCCGGCTGTGCATAAGCAGTACCTGCTGTCTTTGCCTTAAAAGGTGTAGCAAACTCAGTCATAGCCTTGGCAACCGGTGTGTTTACACCATGAGAATCAAGTCCTGTGGCAATGACTGTGATCTTTGCCTCATCCTGAGCATTTTCATCATACATAGCACCAAAGATGATATTGGCATCATCACCAGCAAGTTCCTGAACATAGCTTGCAGCATCGTTAGCTTCGATAAGGCTGATATCACCGGAAATATTGATGATAACATGGCTTGCGCCCTCGATAGTAGTCTCAAGAAGCGGACTGGATACTGCCTGCTTAACAGCTTCAAGTGCTTTGTCATCACCCTTGGCATGGCCAATGCCGATATGGGCAATACCCTTGTCTATCATAACAGTCTGAACATCGGCAAAGTCAAGGTTGATAAGGCCCGGAACATTGATAAGGTCCGTAATACCCTGTACTGCCTGCTGAAGTACCTCGTCAGCCTTCTTAAGTGCCTCTGGCATCGATGTACGACGATCAACAATCTCCAAAAGCTTATCATTAGGAATAACTATCAGTGTATCCACTGACGCCTTCAGCTTCTCGATACCGTTGAGAGCATTGCTCATACGGGTCTTTGCCTCAAAACGGAACGGTTTGGTAACAACACCAACTGTCAGAATACCCATATCCTTAGCGATACGAGCTATAACCGGAGCTGCACCTGTACCTGTACCGCCACCCATGCCTGCGGTTACAAATACCATATCTGCACCCTTGATAGCCTGAGCCAACTCTTCCTGGCTCTCTTCTGCTGCTTTTTCTCCAATCTCAGGTTTGGCACCGGCTCCAAGTCCCTTTGTCAACTTCTCGCCAATCTGCATAACTGTGGATGCCTTGCAAAACTGCAGTGCCTGTTTATCTGTATTGATACCGATAAATTCTACACCGGCAATATCTTCGTCGATCATGCGGTTGACAGCGTTGTTGCCAGCTCCACCGACACCTATGACAATAATTCTGGCAGAGTTCTCTGCTTCATTTATCTTTATCTCTAACAAGATGCTTCCTCCTTCATTTACACCTATTTTATCATCATTTATACCAAAATGCACAGTCTCTCAAATCTAGTCTACCTAATACTATATTTTATTTTTGGTAAAAAATCAATCTTTTATTTTATAAGTTTACTCTATTTTTTTTCAAAACGATACATTGGATTTGCATTGGATTCATCATAGCTGTCCAGGTATAAAGTCCCCGAAAGCGACGAATAATCACGCAAAATATCCGTAAGTTCAGAAAGTTTTCCGTTCATATTGCTGTTGTCGCCCAGCTCCACCTTCATGTTGCCTATCTGAAGTGTCGCCTTCTTTTCCTTATTAAAACGTATCTCATCTACCGCAATTTCATTGACTGACAGCACCTGAGTCAGATTTAAAATCTCATTGAAGACACTCTTATCTTCTACCGGCAGCGGCTGATGCAACACAACATGCCCAAATGATAATCCTGCTATTTGAGGTACACCGGCAAGTGTTTCACTCGTACTCTCCACTATGATTCCGTCTTTATCAAAATACATATGACTGTTCATATAGGATACATAGCCCACCACACTTTTTTCATAAACTATTATCTCAACATCAGAAAGACTTCTGAATACTATCTTATAGTCCTGTACAAAAGGAATGGTTTTATGCGGTCTGAAACGGTATTGGAGATAACAATATATCGGATTTCTGCTAAATCTGGTATCAAAAATGGATCCCTCTATCTGTTCCGCCGTGTATTGCTTATTTCCACTGACATGTATTGTATTTATCTGAAGCATTGAAATTCCGCTTAAAATCAGTATAGTCAGGAGAAATGCGACAAACGTAATCCATATATGCTTCTTACCTTTGCGTCGCCACACCTTGTCTTCTGTTTTTGTATCAATTTGTGTTTTTTTTATTTTGATCATCCTCCAAACAGAACCTCAATATCGTACTAAAAAACCTATAATGCCCCAAATCATGTCTGCTGTTCCGGTACGATCTGATTGGAAACACTCAGCACCATTCCCATTTCAATCATAAGGAACAAGACAGACGTTCCTCCGTAGCTGATAAAAGGCAGTGTTACACCGGTATTGGGAATCGTGTTTGTTACGACTGCAATATTGAGAATGACCTGAATGGCTATATGCGCCATAGTTCCCACAACAAGCATTGCTCCCATCAGATCCGGCGCATTTCCTGCAATAACCATAAAACGATAAATCATAAACATAAACATCACAATTACGGAAATCGCGCCAAACAAGCCTAATTCTTCACATATGATGGAGAAAATCATATCATTCTGTGCCTCCGGCACAAAACCAAGCTTCTGAAGACTGGATCCAAGTCCTTTTCCAAAAAAACCGCCTGAGCCGATCGCATAGAGTCCCTGCAGTACCTGATAACCGCCTGAGCGGGCATATTGCACCGGGTTTACCCATACGTTTATTCGTCCGAGCTGATAGTCCTTAAGTATGTGAATTTTTACCAATAACCTTCCGATATACGGTGCGACTGCCAACAGACCGACACCACCTCCGACACAGAGGAAGAACGGCCATTTTATCTTACAAGCCACAAACAGCATTACAAAAACGATGCCGCAGATGATGATTCCCGAACTCAAGTTATTGGCTGTAACCAGAAGTGCAAGCGGTGCCGAGAGAAGTATGATCGTTCCTACAGCCCGCCTGCGATTGATTTTAACTCCAAGATTGGCAATCATAACCGCCAGAAGAAGGATCAATGCCACCTTTACTATCTCGGTCGGCTGAAACTGAAGCGGTCCTAGACGCAGCCATCTTTTCTTACCATGAGAAGCCACACCAAAAGGAGTATAACGAGTCATAAGCAGGAAAACATATGACGCAAAGTATCCGACCATGGCAAAATGAGCATATATATGATAATTAATTTTTGAAATACCATACATAAGTACAAAACCGGCCGCGGCAATCTCGGCCTGACGTATGGCAAAATGAGCCGGATTACCGTAATCAAGCTGTGCTTTATATGAGCTAGCACTGTAAATCATGATCAGTCCGAACACTGTCAAAAAAATAATTGTAAACAAAAGGCTGTAGTCATAAAATCTGTGTGGTTCATTTTTGTTTTTCTTTTTTTTAGGAACATGCATATTTATACTCCCATGCTTCTTTATTCTGGATTATCTTTACAGATTTCTCACATATTCCTTGAATTTACGACCACGTTCTTCAAAATTCTTAAACTGTCCCCAGCTTGCGCATGCCGGAGAAAGAAGTATATTATCTCCCGGATTTGCATAAGATGCGCATACCTGAACTGCCTCCTGAAGATCCTCGGCATACATGATATCATTAAAGCCATGTCTCTTCGCACACTCTGCAATCTTATCACGAGTCTGACCGATCAGCACAAGATAACGCACTTTGCCGCCAAAGCTCTCGATCCATTCATCAAATTCGGAATGTTTGTCATACCCGCCCGCAATCAAAAGAGTCGGTCCCGGCATAGCCTTGATTGCCTGCATTGCAGCATCAGGGTTTGTTCCCTTTGAATCATTATAATATTTAACACCGAAACGATCTGTAACAAATTCAATACGATGCTCAACAGCCTTGAACTCTTTAATGGTTTTTCTGATTTTTTCCAGCGGTACTCCCATGTTCATGCTGATGGCAACTGCTGCCATGACATTTTCATAATTATGACGGCCCAGAAGCTGTAATTCATGAATATTTACAATAACTTTTTCTTTATCTCCGTCATTATATATTATCTCATCATCCTTAAGGTAAAAACCTTTTTTCAGTGTGCGCATGCTGGAGAAATATACTACTTTTACATCCTTAAGTGATTCTCCGAACTCTCTTAAAACCGGATCCTCATAATTCAGGACGCATACATCGCCCTCTTTCTGGTTCTTGGTAATGCTTTCCTTTGTCTCAATATAGCACTCCATCGTCTTATGACGATCCAGATGATCAGGAGTAATATTTAAGATCGCACTAACATTTGGATGGAAATCTGTCATGGTTTCCAACATAAAACTTGAAATTTCGCCAACTGTCACCGTATCATCAGTTGTTTCAAGCGCATGAAAAGAGAATGGCTCTCCGATATTTCCGACAACAAACACACTGTCATAGAATGATTTCATAATTTCACCGGTCAACGATGTAGTTGTTGTCTTACCATTGGTTCCCGTGATTGCCGCCAAACGGCCCTTTGCGCAGTGATAAGCAAGCTGCATCTCACCCCATACAGGAATACCTGACTCGCGAATCATATTTACAAACGGGGCATCAGTCGGAATACCCGGACTTAATATAGCCAGCTCGATTCCCAAAAGATCTGTCTTTTTAAGCTCACCGAGGACAAAAGAAGGTGCCGCATCCTCGTCAAATTTCTTTTTCAGTTCCTCCGGATCCAGTTTATCATTGCCATCATAAAGCACCACATCGCCGCCCTTAGATATAAGAAGCTTTGCGGCTGCAATACCACTGATTCCCGTACCTGCTACTAAAACTTTCTGACTCATAATCTTCCTCCTATAATCCCAAGTATGCTATAAGGCAAAGAATTGCCGTAATGATTGAAAATACTCCGACTATCTTTGTCTCTGACCATCCGCATAATTCAAAATGATGATGGATAGGTGCCATTCTAAAGAATCGCTTACCACCGGTTTTCTTGAAATAAGTAACCTGAATAATAACCGACAACACCTCAACCAAATAAATAAGACCTACCACGGCAATAAAAATCGGCATCTGCATAACAAATGCAGTTGACGCTACAAATCCGCCCAGTGCCAATGATCCGGTATCACCCATGAAAACACGGGCCGGATAAAGATTAAAAATAAGGAAACCCATAAGACTTCCAACCACTGCACCGGTAATCGGACTGATTCCGCTGTCTTCTTTGATAGCCACTACAGTAAAAAATGCTGCTACGATAATAGTTACACTTGTACACAGACCGTCAAGACCATCTGTAAAATTCACACCATTGTCTGTTCCCAAAACAATAAAAAAAAGTGCCGGAACAAACAGCCATACCGGCAGATCCAGTTCTGCGCTTGTAAAAGGAATCTGCATCTGTGTTCCTATCTCAGGCGATGTAACAATATAATATGCAAATATTCCGGTGATAACAATCTGTCCAATCAGCTTCTGAATCGGATTAAGTCCCTCTGAGCGTTTCTTGACAACCTTGATGTAATCGTCGAGAAATCCAACCACTCCAAAACCTGCCGTCAAAAATAATATCATCGCTATTTTCGGATAATTTCTGATATAAATCAACGATGTGACTATAATACCGGCCAGAATAACAATTCCACCCATAGTAGGGGTTCCCTGTTTTTTTAAATGGGTTGAAGGTCCGTCATTTCTTACCTGCTGTCCAAATTTCAATCTGTGAAGAAATGGTATAGCAAACGGGCAAAGAACTGCACTGACCGCAAAAGAAATCAGTACGGCAATAATTGTTTCATTTATCATGTCACACCTCTGAATTTATATTTTGCAATTTTTTGGTAATTCTCAGTAATGACAATGCCGCCTTCAGGCGGCATGTCAGTTTACCTTCCAGTCATATACACAACAGTATAAGTCTTTTCATGCGAATAATCAACCTATACTTATTGACGCGTTTCCTTTTTTGTTTCTGCCTGAGTCTCTTCTTCCGCTACTGTTTCCTCAGTTTTCTCTTTTTTCTCTGTTTTCTCAGTTTTCTCGGTTTTCTCAGTTTTTTGTTCTTTTTCCTTAGCTGTATCATCTGCCGAAGATTCACTCTGAGTTTCATCCATCGTATCCGGATAATTATATTCATCACCGGATTCTATAAACTCTTCATCATAGTTTGCCCATCCGCCTTCAGGAGCCGGTGTGGTCTCGGCAGCTGTCTCCTGCGCTGCACTTTGATCTTCTGTTGTACCGCTTATAATTCCCTCATCCTGACTTGAAAGTTCGGTTTCTAAATCTGCCGATACATCTCCCGCAGGAAATACATTCTTATATGGAAGTACTTCCGCCATAATCTTGCTGAAGATCTCACTTGCAAATGTAGAATGCGCCTGCTGTTCTCCCGGAAGATGAGGAGTATCTACTACAACATAACAAAGAACCTGCGGGTCATATGCCGGTGCATAACCTATAAAAGAAACCAGATAATTTTTCTCGGCACGAGGCTGTTTCTGGGCTGTTCCTGTCTTTCCGGCTACCTCATATCCTGCTACAGCTGCAGCTCCTGCCGTACCGCCCACACCCGAAACCGTCTGATATAGTGCATTATTGATAAAATTTGATGTCGACTCAGAAACCGTCTCACGCACCAACTTAGGTGATATTGTCTTAACAACGGAACCCTCATCATTCAGGATCTCCTTGACAACATGCGGCTCGTAATATGAGCCTCCGTTAATCAGGGACGAATATCCGGCTGCCATCTGAATCATGGTACAGTTATAGTTCTGTCCGAATGAGTTGGTTGCAAGTGAAGCAGGATCCATTTTATCTGCTTCATAGATAAGTCCTGATGCCTCACCCGGAAGGTCAATACCTGTTGTTTTTCCGAAACCAAAAATTTTCTGATATTGGACGAACTTTTCTTTTCCCTCCAGTGATACGATACGCATCATAACAACGTTACAGGACTTCATAAGTCCCTGTGTTATGGTCAGAGGTCCATGACCCGAACGGGCAACACACCTTATATCCCAATCTCCGAAATGCAGCTTTCCGCCGCACTCGAAAACTTCATTTCCCGAAATCGCACCTTCTTCTATGGCACCTGCTACAGTAAATGCTTTTTGCGGAGATCCTGGCTCATAGGTATCACTCACGCAGAAATTTCTCCACATCTTGTACCACGCATCAGCCTTTGTCTTCTCATCCATAGCCTGTATTTCTTCATCTGTATAATATGAACTGAGATTATATGGATCGTTTAAATTGTAGCGTGTTGTCGTATCCATCGCGAGGATTTCACCGGTGTTCGGGTCCATAACGATAGCGGCGGCAAGATTACTTCCTATGCCTGCCTGCCATTCATCCAGATATTTCTGGACAATTTTCTGAATGTTAACATCAATTGTGAGTTCCAGCGTCTTGCCGTTCTGTGCTGACTTTACGGTCCTCTCGACATTGGAATCGTCATTCAGATATCCGTACTCACGTCCGTTGACTCCTGTTAAAACATCGTTATAATACTGTTCGACACCACCGGACGCATTACCGTCCTTGAGTGCAAAACCTACAACATTGCATGCAAGTTCATTATACGGATATGTTCTTTTATATTCCTCTTCGAACCAGACACCGGCTATACGCTGATTGCCGCCCTCGTCAGTCGGAAGCGCACGGTATTCTTTATTTTTATCATTCTCGTATGTCTCAAACTTTTCTTTGTCTTCTGCAGGAAGCTGTTTTGCATAAATCACATACTGACTGTCCCTCTTCTCCTCAATAAGTGACTGCAGCTCTTCTCTGCTGTAACCGAAACACTCTACCAGTGCATCCAGTGTAGCATCGAGATATTGATAGTTTTCATCTGTGTCCATAATCTGTTTCGGATCAATAACAAGATTATATACTTTTTCGCTGATCGCAAGATATGTACCGTTGCGATCTATGATATTGCCGCGCTTATATGGTATCGTGCGGCTTTCATAATCCTGATGACTTAAAACAATCTGATTATATGACTCACCTTTCTTTTTTACCAGATTATAAAGCACCAGTATCAACGCAAACAAAGCCAGCATAATTACCAGGACGGTAATTGCCAGCTTTTCCTGCATGTATTTTCGAAAGGTCTGTCTGCCGTTAGTGTTTTGGGATGTCCTCATACTGTCTTACATACTCGCTTTCTGTCTTGTCGTATAAAAGAATCTGATTCTTATTTGCATAAACCATGCCAAGCTCCTCTGTAGCTACCTTATATACATGATCAAGATCTACATATGTGTCAATACGAGTCTGAAGTGCATCATTTTCAGATTTGAGATTCTCAAGCTTTAATTCCAGACTCTCAATGTGGTTTATACGTGTCGTGATAGATGCTTTTTTATGCAGATAATTCATACACAAAACCAAAGTTATCAGAGCAGCAATAGTAAGTGCCGCTACATAACGGCCATTCATATAAAGAGCTTTTTCCTGATTGCGGCGTACAGCGTGTCTGTGACGGTACTCCTCTCTCTCATCTCTTTGCGGTTCTATATATACGCTTCTCTGAACTTTTCGTACTGTATTACCATCCACATAAGTGGAGGCCGATACGTGTTGTCTCCTTCTGACAGCCATAACGTTCCCTCCCTTTCTATACTTCCTTATAACTGTTCAGCACCATCATTGCTGAAAGTCAGTCACCTGCTTTTTCAAATACTCTTAGCTTAGCACTCTTAGATCTCGGATTTTCTTCCATCTCCTGCTTTGTAGGCAGGATTGGTTTTCTTGTCACTACTTTTCCGCGGCTCTTACGTCCGCATACGCAAACCGGAAAATCCGGTGGACATATACACGGATTCTCATTCGTTCTGAATCGGTTTTTCACAATCCTGTCTTCCAGCGAATGGAATGTAATGATCGAAAGCCGTCCTCCCGGTGCAAGCCTGTCTATCATGGTATCTATGGAATCTTCCAAAACATCCAGTTCCCTGTTGAGTTCAATCCTGATTGCCTGAAATGTTCTCTTGGCCGGATGTCCGCCCGTAGCCCTAACCTTTGCAGGAATAGATGCACGAATTATCTCCGTAAGTTCACCTGTTGTCTCAATTCCTTTTTCAGAACGGGCTTTAACTATATGTTTTGCTATATTCTTGGCAAATCTGTCCTCACCATAATCACGGATGATTCTGTAAAGCTCCATCTCACTGTAGGTGTTGACTATATCCTTAGCGGTCTGGGTATTCCTCTGATCCATTCGCATGTCCAAAGGTGCATCATCTTCACGATAAGTGAAACCTCGCTCGGCTGTATCAAGCTGAAATGAAGAAACTCCCAGATCCAAATAAATACCATCAACCTTTGAAATACCAAGTCCATCCAGAACCTGTGCAATCTGTTCGTAATTACTTCGAACAATAGTCACTTTATCACCGAAACGTGCAAGACGTTCTGATGCCGCTTCAATTGCATCTGCATCCTGATCTATACCTATCAGACGTCCTCCTGCATCCAGCTGCTCAGCCACTTTGCTTGCATGGCCGCCGCCTCCAAGAGTACCATCTACATATATCCCATCTGGTTTGATGCAAAGACTGTCAATGGTCTCATCTAATAATACTGATTTGTGATTAAAAATCATATGCCAAGGCCTTCCATATTTTCTGCAATTTCTTCCATGTCGTCATATACGTTTTTCTCTGCCCATGTTGACTTATTCCAAATCTCAATTCTGGCGCCAACTCCTACCAGAACAACGTCTTTTTCAAGACCGGCGAAATCACGCAATACAGACGGAATAAGAATTCGGCCCTGACGATCTACTTCGCAGGCTGAAGCTCCTGCCAGAAAGAATCTTGAAAATTTTCTGGCATCCTTATTGGTAAGCGGAAGAGCCTGCAATTTTTCTTCGAATTTTTTCCATTCGGTGTTGTCGTACGCAAAAAGACAGCCGTCCAATCCCTTTGTTATCACAAATTCGTCTCCGAGCTGCTCCCTGAACTTCGAAGGAACAATCAATCGTCCCTTCGCATCGATTGTATGATTGTATTCTCCCATGAACATATCAATCACCTGTCATCCGATGTGTACCACCTGTGCGGCACAAAATACCTTTTTGTACCACTTTCCTCCACTTTTCTCCACTAATTAGTTTTATTCTAGTACATCACTGTAAAAATGGCAAGGTCTAAATGAGTTTTTTTTGATATTTAAATATAAAAAGGGCGAGACCCCGAAGGATCTCGCCTTTTTAATGAACTAAATGTCCTTTTTATTTAACACCAAAGATAGCCATGAATGTACCTGCTGCTACTGCAGTACCGATAACACCTGCTACGTTTGGTCCCATAGCATGCATCAGAAGGAAGTTTGTAGGATCAGCCTCTGCACCAACCTTCTGGGATACACGTGCTGCCATCGGAACTGCGGATACACCTGCGGAACCGATAAGCGGGTTTACTTTACCATGAGTTGCAATACACATAATCTTACCAAAGATTACACCTGCTGCAGTACCAAGAGCGAATGCAATCAGACCAAGGATAACGATCTTGATGGTATCCATGTTTAAGAATGCCTCAGCACTTGTAGTTGCACCTACGGATGTACCAAGTAAGATAACTACGATATACATAAGTGCATTGGAAGCTGTCTCTGTAAGCTGTTTAACAACACCGGACTCACGGAACAGGTTACCAAGCATAAGCATACCTACCAGCGGAGCTGTAGTCGGAAGGATAAGGCAAACGACAACGGTAACAACGATTGGGAAGAGGATCTTCTCAAGTTTAGATACCGGACGAAGCTGCTCCATACGAATTTCTCTCTCTTCTTTGGTAGTAAGAAGTCTCATGATCGGCGGCTGGATAATCGGAACCAGTGCCATGTATGAGTATGCTGCAACTGCGATAGGACCCATCAGACCTGTCTGACCAAGTTTACCAGCCAGGAAGATAGATGTAGGGCCATCTGCACCACCGATGATGGAGATAGCTGCTGCTGCCTTGTCGTTGAATCCCATGAAGATAGCCATGAAGTAAGCACCGTAAATACCGAACTGAGCTGCTGCACCGAGCAGGAAGCTCTTCGGGTTTGCGATCAGCGGACCAAAGTCTGTCATCGCACCGACACCCATGAAGATGAGGGACGGTAAGATACTCCACTCATCAAGTAAATAGAAGTAATGTAAAAGTCCGCCAACTCCGTTCGATGAATCTTCAATCGATTTCATAATATCCGGATAGATATTAACAAGCAGCATACCAAAAGAAATTGGCAGAAGAAGCAACGGCTCAAATCCCTTGGCAATTGCCAGATAAAGGAAAATGAAGGCTACTAAAATCATAACCATGTTTCCCAATGTCAGGTTCAAGAATGCTGTCTGCTGAAGAAGATTGGACAATGTAGTTGTGATATATTCCATATTAATTCCTCCAAACGGAATAACTAATCCCGTATTTTTTCAGCCAGTTTTATAAAATTAAATTAGTTTAATGTAGCAAGAGTTGCGCCCGGTTCAACCATATCGCCTACTGCAACATTAACACTGGCTACGGTACCGTCCTGAGGAGCAACGATCTCGTTTTCCATCTTCATAGCCTCAAGAAGCAGAACAACCTGACCACGTTTTACTGCTGTACCTGCAGGTGCTTTAACAGCAAGGATCTTACCTGGCATCGGAGCTGTGATTGATACACCGCCTGCTGCCTGAGCCGGAGCTGCTACTGGTGCCGGAGCCGGTGCCGGAGCTGCTACTGGTGCCGGAGCCGGAGCTGCTACTGGTGCTGGTGCTACTGCAGCTGCTGCGCGAGCTGCTGCTCCACGTGCTACTGGTGTTGCTGCATCTTCAACGGTTACCTGATATGCTGTACCATTTACAGTAATTGTATAATTCTTCATTTTTAATTCCTCCAGATTTTTTTAATTATTATTTGCGTGTTATGGAGCTGATAACTATTCTGTCCTCCGGTATACTGCTTGCCTCAGCAACAGCTGCTGTTATAACTGCAATCAGTTCACCCTCATCTTTAGAATTATCCGCAGCCGGTGCTGCAGCCGGTGCCGGTGCTGATGCACCTTCCTTTTTAGCTTTAATGCTAGCCTCGATCTGATTGATCTTCTTGAAGAAGCTGATAATAAAGCTGATGAAAATCAGTACAAGGAATACGGTACCCATACCCATCAGAGTATTTAATGCTGCCTTTTCCATCTTCTCACCCAATGAATAATTTACTACGAAAGTAAGTTCAGTCGGTGTTAAAGATGTTCCTCCATAAGCGCTGGAAGTTTCCTCTGCCGTAAGAGAAAATGTTAATTCTTTCTTCTCAAAAGAAGCCTGAAGAACTGCGGTATAGCTGTCCTCGTCTTCGCGCTCTACGGTCACGCTCTGAATCTCATTGAATGCACCTAAATCGCCCTTTGAATTGATCCAGGATGAAATAGCAGCTTCAATGACTGAGTTTTTCTGCTTCTGAGCCTGCTTGAGCTGCTCCTGCAGATCCTCGTCATCATAGCTGACAAATTTCTCCAGATAGCTCTTAGCTCCATCGCTCATAGTCTGCTCGATCTCTGCAGAAATCGGCTCTACCGCTTCATCAGAAGCGCTACCACAGGCGGACAGAGCGAAAAAGCAGACTGCCATGCAAAGTACAAGCAGCATTCTTTTCATATTCTGTTTCATAAATGTGTCACCTCGTAATTAGATCGTTCCATGCTTCGACGGACGTCCCTCTTTCTTCGTGAATCATATCATGCATGACTATAAATAATTTCATATTCATTCACGATACTTCCCACCTATCTGTGCTTGCAGGTGAATTTGCAAAATCTCCAAAGCTTGTCATATACCCCGGTGATTCTCCATCTTGCACACTGCTTTTCAGAAGATTGTACATTTCTTCTGAATAAATAATGGCATGTACATGCGTCTATGCGAATCCGACCATCGGTCATGCATACATAAACGACTGCACCTTCGGCCTGCTTCCTGATCTTTACATAAGCGCCGTCAAATGCCGCACTGATGACAAATACTGTCCGGAATCCTTTTTGAAATCCCTTTAACAGTCAGCCGCACTGACACCCCTTCTTCGAAATCATATTTCAACAGAACACTACAGACGATATAACTCAAATGCACTATCCGCATCGTCCAGTCTCTACACAAAATCAAATCCGGAATCCGCATAAATGACACCCGTGACACTGCCGCATATTACACAACTCTTCAGATTTCCGAAAAGCCATACTCTGTGCATCCAGATATCACAACTTAGCAAGTATTATCCCACATCCAGGCTTCGCGTGTAACCAGCGCAGCTGCTCCATTGCGCCTTGGCACACTTTTGTACTTTTTTCATAATAATTTATGCTTTATTATGAAAAAAAAAAACATCCACAGCCTGATATGAACCGAGATCACACTTTCCGTATCCAACATGTCTGTACCAACTGCCCCGAAATGAATTAACTCCGATATAACGCATACCGAGGCTCATTCTGATTTTGCAGCCAGAAGAGCCTCTTATCTTTTCGTTAAATCCGCCCCAGGACAGCCGCAGCTACTTTGCACATACAGTTGATACAGCAGTTTTAAACGTCATTTTATGACAGATTACTTATGATTTTCCTCCATCCATAAGCAAGTCCATTTTTGCCTGATATACATTGTATAATGATATTAACAAAAAAGCAAGTTTTTTCGTCAGGTTTTGTACACTTTTTCATTTTTTTAACCTGCTCGCACTTTGTCTGCAAATATTCGATCATATGTATATGTTTCTGGTTTCCTTTGCCAGCCACTCTCTTTCTTCCTCGCTCATATAAGGAGACAGCTTTTCGTAAACCATACTGTGATATGCGTTAAGAAGTTTTCTGTCGCGTTCTTCCATCAGGGATATGTCTATTGTGTCAAGGTCAATCGGAACCCAGGTCAGGTTTTCAAATTTCATAAACTGACCAAATTCATTTTTTACATCTTTTACACAGAGCATCAGATTTTCTGTCCTGATTCCGAACTTTCCTTCTATATAAATACCTGGTTCATCAGATGTAATCATTCCTTCTTCAAGAACAGCATTATCCTTAAGTGATGATGCGGCTCTCCATCGAATTGCATTCGGTCCCTCATGCACGCAGCCCAGATAACCGACTCCGTGGCCTGTTCCATGATTAAAATCCAGTCCGTTTCTCCACAAAAGTTCTCTTGCGGCATAATCTAGATTTATACCTCTGCAGCCATACCTGAACTTTGCATCCAGCAATCGCAGCATGGAGCATGCGACAAGTGTGGCACATCTTTTTTCTTCCTGTGTAATCGGCCCCACTGCTATTGTACGGGTTACATCTGTTGTTCCCTCATAATATTGTCCGCCTGAATCGACCAGATACAATCCTCTTCCCGGTACTGTGCTTTTTTCAGACGCAGTAGCGCTGTAGTGGCACATTGCCGCATTGGATCCCCATGCAGAAATTGTGGTAAAACTCACATCCAGACAATTTTCCTGCTCAAGCCGCATCTGATCGAGTCGCTCACCGGCATTCCACTCATCGAGTCCCTCTTCCCCGGCATGGCACTTCATCCAGTGCAGAAATCTTGTCAATACTACTCCGTCCTGAATATGTACACGGCGCATATTATCCTGTTCTGTAGGATTTTTGACCGCCTTTGCAGACGCAGTCGGATTCATCGCCTCTATAATATTTACACTTGAGTCCATGCATCTGAACAAACGGTAATTGATCCTCGATTTTTCTGCCAATACATGTTCATATCGAAATGCCGATACCACCTCATAAACATCATCATATGGAAAGATTCGTACTCCAAGTTTACCTAAGTATGTCCGCACCTTGCTGTCAATTTTTTCTTCATTAATAAATAAGAGCAATTCCTGTCCGGTGACAATCAGATATGAGAGCACTACCGGTGTATGTTCAATATCATTTCCCCGAATGTTTAAAAGCCACGCAATATCATCAAGACTTGTAAGCAAGTGTACCGACGCGTGATGTTTTTTCATCTCCATCCGCAATTCTGATATTTTTTCCACTGCGGATTTTCCTGCATATTTCTCCTCCAGAATCCATACCGGCTCCATCGGAAGTTCCGGGCGTGCATCCCATATACTTCCAACCAGATCTTCATCTACTGAAAGTCTTATTTTTTTCTCTGACAGAGCTTTCTCAATACGTTCTCCTTCCTGCGTATCGACAACTCTGCCATCAAATCCAAGGATTCCCTGTTCCGGCATCTTCTTTTTCAAAAATTCAAGTACAGTCGGCACCTTTTCCTGTCCGGAGCGAAAAAGTTCCACTCCGCTGCCTGCAAGCTCTGCAGCTGCCTGTACAAAATATCTGCCGTCGGTCCAGAGCCCTGCATCCTCCATTGTGATGACTGCCGTGCCGGCGGATCCGGTAAACCCGGTCATATATTGACGGCATTTGAAATGATCACTTACATATTCAGAACCATGGAAATCCGATGTAGGAATTAAATACGCATCTATTCCACGCTCAGCCATCTTCTCTCGAAGCTGTTCAATTCTGTCTCGAATCACATTTCCCATATTTACCTCCTGTAGCATGATTTTATCGTCTGTTAAGAACCAACCTCCAAAATGCCCGGCTCCAAACAGTTACACTTTATCCATTTTTAAGCGCATCTTCTATTGCTTCGGCAATTGCCTCACTGTAAGTCGGATGTGCTCTCATCGCGGTTGAAAGCTGATATGCAGTCAGGCCGTTGGCAATCGCTGTCGCCATTTCTCCAATCATATCTGTTGCGCGCGAGCACATGATTTGCGCACCGATTAATGTATTTGTATATGCTTCAAAAATCAGTCGTACAAATCCGCGGCTGCTTCTCGCCAGAATAGCCTTTCCATTTTCCGTCATATAAGCCAAACCGCACTTTATCTTCATATTATAAAGTCTTGCATCATTTTCCGTAAATCCTACAGCTGCAATCTCCGGCTCCGTATAAATACACGTTGGCACCACAGGCAATACAACGTACATGCCATTGGGAACGACAGACAGCTGCATGCGATGTCCCCTGCCGGCCAGATTTTCCACAAGATATGCCGCATGCGACGCCGCAACATGGGCCAGACGTTTCTCGGCCACGGTATCGCCTATCGCATAGACATTTTCCTGAGTCGTGCAATAGGTTCCCTTGATTTGCGGGCGTCCGTTTTTCAATATCACCTGACAGTCATCTGCCAAAACCTTCGACATGTCGGGACGTCTTCCCACTGCCACCAGCACGCGATCCGCCGGATTTTCCCGCCATCCGCGTTCACATCTGTAATTGACAGATACCGTATCATTGCGTCGTTCTTTGATCTCCATGATCTGAACATTGCACTGAACATCAATACCTTTTGATCGCAAATTGGACTCCATCTGTTCGGAAATCATCGGGTCCATGGACTCCAAAAGTCTGCCCGCCCGTTCAAGCAGAGTCACTCTGGAACCGAGTGCAGCAAATATCGTTGCAATCTCAACTCCGATAACTCCTCCGCCGATAACTGTAAGACAATCAAAATTCCAGTCATCCATACGAAGTATATCACGGCTTGTCATGACCTGGGGAAGATTAATTCCCGGAATATCAGGGATGACAGGGCTTGATCCGGTAGCGAGAATTATGTTCTTACCCTTAAGCGACATGGCACCTTTTGCTGTCGTCACGCGCACCACATTGTCAGCATGAAGACGCGCATCACCGTGAATAAGCTCTACTTCCGCCTTTTCCAACATTCCCTGAATCATGCCCCTGAAAGCTTCAACCGACTCATTTTTATAAATCTGCATCTGCCGCCAGTCAAAGCTTACTTTTTCGGCAACTATACCAAATCTGAAGGCTTTAAGCATATCCCTGTAAACAGCTGTTGCCTGCAAAAGGGCCTTTGCAGGGATACATCCTGTGTTTACGCATGAGCCACCGATTTTCTTTTTTTCAATCAGGACAACGTCCATCCCCATCGTGGCCGCCCTCAATGCTGCAGTATAGCCAGCCGGCCCTGCTCCGATAATAATCAAATCATAAACATGATCAGCCATATATACCCTCCGTACCTCTCATATGTTTTGCTTAAACTGCTGATAAAACTGAAATGACTGAAAGTCAGTTGTTTTGTGCCTTTGACACTCTGACAATGCCTTCATAGTAAGCGAAAAAGGCAGAGCAGATTTCTCCGCCTGCCTCTTTGTCTATTACAGAAGATGAATATTGTGAGCCTCTGCCTCTGCACGTATTCCATCCGGCCAGACAGATGCCTGTACCTCACCGATATGTGCCTTGCGAAGGAAAAACATACAGATACGCGACTGACCGATACCGCCGCCTACCGTATATGGAAGCTCTTTATTAAGAATTGCTTTCTGGAATGGCAGTTCTGCTCTTTCCTCACATCCGGCTTTTGCAAGCTGCTCTTTCAGGGAATTTTCATCTACACGGATACCCATGGATGAAAGCTCAAATGCACTGCCAAGTACCGGATAATATACAACAATATCACCATTTAACTTCCAGTCATCATAATCCGGTGCACGGCCATCGTGCTTCTCTCCAGATCTCATCTTGTCACCGATCTGTTCAATAAAAACCGCGCCATGAAGCTTAGCAATCTTATTCTCGCGTTCCTTCGGAGTACAATCCGGATACATATCCTCAAGCTCCTGTGTTGTCACAAAGGTAATCTCATTCGGAAGATATCTGCCGATATAGTCGTACTCGTATGCCATGTAGTCATCGGTTACTTTAATGGCCTTGTACACTGAACGTACTATAGACTCAAGCTTCTCGCGGGTACGATCTTCTTTCTTTATAATCTTTTCCCAATCCCACTGGTCTACGTAGATAGAATGAATATTATCCGTAATCTCATCGCGGCGGATTGCACTCATATCTGTGTAAATTCCTTCATTTTCATGAAAGCCGTATTCCTTCAATGCCTTTCTTTTCCATTTGGCAAGAGAATGTACAATCTCAGCCTTTCTGTCATTCTGCTCAAGGATTCCAAATGATACAGGGCGTTCCACGCCGTTTAAGTTATCATTTAATCCTGATTCCGGCAATACAAAAAGCGGTGCCGAAACGCGTGTCAGGTTGAGCTGTTTAGCCAGCTCTTTCTGAAAGAAATCTTTCACTTCCTTAATAGCTATCTGAGTTTCTCTCAAATCCAATGCCGGCTTGTAATCTGCCGGGATTATCAAATGTTCCATTTTGCGTATGTCCTTTCTTTGTAAATCATATAAGTTTGTGGGGGTATATAATCCAGGAAAAACAAATGCCTGCCGCAAAGCCGACTGTTTTTCCTTTGGTTTCCTGTTTTGGTCTGCTTTAAAACAGCTGAAGATGTTTACATGCTTTGTATATTCCGTCTTCTTCTATGGGTGCAGTCACATAATCCGCAGCTTCTTTTAATGCCTCTATGGCATTGCCCATAGCCACTCCTATTCCGGCCTCCCGGATTACCTCTATATCATTCATGCTGTCTCCAAATGCAACAGTATCGGAGAGATCCTCTTTCTCTCCAAAATAAGCCGCAAGCCTTCGAAGGCCGTCAGCCTTTGAATTGCCTTTTTCAACCACGTCAGCACCATGCCCGCTTGCAAACATCGGCAGTTTCAGAGTCGGAAACTCCTGTTCCACCTGCTCAACCTGTTCCTTATTGCCGACAAATGCCAGTGTTCGAACCGGCATCTCAAGCAGCTTCCACGGATCCTTGAACTGGCGTCCGCAGCTGCCCCAAAAGCGGATATCATTTGCTGCAATCACATCCGGATTAATATAATAGTCTTCATCACCGACTGTAATTCCGATTCCAAATCCTTTTTTTTCACAAAATGTCAGCACTCTGTATAAAAGATCTGCATCAAATATGTGTTCGAACAAAAGCTTATTGCCTACAGTGATCTTTGTACCGTTCATATGTACTATAGCATCCGGTCTGACAATATCACGATATGCCGCACTGTAATAATTATCCATATCACGTCCTGTAGCCAAAACAATCTTATGCTTAAAACGCAGCTTATCGATGGCCTCCAATGCACTCGAAGTTATCTTATTTGTTTTATGATCTAAGAGCGTCATATCCAGATCAAAACTTATCATGCCATGTCTCCTCGACTTTTATCATAAAAGGTCACAGCAAGATGTCCGCTATGACCTTTTGTGATATATACATTCATATAGTCGGGGCAACAGGATTTGAACCTGCGACCTCTCGGCCCCCAGCCGAGCGCGCTACCAAGCTACGCCATACCCCGAAATACAGTGGCTCAGGAAAAACAAATGTTCAAACCGCAAGCGTTTGTTTTCTCTTGAGCCATTATAGTATACCACATGTTTTTGTTTTGTAAAAGATTATTCTTTAACTTCTTTTATTTTTATGTGTTTATTTATTACACGCGATATTTTGTGCTTTTAAATATATATACATGCACAAACAATGTTGCAATTATAATCGCTATCAGCAGATAATCAATTGTCATGCTGCCTATGTGAAAGGCCAGGCCGAAAAGAGATATTGTATCAATTGCAAATAGCCACTTTTCCACGGCATATACTTTCTTCAGATTATATTTTTTAGAATCTATGGTATCTGATATGAAAATCAGAAAATCTTTGCCGCAAAATAAATCGATTGTCTCCGCCAGCCCGAGACATCCGGTCAAAAAAAACAGTATATCCATCAGGTCCGCTCCTTATCTAGAACCGTCTCCAGGTTTCCCTAGAAAAGAGCAAAAGCAGCGGGAATATTTCCAGTCGTCCGGCCAGCATATCAAATATCATAATGATTTTTGAAAAATCGCTGAAGAAGCCAAAGTTGCCTGTCGGTCCAACCATCGCAAGACCCGGACCTATGTTATTGAATGTTGCCGCAATTGCCGTGAAATTAGTTACAAGGTCATAATTATCCAGTGAAATAAGCAGAACGGAGGCAGCAAAAATCAGTACATATGCGACCATGAATACATTGGTGGAACGCACAACCTCATGCTCTACTATCTTCCCATCCATCTTAAGCTTATCAACCGCGCTGGGATGGAGGTATTGTTTCAGTTCTTTTCTTACCGACTTAATCAAAATCAGGATTCTGGATACTTTGATTCCGCCGCCGGTACTTCCCGCGCAGGCACCAACAAGCATTAATAAAACCAGCACGGTGCGTGAAACCTGCGGCCACTTGTCAAAATCCACGGTTGCATAGCCCGTTGTCGTAATAATTGATCCGACCTGAAATGCGGCATCCTGAAATGCCTGAAGTGTGCTCCCGCATATTGCGGTCGTGTTGACGGTTATGATTCCGATTGCCGCCGCAATTATCAGGAAATATCCACGCACTTCCTCGATTTTAAATGCCTGACCCACTTTTCTCATAAGCAGCAGAAAATAAAAGTTAAAATTCACACCAAACAAAATCATAAATATGGTTACAACATTCTTCTGAAATGCCGTATAACCTGCCAGACTGTCATTTTTGATTGCAAATCCACCCGTTCCTGCCGTTCCGAATGTAATAGTGAGTGCATCAAAGACCGGCATTTTACCGAGAATCAATATAACCACTTCAATAATCGTCATGCCGAGATAAATCTGGTATAAAAGCTTAGCGGTCATCTGAACTTTCGGAACCAGACGGCTGACAATCGGCCCCGGGCTTTCTGCTTTCATAAGATTCATGTGTGATCCGCCCACCATCGGCAGAACGCTGAGCAAAAATACCAGAACTCCCATGCCTCCGATCCAGTGCGTAAAGCTGCGCCAGAATATCAGGCTTTTCGGCAAGATCTCGATGTCACTCAATATACTGGCTCCTGTCGTCGTAAATCCCGATACAGTCTCAAACATTGCATCGATCGGATTTGGAATATATCCGCTCAAAACAAATGGCAGAGCTCCCATGGCACTTAAGAAAATCCAGCTTAGCGAAACTGCCACAAAGCTCTCCGCTACATAAAAAATCTGGTTTTGAGGTTTTCTGTGAATCAAAAACATGCCAATGGCAAGGCAAATTGCTATTGATGCCGCAAAACACCATATTTCTGTTTCTCCATATATCACTGCAACCATGGCAGGAAGCAGCATAAATGCCGCTTCTATATTCAAGATCCAGCCCATAATGTAAAATACAATCGAATAATTCATATGTGATGCCTACTTTCTCAATATATCACGGATATCACTCAGCCCCTTCTGAGTGGTTATGACAACAACGGTATCACCGACTTTGATACTGTCCTGTCCACGTGCAATCTTGATATTGCCTCCCCTGTTGATACAGCCTATCAGGAGATTACTCTTGAGATTGAGGTTCATAAGCGGAATATCCGTCACATCCGACTCTTCACGAATCACAAACTCCAGTGCCTCCGCCCTGCTGTCAAGAATATGATACAGAGTTTCCACATTGCTTCCGATTGAGTTCTGCATGGCACGCACATACTGTAAAATATAATCCGCGGTTATATATTTAGGATAAATCAGGCTTCCGAGATCCAGCTTTCCGATAAGCTCATCAAAAGCAATCCTGTTGACCTTCGTCACCAGCTTGGCATGGGAATTTTCCTTTGCATACATCGCAAGAAAAACATTTTCCTCATCCATATTGGTAAGTGTGACAAAAGCCTCTACCGTCATAAGCCCTTCTTCCATGAGAAGTTTTCTGTCCGTACCGTCACCGTTTAAAATCAGGGCATCGTCAAGAAGTTCTGTCAGAACCTCACAGCGATTTTTGTCTTTTTCAACAATCTTGACTCTGATCTTCATTGCGGTTAAAAGTTTTGTCAGATAATAGGCTATCGTTCCTCCTCCGACTATCAGTGTATTTTTGACCTGATTAGTCTGAATACCGATTTTTTTGAAAAACTCTGCTGAATTGGACGGTGATGCAAGAATCGAGACCATATCTCCATTTTTAATCACAAATTTACCATCCGGAATAGCTACCTCATCTCCACGTTCAACGCCTCCGATCAGCACATCACAGCGAAACTGGCTGTCTATATCCATGACTGAAAGTCCATCAAGCTTAAATTCAGGTTTAACCTTAAACTTCAGCAGCTCTACCTTTCCCTTGGCAAATGAATCAATCTTTATTGCAGAAGGAAATCTCAGAATCCTTGAAATCTCGGTTGCGGCCGCATACTCCGGATTGATAATCATTGAAATTCCCAGCTGCTGCTTGATAAAATTAATCTCATTGCTGTAAATCGGATTTCGTACTCTGGCGATCGTATGACAATGTCCCACTTTTCTTGCAATAAGGCAGCACAGAAGGTTCATCTCGTCAGATCCGGTTACGGCAATAAGCATATCGGCCGTCTTCACCCCTGCCTCTACCTGCATGGAAATACTTGCACCATTGCCCACCATCTTGATCGCATCAATCTCATCCGATACACGCTGCATTCTCTCTGCAGACGTATCAATCATCACTACATTATGACTTTCCTTCACAAGCTGTTCCGCCAGTGTAGTTCCAACTTTACCACACCCAATAACGATTATATCCATAGTTTCCTCCAAGTTTTATCACTTGCTAAATTTTCAGGCCGCGATTACTTATACTTAAGCGGCATGAACTGCGACATAAGCTATTTACAGTCACAGTGTGCACTACGCCAAATCATTATAACACCATCTCTTTCTTTTTTAAATACAAATCGTGTTAAGAAGCTTTAACTCCCTATTAACTAAAAAATAATCTTTTCTTTATATCTTTTTTCAGCAAATTTGATATAATCATAGACAGATAGCACACAGTAAACGTCAAAGTACTGGAGGGAGACTAACAAAAATGAATATATTATTTTTTTTGACACCAAAAAGTGAGGTTATCTACGTCAATGAGGAAGACACTGTCAAACAGGCTCTTGATACCATGGAAAAATATACTTATTCGGCAGTCCCGATTATCTCGCGCACCGGACGATATACAGGCACACTGACAGAAGGTGATTTGCTGTGGGGACTTAAGGCTAAGAATGAGCTGGTTCAGAAAGGCCTTGACAAGGTAAGAATCACTGAAATCCCCCGACGTTCCGATAACCAGCCTGTACTGGTTGATGCCGACATGGAAGATTTATTGGTAAAGATCATGAATCAGAATTTTGTTCCTGTTCTGGATGATCAGAGGAATTTTATAGGCATCATCACAAGAAAGGATGTCATAAGTTATCTGTGTAAGAAATAGTTTTACTATACATAAGAATGTGACTTGGCACGTTTTCGCAAGAAAACGCAGTATATTAGAAAAATATTAGAAAAAGCGAATCCAACTGACCGGATTCGCTTTTTTTTACATTTTTTAAGAAGAAAAGCAGATAACGGGAATCGAACCCGCCTTTCCAGCTTGGGAAGCTAGCGTTCTACCGATGAACCATATCTGCCGACACACTCCAAGTATATCGTCTTTTGAAAAAATGTCAAGACCGATGCTTCGCATTATAAGTTGGCGGTCATAAAATCCTCATACCGATCATCGTTATAATCCTTTTTACCGATGATCCTGCCGTCCTTTACGTAGACACGAGGTACACGTTTCCCAAGCACACACGGAATCTCATAATGGAATCCACCGCTCCACTCTGCCAGTTCTTCCATGGTGATCTCATCATCACCGTCACGGCCGAGGAGTGTTACCGGTGTATCCTCCGCTGCCTCCGGTATATCAGTCACATCTATCATGCACTGATCCATGCAGACGCGTCCGAGAATCGGTGCCCGATGTCCGCAAATCAACACCTGACCTTTACCTGACAGATTTCTCGGATATCCGTCCCCATATCCGGCACCGATTGTTGCAATCTTCATTTTGTGATCACTCACAAAGGTTCCTCCGTAGCTGATAGGGGTTCCCGGCTCTACCTCCTTTATATAGGTAATAAAGCTGCGCACTGCCATCGCGGGATAGAGCTTCATGCTCCGATCCACCTCATCCGACGGATAAAGACCATACATGGTAATTCCGGCTCTCGACGCATCCATTCCCATCTGCGGAAGCTCCATGATAGCTGCACTGTTTGCACAGTGGCATATCGGAATATGTATTCCAAGTTTCTTAAGACCATTATTAAATTCATTATAACGCTCATATTGCAGATTGGTAAATGTCTTATCAGTTTCATCAGCACGTGCAAAATGAGTAAACATTCCCTCTATCTGAACTCCCGGAAGATCAGCGATATTTTTTACCTTCTCTAAGCTCTCTTCATCCGGATGAAAACCGATTCGTCCCATGCCAGTGTCAAGTGCTATATGCAATCTCACCGTCTTTCTCATGGAAACAGCAAGCTCGGACAACATTTCTGCCTTGTCTACTTCAAAGACAGCAGGGCGTATATCATCCTCAATCAATTCTTTAAAATGTCTGGGATGTGTGCTTCCAAGGACAAGGATCGGCTTCTCAATACCATGACGGCGCAGATTTTGTCCTTCTTCTAAAGTTGCAACCGCATACCCCCAGACGAAACTGTCTATCGTCTTCGCCACCGGTACTGCTCCGTGCCCGTAACCATCAGTCTTGACTACTCCGATAATCTTGGTATCAGAAGGAAGATTATCACGCATGGCCTCCATATTTTTAACAATCGCATCCAGATCAATCCTCGCATAAATTCTTGTATAAGGCTCCTCTGCCATTGTATTTACCTTTTCCATTTTATTTTCTTCCTTTATGTTTTAACTTTATTGCTTTTACATAGTCTATCTGAGGAGACAATCCGCAATATCCCTTGCAAGAACAGAATGTTCTCCTTTTTCCTGCGCTGCAATCACTCCTGCTCTTCCATGAAGAAATACTCCCAAGGCAGCTGCTTCATCTTCGGAAAATCCCAGAGCCAAGAGTCCTGCGATCACGCCTGTAAGCACGTCTCCTGATCCGCCCTTTGCCATGGCAGGGCATCCGCAGTCACCTATGTAGACGTTTCCGTCACGTCCTGCTGTCACGGTTACCGCATCTTTAAGGACGCAGGTCACGCCCTTTTCCTCGCTGTAATTTACGGCAGCCTCAACCGGATTCTGCTTAAGCTCATCTATCGTGAGTCCGGTCAATCGCGCCATCTCTCCCATATGCGGTGTAACAATTACATTTTCGGTAAAATATCCTGAAAGATGAGGATGTCTTGAAACCGCATTTAATCCGTCTGCATCCACTATGATCGGCACATAGGCGGATAAAAGTATATTCTGAACCAGGCTTGCGACGTGTTTACCCTTTCCAAGGCCAGGTCCAAGTACTATCGCACTTGCCAGACTGCACTCCTGTTCGATAAGTTCTTTGAAACCTTCCGGATCCTCCCCGACCTGTTCCGGATCGTAAGGGGTCAAAACCGCCTCAGGCAGAAGATTTTGCAAAATAGGTACATTTTCCTTAACTGTCAAAATTTTTACGAGTCCCGCACCTGTCCTGTAAGCCGCCAGTGCGCTTAGGTAAGCTGCACCGCACATTCCCTCAGAACCGGCTGCTATAAGAATCTTGCCATAAGTACCCTTATTGGCATCTGCTTTTCTTTTTGGAATCTGATTCTGGTCTGCCTCTTCATAGGCAAAATATGTATGTCCTTCATATTTAGTATATAACGGAAAGCCTATATCAGTCACTACTATCTCACCGCAGAGCTTACGCCCAGGATAAAATGCCATCCCAAGTTTCTCAAACCCAAAGGTAACTGTCAGATCGGCCGTGACAGCCTCCCCAAGCACTGCTCCCGTCTCCGAGCTTACACCTGACGGAATATCTACCGCAACAATCGCTTTGGGTTCCTGCTCACGCATAAATCTGATTGCCTCGGCATACTCACCGGTAATCTCTCTTGAAAGGCCCACGCCGAAGATAGCGTCAATCATGATCTCCGCCTGCCCCGGGACATAATTTCCAAAGCTTTCCACCGGAATTCCCAAATTTCTATCGATTGCTGTCTGGCAGGTCATCTCCCCAGTCCAGTGTGTTCTGTCACCGATTGTCAGAAGTGTTGGAAGCGCACCGCGCAAAAAAAGTATTCTTGCAAGCGCTGCTCCATCCGCACCATTGTTGCCTGTTCCGCAAAATACCAGTAATTTCTTGCCGGTAAGCTTGCCATATCGTTTTTCCATCTCATCAGCCACAGACAACGCTGCCCTCTCCATGAGCACCAGAGAGGGAATACCCACTTTCCGGATGGCATATCCATCTATCTCTTTCATCTGTTTTCCGGTTACCAGACGTCTCATAATCTATTCCCCCTCTCCTACTGCATAAGCCATTGCAAGAGTTTTTGTATTTGTAATTGACACATGTATTTTGTTTATTCTCATTTTATCGGAAATTACCTTTGCTGTGCCATGAAGTTTGACAAAAGGTTTGCCATTTTCATTCCTGATAACCTCTATATCATTTGGATAAAATCCGCGAAAACCCGTCCCGAATACCTTTGACACTGCCTCTTTTACGGCAAAATCGCCGGCAAGCCGGGATGCCTTTTCCCCGGCCTGCCGACGTTCTGTCTCTGTATATACACGCATCAAAAAAGCCTCTTTTTCACAGGCTTTTCTGACGCGCTCTATCTCTATCAAGTCTGTTCCAACTCCGATGATCATTCTGTTTCTCCGGCCTTTGCTGCCTCTTCCTGCTTCCTTAGAGCCTCTTCTCTGGCTTTCTGATCCTGCATATTGCACACCCGGTAGGAAAGCCGCATCAGGCTCTCAGACAAATGAACATTTTCCACTACAACATCATCAGGAACCTGCAAATCCGTATGCGCAAAGTTCCAGATCGCTTTGATACCTGCCTTTACAAGGCGCTCCGCAATCTCCGGGGCCTTGGATTTAGGAATAGTGAGCGCTGCAATCTGAACTTCATTATCCTTTATAAACTGTTCAAGGTCGTCAATTCCTCGAATCTCCACACCTCTTACCACCAGTCCGACCAATCTGGGATTTACATCAAACATTCCCTTAATCAAAAAACCACGTCGTTCAAAGTTGGTATAATTAGCTATCGCCTGCCCCAGATTACCTGCTCCGATGATAATCAGGTTGTGCTGTCTGTCGATGCCCAAGATTCTGGCAATCTCAGTATATAAGTATTTTACATTGTAACCATATCCCTGCTGACCAAATCCGCCGAAATTATTCAGATCCTGACGAATCTGTGACGCTGTAACTTTCATACGGATACTCAAATCATTCGATGAGATTCTCTCTACTCCCTCTTCAAGCAATTCGCCCAAGTAACGGTAGTATCTGGGTAGCCTAGAAATGACCGCTTTTGATATTTCTTTCTGTTCCACGGCTTTCTTCCACCTTTCTTTAGTAGTATCTCTGCCCGCCAGGTATGTGCAAAATTGCGGGCAATCCAATAGATTTATTATAGTCATTTGACAATAAGTTGTCAATTATAATTGTTCAGGGATCTGTACAATCACTACTATATACGGGTAGGGATTTTCTGACTGCTTTTTCTTTCCTCATGCAAGGTACTTGTTTTTTTTGTTCTTTCTCGTTGTATCTTATTATCACTTTTTAAAGAGGTATCCTTGGTAAGCGTAATCTTTTCTTTACAGGCAGTCTTCTCAAGTGAATGCGACGTAAACCACTTTTCCATCACCTCGTCTATGCGTCTGTGACGTCCTTTCTGTAATGATGTGTTTTTAAGCACCTCTCCGAGTATATTTCTGCCGGCTTCAAGGCTTGGGATTTTTATCAGGCGATTATTCTCATCAGCTATATATATACCCTCCGGCAATTCAGTAAGACCTGAATTACGATACATCTCACCGGTAGACAGATCCATATATCCTCCCCGGTGTGATTTCATATCACCGAATTCTTTTTGCGATTCATCGATATTGTCAAGATTAACCGAGTGTTCCGTCGCTGTAAGAATGATTCTCTTTGCGCCATCTACAATCTGCGGTGAAAATCCCAACGCATGATCTGTATGAAGGGAATAAACAAGAGTTGTCTCGGCACTTTTGCCCAGAGTTTTCATTCCTCGCTCTTCCATCTCTTTTTTAAGATCCTCTCGGTCTTCCTCTACGAGATTTATTGCACGCTTAACACCATGATCAGAACCCAGACCCGCTACAGGATCCAACTGCGTAAGCTCGAATTTAACCATATCCTCATATTGCGGGTAATTCTTACTTATCCAGTTCTTTATTTTCATTGTTCCATGTGAGGCGGCAACACCTCCGCGGCTGTGTCCCTTGGCCATGATGGTAACAGGGGAATCTTTCTGCCTATCAACACCATCCCGGTCCCATTTGTCAAAAATCGGCTTCAGATAATCTTTGGCTGCAGTAAGCATATACTCGCTCACATTATTGATGGTGTAATCGCCTCTGTTTCTGGTTCCCTTCACAAATCCCAGAATCGTTGTAAGCGGTCCCGGCATAGTGTAGCGTGTACGATTTGCCGTGGTACCGTAATTTTTCTTTATGTTGTTAGTCTTTACGTAAATATGTTTCTTTCCTTCAAGACCTTCTATAGTGGGATGATCTCCGTAGCGGTGCTTAAGCAGCTGCTCAATCGAATTTATTTCTGTCTGCTGTTCCGAAGGCAGTGTGTTTTCCATCTGAGAATTTACCGGGGACTGACCTTCCGGAGACTGATTTATCATCTGCAGATTTGCGGGCTGTGTATTCTGCATCTGCGGGTTCCACATCTGCTGATTTGCGGCCTGCATATTCTGCATCTGTGGATTCCATATCTGCTGGTTTGCGACCTGCGGATTCCACACCTGCTGGCTTCCGGCCTGCATATTCTGCATCTGCGGATTTTGCATCCGTTGGCTTTCTTCCGGCAGATTTTTCTTCTGCTGCGGTGCAATACCTGATTCTTTTTTACCCTTCACGGAAGTTTTCTCAGACGGTTTACTGAACTGATCTATAACCTCATTCTGGGTCATAATTTCCTGTTCCGTGGGTATGTTGAATAAATTTTTTATAAAATCCGGCCACTTAATTTTATTATACCAATGAACCGTCCACTTTTTATGTTTCCTGATATCTTTAAACGGTACTAAAACTCCGTCCTTATAATACTCATTTTCTCCGCTGATTTCGGCATGTCTTGCACGAAAATGACTGAATCCTGAACCCGACAGATCAAATTCCAGTACATTACCTCCATCGGCCTGAAGTCTGGTTCCGCGGGAGGCGTGCAATTTGACCTCCGTGATCTCATCTGACTTCATGCTTTCATATTTAGTATAAGGATCTTCCATCAAACCTGATGAAACTGCTTTCTTCACAGCATCCATCACACTTCCGATTCTGTAACTCTTCTGATGGCTGCTCAATGCTTTTTCTTTTATCTTCTTCCAGTCATATTTATAGGTTAATCGAGGCATGTAATCCCTCCTATCGTCAGCGTTTTTAAACAAATAAATTTTGTTTTTTTATAGATCAGTCAACAAGTCTTATATAATACGGCCAGTTGGCATCCCGTATACTCACTGTTACATTATCTACGGAGCCGGCCGTTTCATGTACGCATCGTATTTTTCCGTCCTGAGTCCATCCAAGGAACATAACTACGTGGCCTTCATTACCTGTTCGAAGCAATATATCTCCCGGTTTCAACTCTTCCCTGCTGATTCTGGTTCCCATATTAACCATACCGCTGGTGCTTTGATATGGAAGTTTATTTCCGGTTACAGACCAGTATACCCAGCTGATCCATCCAGAGCAGTCAAGACCCTTTAGCATACGCCCCTTCGCATCGGGAGATACCAGACTTCCGAAATTATTTCCCTCATAATTTTTTGCTGAAGCCTTTCCGCCCCAGTAATAAGGAACTTTTCCAACCGACTCAAGGGCAAATCTTATAAGTTCTTTTCTGGTCTCTGATAAATCCGTCGGAAGTTCATCCATATATGTCTCAACCTCAGCAGAATTTAATGCAAATTTTGTTGAAACCGAAGGCACTGTAAGACCATACCTCTGATACCAGTTTTCGCCTGCTATAAGCTTCACGGCCTGTCGGTTTTCTTCTGTCCAGCCCTGCCAGCCATCTTCGCTCATATTCTCTTCGCTGTTGCCGATGGAATCAAGTTCAAAAAGGCTGTTTTTCTCTGTAACACCCGCGATCTTCATGGTAATGGTCAGATCAACATGTCCGGGACATATAAGTTTTTTTGAGCCGTCTGCTGTCTGTGCCGAATCTGTATTTGATTCAGAGGTGCTTGACGTATTCTGATTTTCGGTTTCTGCAGCTGATGACATCGTCTCTGTCGAATCAATCGCAGTCTCGCCGGTAACGGCCGTAGTTTCAGCTGTAGTTTCGACTGTATCGGTTGCATTTTCTATATATACTTCTGTCGGTGTAAGAGCGTTTGTATCAGTCTGGGCTATGCTTTCCGCCTCAAGCTGTGACGGCGTTGCTGTCTTATTTTTAACCGCATCGGGATCCACGCACCCCAAGCAATGATAAATCCCGCTGACTCCCATCGTATATGAATGGGATGCCTGCCAGAGTGACTCAGCATATGTCTTAAACAATTCGCTGTTTCCCGGATCATGGTAGTATGTGTAAACATTGGCCATCGCCATGATCTGCGGAATATTTGAATCTGCCGAAATAGTATTTCCGTCGCCATCCACCGTCATAAACCACACATTGCGAAACTTACGGATGAGCCATGTAAATGGATCCTCCGGATCTTGCGATGCATCAGACGGATCGTACTCTCCCTTGATATAAGAGCTTGAAATTCCATATCTTGACACCATATCCTCGGGCTTAAGACTCTGATAGCTGTATACCGCACTGGACCACTGGGTATCTTTTGTCGCCAGATCATTAAAAATCTGCGCTCCTATACTATCTGCTACCTCAACTCCTGTTTCTCCTTCAGAAGATATATGAAACAGATTCATATCATACAGAGATGGTTTCCATACGTCATTATTTTCAGATTCATCAGTCAAAACAGCTTCAGACGAAGTGGCCTCATATCCTGAATTCACTCCGTCTGATTCTTTCTTTTCATAAGCAGAATCCAGTTTTCCCGGATATAGTGCAGATGAAAGAGAAATATTTCCAAATCCGCAGACAACTGCCATACAGGCAGCGATCCACTGGTTTTTATGACGGATCACAGCTACTGTAACACTTTTTCGGATCCGTTCCTGATTTATCACTAATTTCATTTTATTCTGTTATCCAACTACTTTACCAGATACTCTATAAGCTCATATACGCGGGCTTTAGTCAGTGAGGCACCTTCATCGTCTCTAAGCATAGGCTCCATACTTCCGCCTTCAAAGCCTTCCACGGCTTTTTTCATCTTCTGCTCTTTTTCCTTGATCCACTCTTTTTCCTCTTTGGTAAGAGCTTTCATTTCAGTCTCTGAAAGTGTCTTCTTAAGCTGCTTCCATGTGACATTCAGCTGGTCATCCCACAGCTTGTAAAGTTTAGCACTTTCTTCATTGTATTCTGTCTGTGTAAGTGCTTCTTTTGCTATTTTATCCTCTATAGCTGCAGCTTTTTTCTCTGTATCGGCAAGTCCCTCTGCCAAAGCTACCGCTTCCTGGTTGACAGCAAAGGTACCTGAGCTTCCTGAATCTGAAGACTGACTCCACTCATTGTAATCTTCGTCTGTCCACCCGTAAAAGCCATTCTCTGCATTTTCATTGTAAATGCCGTAGCACGGAAGAGTCTTATCACTGTCATTCAGAATAAGTCTTACCCAGTCCTTGTAGCCTTCCGGAAGTGAGCTTACAGGTTTTCCTTTAAGATAGATATAAATAGTCTTTGCATCATCCAGTCCATATGGAGTGCTGTATATATATTTCATATCATCTGCAAGTTCCTCTGTACCGGATTTCTTTGTGGTAGTTATCTTCTGAATAGTGGTTTTGTACGTGTAATCATCAACCTTTTGAAGCTGACCGAAAGAACCGGTAAATTCACATACATAGACTGTTCCGTTTGGATATCCTGTACCTGTAGAACCTGCATCCGAATCATGATAAAGGCCTTTAAAGGAACCATCCTTATTAACTGTCAATTCTGTGGACCATGCACCGGCTCCGCTTGAAAATTCAAAGCTGCACTTGGAGATCTTTTCATAAATCGCGACAGAAGCACTGTCAACCGATGAGGTTTTGCTGTTATTTGAGGCTGCTGATGATTCGCTATTTTCCGTAACGGCAGTGCTCTCAGCATCAGTGTCGTCCTGTTCATCACCTTCGGATTCATTAGATGTATCCACATTTAATACTGTATCTTCGCTACTTTCTTCTGATGCAGCTGACGCAGATACATCAGTATCCGCGTTCTTCTTTCCGCATCCGCTTATGGAGGTTGCTGCCATGATGGCAGCAATTCCCATAACCATTATTGTTTGTTTCCTCATGTTGTATAAAACTCCTTCTTGCAATCTACAAACAGTATCCTAATCACAATCATTTACTCATACCCAATGGATTGTGCGTTTTATTCGGAACTGAGTTTGAGCGTTTTCGACTGTTGTTTGTAACAGGTTTCTTTTTCTTATTACTTTGATCCTGTTCAAGAGTTTTCTCTCTTGGATTGGTACCATTCATTTTTTTTGAAGTTTCCTTCTCTGCAGGATCCTTTTCTTTATTAATAGTATTCTGTTTACCTACTTCCATTGAATCGACTTCAATATCTTCCAATTTCTCTGTATTCATAGCATTGATCCGGGTTATATCGTTATTGCTTGCACTATTTTCCGGAGCTTTTGCAGTGGCTTGGGCCTCAGCCTTTTTCTTTTGATCCTCTGCTCTCATCTGCATGTCATTCACATATGCATTATCAGGAGGGTAGTTTGTAACGTCAAGATTATCAACTTTTAATTCGTCATCTTTTATCTTTCCATCATCGTCAAATTCCAAAGTCTTAACCCACTGTGCACTGAACTCGTATGCTTCTCCGGAAACCTTTTCAGGATCATTGTCATTGTAATGTTTCTTATAACACTGTTCGACAAGTTCACTCACTAATGTAAAATGTACTTCAGGGTCGTTCGGGTCATGACAAAGTAAGAACATATCATCATTGTCAAGATTTTCAATAGAATATACTGTTATGTAATGACCATTGGCATTAAAGGCAACAGGTTGTCCATCCTTACCAACCGCCTGAGTAAACATTTCCTTCATACTGTGCATTGCCTTCTTTTTGGCATCATTTTTCTCTTTTTCTGTCCATTCATTAGAATTTTGGCCTATATGATGTAGCTCAGTGTAATTTGCATCTTTCAGTGATACATTTGGCATGATTTTGTGAATCACATCACGATAATCGGTGATAGATTCTGATCTATCGTAATTAGATAAATCTTGATTTAACGTTTTATTATCCGGTCGGAAAGCTCTTATTGTAGACTGATCAATTTCAACGCCATTGTAGCCTGCAATTGATGAAAGAGCTACTGACCAGCACCCGTTGTATGTGCTCTGTAATTCAGGCTGATATACTCCTGCCAATTTGACTTTTGAAATTTTACCATCCTTAGATATTACTGTTTGCGCTCCTTTAGGTTTCTGAGGAAATTTATTGCCTTTTGTTTCATATGCAAGACTCTCAATCTTGGCAAGACTTTCAATACGATGATCAAGATATTTTAGCAAATCCGGATTATCTTTACCAAATTCATCAGCCAATTCTGATAAAACTACCGTATCGTTAGAATTGATACGTTCCTGCACTCCTTCATGTTTTTTGCAGAAGTCATCGTACCCTTTAAAAAATTCTTTGGCAGCTGTTGATTTTTTGACAGCATCTCTTTCTTTTGAAGTCATATTCCTGTAAGCTTCTTCCGAAATATGTTCTCTATCATTTGAAGCCGGTGCAGCATTCAGGTCTGCCGGTGCCATATCCTGAGTCTGCAAAGCAGCTGGCTGTGGCTGCTGTGGCGCATTCATCTGTGGCTGACCGTACATCGGCTGCTGGCCATACATCGGCTGACCGTACATCGGCTGCTGACCGTACATCGGCTGCTGGCCATACATCGGCTGCTGGCCGTACATCGGCTGCTGGCCGTACATCGGCTGCTGGCCGTACATCGGCTGCTGGCCGTACATCGGCTGACCCATCTGTGGCTGACCGTACATCGGCTGACCCATTTGTGGCTGACCCATCTGCGGCTGGTACATCTGCGGCTGGTACATCTGCGGCTGCTGCTGGTTCATCTGATTTGACATATTTTTCTGATTTTCTGCAGTTTTTTGTTTTGACTTTGATTTTCTGCCGGACAAGTCCATCATATCTTTGTACTCTTCTTCTGATATGTCGTCTTTGCGGGCCTGCGCATACTGCACATAATCTTTTACTGTCTTCAGACGTTCAAGTGCCTTTTTTGCATCCTCCACCTGCTTATCATTTGATCTGCCGAAAAGTCTGCTAAGCCAAGCCAAAATTCCGTTACTGTCATCGACAATCTTCTGCAACTGACCTTCTGCAGCTGTTATCTGAGACAACATACTCTCAGGGCTCTGTCTGCTCATCTCCCCAATAAAATCAGGCTCATCATCGTCTGTTCTGACACCGCATATTCCATCCATGGCACGCATTACGGCCTCTGAATTACCACCCTTAAAGGAAGCGCATAACTCATTCAGAGCTTTGCCTGCTTCAATTACATTTTCCTTTTTAGGAACGTTTTTTTCGAATGGATGAGCTGCTTTAGCATCCTCAATATCCTTATCGCTAAATTCTATAAATTGTTTATCATCTATCTCTTTTACTTTTTCCTTCTTCTGCTCTGTTGTTTTCTGATTATCTGTTTTCTGATTATCAACTTTTTCATTATTATTCTGAGTATTGTTCACAACAGGATCCACTTTTTTTGTTGTAGGCTCCACCGCAGGTGCTTCATTTGTTACTGTATCAAGCATTGATGGATGCTCAATTACCTGAATTTCATCTTCTTTCTTCTCATTATTTTCATTTGCGTTATTTTCTATGTTTTCATTACTTACGTTAGCCTGATTATTAACCTGAGCAACTTCTTTCTTATCCTCTTCTTTCTCTTCCTCGACATTGTTTTCCTGAGTAACATCCTTCTGCTCTTCATTTACCTGAGCCGGAGCTTCTTTTTGTTCTTCTTTTTGTTCTTCTCTTTGTTCTTCTTTTTGTTCTTCCTGTTCATGAGCAGCATCTTTTTGCTCTTCTTTTATCTCTTCTACCACCTGGTCTGCTGGTTTTTCTCCATCAGCCAATACCGGATCTGCTTGATTATTCTGATTTCCTTGATTGTTCTGGTTTGTTTGATTATTCTGAACTGCTGGATCATAACCACCCTCCATCGGCGATGCCGGTGGAATATCTGGCGCTTGTGCTTCTGGCGCTGATACTTCTGGCGCTTTTACTTCATTATCTGTATTTGTACCTTTTACTGGCATAATATTTCTCCCTTCTTATGTTAACTTTCCCTCTTGCTTGTATCAATTATTTATACGCCTATTATAGCATCCAATGTAGACAAATGTTGGACAAATATCTGATCTTTTTAATTATCCCACATACTTCTCTTATTTTTTGCAGCAGCATACAGTTCTTCAAGAGTTTTCTGCCACTCTTCATCTTCTGTGCTTCCTGTGATTGATCTTATATACTCCTGCTTTGCTTTTTTCTCCAGAGCCTTGTTCTGGGATTCCTTAACCTTATAAATCCATCCGTCATCCAGTATCTTTGTGGTACTTTCTGATGTGGCAGCCTCTGTCTCTGTCTGTTTTTTATCGTCGATCTTCAGATATTCCTCCATACTGCTGGTTATAAGTCGGTCCATGGCCTCCTCACTCGCACAATAATAGAACTGTGATTCGATCTTTTCCTTCTGTTCTGCCGTCGGTATGAATTTAACAATTGTCCAGAATTTATTAAGTGCCTCACTGTATGCCTTATTGATAGCAATGAGTTTTTTTGCATAGGTTTCAATTTTCTTTTTGGGGAATCTGTCAGGATTAAAATTATATTCTTTACAAACTTTTTTCCATCCGTCCGGTTCCTCAAGAAATCGTTTCTGTAAATCTTTATCTACCTTAAGTCTCTCCTTGAGTGTAAGTAAAAACTGATCCTCTTCGCTCGGCTTAAGGCCATGATAAATTTTTGCCTTCATGATATCCTCAAATCCGGCATCCTGCACTCTGGTCTTAAATCCGATGGCTGTATAACTGCCGTCACTCATCTTCCATGACCCATAATACTGACCAGAATCAGCTACAACCGTGGTCTTTGAGGAAGGATCATATACAAGGATTCCGCTCTGCAGTGTAGTAAAGCGATATTTACCATATTCACTTCCCTTTATATATTCATAGTCAATCGCATTTCTTCCTGTCAAAGCGGCCTTCTGGCCAACTTCCCTGGTAACTGTTTTGTCATCTGTATCCTTGTAAGTCATGATTGTCGTCTCGCCTATCTCATTGGCTGGAGTTACTGTCATCATATATGGAATACTGAATGTTGTTTTCCAGAAATAAAAATCTTTATCTCCGCCAAAACTCCCTGATATACATCTGAGAATCCACACTCCTTCATCTCCGAGTGCAGATACAACCCAGCCATCATTTCCAACGGCTGACTGATCCTGAAGAACCGACACCTGTCCGGCGAGGTCTAATATAACTGTCTCTCCGCCGCCCTTGCCTGTAGTAGCAACACTAAACGGCATCTGTATTTTTGTGGTATTTTTTTCATCTCCTGAAGTTCTTTCCCAGTAATAGATGATATTTCCCTCATCTGACTGCGCAATGCCAAGATCACTTGCTGCTCCCATTACATCAAAGGAATCGGCAGAATTTCCACCATCATTAATCTTTATGGTCACACTTTGAAGAACCGGCTCTGAATCATCGTCCGATTCTGCGCCACTGCCTGAACCTTCATCTGCCTTTTCAGAAGACGTATTTTCAGAAGAAGCATTTTCAGAAGAAGCATTTTCAGCTTCATCTTCTGATCCTGAAGAGCTGTCTGATTCTGCATAGTTATATGCGACGAGCTCTAGATTGGTATTTCCGGAACGATATAAACTCAGGCTCACACCATTCTGTGCCTGTACCGTGGCTTCACTTGTATCAACAAAGCAGAACCTGATATTTCCATTTTTGCTCTGCTGATTTAAAATATATTCAAGGTTATTACCCGTAACAGCCGCCGGTCTTGCCACAGCTGACATGATAACCGAATAGTATTTTTTTTCTGCATCGCGTACGTAGCCACCTTCCTGAATCCGGGTTGATTTTGCGGCTTCTGAATCTGTCCTCTGTACTTTCTGCAGCCATAGATATCCACTCAAATCCGAATAAGCCTGTTCCCAGAGTTTATCCAGAGTAGCCTCATCAGCATTTTCCTTATAGAGCTCCATATACCTCTTTAACAGCGTATTCAGATATCCGACATTTTTATCCGCATTATCATTCTTTTTACTGTCAAATATATCCGCTCCGGTAAGCCTGATGGCAAACAATTTCTGATTTGGCGCATCTTTTAAATAAAATGTGCCCATTTTGGGAGCGGTGCTCTTATTTCCTTTATCAGATGACGAAGACTTATCGTTTGTTTCTGATGTATTCTGATTAACCAGAGACTGATTTTCTGATATAAGGAGCGCATCCTCACTGGATGACTTGTTCGAAAACATAGCATAATTACAGAATATGGAATAGGGCTCTGTTTCCTTTTCATCGGGCATCTGCACAGTCACATTCATTTCCATCATAAAACTGCCCACTACGGTAATAAGACATTTTGCAATCGAATATGATATATGGCAATCCTTATAATACTCTTCAAGATTCTTATTATGTTTCTCTGCACATGGCTTGATTATGTTCTGCTTAACATAATTATCTATTCCCTGGGAAACGAGGCTTGACGCATCCATCTGCCTCAGGATATTTCCTTTCTCATCCATCAGCGTATAACGCATATCATACATGCTGTAATACAGATATCCGCCTGTAAACCTTTTGAAGCGATCCTTAGCTTTTCCGGCAAACATGCGACGGTTGCTCGGATTATACTCCTTTAGTGTATTTACCAATGCCTCGTCAGATACATCCGATGAGGAATCAGATTCTGATGAAGCATCTATGAGCCCAAGCCTGACATCGTATATATGATATGCCCTTGTCACTGTATTATATTTCATAAAACAGTACACTTCCCAGTTCGTACTGGGTTTATAATCGGCATTATTTTTCTCCTTGTCAGGAACATTCCAATTGACATGCTTATGGTTTTTCTTTGCAGTACCCATTCTGGGAGTTCCGTTTAAAGGTTTTGAGACATCACCATAGTATGCTGTCTCATAACTGTAGATCACACTCTCACCATCATCACAAAGTTCGATAAGTACGAAGTTTTTAAGGTCTTCCGCCTTGGCTGAGTGATAATCAGGTATATAAAATGCAGGTTCTCCCTCAACATCCCACAATTTGTCATGGTCTGTTGCCAGCTGCGTATCAAGCGCTGAGCCGACATCTTCCGGAACACCTTCCTTGTATTCATCATCAATCGTGCTCTTTGCTTCGCCATCAACCAGTGAATATAAATCGCTGTTATTTGACTTGATTTCACCCGTATTCGGATCATATGTAATTCCATTGATCTCTGTTACGTCTGACTGGGTCTCAGATGTCTCCGACGATGTATTGCCGGAAGTTCCCGAAGCTGCTGTCGTCTGTGTCACCGGGCTTACATCCGAGAGAGTCGTACATCCGCACATGGCAAGCGAGAGTGCAATTGCAGCCAATTTTATAATAATTCGGTTTTTCATATCAAATCATTCCTTTTTGCTCTGAAACTTCCATGCCGCCTGACGGCGGCACCACCATGAATGAAAGTCGGTTTTATAGTAATGTTACTGTGCCGGCTGAATCTCATAGCATCCTGAACCTGATTCAGGTGTAAATATTACCTTGCTGTCTCCGACCACAACCCACTGACTATTCCCTATTCCGTGGCGGTTGCTTCCCACAAAGCTGTCATAGATTGCATTATCGAGTGTCGGTGCGCTGCTGCTGAATCCGTAACAGAACATCCTCAGCACCTGATAATCATATGTTTCGCCCTTTGACAAATCGGTTGAATTTCTATTAAGCACTGTTGATATGCGAATTCTGTAGCCGGATGTCCCTGCCACCTTTTCGAGTGAAAGAAGCTCTTTTTCGCTTGATCCGGACAGGTCGCACCAGGAAATCTTATCCTGATATATATGGAATGTCCTTGCACCGTCAGTCTGGGCATAGGCAACCTGTCCGATTGAGCTGAGTGCCCCCAGCATAGCCGCCCAGTTATTCATGGCCGACGAATCCTGTGTAACAAAAATATCAGGCTTCTGTACCCTTACACCGGCAATGACACGATATGACGGCTGATATACTCCGCTGCTGTCAACAACATAACAGTCAGGTGTCACGCCGTTCATAAGGCAGCTGCCGTCTGCCTGAAGATAATACCACTGGCCGTTAATTTCCTTCCAGCCTGTTGCCATACTGCCGTCAGCGTTGCAATAATAATAGACATGGTTCCGGTTTACCCATCCTGTCTGCATATTTCCCTGTGTATCAAAAAAATATCTGTCTCCGTCAATCACAAGTGTCTCATCCTTTGCAATCGCGGTATTTGTCTTATAATAATGCCATCCTGATGCATCCTGATACCAGTTTGGATTGGCAGCCATGGCCTGCCCCTGACTGAGCGCTGCCAAAATCAAAGAGAGCGCTGCTGCCCTTTTAATCTGTTTTCTATAATTCCCTCTCATCATTTTTGCACCTCCGGTTAATCATATGTTAATGAATGCCTCTGCAAAAAGCAGGAAGTCATCTTTCTGTCCTTTGCAGAAGGGCTGTCGCAAAACAAATTTTCAGCTTTGCGACAGCCTCACTCTGACCGTATGCAGTCAGTATCAAACCAGCTGTATACATATTCTTGATTATGCTTCTGTTGAAATTGTTGCTTTTACATCTTTTGTAGATGACTCTACCCAATCCATCATCGGATTCAGGGACAGTCTCAGTACAACGATCAGGATGAAGATCAACAGGTAACCAACAATTGCATTTTTTAATGCGTTTTTTGCTTTTTCCTTCTCCTGCGGCTCATCGGCCTTAGCTAATTTAACGCCAAGAAGAACACACCAGATAGCACCCAGTGCAGCAACGAGGGCAATTGCAGGTGCAAGAATCATATTAAGTAATGATACGATCGGAACAACTGCAGTTGCAAATGGATTGGTAGTTAACAGTGTGAAATACATTTCATTTCCTCCTTCTTTTTTATTTCTATATTATATACAGTACGACTTATGCGTCTGTAATATAGACTTACTTTCATCAATGTGATGTTACCATCGGATAACATGTCTGTTTTATTAATCTTTGCTTCGTAGTTCAAGGCCGGTACTTCTGGAAACGAAGATACCTCCTATCAAAACTACTGCAAGAAGAACCAGAAGATGTTTATTAAACAGTTTATATGTTTCCTTGACAAAAAACTGATAATCTCTGCTGTTTCCGGCCTTATCGGTAACCCTGATTCTATAATGTCCACCCTGATTTAAGGTCTGACCGTCAAGGTCAATCGAATTGCCGCCCCTGTATACCGTTATAGTATCTTCATCATCTGTTTTTTCAAATGACACCGGAAGCTTGAGTGCCGTTTTCTTGATCGCCTGCGAAAAAGTAAGTGTCGGCGCCTTGGTGTCCTTCTTAAACGTAAGATTGTAATCAGGGAGATTCTCAGCCGAATAACGGACCTGATAATTGCCGTCATCCGGAATATATATACAGTTTGTGTCTGTGATCTCTATAGGCTTTCCGGAACAGGAGACATATTTTATCTCGTAACCTTCCGGTGCCAGAAGGAAATTCTGGCGGCTGTATCCGTCTTTCAAAATCTGGAAACCTATCTGATATGTATATATGGTTATATTGTCTCCGCTATAGCTTCCCGGTTTGCAAAGCATGTCAAGCTCATATAGCCCCGGCTCTGAGAAGTAATATGTGCCGTTGGCAACTTCATACTCTTCTCCGTCCTTTGTAACTTTTACATCAGAAGACTTGTCTTCCATACGCATTCTTACAGGTTCAACGCTTGAAGCTCCGCCGGGAACACTTATGTAAAACTTAAACTCATTCGGCAGTGTATACAGATACATGGCCGTCTCTTCATCATAAGTGATATCAGCTTTATTGGTTTCTTCAAACGACAGGTTGATTTCATCAAGATTTAAGAGTTCTTCTAATTCTTTCTGATCTTCCTCTGACATCGTCCCCGAATACTGATTTACATCATCTGCTGTCCATTCTTTCGTCGATGCAGTCACATCATAGTCTACATCGACCTCTGCAAATGATTCAGGCTCAGCATATGCTGTAAATGAAAACAATGCCGCGATGGATAAAGCAACAAGAGTTGTAATAGCTTTTCTCATCAGCCCGTCCTTTCCGGCGTATTGGAATTGCGCACCGGCACATCCATCTCTCTTTCATGTGTTCTTGAGAGATTCTTCTGTACCTTGCCTTCTCTCTTAGCCAGACGTTCAAGTCTTGACTCTTCTACCAGTTCTTTATAAGAAGTACGAATACGGAACGGTGAATCCGGCTGTATATTTCTGTTTTTCTCGGCAGATTCTTCGATATTCGTGCCGCTCCTGCCCTTGCCCATACTTCTGAGCGTTTTTTCTTCGCGAAGCTTTTTAAGCTCCACCTCCCAGAGTGCCCTGTTTTTAGGGCTGTCAAAGTATGACATATTCGCTCACCCTTCCTACTGAGTATTTGTTGCCGCCTGATCTATTGCATCCAGATATGCCTGTGAAATGGTCTCAGCACTTTCAAGAAGCCCCTTATTGTTCTTGGCTGTCGCTATAACGAAGCCGTCAGAATCAACATCTGTAAGATTCTGTGCCTGGAAAATACTTTCAGACTTAATAAGCTCAACTGCCTCATCTTCATAGCAGATAAATGCTTCAATCGCACCATTTTCCAGTGCCTTTTTGCCATCGCTGTCAGAATACGTATTCTTTGCAGCTACCTCGGCACCGTTTAATTTTCCCTGATCTGCCACGCTTAACTTGTCAGATATTCCTATGGTGCTTTCTGATAATGCGGAGAGACTGTTTACATAGTTGCCTCGTGATGTTACCGCACATATGTAACCATATGCATACGGGGTGGTGACTCCGTAGCTGGCATCCAAGGTTCCGTCATTGACTATGGAACCGATTGCCAGGTCTGCCTCATCCTGATCAAGCAGTGCAAGCGGTGACTGACCTTCCTCAACCGGAACATATGTAACCTGAAGCTCCATGTTGTCCGCTATCGTTTTTATGATCTCCGGTTCAAGTCCCTGATAATTGCCTTCTGAACTGACTGTCGTAAGTCTGCTCATTCCCGTTGCGATGGCAACTCTCAGTGAACCCGATTTCTTGATTGACGAGGTTTTGTCCTTTCCTTTTCCGGAACAGCCTCCGAGAAGGGCTGCCGTCGTCATGACACCGACCATCAGAAATGCCTTAATTCTAGTTTTTTTTCTCATTTTATGTTTCTCTGCCTCCTACATCGTAAACAGCTTCTCAATACTCTTTGTGGTCTGAATATCCACGCAGGTTCGCATGGTAGGCGAAGTCATGACAAATGCCCGTCCACGTCCGTTATTGATAATGTCATACTGCTCACTGCTGTTTAATGCACCTGATTTTTCATAGAGCTTGCACAGGTCATTCATATCGTTAGGTGCCAACGGGAATATGAAGGAATACTGGCTCGCATTGATGATAGCCGTCGACTTTCTCTCCAACTCCTCACTTCCGACAAAGTCCTTGATATTCTGTGTAATGATAATCTGCATACCGTTGTATTTACGAATACGTTTTGCCAGCTGATACATGAAATCCAGTGCAATCGGATACTTGCTGTCGATAAATACATGTGCCTCATCTATTACGATGATGATTTTGCGGTCTGCCTTATAAGTCATATTGTAATCACGGTTTTTGATAATCTCATTGTCCAGCCATTTAAGTACAAGAAGCATCTGTGCATTTGCAATCGTACTGTTTTTATTGGCCAGCAATGACTGGAAGTTAAATACGATAAAGTTCTCATTTGTGGAAATCGTTGCCTCGCCATTCCACAATGCGGCATTTCGTCCTCCTGAAGAGAATTTTGAAATATAGCTTATCAGGATTCTCAGGTTATTCTTGGCATATTCTCCGCTGGCCTTTTGATAATCATTCAAAATCTTATCGTACAGGTCATCGAAGGTAGGAAAATCTGCCGGTGTGAGCTTACTTAAATCTGTCGTCGCATCGATACCTTTTTCTTCATACATACGTACCGTAATATTGTTAAGATACTCCAGAGGGTCTGATTCAATACCCGGCAGAATCTGACGGTAAAACTCCTCCAAAAACTGCAGATGTACATAGAAGCTGGTGGTAACGCTGTCCGTATCCTTCTCTTTATCCTCATCATCCTCATCATCGGTAAGATTTGTGATGATATGGAACGGATTCAGTCGACCTTGCGTTGCACTTCCTACATCGATAATTTTTCCGTTGAAGTTCTTGGCCATCAGAGTATACTCATTCTCCGGGTCAAGTATAAATATCTTGCTGTCATCTGCAGCCAGCTGCGTAAGTATAGTCTTTGTCGCATATGACTTACCACTACCACTCTTACCTATGATAACTGCATTACTGTTTACACGTTCCCTGTTTCTTAAGAAGAAATTGATGAATACCGGAATTCCTCCTGTTTTTCCGATACATATTCCGCCCGGATCACAGAGACTGTTGAAAACATAGGGATAAGCTGCGGCAATTGATCCTGAATGAATGCCTCTGGCATGCGATGCAAAGGGATCCCAGTTTGAAATCATACTTGCACCGTATGCCTCGTACTGCTGAGTAAAATTATCTACAGTCTTAAAACCTTCCTCTGAGCACTGTCTGCGGATTTTCTTCTTAAGAGACCTTGCTGCTATGTCCTTCTTTTCTTCCTTGCCAAGCTTTCTTCCGCCTGCCATGGCATTGCTGAGTTCGTAATCGAAAACCGTTATATATGTATTTACATCGAATAATACTTCATTGTCTCCCTGCAAAAGCATAAGCAGCTCCTGCAATGTGTCTATGTGTGATGAAAGTTCCATGATACGGCTGGTCTTGCCGGTATTCATACCCTGCTCACGAAGCTCATCGATCGCACGGTCAATCTGTCTGACTGATTTGTATCTGTCTCGCGGAGTCATCTTCATCACGACCTTGGTGCTCATGGTATTAAAAAGAGTTGCTCCCCAGGCATTCGGTACAGTAACAGGATAATCATTGATTCTGAGATTATGTGTAACCAGTCCGTCAATCTTGACTGTACGAGAGCCAAACTCTATCTCTCTCGGAACGATCCAGTCCATGTACTGGTCTGGTCTCAAATTTTTTACATCTCGCTCATTGAAATTCTGAGTAAAATTGTATTTCAAAAATACCGCCAGATCGCCTCCCTTTAATATCTCACACTGGATATCATGGGTGGCAAATGCGCTTACCGCGTCCTTGGCCTGATGCAGAAGCTGAGCCTTGTCCTGATGACAGAATACAAGATAATGAAATGGTACATATACCAGTTCTTTTTCATTGATCTCCTTGATCTGTTCCAGTCGATCCTGTAAAATTCCGACACGATCCGTCAGCTCTTCTTCTGTCATAAGCCCGTTAAGATAAGCCTCTTTCAGCTGATTCAGCTTCTTTTTTTCGGTATTTACATACTCATCATATACCATGGGTCTGTCTAACTTAACCATCATGGCATACTCGCCCATACCTATGGTTCTGAGAATTGCGGCATATGTCCTGTCTATCAGGCTATTCTGTGTGGCAGTGTCCAGAAATCGGAATTCGATGGACGGGATATTTATAACAATACCGTAATATTTTCCGCTGTATTCGATAAACTCTCCGTCAATACCTGTAAATGGCATCAAATCCCAGGTTTCCGGTTTGCCTTTTCCCTTCTTGCCTTCGTTCTTTGTTTCATTACCTCTGGTAAATTTGCGCTGCCTTGCCAGATACTCTACCCCATGTAATATCATGTAGTAGGTTTTTTGGTCGTCCACAGGCACCAGAAGTGCAAATGTGATGATCAGGAATATGGAACAAATCCACATTTTAAATGGGAGGTTAGAAAGCAGGACAGCCATAATGACACCGCCTCCGATAAGTCCCACTATCAAATCCGGGACTTCTACTCCCTTAAAAAATTCCAGATTGACCTTAGTCTTTTTTGGTATAATCCTCATTTTGTTCCTTTCATTGCGACCAATATGGCAAGTTATCTGTTACTCTAATTATTGCGATTTCGCTTTGGTTTATTGATATCAAGCTTTGCAAGTCTTTCTCTCTTGGATGTTGCATCGTATATCTTCATGCCAAGGAAACTTCTGCTTACGCACTCAGCCTGGCCCTGCTCATTAACCATAAACTCCTGTTTGGCTCCAAAGCCACTGCTGAAGTGATAGTCACCATTTCCGTCAGGCGAATAGTGTCTTCCGAAGGATGATTTGGTCTGTACATTACCATTTGCGTCCTCAACTCTCTCGATTCCAAGCCATGCATTGTGTCTGGTATACATCTCGCCGGTCTGTGTATTCATCTGCTTTTCTACGCCAAGGGTTCTGGAGTTGACAAGCTGATCATCTGAATCGTAGGTACGGCTGTACAATCCACCTGCAACGGACAAGCTCTGGCTTCCGTCGCTTGCGACATGACGACTTGCAAACTTTCCGAGACTCAGATCAAAATGACTCTCACCTGTATTATCCCATGTAGCACCAACACCCATTGCGGTGAGCTTACTTAACTTTCCGTTGTGATCTGTACGCATCTGGACACCAAACAATTTGAATGTGTGGCTTCCGTCAGCACCATATGTATTGGAGAAAAAGCCTCCCATATTGATATTTGGCCTATATTTACCATTTCTATCGGTCTTAAGCGTCAGACCCATAAAGCTCTTGGTCTTCTGTGCAGGAAGCTTACTCTTCTGAATAGCCGCCAGATTGTTCATGGCCTTGCGTTTTTCAAGTTTTGCTCTCTTTTCAGGTGACATATTGGCAAGTGCCTTAGATGCGGCATCAGCCTTTCCTCCTGCACCACCTGCCGGTGCTGCAGCTCCGATACCACCGATTCCACCCGCAAGCGGTGCGGCACCAAGACCAAGACCGCCTGCAGGTGGTGCGGCATCAAGGTCACCGCCAATAGAAGGTGCTGCTCCAAGGCCCGGAGCACCAGGCATTCCTATGCCGCCTGCAGGTGAGCCGTTTCCAGAAAGTCCAGGAATTGTTCCCGTTCCAAGCTTTTCTGCATTAGCTGCTCCCGTAGCCTCGCTGCCGCCCTCGGCATCACCGGATTCGCCATCCTTTTGTGCTTCACCTTTACCATCGGCACCAGCCTGCTCTCCAACCTTCGCTTTTCCTCCGCCAAAAGCACCCTTAGTTGCTTTCCAGGCAAGGCTTCCGGCCTTTTTCACAAGACCATATCCTATCATGGTTCCCGTCTGTGCGGTAGAACTCTCTGCTGAGCCTGCTGCAGCACTGATAAGGCTGGTTACCATAGATCCGCTCTTTGTGGCTGCCCACGCTCCTCCTAAAAGGAAAAGAACCTTTAATACATAAACTACTTCGGCACTCTCGCTCTTAAGTGATGTAAACTCGATCTGTCCGCTCATGATTACCGGAACGATCATAAGATACAGCTTCATTGCAACGATGCTGCCCATGCCTGAGAAGCTTTTTCCCAGAAAAAGTTCCCGCCATCTTTTAAATCTCTCACCATCATCCAGCGGCATCGTAGATACGAAAAACGGTGAAACTATATATAGAAGCAGTATATCGAACAGTCGCTGTATAAATACCATACTGTTACTTATCATTACGATAAATATGAATATACTGCACCCGATTCCGACCACGAAATCAAACTTATAAAAATAAAAGTCTTTCTTTACCTGAGCGGAATTTGTATATACTTTAGCACTGTTATCAACTCCGTTGAGATAATAAGGCTTTCTCAGGGTATCTGATACTCCGAGAGTATTTTTCACATCATCCGCTGCGGTAGACATGTTCATCTTGCTATCCTTAGCCGCATCAAGTGAACTTATGACAAATAAGGTTGAACCAACAGTTGCAGTACCTGTATTTGTTGAGGATTCCATTGCATTATCAATGCTTGTTACAAGCACACCGCTGAATCTTATTAAAAACAACACCAGCAGCGGCACAATCAAGAACTGCACACATGCACGCATAAATGACGTCATAACGTGAGAAACTGTATGTGGCCTCTCTGTCTCCAGGTCAAATATTGATTTAGAAACAGAATATATTGTGAACATAAAAAGCATTACAAAGGAAATGGCCAAAATATAGTAAAAAGCATTTCTGAATGTCTGTATGTTGTAAAGCGCTTCAAGAAGTGTGGTGGCCTCTTTCTTCGGGGCCGCCGTATCCGTAACCTTGGAAATTCCTATGAAAATATCATATGCTTTTTCCATACAGTCAAGGAACTTCCATATGGATGCCATAATACTATAAAACACTCCGGCAAGCATTTCCCACAGAAACTTTCCGATGATCTTGGCTAAAGGAATCAATGCATTCCTTAGTGCCGGCTCAAGCAGTGTATTGAACAGCCATGTAAATACCGTATTCAGAAGGTTTCCAAGAAGCTGAAACAGCGGATCCAAGAAATTTTCCATCATCCATCCGATCGGATCGCTCAAAAAGCCCAGATAAACCATATTCATTATCGTCTTTCCTCCTTATCCTCTCTGTGAAGGGCCCTGCTGCCCCTGATTTGAACGCTGCATTCTTCCTCTTTGATTTGCCTGTCCTCCGCCCATATTGCTCAGTTTTCCTGTCATATAGCTTATGATGGCACTTCTCTGACTCTGTTCCTCAGATGCACTGTCAGGATCAAGCACCTGACCGATGGTGATGCTGGCATTGTATACTGCCCATGCACCTCCAAGTACGAACAAAATACTTATGGTTTTATTCATGAACGAGTCATCCGTATACTTAATTCTGTTCGATGCAATAAACGGAATAAGGACCAGAAATACCTTCATGGTAATAACGGTTCCGAGTCCGGAGAAAAATTTACCTATAAATAAATCTTTCCATTTTTTAAATACCGCACCTCCGTCCAGTGCAATCGAAGCTGCAAAGAATGGTGAAACTACATATAAAACCAGCATTTCAAACATTCTTCTGACAAGCATTATCGACGACAGAATCATCAAAGCAAGCAATGTAAGAACACTGGCAAATGCCAGTATATAATTTACTTTTGCCGCATCTACATCCTCCAACACCTGTTCCGTGTTCCTGTAGGTAAACTTATTCGTCGCCAGGTCTCCAAGACCCGTCATATAATAATCCAGACGCTGCTGTACATACGCTTTTTTGTCTTCCGCTGTCTTGTACTTATCAGGAACTATGATTGCATCCTGAACCATGGTTACAAACAGCACATCTCCCGCCGAAGAATCGGTAATGATAACACTGTGGCTTCCCTCTCTTGTATCCGTATATTCTATCTGCTCTGTAACCTTGACTATTGTCTTTGAAAAATGTACCAGGAAAAGACAAAGAAGCGGGATCATGGCAAATGTCAAAGCCGATTTAAGCGACCATTTAAGCACCTCACTTATCGGATGCTTGTTTTCAAAAGGGCTGTCTGCCATCGAACGTGCCACTGATACCATGGAAAACAGGAAAGCAAGCACAATGGAGATCGCTGTCAGGATTATAAATGTGCGCCCTATTGTATCAATTTTAAATAATGCCTGCACCAGAGATAAATCTTTCTCCTGACCGTAAGCCACCGGTGCAGCGCCTGTAAGTATATCATAGACGTCTGATATATAATCAACATAGCCAAGAAACTTAGTAAACGCTGTGAGCAGAAAGGAGCTTAAGAAGGAATACGCCAATCCAAAAATCGACTTAATTATCGTTTCCAGGGATTTTTGAAGAAGAGGAGTGAAAACTCTATCAAAGAGGTCTGCAAAGATTCCCTTCATCGTTTCCAGGAATCCTAACTGTACAAATGTCATAGTTTTCTCCTCCTTCTTCTAATTCATCTTCCGTTTCTGTACTGCCAAAATGGCTTATCAGCGCATCGAAGTGTTTTTCTTAATATGAATAACGTAACCGATGGCACCGCCGATAAGTATAAGAATCAGTAATACGGCAATCACTGTCGAAGCACTGATTCCGGCTCCCAGCTTAAATGAAACAGCCGCCGTATTGCCTGCACCGTCAGATGCGTGCACCTCATACTTGCCTGCACCCTTTATCTGCTCTTCTCCGGAGTATTCAATTTGCTCACCGTTTTTGTATACGGTAATCTGAGCCAGTGTCTCATTTGCCGTGATCTGCGCATGACCATTCTTTGCGGTTACGGAAAGCTTCGGTGCTCTGGTATCTTTATTGATAGTAACTGTTGTATTTTTTCCGGAAGCAGTGGTATACGTCAGGACATAGGTTCCGTCATAAGGGAATGATACCCATGTACTGTTATCCTTCTGTTCTCTTCCGTCCCAGGTAAAGCTTGAAACCGCCTCTCCCTGAGGAACAAATAAAATATCAAGGTCTTTTACCGGGTCATTGATTATCTGGAAATAGAACTTTGGCTTCTCCTTGCCATTGTATGTCTCCTCATAACCTGCAATCGTATCCCTGATATCAAGGCAATACCATCCACTCTCGGTGAAATCACTGCCTACCGTATATTCATATGGTTTTCCGTTTCTTGTTACCTCAACCACCAGAGTATTCTCGGATGGGAAGCTGAAAGAAACCGTACCGTTGACGGTTGCACCATTCTGTACAGATGCTACAAAGCTTGTTCCTGTAAGTAATGTCTCAAGATACTGACCCGTAAGGTCATCTATGGATTCTACAATACCTGAGCCTGTTCCACGGCCTGCTGCAGCGGCTGCAACCATTGCATCATTATCCGTAAGTACTGTTTTATCGGTTTCTTCGGACTTGGCATCTTCTTCATCTGCATTTTCCTCACTCTGTGATTCATCTGCAGCACTTTCTGATTCTGTCTCAGACTCATCCTTAGTCAGTTCAAGGAAACTCTTAAGAGCCTCCGGTGTAGCACCAAGCATATCTGCCATCTGATCTATACTGACGGCACCGCTTGAAATGCTCTTTGTGATATAATCCACTGATAATGATCTGCTGGATAATGCCTGAGCTATATCAACTGCATTGTCTATAAGTGATGAAGCCTGTGAAGAGCTGTTTGTGCTGCTTCCTGTGCTTCCTGAACTTCCCCATGCATATACAGAACCGTTATCAGCCGCCTGTGCAGCAGCTTCTGTCTCTTTTACAACCTTATCCTGTATACGGAATCGGAATGTAGTCTGATATTCACATTGCTGTGACAGCGCTGTATCCGGTGTGTAAATCGCTTTGATGCGAAATACATATGTACCCTTTGTGCTGAGTACCTGCTTGCTGGTATATGCAAACTGCTGTCCGTCCAGTTCTGCCGTATATGTAATATTGGCAGGAAAATCTACGTATACACTCTTGTTTGTAACACCGCCGTTGCTGATATTCGAATAAAAATAAAACAGACCGTTTATTCCTTCTTCATATATATCGTAATCTTCATAATAATTTTCTGACAGGGTTACTGTCTGTCTCGTCGGAAGATCTGTCGAACCGGAGGTCACAGTGCTACTGCCACTTGATGAAGTCGTCTGTGAAGAACGATTCTCGACAATCACACCATTCTGACTGCCGGTATATGTCCCGGTGCCTGACGATGCCGGTCCTGAGGCACTGCTAGATGTATTGTTAGTCTTGCTGCTGCTTCCCGAAACCTGACTTCCACCCAAAAGACTTCCGTAAAGGTTGGAAATGCTATTGTATTGTTGTCCCAATGAGCTGCTTGCTTCGGCAGTTATAACCGCCATGGGAGATACTGCCACCACTGCTGCCGTCAGCAATGAAATGACTGATTTACTGTATAACCTCATCTTACTCTCCTCCTGCAGCCTGAAGTCTAAGCTCTACTCCGCTCTCTTCCTCGTCCTCTTCATCCACTTCCTGCTGTTCCTGAACAATCATATTGCGTTCGCCAAGATCATAGTAGACATCTTCGCCATAGAAAACATTGGCTCTGACTTCTTCAAGGTCCATGGTTTTGAATTCGTAAAGCGGACACTTGTAACTCGGTGTAAATTTGGTCTTAAGCGGGTTATTACCAAATGTTACTATAATTGCGTTACCGGTACTTTGCTTGTTATTAAGTTTCTGCAGCTCTGACGGATATATAACCGGTCTCGTCTGCATCTGCTGTGAGTAGTTGATATCTCCCACTCTCGAACCCATACCACTTGAAACGCTGCCTGTAGTAACTGTCATGTTTCCGCAAAGTTTTGAGAACTCTTCACAGGTTGCTATATCATTAGATCCGATGAACATCTTAAGACCACAGTTACTCTTTACGATATTGGCAACTGTATCACCGTAAACATTGTTAAGCTGCGCATAAGACTGAACGACCATGTTGAACCAGATCTTTCTGCTTCGACCTACGGTAATCATCTTATCGAACTTCTCAATCTTAGGCATGTTACCAAACTCATCCAGGATGAAATATACATTGCGGTGAAGTGTCAGATCAGGGTCCGCACTCGCAACCTTGATAAGTGCCTTGTATATACTCAGGATGAAGATGGCAGCCAGCGCATGTCTGGTGTCCTTTTCATCAGGAATCTTAAGGAAAAGTGCTACAGGCTCATTTGCAATCGCCGTAGGCTCAATGTCAGTTGCAGATGTCAGTGCACACAAGCCCTCATCGTTGAACATCGAAAGCTTATCAAATGCGATGGACATGTAGCTGGCAAGTGTTGTCTCAGCCGCTGACATAACCTGTCTGGAAAGACCGACCGCCTTTGAAAGTGTAGGTCTGTTCTCGAAATACTGATGCAATGCCTCAAAGTTGTTATCTGAATTTGAAATAGCCTTATTTACATTGTAGAAGCAGAACTTTTCTTTTGTCATCTCAAGCTCAGGATACTCAGAATCCTCAAGCATCGCCAGACAGGTAGCCATAACAATGGAACGGGCACCTTTCTCCCATACCGGATCGTCTTTTGACTCAATCGGACAAAGAACACTGACAAAGTCATTAAGGTCTTCATATACCTCATCGTAAATCTTCTGCTTCTCGATACGAATCTTGGCAATCAGCTCATCTCTGTGGGCATATCCCTTGCCGTCATATTCATACCATTCTCCATCAAACTCCTCAACAGGATTTGCGAGTGTAAGTCCGCTTTCCTGTGCATCATCTGTTCTGCGGTATATCTCATCACCTGTATGAAGATACAGCTGATATCTGTCATAAATATCACTCAGCGGATTCCAGCGGAATGAGCTGTACGGATCTCGAAGGTCGAGAACCATAACCTTATATCCGTGTTCCTTAAGCATGCCGCTATGCAGCATGAAAAGCTCGCCCTTAGGGTCTGTCATAATCATGGAAGAGCCGGCAGCCGAATGACCGAGAATCTGAATCATAGGGTTGATGAATGTGGTTGTTTTACCACTACCGGTGGAACCGATTACCAGGCCATGCATCGGAGATGCAAGGTTGATGTCAAGCTCTTTTCTCTTATTATTATACTGGGCATATACCGGAACGCCGTCTTCCTTTTCATTTCCAAGTTTTGTAAACTTATGCGGCTTAAAAAGCTGGTCTCTCTCTTTGTCTGACATGAAGTCAGAGTTTTCAAGCGCTCCCTCTATTCTTTTTGCCTTCTGGTTCATCATGCGGCGGGAACGTCTTCCTGCGTCGTAATCATATACAACCCACAAAACCCCGATTACACTCATTATCAAAAATCCCAAAAGGTAGGTTCTTAGATTAATCAAAAGCCATGGATCAAACATCCCATCGCCTTCGCCAAACATCGTAGGCAGAATCGCCCAGAAAAATTCAGAAACCAGTATCCCAAGAAAGATACTGCCTATAATGAATAATACCAGGTAATTAAGACCCCGTTTCAAAAAATCTTTCATTATTAGATCCTCTCCTGTCTCTGCAGCCATTCCTGTATTTTTTCCATGAATTCAGGATTCATCTTAATCCAGGCAAAGATACACACAAATGCCAGCAATCCATATCCAAATATCATAAACTTACTTCCGAAGAAAGCTATATATACTCCGTCAAAATGCCGGATAATCAACTGGATAACTGTCCAGGCATTGAATGCCATATGCATGACAATGGAATAATATATATTATCTTCCTTAACAGAAACAAACGCCAACAGCCATCCCATCACAAATGCATAGCATATCCACACCGGATTGGCATGGCAGACAGCGAATATAGCTGCCGTAATGAGTACGGCCGACTTTTCCGAAAATCTGGTTAAAAGCCGGTTTAGCATCAGTCCCCTGAATATAATTTCCTCACAAATCGGAGCTGTTATAAATACCGAAATCATTGCAAGAATCAAATCAGTTCGCTGAAAAGCGTTTTCCGTAACAGTCTTGTAATTTGAAAAGAACGGGAGCAGTGTAAATACTGCTGACAAAAACAAACTTGCCGACAAACCGAAGAAAGCGTAGCTCAATGACTTTTTTATGTCTACCTCCTTCAGATACAGCGTAACCGCTTCCTGAAAGCTCTCCCCTTTTCTGACTATCCGCCATCTTATAATAATGAAGCAAAGCACTATGCCGACGGCATAATAAAAGTTTCCGCTGGCATTGATAAATGTATCTGTATCTCCATTCCATCTGCGGATAAACATGCCCACATACATCAGAAGTGCCGGCAAAAACATATACAGCATAAGCGGCATGACGGACCACGCAATCGTCTGTGTTCCGAACCATATTTTCTGCTGCCCGGTAAGTCCCGGTGTATCAAGCCGTACAACCGGCTTATCTTTCTGTGTCTCATCATCCCGTGAAAGCTTTTTTACTTTCGGTCTTTTTAAGGCTTGTTCATGTTTTTTATGGGCAAATCTGTCTTCCGAATGACTGACATAGTCTAAAATCAAGTCGGGAACGTGCTGATTTTTTTCCCGGTATTCTGTACTTGATTGTTCGCCAGTCTTATTTAATACATCATCAGCATCAGTATAAACCGCATTTGCAATTTCTTCATCTGCATAGTCTCTATCCGCACTGTCTTGCATTTCCCGTAGCTGGCCTGACGTCCTTTGGACATCGCGCAGTTCTCGAAACAACTGCTGCATGGAACTGCTTCTTTTCTTCTTATTATTCTTCTTCAATATTCAAGAACCCCGAAAATCCAGTAATATCAAATACTTCCATTACAATCGGTTTTACATTTTTAAGAATCATGTCAATGCTTTTCTTCTTTGCAAACTTCTGTGCCTCCAAAAGGACGCGAAGTCCGGCTGAACTTACATATCCCGTATTTTCGAAATCAATATAAAATGTAGAATCATCTGCCTTGTCAAGCGCATCCAGAAGTACTTCCCTGAACTTGGGTGCCGTAGTATTGTCAATTCTCTTTAATGCCTCAATCGTCATCTCTATTACCCTTTCTGCATTATTTCAAATAAAATCATAATTTTTCTGTTCTATAATTATATCTTATCTAAAATGGAACTCCAGTATATCAAAATTGGCCGGGGTCCCATCTTCTACCTCTACCGGAAGATATACTCTGCCGACTGCCTGAACTTTCTGATCTTCTCTAAATGTATGAATAAAATCCGGATAAAGTTCCTTATCCACGAAACCTACCATACTTCCCGTGCGATCTCTCAACAATACAGTAGCTGTATCCGGTTCTCCTCCGTCAACCGCCGGCTGTTTGATGATATGCTCGATCGTGACATCCAGTCTTACCAACTCACCATGGGCAATTGAATAGCTCAAATCATCTGCCGGGAAGAAATCTGCCGTATCAACCTGTCTTGCGAAAACTTTGCCGCCTTCAGCCTCAAAAGGTTTAAGCTGTGAGCGATAAGCACGAACCAGAGCATCGATGCCGACCATATGGTGCCAGTCTGCAACCGTCTCTCCTGTTATCTCGATCACTTCACTCCAGTCAAGAGAAAAACAAAACTTCCATGTTCCCTCATTTTCGTTCTGCATATAAAATTCGATTTTGTCCGAATCCTGATTTCTGCGAACCATGACTGTATTTCTCTTGTCATAACGCGTCAAATAAATGCGCTCTGATACACTCCACATAATCGCACCTTCCTTCCTGTCAGTTTACCCAGGCTCCGTCTGCTCCTACAAAATAGCCGTCCGGTGTAGCCGCATTTGACATCATAATGCCGTTTGACTGGTCAAAATAATACCACTTATCACCTATCAAGCGCCATCCCAGTGCCATCTTACCGTCTGCGTCAAGATAAAACCAACTGCTATCCCTCTGAAACCAGCCGGTACGCATAGCTCCATCCGACTCAAAATTATACCATGCACCATCGATAAATGCAAACGCATTCTGAACTTCTGTTCCGTCCGCATATCTGTAATGCCATCTGTCGTTTTTGATAAACCATCCTTCTCTGTATGGAGTATAACTTACATTTACAGGTGATGACGTGTTTGACTTGCTGTCACTGCTTGAAGAATCAGAGCTGCTAGTCCCCTGTTTATATTTTGATGATGAATAAGAGGACCATGCGGCATATTCACCGTCCTCATAAGCGCGTACACGGAATTTGTAATTTCCCGTCTTCGTCATATCATCAGCAAAATTATAAGTTGTTTTTGTAGTCTTGACACTTCTTACCTGAGTGGATCCCCGGTAAAGAACAACCTGATAACGTTCTGCCTCTGAATCACCATCATCTTCCCAGCATGCCTTGTTGCCTTCCCAATAAACATCTATTATATCCGCATAGCTTACCATGGGGGCTGACAGCATAACCATCATTCCCGCAGCAGCGGCCATGCCGGAAATATGTATCATATGCTTTTTAATGAAAGTCTTAATTGTGTTCTCCATAAATCTCCCATCTCCTTCATCTTACAGCACATCAGATTGTTAATCTTCCTTAATTAAATGTATTCCTACCATCTTTTTCATAGATTGTAGCACTCATTGTGGGACAAATGTGGGACAAATCTTGTCTGTTTCTTTTTTAAAACATAAATTCCCATTCTCCCTCTGCCCAGCTGTACTGTGCCATATATTCACTCGGATTTTCTACTGATGCGGACGGATTATTCTTATCATATTCATAGGCATCGCAGCTGAATAAATCTGTATTTACCGAATAGTAATTCCTGTCATGAAGGAACAGGCCCGTGATTCCGGCCTTTTCAAGAGACGCATCCAGCTCCCTCACAATCTTGGAAAGGTAGTCCTGAACCGTTCTCGAATACTCGATATCCTCAAAGAGAACAGCCGCAACCTCCTTTCTGGTAACCCCTCCGCCCTTCTTGTGAATCAGATAAGCCAGAAGTTCTTTTGATTTTGCCCGGCCAAAGCGAACCGGTTTTCCATCCAGAAGCAGGTCAAACTGACCAAATGTAATTGCCCGCAGCCTTTTCTGCTCCTTGGGCTTTTCATAGCGAATTTCCTTTAATTCTTTTGCAAGGGCCTCACCTGTGACCGGTTTGAGGACATATCCGCTGGCATGGATGCCAAAGGCTTCCATTCCGTAATTATTGTATGCAGTTACAAAAATGATGTTGATTCTCGGATTTATTTCCTTGAGAAGTTTACCAAGCTCTATTCCGTTCATCTGCGGCATCTCTATATCAAGAAAGGCCACATCACAGACATTCTCCTTTGCATACTGATATGCTTCCTCCGGATTGTTAAAACCGACTATATTTTCACCCTGAACCAGTGGCGTCAGCTCATGTTTTAAAAGCTCAAGTCCCATCCACTCGTCATCAACAAGCAAATACGTCATACCTTCTTTACCTCCTTCGGAACCCATATCTCACATCTTGTTCCCTTATCTATTGTGCTGGAAATATCGAGTCTGCCGCCGCACATTTCCTGAATACGTTCCCGAACATTTATGATTCCCACATGGCTACGGCCGTCCTCAGGCATCTTGCCGGGGTCAAATCCGACGCCGTCATCCTGTATGACAACCTTAAATCCATCCTCCACGCGTTCTGAATGTATAACCACTGTTCCGCCCTCGATACGCTTCAATATGCCATACTTTAAGGCATTTTCCACCAATGGCTGAATAGTCAGCGGCGGCAGTGAAAATCCGGTCTCTTCGATCTCCCAATCAATATTTATCCGATCCCTGAATCTTTCTTTTTCAAGTACCAGAAAATGCTTTACATGTTCGATTTCCTTTTCAAATGAAATACACTCTTTGCTGGTCAGCGCATCAAGATTACCTCTGAAATAAACTGCGAGATCATCAACCGCCTTTGCAGCCCGCTGCGGATCTATCTGGCAAAGAAACTTGATAGTCGTAAGTGCATTGAAAAGAAAATGAGGTCCAATCTGCGAAACAGCTATCTGAATGCGCATATCTCCAAGCATACGCTCATTATCTATGAGTTCCCTTGACTGTATGGTACGGGTTGCAATATACATCGCAATAAGTGAAATCGTGACAGCCAGATTCATAAGTGAATAACCATAGATTACACTCTGTACAACCACAGCCACAAAAGGAAGTATCAGATAACTCAAAAAGCACAGAAACATATCCTTTACTATGTATTTACGAAAAGCGATAAGCACAATCGCATCCACGAACATTCCGATAAACCCGATACCCATAAGGGTCATCCAATATCTGCCCCTGTAGTAGCAATTATCAGCTGTAAAGCCATAGAACACATCACTTACCTGTCCTATAGTCAATACAAACAGGCCTATCAGCAAAAGATGGAACATAAATTTCTTGTATTTAAGGATGTCACCGGCTCTGTAGTCCGGCAATTTAACATAATCAAGAAAATACAGTGTAAAAAGAAATATAAGTACATAGTTGGTTGCGTACAACATATAATTGCTGAAGCGCACCATATGATAACCAACATCCGTCACATTACCTCGAAAGCACCATGCGATCGTGTCCATAAGTAATTGAAATGCGTCTGTAAGTAAAAGTGCTCCGAAAACCTTCTTATTTTCAGTTTCCAGTTCACGCCCGAACAAGAGTCCCAAGAATGCTGCAAGACAGAATAACATTCCCCATAATTCCAATGCAACATGGATAGCTGTCGTAATCGTCATATATCATACCTCTTATCATGGGATTCAGTGTCAAAAACTCTTCTTCAAGCAAGATATTCTCCCGGAATCTTTCTGTGCCTGATTTTGTGAGAAGATTTTTGTAAGTTGTGCCCTTGTCATATTTTCTTTCGCAAAGTCAGAACATTTTGGTTGTTTTCAAAATGGTAGGTCACTTCATCCATGGTTTTCTTTACCAGATAGATTCCAAGGCCTCCGATTCTGCGCTTCTCAGGATCAAGTGTTACATCAGGGTCTTCCAACTTTAACGGGTCAAATTGTTTTCCGTTGTCGCGAAGCACAATTTCCAGTTCATGGTCTCTAATCTCTTCTACCTTGATGATTGCAAGTCCGATCTCGTCAGGATATGCATAATTAACAATATTGACAAACAATTCTTCAACAGCCATGCATATCTGCTGCTGTTCTCTTGGCGGACAACTGCATTTTTCCAGATTATCCTGCACGAATCCCATAATTGAATCCAGGTTTTTACCCATAGCCTCAAAGCTTCTTTCTGCCATTGTACTCATTCTCCTTTATATTATTCATAGTTTATGAGTTTTTCTCCACCCATTATACAACAAATATCCGAATAAATGTATACAAATTAAGAATATACGGATATTTTTACATTTCATCTTTTCTTGCATTGTTTTCCTATTTATATTATAATTTGTACCTGTTCAGATTAAAACATCCATTCAGGAGGAATCCATGATTTTATCATGCAGCAATATTTCAAAAGCATTCGGTACTGAAGAAATACTCAAACATGTATCGTTTCACGTAGAAGATCACGAAAAAGCAGCCATTGTCGGCATCAACGGAGCCGGAAAATCGACTCTTTTAAAAATTATTGTCGGAGAACTGTCTGCTGACGAGGGCTCTGTGACCATCGCCAAGGGCAAAACTCTGGGTTATCTGGCGCAGCATCAGGATTTACACAGTCAGACCACCATATATGACTCACTTTTAGAAGTTAAAAAGCCTGTTCTTTTGATGGAACAGCAGATCCGGGAGATCGAACTTAAGATGAAGCATGCCGAGGGCGAAGAGCTCGAAAACATGTTCAACACTTACAGCCGTTTAAACCATGAATTTGAGCTTTTAAACGGATACGCATGGCAAAGCGAGATTACCGGTGTTTTAAAGGGTCTTGGATTTACAGAGGATGAATTTTCAAAACCTGTATCTGAGCTTTCCGGAGGCCAGAAAACCCGAGTATCTCTCGGAAAGCTCCTGCTTTCCAAGCCGGATATCATCCTTCTTGACGAGCCGACAAACCACCTCGACATGGAATCGATCGCATGGCTCGAAACTTATCTGATGAATTATGCAGGCACGGTTATAATCGTAGCCCATGACCGGTATTTCCTTGACCGCGTGGTAACTAAAATTGTCGAACTTGACGGCGGCATCGCCACATCATTTCAGGGAAATTATACTGCCTACAGTGAGAAAAAAGCCATTATCCGGGCCGGGATACTCAAGGCATACTTAAACCAGCAGCAGGAGATCAAGCATCAGGAAGAGGTCATCACAAAGCTCAAATCATTTAACCGCGAGAAATCCATAAAGCGCGCCGAAAGCCGTGAAAAAATGCTCTCAAAGATTGAGATTTTGGATAAACCGACAGAAATCAATGATGCGATGCATATAACCCTTGAGCCCTGTGTGACCAGCGGAAATGATGTTCTCTCGGTGCGCGAGCTTTCCAAAAGCTTTGACGGCATAACTCTTTTTAACAATCTGAATTTCGAGGTTAAAAGAGGCGAACGAATCGCCATCATAGGCAATAACGGAACCGGCAAAACCACTATTTTAAAGATGATCAACGGCCTGCTTACGCCCGACAACGGCGAGATCCGTCTGGGTTCTAAGGTTCACATAGGTTATTATGATCAGGAACATCAGGTTCTGCACATGGATAAGACACTCTTTGATGAGCTTCAGGACACCTATCCTGATATGAACAATACGCAGATCAGAAATGTTCTTGCAGCATTTCTCTTTACAGGCGATGATGTATTTAAGCGTATCAAAGACCTAAGCGGTGGTGAACGCGGACGTGTTTCACTGGCTAAGCTCATGCTTTCAGAAGCTAATTTTCTGATTCTCGACGAGCCGACCAACCATCTCGATATTGCCTCGAAGGAGATTCTGGAAAATGCACTGGTTCATTATACCGGCACTGTTCTCTACGTCTCCCATGACAGATATTTCATCAATAAAACCGCTACAAGAATTCTTGATCTGACGATGGGAACTCTTATCAATTACATAGGAAACTATGATTATTATCTTGAAAAGAAGGAAACTTTGGAGAATGCCTATCTTGCTTCACGCACGAAGACAAACGGACATTCAGAAAAAGTCTCTCAGGCTAAAGCTTCGGAAGAATTAAAAATTTCCGGGAATTTTTCAAATAATGAAAATAACAAAACTTCCCAGGTTAATGAAATTTCCGGAAAACTTGACTGGAAACAACAAAAAGAAGAACAGACCCGCCTTCGCAAGAAACAAAATGAGCTGAAGCGCGTTGAAGATGAGATTCACAAGCTTGAAACCCGCGATCAGGAAATCGACACTCTCCTGTGTGATGAGGCAGTCTTTTCAGATGTCAAACGTCTGATGGAGCTCAACAAAGAAAAAGAAGAATTAAATGCAAAATTAGAAGAATTGTACGAAAAATGGGAAGAACTGGCAGAATAGTTATTCTGCCGGTCCTTCTTTTTCATTTAAGGCATCATCACTTGCCGGTCCTATTCCTCCTCCGGCAAACTCAGGATCAGAATTCATCTCTATAAGTTCGGCCTCATCAGGCTTCTCTCCCTCATGCCAAAATCCTAAGTTTTTAATATACTCATACAATTCGGGAGCTTCCTTTCGGATATCGGCACGAATATCTTCATCAGCACATGCCGCAAACAGATTTCCAAACTGCATTTCCGTCTTATCATCAAAATAGGAAGGAAGCGGCTGCACAAGACCGCTGACCGACAGGTACTGTTCAAAATCCGTAAGTGCCTTCGATATTTCTTCATCACTAAGTGCCGATGCCGCAAATTCGCCAAATGCCATCGCAAGTCCCGCAGGTTTTGAAAATTTTATCTTCTTATAATGAGTATCTGTATTGTAATTGACAAAGTAAATTCCCTTATCTGTCTTCGGAGCAGAAAAATATGCCTTATCGGTATAATACATAAGCTCCCAGCCGCTGTCTACAAATTTCTTAATCCACTCTCTCGGGACACCCGAAAGCTCTTTTGTGATCTGTTCCTTCTCACTGTCAGAAGGACGCCTCTTTCCCATCAGCCTGATGTCATGGGCATTGTCACGAAGTCCGTCACAATCATAATAATAGAGACCCACATACTGATTGGCTGCAAGCTGACCATTTTCAAAAAAATAATATTTATGCCCACTTACCATGCGGCTTCCGCCGTGATACATAACACATTTCGAGTCGAACCAGTACCAGGCATCTCCGGCATGATACCAGCCCACTGTCAATGCACCATCATCTCCGGCATGATACCAGCTGTCAGTATCTTCATCATAGATCCAGCCGGTCAGCATCGCACCGCTTTCCGCAAAATAATATCGATTTGAGCCGATTTTTCTGAGTCCGCGCTGCATATAGCCGGTTTTCCCCAGATAATACCAGTAATTTCCCGATTTAATCCACGATGCCGTCAAGAGATTGCCGTCTGGCAGGCAAAACTGCCAGTCCTCGCCGTCACCTATCCACTCTCCATCATATGTATATTTTTCATCAACCGCAGCCTCAGCCACATCTGCATTGGCCGCATAAACATTTCCGCAGAAAAATACAGATAATAAAAAGGATGCAATCCACATAAATTTAGAATTAAAATTCACCGTTTGCCTCTCCTTTCCGACGCATGTACAGTAACACTTATTTTCATTTTACCGCACTGCAATCGAAAAGTATAGAAAAATTTTATTTCATCATTTATAATGGTAAAGAATCCTTGTTACATTTGGCCTTCGGTCATGGCGGTGTTACCGTCAGGTGGCATGTCATTTTACCCGGAAAGGACTTTTATCATGAAATCAAAACGAATTTTAGCAATTATCGGCGTTATCATTTTGATCGCCTTATATATATCTTCCATCATTTTCGCTCTGATGGATAGCCCACTGGCAGAGAATCTCCTTCTCGCATCACTTTTCTGTACGATTGTCATACCGGCAATACTGTATGGATATGCGGTGGCAATAAAATATTTTAATAAAGGTGGCAAATAAGGCATCCTACCAGCTACGACAGGATACCTTATTGAAAATCACTGTTTTTACAGCAACTCTATCAGCTCACTCATATTACGAATTACCGCATCTGCTCCGGCATCTGTAAATTTCTCTGCTACCGCTCTGACTCTCTTCTCTCTTTCTTCATCAGTCAGCGCATCGTACTCTGCCTGTGTAAGTCCCATTTCAGAGCTGCCTTCCACAACCCCGACTGTATACACACCTGCATTTTTTCCTTCTTTTATGTCTGAGATCGTGTCTCCGACTTTCATAACCGAATTTACCGATGAAACATGCAGTGCCTCAATATTTTTAAAGATCATATAAGGAAACGGTCTTCCCACACTTCCGGTAGAATCCGGTGAAAACCATGCATCAGGCACATATCCATGTTCTTTTGCTTTGGGTGCTACGATCGACATCATTTTATCTGTATATCCGGTGGTCGAACCTATGCGTATTCCTCTCCTGCGCAGTTCTTCTACGGTCTCCAGCACGTATGGCTTTACATCCGCAAACTGATCAAGAATCGACAGCAGCTTCTCCTCGAAGAGTCCGTAAAGACGGTCCACGTCATTTTCTGTCCAGTCAGCATGGTATTTTTCCAACCAGAGTTTACTTATGCGTTCCATGGAAAGCATCGTCTTGATGTGATCCCGCTTAAGCATTCCCATCGGTTTTCTCACTTCTTCCATGGTAGGCTCAATACCGAAGTGCTTAAACACCTCCACAAAGGCCTGCACCGGTGCAAAGCATCCGTAATCAACCGTAGTTCCGGCCCAGTCAAAAATTACCATTTCAAATTTATTTTCCATTTTCACAATCCTTACCTGTCATTGCCAAGGCAGCTTATGAACACTGACTTAAAAACTCCTTCATAATCGCTGCCAGCTTTAAGATATCATCCCTGTAGATTTCACCTATATTTCCGATCCGGAATGTATCAGCCTGTGTTACCTTTCCCGGATAAATGGCATAGCCCCGGTCTTTTATATAATTGTACATATCCGAAAATGAGAAATTATGGTGCTCCGGATAATAAAAGGTTGTGATTACAGGTCCCTGATGAGCGGCATCAATATATGGGCGGATTCCCATCTCTTCCATTTTTTCAATCAAAAGATGATTATTCTCCGAATACCGCTTATTTCTGGCTGCGATACCACCCTCATCTTCCATTTCACGAAGCGCCTGTGCAAATGCCAGCACCACATGCGTCGGAGAAGTAAATCGCCATTTTCCATCCTTATTCATCGTTTTCCACTGGTCATAGAGGTCCAGGGAAAGACTTCTGGCTTTCCCCTCTGACTCTATCAGCTTCTGTATATTTGCAATGATAAATGAAAATCCCGGGACTCCCTGGATGCACTTATTGGCACTGCTTATCAGAAAATCAATGCCCCAGTCCTGCACAGGAATATCGACACCGCCAAAGCTGCTCATGGCGTCTACAATCATCGTGCATCCGTGTTTTTTAACGACCCGGCTGACAGATTCGATATCATTTAATATACCGGATGTTGTCTCACTGTGAACCATGGAGACATGGGTAATCTCAGGATGCTCCTCCAAAATACGCTCAACCTCTTTGGCATCCGGCACCTTATCATAATCCTGATGATAAATCTGATATTGAATGCCCGCATGTGATGCAATATCACCCATTCTCTCACCGTATGCCCCGTTTGCACAAATAAGCAAAACATCCTCTGCTCCAATCACACTGGTAAGCACCGACTCAACCCCAAAAGTTCCGCTTCCCTGCATAAGAATTGCAGTATACTGATCCTCTGACACATGGGCAAGTTTAAGCAGTTTTTTTTGGATTTCCTGTGTGATTTTTTTATAATCATCATCCCATGTACAGTGATCAAACATCATTTCTTTTTTCACTGTATCCGTCGTTGTAAGCGGTCCGGGTGTTAATAATTTATAGTATTTCATAGTTACTTTTACTTCCCTTCAGTTTACAGTCTTATTTGCACTCTTCCGATAATTCCTGATGTTTTTTTAGCAAATCAACAGTCAGTTTCTCAGAAAACTTCTTCGGATTACCTGATTTTTCAGCTTCATCAACACTCTCGCCCTCATACAGCGGAATCGGATAGCTCTCCAGCAGCTGCTTGCGGCCATTCTTTATGATGCATTCTGCCATTTCCATTGCCTTTTGATTGCTCTTGTCACCTTTATCAACAACAGCTACAGACTCAGTCAGTGTAAAATTACCCTCCTCCGGGTCAACGTAATCAATCGGGAGTCCGGATTCCTTATCGGCAACTGCCTGCTGGCGCAGACCAAATCCGATTGCCACCTCACCTGCACGAACAAGCTTTAACGGGCCGGAGCCGGATTCTTCAATATGATCGCCTGCATTTTTATAAATATCTTTAAGAATATCCTTTGCTCCGTCTTCACCGTAAGCAGAGATTAAGCCCTGGATAAGCAGCCATGCGGTGGATGATGAGGCAATATCCGTCACTGCAATTTGATTTGCATATTCCGGTTTTGCCAGATCCTTTAAAGAAGTAGGCATATCCAGATTATTTTCCTCCATAAGTTCGGTATTTACAATGATAGTACCCTCCTGAGCAGTGATCGGGGTGCAGTAAGACGGATATTCTTCCATTGCATTGGTGTCAAAAGTTAAATCCTTGAACATCTGATTCTGGTCCTGAGCGCTCTCCACATAAAAGGTACTCATAGTAACCATGTCAGCCTCGATATTCTTTCCCTCAGCCAGTAGTTTTCCCCCAAGCTCTGATGTTCCGAATGTCTGGAAAATATACTGTCCCTCATATCCGTTGTTATCCAAAGCCTGCTTCATCGCTTCTACGGCTTCGTCATCCGCATTTGAGTAAATGACCACCTGTGAATCTGCACTCTGTTTTTTTGCACAGCCGCCAAGGGCCACAGCTGATATTCCCAAAACACACGCAAGTCCCATACATGCAGCACGTTTAATTCCTTTTCTCATTTTCTTATTCTCCTTTTTTCTTTGCGAATTTTCTATTTGTTAAAATCCCCATTACCGCTTTCACTGCCAGATTTGCAAGAAGCATCATAAGGGACAGTACAAATACCTCATTAAACTTGTTATAGTACTGTAATTCTTTGATTTTGGTTGTTATTACCATAGTTCTCGCTCCGGCTATAAAGATAACAGCCGAAACAGTAACCATCGCATTCACAAAATAATAACAAAGGACTTCAATTATCGTAAAAAATGCATTGGGCGTCACGATGCGGATGATGGTTTGTATCCAGTGATCTCCCATCAGCATCGCCGTAGTCTCCCAGGATGCATTCATTTTTTCCAGAGAGCTCTTCATCATCAGATACGGAGTCGAGAAAAAATGTATTACATTACATATTATGATAAGGAAAAATGTATTTTGCAGGCTCGTGCCGGAGAAAGCAAACAAAAATGCCAGACCAAGCACCATACCCGGGATTGTATTTGTGATAAGTGCAATCGACTCTATTACTCTTTTGATCTTTTCGTCCACGCTGCTGCGGGCCGTAACCAGTGCAGCACCGTAAGAAACTAAAGTTCCAAGTACAGCCGTCGCAAAAGTGACAAATAACGAATTTTTGCATACCAGAGACAAGCTGCTGTCTGAAAATACTGTTTTTATATGTTCCAGAGAAAACGACAGCCGATACGGCCAGTCTTTTACAAATGGAATGACAAAAATTACGGCAAAAATCGAAAAGACGCCCACGCAGACAGCCATGCTTAATATGGCAAAGAAAATGTCCCTTCCAGGGTTTTTCTTCAATTCCATGGATGAAATTTTGTTGTAACGGATATTGTAGCGTTCCAGATAATTTAAAATAAGAATACTGAGCACAGACGGCAGCAGCATTACCATTGCCACCACACTTCCCTTACCAAAATCAGGCACACTTCCAAGCATCTGGGTATAAAGTACGCTGGCAATCACCTCGTATTTTCCCCCGACCGATGCCGGAATACCGAAATCAGTAAAGCAGAGGAAAAATGACTGGATAAATGCCGCTGCCAGCGTTCCGAGCAATGGCTGCAATATTGTCATGTAAAATGTCTGACAGCCGTTATCACCCATCAGCTGCGAGACTATCATATACTTCTTGTCTATGTAGCCCATCGTATTGTGAAGCAACATGAAGGCAACCGGCAGCGTATATATCACATATCCCAGAAGCAGACCGTTAAAACCATATATTTCAAACAGCTGATGGCCAAACAATCTGGTCAGAAGTCCCTGCTTTCCGAATGAATATATGATCGCAAATCCATATGTCAAAGTCGGAAGAAGCATCGGAAGTGCTGCGCCTTTTCGAATCAGCCCCTTTAATAGCGGATGCACATTCGTATAATGAATCGTGTAGGATAAGACAAAGGCCAGAAGTGTTGTAAGAAATGCACTCGCGCCTGCGACCTTAAAGCTGTTTCCAAGTGCCCGCAGGAAACCTTTCTCAGTCAGCACATCCTTATAAATTGAAAGTGTTGCTCCGTTCGTCCCTATAAATGACTTCATCAAAAGCCGCATGACAGGATAAATCAAAAAGACTGAAAACAGTATTACTATAACCGCAAAAATAATTTTTATTTCTTTGTTTTTACCTTTCACAGTCTATCCCTCATGCAACCGAAAACAGACGGTAAATATTGTTCTTTTTAATCATCAGCTGCTGCAAAATAAAGCGCTTTACAAACTCATTTTTCGGAGTTTTTACTATTTCTTCGGGCTTACCGTACTGGGAGATTTGCCCCTCATTTATGATCATTACATGGTCTGAAAGCGTAAGCGCCTCCTCAGGGTCATGGGTAACAATGATCGTTGTAAGATGAAATTCACGGGCAATTTCCCTGATTTTTTCTTTGATTGACTCCTTGATTACTCCGTCCAGCGCACTGAGCGGTTCATCCAGCAGAAGAATTCTCGGTTTCATTACCAGAGTTCTTGCCAGGGCCACACGCTGTTTCTGACCTCCTGAGAGCTGATCAATCTTCTTGCCCAGATGTTCTCCCAGTCCCAGAAGCTTAATCAGGTCATTTACCTCTTTATCCGTAGAAATTCCCGGTTTGTTTCGAAGTCCGTATCGAATGTTTTTGGCAACATTTAAATTCGGAAACAATGCGTAATCCTGAAATACAATATTAAAACCTCTTTTTTCCATCGGTGTATTCGTGATATCTTCGTTATTGAAAACTATCCTGCCGCTGTCAGCCTCCGTCATCCCGAGAATCAGGTTTAGCAATGTGGTTTTTCCACATCCGGACGGCCCAAGGATCGAAACAATCTCCCCATCTGCAATCTCCAGATTGATGTCGCTTAGTATTGTCGTTCCATCATATGATTTTTTTATATGTTCTAATCTCAGCATATCATCTGCTCCTCGTATAAATATCTTTGCTTCACTCTTTTGGATCGTTCTCAATTATACGAGTTCGCCGCGTAAAAAAAATCAAATCACGGTAATACCTTTGTAACACCATTGTAAAATCTAAAAAATCTGTACAATCTGACAAAAGAAAAAGGCATGGCCTGCAGATTAACTGCATTCCACACCTTTTTTCTTTTGACCCCTCTGATACCAGATTGCTTCGAATTTCTGACCTTTTGACTCTGGTATCATTATAATTATTTTCTCATTATGATCTCATCACGTCCCGGGCCGTTGGATACCATGGTTACCGGTACGCCAAGCTCTGCCTCGATGGTCTCGATATAGTTGCGGCACTCTGCCGGGAGATCTTCATACTTTTTGATTCCGCGGATGTCACATTTCCATCCCGGAAGTTTCTTAAATACCGGCTTAGCCTTCTCAAGCTTGTATGTTACAGGGAAATCTTTTACAACCTCCCCGTCAATCTCGTATCCTACACAGATCGGGATCTCGTCAAGATATCCCAAAACATCCAGAACTGTCAGAGCTACCTCTGTAGCGCCCTGAATGCGGCAGCCATAACGGCTTGCAACGGCATCAAACCAGCCTACACGTCTCGGACGTCCTGTGGTGGCACCAAACTCACCCTTGTCACCACCGCGGCGGCGAAGCTCATCAGCCTCATCACCGAAGATCTCGCTTACAAATGCGCCTGCACCTACTGAGCTTGAGTATGCCTTGACAACAGTCGTGATCTCCTTAATCTCATAAGGCGGAATGCCTGCACCGATGGCACCGTAAGCTGCCAGTGTTGATGATGAGGTAACCATCGGATAAATGCCGTGATCTGGATCCTTAAGGGAACCTAACTGTCCCTCAAGAAGAATATTCTTTCCTTCTTTGATTGCATCATACAGATATGCGGAAACATCGCATACATACGGCTCAACCATCTTTTTATATTCAAGAAGTTCTGAAAGAACCTCATCAGGATTCAGAAGCGGCTTGTGATACAGATGCTCTAACAGCACATTCTTGGTCTCACATACACGTACAACCTTTTCCTTGAGTGCTTCCTCATCCTCAAAGAGCTCACTTACCTGAAAACCGATTTTTGCATATTTATCTGAATAGAAAGGTGCAATACCGGATTTGGTAGATCCGAAGGACTTACCGCCGAGGCGTTCCTCCTCATATGTATCAAACAGCACATGGTACGGCATCAGAATCTGTGCACGATCCGATACCAGAATATGCGGCATCGGTACACCCTGAGATACCAGACTCTCCAGTTCCTTTACCAGAAACGGGATGTTAAGCGCAACACCGTTGCCGATAATGCTGGTTGTATGTCCGTAAAATACACCGGATGGAAGAAGATGAAGTGCAAAACGGCCATAATTATTGATGATCGTATGACCTGCATTGCTTCCGCCCTGAAAACGGATAATAATATCGGATTCCTTGGCAAGCATATCCGTGATCTTACCCTTACCTTCGTCTCCCCAGTTAGCTCCTACTATTGCTCGTACCATGAATTTTCCTCCCTCAGAAGAATATATTATCACTTTGAGTCCTATGCCTGACTTCAGCCATCAGACTCTCTTACTTTACTAGAATACACAACTTTTCTATATAAGTAAAATCAATATTATTTATAAAATGTATAATCTAGGCTTATGTCATATTTTGACATTATCACTGCTGAGGCAATGCTGTTCTGACAGACTCTTAAAAAGTTCCTTCGCCGCCGGAGACATCCATGCCTTTTCCGGTGCCACCAGACAAAATTGCCGCGAAGGCATTTCCTCCTCAAATTGCAGTGCAAACACCTCTCCCCTGGATATCGCATCCGCAGCAAAATCGGACATCAGACACCCGATACCGAGGTTTCTCTTGACAAACTGCACTATCATCTCGCTGGTTGCAAGTTCAAATTCCGGTTCCAGATAAACATTACGCTTTGCTAGAAATTCGTCCATAAACCGTCTGGTGCTGGTATTTCGCTCAAGAAAAATACACGGACAATTTTCCAGTTCACTGTAAGAAAGCTTTCTGCCGCTAAGTTTCCCGGCAAATTTAGCTCCCGCAATAAAAACATTTCTGATCTCACGCACAGGATAGCTTTTCACAGCCTGTTTCGTCTCAAACGGTGTGCTGACAATCCCGAAATCAATATGGCCCTCATAGAGTTCTTCCAGCGTTTCGGGCGTCGGACCGTTGGAAACAGTCACTTTGATATTCGGATGTTCTTCATGAAATTGTTCAAGATGCGGAAGAAGGTAAAACTGGAGAGTCATATCACTCGCACCTATGCGGATTTCACCCATCTCCAGGTCCTTCATCCGCTTAAGCATCGTCTCTCCGTCTGCAATGGCTTCTATTCCTCTTCTGACATAGGAAAGCAACAGTTCACCCTCGCTCGTGAGCTTCACGCCTCTGGAGGTTCGCAAAAAAAGGCGGCAGCCAAGTGCGGTCTCCAGCTGTCTGACCGCCTGACTGACCGCCGGCTGCGATATGCAGAGTGATTCAGCGGCAGCCGTGATGCCGCCGCATTCGCATACACTGCAAAACACTCTGTAATACTCCAGGTTTACATTTCCGCGCAAATCCTGTTTAGACATTGATCTCCGCTTTTACGCCCAAATCTTCCTTATTTGCATCAAGAATAGGATTTATAACCTCCAAAAGGAACTCCTCAACCTGCTCTTTTGCACGTCCCGTATAACGCTCCGGCTTCATCGCTGCCTTAAGATCGTCCAGAGACAGGTTAAATGCCGGATCTGCTGCAATCAGCTCAAGAAGATTGTTATCAAGTCCTTTTTCCTTGACATTCTTTCCTGCTTCCATAGACAATGTACGGATTCTCTCATGCAGTTCCTGACGGTCGCCGCCTGCTTTTACAGCATCCATCATGATATTTTCGGTTGCCATAAACGGAAGTTCTGCCATCATGTGTTTCTCGATTACCTTCGGATATACCACCAAGCCGTCGACTACATTCAGATAGAGGTCAAGAATGCCGTCAATCGCAAGGAAACCTTCCGGAACGCTGAGACGTTTATTTGCAGAATCATCTAATGTACGCTCAAACCACTGGGTAGAAGCAACCATCATCGGGTTCATCACGTCTGCCATCACATAGTTTGAAAGTGATGCCATACGCTCGCTTCTCATCGGGTTTCTCTTGTATGCCATCGCAGAGGATCCGATCTGATTTTTCTCAAAAGGTTCTTCCACTTCTTTTAAGTGCTGCAGAAGGCGGATATCGTTGGAGAACTTGTGTGCACTCTGTGCAATACCTGCGAGAACACAAAGAACTCTGGTATCCTGTTTACGTGAATATGTCTGACCTGATACCGGATAGCAGCCTGCAAATCCCATCTTCTCTGCAATCATCTGATCGAGCTTTCTGCATTTTGCATGATCCCCGTCAAACAGCTCCAGAAAGCTTGCCTGAGTACCTGTTGTTCCCTTGGAACCAAGAAGTCTCAGTGAACCTAAAACATAATCAAGATCGTCAAGATCCTGCTTTAATTCCATCATCCACAGTGTCGCACGTTTTCCTACTGTCGTAGGCTGAGCCGGCTGGAAATGGGTAAATGCCAGAGTAGGCTGAGCTTTATATTTATCAGCAAATTTAGCCAGTTCATCAAGCACATTGATGAGCTTTTTGCGTACCAGCTTGAGTGCCTCTGTCATGATGATGATATCAGTGTTGTCACCTACATAACAGGATGTGGCGCCCAGATGAATGATTCCCTTTGCAGTCGGGCACTGCACTCCGTATGCATATACATGGGACATAACATCATGACGTACCAGTTTTTCACGTTCTTTGGCCACATCAAAATTGATCTCGTCTTTATGAGCTTTCAATTCATCGATCTGTTCCTGTGTGATCGGAAGACCAAGCTCCTTCTCAGTCTCTGCAAGAGCAATCCAAAGTCTTCTCCATGTGCGGAATTTCTTATCCGGAGAAAAAATATACTGCATCTCCTTGCTGGCATAACGCTCGGAAAGAGGGCTTACATATCTGTCGTACATGGCTAATTTACCTCGCTTTCTTATTAGGGGATTTCATCCCATCTGCAAATTATAATACAGGCATTATTCAAAATCAATCACTTTTCAGGCTCTGTCCGCTCATGCAAAATCTCAAGTTCACCGGTTTTTATGTGAAAACGTATTTTTGTAACTGTTTTCATTTCTTCACTACTCAACGGTTTTGGCATCTCATATTCGATAACCTCGCTCTCACGTACAGACCAGATTTTATCTTTTACGTGCCAAACACCGGTCAAATAAACAAAAGCAGCAAGAAAAAGCCCATAAAACATCCGCCTTTTCCTGCGGTTTATCCTGAAACGAACTTTTTTAAGATAATACCGAATCTGCTTTTCCCGGTATTTCTCCATATTTCGTGACCATTTTGCTATTTTTCTCTCTATGTTTTTAAAATAAACATCTGACATCTGCATACCTCCCGCAGGTGCCTCTCCGCTTTTACTATAACAAATACTGCCATCTCTGTAAAGCCGACATTCATTTATGGGAGGTTTCATGATATGAAACAGCCGGAAACAGACCCCAAATTGCTGTTTTCTCACATATGTGAGCAATTACAATCCTGCTCTGTTTCCGGCCAAATTAAATGTATCTCTGTTTTTCCTTAAAACTACCCAATCACATCTGCCATATCATATCTTCCCTCAGGTTTTCCGGCCAAAAACTTTGCGGCCTGTACGGCACCCTTTGCGAAAATTGCCTTTGAATATGCAGTATGATTAAAAGTAATAACCTCATCCTGTCCTGCGAAGATAACATCATGTTCACCTACGATGGTGCCGCCGCGAATGGCCTGAATACCAATCTCTTTGGCATCGCGTTTCTCACGCTTTGCAGAACGGTCATATTTGTAGTGATATGTGTTATCCATAGCCTCATTGATGGAATCAGCGAGTGCAATCGCGGTGCCGCTCGGCGCATCCACCTTCTGGTTGTGATGTTTTTCCAGAATCTCAATATCAAAACCTGCCGGAGCAAGAATCTGTGCTGCCTCTTTAAGAAGCTTAAGGAGCATATTGATTCCCAGAGACATATTTGCCGAACGAAGAACGGCCGTCTTCTTTGCTGTCTCCTCTACCTTTGCAAGCTGAGTTTCAGAAAGTCCGGTCGTACACAGAACAACCGGCATTTTCTTCTCTGCGCACCAGCCCAAAAGATCATCAACGGCTGCCGCATTGGAAAAATCAATCACAACATCTGCCTCTACATCACAGTCTTTAAGTGATGCAAAAACCGGATAGTCATTTTTCTGTTCCGTTCTCATATCAATTCCAGCAACGATGGAAATCTCATCATCCTTAGCTGCAATCTGTGAAATAACCTGTCCCATGGCTCCGTTGCAGCCATGCATAATAGCTCGTACCATCTATAAAACCTCATTTTCCTAAGTTGTCATACAAGATTCAAGGTTACAGCATCATGCCATGCGTCCTCAAATCTGCTTTTCTCATTCTTTTCGCTGCCTGTCTGATAGTTCTTATTACTCTTTCAGGCTGATGCCGTAATTTACCAGCTCTCTTCTCAGACGATCACGGTTTGCAGGATCCATCTCAACCAACGGTTTGCGGAACGGGCCTGCCTCTTCCCCCATCATATTCAGCGCTTCCTTAACCGGAATCGGGTTTACCTCACAGAACAAAGCCTCGATAAGCGGAATTGCATCTAACTGCATCTGTCTTGCCTTTGCCACATCGCCTGCCTTGAATGCCGCACACATATCATGTACCTGACGAGGTGCCACATTGGATAATACGGAAATAACTCCCTTAGCTCCCAAAGCCATCATCGGAACTACCTGATCATCATTTCCAGAATAGATGTCTACAGTTCCGCCTGACAGACTCGCAATCTGCGCAACTGCGGAGAAATTTCCGCTTGCCTCTTTGACACCGACAATATTCTCGTTTTCCTTGCAAAGTGCCACAATTGTCTCAGGAGTAATATTCACACCTGTACGGCTCGGTACATTATAAAGCAGAATCGGAAGTTTAACTGCTTTTGCCACGTCTGAAAAATGTACTTTTAAGCCCTTTTGGGTGGATTTGTTGTAATAAGGAGTTACAAGCAGAAGACCGTCTGCACCGGCTTTTTCGGCCTCAGTGGACAGATAAATCGCTGTCTCTGTACAGTTAGATCCGGTACCGGCTACTACAGGGATTCTCTTATTTACCTTCTCACATACAAAACGTATTACTTCAATATGCTCTTCGTGAGTTAAAGTCGCTGCCTCACCTGTAGTACCGCATGCGATAATACAGTCCGTGCCTCCTGCAATCTGCTCTTCTACAAGCTGCTCAAGCTTATCATAATTTACGGAACCATCTTCCTTAAATGGTGTTACCAGTGCTACGCCTGCTCCTTCAAAAATAGACATTTTATTTCCTCCTTTTATACAAAAAGCTGGCACAAGGGCCAGCTCTATGAATTCAGTCTCAAACTCTCAGTAGCTCCCCATCTGCCGATGACAGTTACAGAACTCTTCATCCTGTACCCAGGAACTGCAGATACAGGTGCTGCATCCCTTCGGCGTATCATCCTTTCAGCCATCTTCTTCTGCACCTGCCGCATCCAACCGCTTACTGATAATCAACGCAACCTCTACTTCTTAATCTTATATTAACATTACTTTCAATACTTGTCAACGTATCTCAGGTTATAGTCCATGAGTCACATAAACCGTAACACTTACTTTACAGCTTCTATGCGCGTGATCTCATCGGCATATTTTTCCATACCGTCAGGGCACACCTTTCCGGTAAGGATAAGATCTACCGTATCTTCACGCTGTTTCAGAAGATTTTCAAGCTCCGGCATTCCTTCCAGTCCCTGATCCATAACACCCAAAAATTCATCCAGAATCAACATATCACACTCACCGGTACAGAGTACTTTTTTTGCAAAATTATAGCCGTTCTGAATATTGCAAATTTCCTCTTTCTTACCATCTTCCGTAAGATTCTCGTAGTACTCACTCTGTTTTTCAAATCGAAATACCTTAAACGCCGGCTCAAGCTGCTTTAAGCCTTCTGCCGTCTCATGACTCAGCATACCTTTAAGAAACTGAATCATGATTACCTTGCGGCCGTGCATGGCTGCACTCACGCCGCGGCCGAGCGCCATGGCTGTCTTTCCGATTCCATTGCCGTAGATGATCTGAACCTTTCCCTTTTCCATTGCCTGCTCCTCTTTATTTACAACCCCTTAGCTGTTCTTACGGCTGATCATAGCTCTCTTTCTGAGCGTCGGGTCAAGAATCTTTTTACGGATTCTAAGATTGGTCGGTGTAATCTCAAGAAGCTCATCTGTATCGATATAATCAAGACACTGCTCAAGACTCATCACTTTAGGCGGAACAAGGCGAAGCGCCTCATCAGCACTTGAAGAACGTGTATTTGTAAGCTTCTTGGTCTTGCATACATTGAGCTCGATATCCTCAGATTTTGCACTCTGTCCGACGATCATACCTGAATATACCTTAACACCTGCACCGATGAAGAGTGTTCCTCTCTCCTGTGCATTGAAAAGTCCGTAGGTGATGGACTCGCCTGCCTCAAATGCAATCAGTGAACCCTGTTTGCGGTAGCTCAATTCTCCCTTAAACGGTGCATATCCGTCGAAGCTGGTATTTAAGATACCATTTCCCTTTGTATCTGTCATAAATTCGCCTCGATAGCCGATAAGGCCTCTGGACGGGATCGAAAACTCAAGTCTTGTATATCCGCCGCCAATCGGGCTCATGCCCTGCAACTCGCCCTTGCGGCTTGTAAGCTTCTGTATAACCGCACCGGTAAAATCATCCGGCACATCCACATATGCCACTTCCATCGGCTCCAATTTGCGGTTTCTCTCATCATATTTGTAGAGAACCTCGGCCTTGCTGACAGCAAACTCAAATCCCTCGCGGCGCATATTTTCAATCAGTACCGAAAGATGCAGCTCGCCACGGCCTGATACCTTGAAGCAGTCGGCTGAGTCTGTCTCCTCAACACGAAGGCTGACATCTGTATTAAGCTCACGAAGCAGGCGCTCGCGAATATGACGTGATGTAACGAATTTACCTTCCATACCTGCCAGCGGACTGTCATTTACCATGAAATCCATAGAGATGGTCGGCTCGGAAATCTTCTGGAACGGAATAGCCTCAGGATTTTCCGGTGAACAAAGTGTATCTCCGATATGGATATCGGAAATACCGGAAATAGCAACGATCGAACCAATCTTTGCCTCCTGTACTTCTACTTTATTGAGTCCTTCAAACTCATAAAGTTTACCGATCTTAACTTTGCGGAATTTGTCCGGTTCATGATGGTTTACGATAACGCACTCCTGATTTACCTTGAGGAATCCATTGTCAATCTTACCTACACCGATACGTCCTACGTACTCGTTGTAATCGATGGTGCTGATAAGAACCTGGGTTTCTGCGTCAGGATCTCCCTCAGGAGCCGGAATGTAGTCAAGGATTGTCTGGAACAGCGGCTGCATGTCAACCTCCGGATCTTCCAGATTTTTCTTGGCAAAGCCTGAACGTGCAGATGCATACAGGAACGGGCAGTCAAGCTGTTCATCAGATGCGTCAAGATCCATAAGAAGCTCCAGAACCTCATCCACAACCTCCTCAGGACGAGCCTCAGGACGGTCGATCTTATTGATACAAACGATAACCGGAAGATCAAGATCCAGTGCCTTGCGAAGAACGAATTTGGTCTGAGGCATAGCACCCTCGTAGGCATCTACCAGAAGAATAACACCATTTACCATCTTAAGAACACGCTCTACCTCTCCGCCGAAATCAGCATGTCCTGGTGTGTCGATGATATTGATCTTGGTACCGTTGTAGTTTACAGCGGTATTCTTGGATAAGATGGTGATTCCTCTCTCACGCTCGATATCATTGGAGTCCATAACACGGTCTACGACTTCCTGATTGGCACGGAATACACCGCTCTGGCGAAGCAGCTGGTCTACCAGCGTAGTTTTGCCGTGGTCAACGTGAGCGATAATTGCAACGTTTCTTATATCTTCCCGTTTCATTTTCATATCTGTATACTCTCTTTTCTTAAAAATTGACAATAAAAATAATGGCGATTAAAATCTGCCTGCAAAATAATACAGCTTGTAATTCTAGCATTTTTCTGTCCATTATTCAATATATTTTTATAATAAAATGATTTTTCCGTCATTCATTCCATAATATACTTCATCCAGTTTTTCAATCCGGCATCTTGCGTTTGTTCCCTCGATAAGCTTTTTTTCCGCAGCTCCCGCCTGGTCAAACGGTACAAGGATCGTGATATCCACGCCCTCGCCGTATTCACTTTCAAGGATCGGGATCTCTGCCTCAGAAAGAATATACTGCACCTTTCCAAGTCCGCTGTAATCCGTACCTATTTTCCACCTGCGTGCCAGACATTTTTCAAGAATTGTACAGTTTTTAAGGCCTTCCTGTACTGCTCCTCCGTATGCCCGTACCAGCCCGCCGGTACCAAGAAGTGTCCCGCCAAAATACCTTGTAACCACTGCGCATACATTGTGAAGTTCACGCCCCAGCAGCACGTCTAACATCGGTCGACCTGCCGTCTGTGCAGGTTCACCGTCATCGCTGCATCTGGCCACTTCATTATTCTCACCTATTGTAAACGCAGAGCAATGATGTCTTGCATCCCAGTATTTTTTCTTAATTTCCGCAATAAATAAAGCCGCCTCTTCCTCAGAATCCACTGGGCGGATTTCTGCGATAAAACGGGATTTTTTCTCCACAATCTCGCCCTCGCCGCCCTGATATACTATCTTATAACGCTCTCTCATTTATCTCCTCCACTCTATCCATTTACTATAACGTAAAAAAAACTTCATTACAATAGTATTTATTTATCCCCCCGAATTTGATATAATGTCGATGTTATAGCCTAAAGGAGGTTATCATGAATTACGGTGTGAAACCTACCAGGGAACGGATACGCGCAGCCAGTTCCCTGAAGAAAAAATATTCCAACCGGCTGTTTCTGACCTTTTTTAAAACAGCCCTGGTACTGGTCCTCTTTATATGTCTGACAGGAACCGGCGTCTGTATCGGCATGTTCAAGGGTATTCTTGACAGCTCGCCTGATTTTGATCTGGACAGTTTTGCCCCCAGCGGTTATTTTTCCACCATATATAACAGTGCCGGTGAGGTTACGGACACTCTGGTCGGATCCAATTCCAACCGTATCGAAGCCTCTTACGAGGAATTTCCGCAGGATTTGATTGACGCATTTGTATCTATTGAGGATTCCCGTTTCTGGCAGCACAGCGGTATCGATCTTCGCTCCATCTCCCGCGCCGTGGTCGGTGTCCTAACCAATAATTATAAAGGCGGTGCCAGCACCCTGACCCAGCAGCTTATCAAAAATACCATTTTTAACGGAGGTATGGAGACCAGCAAGGGTTCCAAGATCGAGCGAAAGATTCAGGAGCAATATCTGGCATTGCAGCTGACCAAAAATGTCGATCGAAAGATAATTATAACCAATTATCTCAATACTATAAACCTTGGCAGCAACACTCTGGGTGTAAAGGCAGCCGCACTGAGGTATTTTAATAAGGATGTCTCCGAATTGACACTTTCCGAATGTGCTGTCATTGCCGGTATCACACAGAATCCCGCAAAACTCAATCCTATAAGCGGAGCCGAGGCCAATGCCGCTCGAAGAAAAGTGATTCTGCAGGCGATGTATGAACAGGGATATATCACAAAAGAGGAGCAGGAAGAAGCTCTGGCTGACGATGTATACTCCAGAATTCAGAATGTAGACACTGCCATAAAGGAAAATGAAACACCTTATTCCTATTATACTGATGAATTGATCAATCAGGTTACCGAAGCCTTAAAGGAACAGCTCGGATATACCGATACCCAGGCAACCAATCTTCTCTTTAGCGGTGGACTGCAGATCTACACTCCGCAGGATCCGCAGATTCAGGCAATCGTCGACGAGGAAGTAAATAATCCTGAAAACTATGATGCTGCAAGGTATTCCGTAGAATACCGCCTCTCCATAACGCATACAGACGGTGAGACAAAGCATTATTCACAGGAAACACTTAAAAAATGGATGCAACAGGTCAAAGGGCAGACAACCTTTGACGGACTGTTCAATTCTGAGGAGGAAGCTCAGGCCGCTATCGATGAATACCGCACTTATCTTACACAGGATGGCAGCACCGTTATCGGTGAATCTGCAACCATGGTTTTACAGCCTCAGACATCCTTCGTACTGATCGAGCAGTCCACGGGATATGTCAAAGCCATCAACGGAGGTCGAGGTCAGAAAAAGGCCAACCGAACCTTAAACCGTGCAACCGACTCATTAAGACAGCCCGGTTCCACATTCAAGGTTATATCAGCCTTTGCACCGGCTCTTGATGCCTGCGGTGCAACTCTTTCGACTGTTTATTATGACGGACCATATTCTCAGGGTGAGAAGGAATTCCGCAACTGGTGGGGCGACGATTATAAGGGCTACCACACCATCAGGGACGGTATCACTTATTCCATGAACATAGTTGCCCTTCGCTGTATGGCAGATACCGTAACTCCGCAGCTCGGTGTTGAATATGCCGAACGTCTGGGCATCACATCCCTTGTGAGTCAGGATCAGAACATTGCCACCGCACTTGGAGGTCTTACAAAAGGTGTCAGCAACCTGGAACTTACCAATGCATTTGCCACTATTGCCAATGGCGGCACATATACAAAACCAATTTTCTTTACCAAGATCCTTGACCGCAATGGAAAAGTTCTGATTGACAATGAACCCGAGACAAGACAGGCTCTCAAGGATTCCACTGCTTATCTGCTGACCAGTGCGATGCAGGATGTCATGCAGAGCAATGTCATGTATACACGTTCCGGTGCAGGTGTCAACTCGACCGGTACCGCAGCTGCCATTCCGAATATGAGCTGTGCCGGAAAGAGCGGTACCACCACCAGCAATGTCGATGTATGGTTTGTGGGATTTACGCCATATTACACTGCCGGAATATGGGGCGGATGTGATAACAACCAGCCGTTGAAGGGAGGTACAGTCTCAAACGGCGGTACAAGCTACCATAAGCGCATCTGGCGCAATATCATGACACGTGTCCACCAGGGTTTAAGTGACCCAGGATTTACGGTTCCCGACAGTGTAGAGACGGCTGAGGTATGCCGCAAATCAGGCAAACTTCCTGTTTCCGGTGTCTGCAGCAGTGATCCTCGCGGAACTGCAGTATATACAGAATATTTTGCCAAGGGCACTGTTCCGACCGAGGCATGTGATCATCATACGAAGGTTACGATCTGCTCAGCTTCAGGCGGCATATCAACACAGTACTGCCCGTCAAACGGTCAGACCTCAAAAACTGTTATGATAGTTCCGGAGGACAGCGGCACGACAGATGATTCACGCTATGTTATGCCGGGCGAATGCAAGATTCATAATAGCTCCTCCCTGATTATCAGTCCATCTGAGAGTGCGGATTTCTCTGCACCGGGAGTTGAACATGATTCTGACAAGCCACAGGCTCCGAGCAAAAGCTCGGTCACAAAGCCTACAACCTCAGGCTCAAGTAGCAGAAATGGAAACAGTATTCCAATAGTTCCGGCGGGGCCGAACGGATAAAACACTTTAATCAATGTTTTCTTAAAAAAGATCAAAAAAAGAATGTGTTATTTAGGCACATTCTTTTTTTCTTTTTTTTCAGAAATCATTTTCCCTCTTGCAGAATTCATTTTTCCTCAATATGCAATTTTTGATATGCTTTCTCTGAGTTCCTCAGGTTCAAGAGACGCCTCTATTGCGGTCTGTGGTGTGATTATCCCATCTTTCGCCATACGAACCAGAAAATTATTCATCGTAATAGATCCCTCTTTTGCACTGGACAGAAGATAGCTTTGCATCTGTGGTGTTTTTCCGTCACGAATCAGATTTCGAATAGCCGGTGTTACCATCATAAGCTCACAGGCTGCTGCCCTGCCCTTTCCGCCTGCCCGCGGCACCAGCTGCTGCGCCAGCACCGCACGCAGTGTCATGGAAAGCTGCATACGTATCTGAGGCTGTTTATCCTCAGGAAATACTCCTACGATTCGATCAATACTGTCTACAGCCGTATTAGTATGAATTGTTGAAAATACAAGATGTCCTGTCTCCGCAGCCACAAGAGCCGTCTCTATGGTAGCCGGATCTCGCATTTCCCCAATAAGAATTACGTCAGGATCTTCACGAAGTGCTGCGTAGAGCCCTTTATCATAGCTCTCCACATCCATGCCCACCTCTCGCTGGTTGATAATGGCCTTATCCGGTTCATAGACATATTCTATAGGGTCCTCAAGTGTTATTATATGCAGCGGCCTAGTCTTATTGATCTCATTTAATATAGCTGCAAGAGTGGTTGATTTACCGCTTCCTGTCTCACCGGTCACAAGGACAATTCCCTTACTCCATCCCGAAAACTGATTTACAGCCTCCGGAAGTCCCAATTGACTAAGATTTGGTATTTCATTGCTTAAAATACGTATCGCTGCAGAAACGGCCTGCTGCTGTCTGAACAGGTTTACACGAAGACGTCTCCCAGCCAGTGAGATACTGAAATCCAGTTGCCCTATCTTGGCAATCTTCTCGGTCTGTTTTCCCGCAAGCTGCCTTGCGTATTCTTCGCAGTCTTCATTGGTCAGTACGCCCTCCGTCAATGTCTCGATTCTGCCGTCGATCCTGCATTTAGGCTCAAGTCCCGCAATCAGATGAACATCCGATGCCCTTTTTTGGGCGGCAAGGGCAATCAGCTCTTCTATTCCATACATAAAATCTGTCTCCTTCTTATAACCCATTCGGCAAGGAATTTCATCTACAGTGCCAGCAAGGTACGAATTATCTCATCCACGGTCGAAACTCCGTTTTCTACCAGTTCACGTGCATTTTCGATCATCGGAACATAATTGCTCGTCTTTCTGGCTGCCTCCTCAAAGCGTGTCCTGTCTGCCCCCTCAAGAATACATTTGCGAATTTCCTCATGAACCAGCATAACCTCAAATACACCGATTCTGCCGCGGTATCCAGAATGAAAGCACTGGTCACATCCAATTCCCTGCCAGAAGATCTGACCCGGAATATCAGGAATACCGGCCATCTCCAGGGCTTTTTTCGGAGGTTCAATCTGTGTCTTGCAATTCGGGCAGATTTTACGAAGAAGTCTCTGGGAAATAACTCCCCTGAGTCCGGCCGCTATAAGATACGGAGCCACTCCCATATCCCTCAGACGGTCAATTGCAGAAATCGCATCTTCGGTATGAATTGTCGTAATTACAAGATGGCCTGTCATAGCCGCCCGCATCGCAATCTCGGCTGTCTCACCGTCCCTGATCTCCCCTACACAGATAATATCCGGATCTTGACGCAAAATAGAGCGCAGTCCCGATGCAAATGTAAGTCCTACCTTTTCATTGATCTGAACCTGCGTCGCACCCTTTATATGATACTCCACCGGATCCTCCAATGTGATAAGATTGGTTCTGTCTGAAAGAAGCTCACGGATAAGTGTATACATTGTAGAGGATTTACCTGAACCGGTAGGTCCTACGATCATTATAACTCCCGAGGTCAGTCCCATAAGCATATCAATCTTTTCATCTTCCGCCTTTGGGATGCCTATACCGCGGCGATTAAGCGTCTCTTCGTTTCTTCTCAAAATTCGTATTACGACTTTTTCTCCGTAAAGAGTAGGCAGTGTGGATATACGCATATCTATATCCTTGCCCTTTAAGCTCATCACCGCACGTCCGTCCTGCGGAATTCTCTTTTCAACTATGTCGAGCTGGGACATGATTTTAAGTCTTGAAATCACGGAATCCTTAAGTTCAGGCGGGATTGTCATAATCCGGTGAAGCTGGCCATCGATACGCATGCGGATGACCATTTCCTCTTCTGTAGGCTCAAAATGAATATCAGATGCATTTTCGGAGATGGCTCTCTCAATAATTGAGTTTACAAGCCTTACCATAGGAGTAATATTTTCCTGACTCTCTCTTGCCTGAGCCTGTTCCTGGCGCTCCTCCCTGGCAGCTGCTGTCTCTGCCTGCATCTGGGCCATGGCCTCTGCCGCACCTTCGTTTCCGTAAAGAATATTTATGGCACGCTTAACCGCCGGCTCTGAGGCGATCATCGGAACGATTCTCTTTTTAGATGTACGCTGGGCCTCCTCTATAGCCACGAAATTCAACGGATCCGCCATAGCAAGATACAGCTGATCCTTAGAAACCCGCACAGGCACAATCGTCATCTTCTTTGCCAGATTCTTGGGAACATACCGGGACATTTCAGGACTTATGTCCACCTTTGTGAGATCAATGTATTCGATGCCAAGCTGCACGCGAAGCGCATCGATCAGCTGTCCTTCAGTTATATAATTATGTTTTACCAAAATAGTACCAAGACGCTCTTTCTCCTTCGCCTGATAATCCAGTGCTTCCTTCAGCTGGTCTTGTGTAATAAGACCAATCTCCAAAAGCATATCTCCCAATCGCTTCGTACGCATAATTTATACCTCCCGTGTCGATGCCATATCCCGTCTAGCATCCGATAATATTCCTGTAAATGCCGAATAACAACAAAGCTGTTACGGCACACCACAATAAAATGTCCGTCAGCCTCTTATCAAAAAATCGTCCGGTAATAATATATTTCATGGAATCTGCAAACCAATATATACATAATATCGGAAGCATATAGAATAAAAGCACGTTTTCTTTTCTGGCGGCATGAAGATCTCCCGACAAAATATCGATGCACATATGGGTAATGCCGCATCCCGGACATTTAAATCCGGTCCAACTGTAAAAAGCACATGGAATCCCCAGACCGGTTATTTTAAACCAGATTGCATAAATAAAACCCAGTATTACCGGCACTGAAAGCGGCATCAGTATTCTTTGTACTCTTTTCTTCATAAAAATCAAAAAACTCCCGGCATCACTGCCGGGAATCCTTTCCTTTACCTTAAAAAGTCGTCATGTTCTGCTTATACTGTTTCAGATGGTTCCTCAGCGAATCCGTTTACATCGCTCTGCAAAATTGCAAATGCTACAATTCCAAGGCCAAAGAAGCTTAAGAGCAGGTATACCAGACCACGGTTTGACGGCGGTAAGCCTTTTTCACTTTTCGCGGTATCGATTTTCTCACCGGCCTTAAATAACCAATACAGCCAGTAAATATTACATGTAATCAGGCCCAGAAGGAAAACAAGAACACCGCTTTTTGCGTCCTCATCTCTGCATACCTTGTTCAGATCATCTACCAGACATACCTCCCAGTAAATTCCGTACAGACCGCATGTAACGATTGTGAGTATAATCGCCAAAGCTACATTTCTTTGTTTTATTGTCGTCACAATTTTCCCCTTTCCGTGCTGCCTGTAAGGCAACCCTTTTTCATACTCTGCGTGTGCACAATTACATTCTACAACTAAACTATATTATTATCAAGCAACATTTCCATAAATGATAAAAACCAACAACGCCATCACTGCAAACCTGTTATTTACATTCGAAAATCTCTGATTCTGTCAAAGCAGTCTCTGTCCGTCTCTATAGCCGTCTGATTTCCCGTAGTCACAATCCATGCATTTTCAAGAATATTTTTAATGATTCTTGCCGCATCTTTCTGATCATTTTCCGTCGTTTCACAGATTTCTTTAGTCCAGCGATGAATCTTTGCAAGATCCAGGCCGTTGTAAGCATACTGCATGGCCACCATACGTTTCCCCAGATGTCCGCAGGGCGCTGTTGCATTGCCGTAACTGCTTAAGATATAGCCGTTTAAATCTAATTCTGAAAGCTTTAGATTTTTAAGCACTCCGGCTGCAGCTTTTATCGACTCTATTGTCTCCCTGACCTTGGGATCACGGTATGTACTCGCCACAATTCGATCCATCGCCGGTGTGAATGTAAATGAAGCACTGTAAGCTCCACCTTTAAAACGAAGCTCAGGAACAAAACACCTGTCGTCAAGCGCATTTACAAACGGGAGAATTTTTCCAGAAAATCCTTTCACTGCACTAAGATCCGCAGAGAAAACAGTATACTGACTTGAACTTTCCACTATCACGGCCTCGCTTTTTTTATGAGAAAAATCAATATCCATGTTTTTCCTCATTTTTTCAAGATTATCCGCTTTATCAATAATTTCCTTTTGAGGAAGTCCGCCAAGTATTCTGACTGCACTTTCTCGCATGATTTCAAGTTTTTGCGCAGGAGCTACATGTAGAACAGTAATTGCCTTTCCGTGAAGAATGCAATCCTTCACGCTCTCCATCTTTTCCGCCAGCTCATAAATTGCGTTTTCGTCCTCATAAATATGTCTTCGCAATTTTTTCAGGAAATCATAAAACTGCTGCCCACCGACATATTCCTGATATCTCGTATTGAGACTGTATCCTGCGGCTGCCAAACGAACCGCCAGCGAATAGGCATCACTTCGCGATTCGTCACATGACGGAATCGTCTCATCCAGTGCCTGCAATACTGCCTTTTTATCTGTCCAAAGCGGATGTGACATAAGTTCGATGAGTAGCAAAAGACTCTCCTCATAATCATCCGCCATCGCATACCAGCTGACCGCAAGAGTCGGATGACTGTTTTTACCGGCTCTAGGTTCCGGATATCCCTCATTCATGGAAAAATCATGCAAATACCGTTCTATTCGGTTCTCTTTTTCCATTCTGCCATATTTTTTATTTTCAAGCTCTGATACAAACATTGTATAAAGCGGAATATAGAAGCGATCCTCATCCCGTATGCCGCTCAAATCAAGATACAGACGATTGTAACTTATCTCAGAAAGTTCTGATGGCGATTCATATATCGAAATCCCATTCATATCATAAATCCGGTATTCGGGTAGCTCATCAGGCAGCGGAAGCTCATCTACGCTTATCATAAAGTCCGTATTGGAACACTCCGTGGCATTCCAGGCATCGAAATCCAGAGTTTTTGCAATTAAAGCCTCAATTTCTTCATCGCTCATCTTAGATTTCATTTCTGCCAAAAACTTTTCACGATCCTCCTCCATCTCCTCTGCCATTCCGGGTGTGGGAACCGTTGTGACAAGCGCCTTCCGTTCGGCCACAAAAAGCTCTTTGGCGAACCGACGTATTTCCTCCTGTGCGTTATTTTCGCTAAGCATATCATATGCAGCTGATTCATCGGCATACACATCCGCGTCGCCTGTCAGGGCCCATTTGAGACTCACCTCCGGAACAATTGAATCCGCAAACACATCTGTATCCTCACCGGCAGTATAATCATGGATCACCCGAGTCTTAAGTGCCGTTTCCACTACAGATGGATCAATCCCTGATTTTTGCATCTCCAGTAATGTATCATCAGACACCTTCTTGAAGCGTTGTGCATCATCCGGATTACAGTCAGTCATTTCAAATAAGAAAAATGGTTTCTCCGCCTCCATCATCACCGATGCGCTCGCATCACAGTGTATGCCTGCGCTGCGGAGTTTTTCCCTGAAAATCGAACCGTCCACATTCATCATACCAGCAATGATACTGTACTTTATAAGATTTTTCCATGAAGTATCGTAAAGATCTATCGCATAGGAAATAACTGCCGTATTCTCTGATGCATCTCCGATATAAGCCGGGCTTGGCACTGTCACTTGTCTTAGGGATTGTTTATCTTGTCGCATTGTATGATTCAGATCATTTACCATATGATCAGATGCCTTGCATCTAGCTATTTCACGCTCAGTTTTTTCGTGTTCGAACAAATTTCCATCTGATTTGTCCGCATCATTCAGATATTCCCGGTCAAGGAATTCAAGGAACACTTCCAAATCCAGATCTCCATAAAGCACAATCAGTGAATTGTCAAACCGATAAAAGCGATCATACATCTCCATGGTATGCTTATAGGTAAGATCCTTATAAAAGCGATGTGCCTGTCCATTGGCATTGGATGCCGTTTCTCCCGGATATAACGCCTTCAGGACATTTCGCAGTGCCTCGTTGTCGGTATCATTAAGCATACCGAAATCTTCGCTGTATACCGTACCCGCCAGCGTGATTGGGTCATTTTTGTCACGCAGTTCATAACGCACGGCTTCACGGTCAAAAAATCTCTTTTCCCGTCTGATTCCCGGTGATTTCATGCAGCTTAAATAAACATCCGCCATTTTTAACAGCTGTTTTTCGCTTTGACTGCATACCGGATATGCCGTAAAGGGTATGTATGTAAATGCATTTACAAATGTATGATATGTCTTGCTGCACAGATCAAAAAAAATATCCTTGCTCGGATATTTATCAGAAGAAGCAAGTACGGAATGCTCAAACACATGATTCGTGTCAGTCTCATCCAGATGCGGTGTCCGATAAGAAATCGAAAATCCCCTGTTTGTGTCCTTGTTTTTGATATAAAACAGAGATGCCCCGCTTTTCTTATGCTCAAAATACAGCGTCAAAGCCCCAAGTGCCTGCAGCTTTCCTGTCTTTTTAAGGATAAACCCCGACATTTCAAGCCCCGGCTGATAGTCCCTTTTCACTGTATTTAACGGCCTCTTATCCTCCATCCGTCTTTCTTCCTCCAAATATCTTTCAAAATAAAGCACATCCAGACTACTCTGCATTCCGGATGTGCTTTCATAATAACTGTTATATTATTTATTCTTTCCGCAGCACTTCTTATACTTCTTTCCGCTGCCGCATGGACACGGATCGTTCGGGTAAATCTTGTGTGTATTGCGGACTGTTCCTGATGCCTTCTGCTCACGGTACAGCTCTGTTCTTCTCTCTGGTGTGAGAATCGCATCCCACTGTGGAAGCTCGTACAGCCAGGTAGCCTTAGCCTCTACCATGTTGTAGTATAATTTCTCCGGGTCAATCTCAATCTTAACCTTGGTATCCTCATCCATGGTCTCAATCGGATTCTCATATCCCTTAAGGCTCTCATTGATACCATCCAGGAAACCTGTCATGATCATGATCTCGGTATCATACTTCTCTGCCAGTTCTTTTACGGTTCCCTCTACAACCTGAGTAGGATTTGAAAGGATCTTCTCATAGATGCCTTTCTCAATCGTAAAATATCCTGACCAGAGTTCTTCCTTCTTTTTATCATCCAGCCCGTCACCGTATGCCAGATTACGCCAATTTTCTAACAGTGTCATAGGTAATTCCTTTCTTTTTTCGTTCTTTCTCACTATAATATCATAGTTGCGTTTAGTATTCAAGCACCTAAAATGCTGCTGCTCATGCGCTGCCGGGAGGGCAACCACAAAACGCCGCGTCAGTCATTTCTTATCGCTGCCAGAGGGCTGAGCTTCATAGCTCGCATTGCAGGAAAGAATCCTGCTGCCATGCCGATGATAATTGCAAATATAACTGACGGAAGAGCCAGCCACATAGGAATTATAGATAATTTTCCCTCCATGCCGTTTAAAAACGTAGCTGCAAGGAACTTATTGACAAGAAATGATACTAAATAGCTTAGGATCAGTCCGACGACTCCTCCCACAAATCCGATAAAACCGGCTTCAATAAGGAACATATTGCGGATCGTCTTAAGTGAACATCCCAAAACCTTCAAAACACCTATCTCCTTTGTACGTTCATAGATAGACATCATCATGGTATTGGCAATGCCTATAGCTGCCACCAAAAGCGACACGGCGCCGATTCCGCCCAGTGCTGCCTGAACCATGTTGGACTGCTGTTTTGACTGCTCCAGCCACTCCATCTGGCTGCTGGCTTGATATCCCATGCCGGTTATGGCTTTCTGGACTTCAATGACGTTATTCATATCATCTACATTTACAACCGCATTATCATAGACAAAATAATTATATGGCTTGCCTTTTTTGTTTGTCGGCTGTCCGGGAATTGCCTTTTTCTTGAAAACCTGCTTTAACTGTGTCTTAAGTTTATCCAGATCTACATATATACCGTAACTGTAATCATTCCATTCGTCTTGTCCGCCTGCAACCATAGCCGCGGTTTTAAGCATATATTTTTTTGGTGTTGCCACCTTCTCGCTGCTGTCATCGCCCCCGGAGGTTCCCTGAGACTGATAATATGCATCTGTATCGAAGATCGTATAGACCGGTTTGTTCATAAAATCAACATCCGGCATTTCTCCCGTATCCCAATATCCTTTTCCGGTCTTGGCATTGCTGAAATTCTGTACGATCATGTTTCCGACCACCATCTCCATGTCTTTCGTATCGGCAGTCGGCAGACTTCCCTCTCCCAGCTTGATATTTTTCATGGCCGACAGCGGAATCCCGTGCATCTGTACATTGCCTTCATATATTCCCTGACGCATGATCACATTTATCGACAGGTCAGGATAAGCACTGGTCACATGTGGAATATTTTCAAACTCCTTTATGGTCTCATCTGTCATAAAACCATCTTCCGGATTTTTCTTGTCTCTGGAAGTTCCGTTATCATAATTGTATACCTGTATAGCTGTCAGGCTTCCGTATGAAGAATATTGCTTGATCGTGAATTCGTTAAGGCCTATTCCGATAGAAATCATAACAACGATCGAAGCAGTTCCTATCATAACGCCAAGAACTGTCAAAAATGTCCTGAGTCTTCGGCGAAGAAGATTGTTGACGCTCATCGTCAGCAAATCACAGAATCTCATTACTCTCAGTCCTTTCTGCTTCTTCATTCTACTTCTTTATTGTACTTCTTTATTCTTCTTCCTCATCAGACCTTTTCTTCTTTCTCTGCTTCCAGATAAGGATTCCTGCCACTACTCCTGCCACAATTCCAATCACGAGAGGTATGAGCCATACTTTTTTGCTGCCTGTCTGTGTCGAATCAATGTCTGTATCGGCATCATTAAGCCTGTCTGCACCGTCAGCACCTATATCTCCCGCTGCCTCACTGACCGTAAGGAGCATCTCTTTTTCCGTCTCGGAGACATTTCCGTTCTCATCCTCATACGAAATAATTATCTTTACTTTTCCGTCGTCGGTTGTAGGAGCAATCGCTGTCAGCATCGTATCAACATTACCTGTCTCTCCTGGTTTGATATTACCTACATAAGCCTCAACTTCCTGAATGGAATCCGCCTCAAAGCGTGCCATCACATTGTAAAGAATTACTTTACCTGTATTGTTGATACCAAACATAACATTGGTCTCTGAACCGACATCTATGGAATCGGGCATGACATCTATGGTGCTGGTATTGAGACGCGGCTCCTGCTTTACCGGAAGTGAGATCTTGACCTCTTCCTTGGCATTCTTAAATTCCGGGCTGTCATACTGTTCCTGAATTGTCATGCGGTAAGATTTCTGTTCAGCTGTCGGAGATGCTTTAAAAACCATAGTCAAATCTGTCGTTGCTCCCGGTGCCAGATTATTTACTACAACAGAAGTCGATCCGCTCTCCGACGTGAAAATCGGTGTATTTTCGACCTCCTCTGAAGCAAACGTGAACATGATATTGGAAGCCTGTACACCGGAAGATGCATTTTTCATCTTCACATGGAGTTCAAACGGCTGTCCGGCATAAACTTCCGCTGGAACTGTCTCAAAGCTGTCAACGATAATTCTGGCTTTGGTTCTGTCCTGCTCACCTGCATCGGCAGATAATTCATCGTCATCTTTTCCTTTTACATGCACATAAAAAATCTTATCAACCGGGTCTGAAAACTCGCCATCCGCCTCTTCTCTGTAGGTTATCAGGTAATGTATCGGGAAAAATCCGGATTTTACATCTTCACGAACCACCATGCTGTACGGAACAGTGACCATCTGTCCCGGCTCCATATCACCCATTTTCCTGTTATAATTGCCATCATTTATATCAAACGGGAACTTCGTGATATCCGCATCAAGCTGCATATCCACGCGAACATCATAAACCTTCTTAAGTCCTGTATTGGTCAGATTAACACCGAAATCCATAACCTGGCTGTAAGCTGCATAAGGTGTCTGCTGATTATCTCCTATGGAAAAATCGTAATCCAGAGTCGTGGTATCATCTTCCTCTGTAGATGACCCGTCATAGGCTGAAACCCAGATATTTACTCCCACCTTCAACTCATTATCGATAATAAAAAATGCCTGATAATATCCGGCGCTCAAATCTCTTCGCAGCTTGTATGTAAGAGATACACTCTTTGATGAACCCGGTTTTATGTCTATGGATTTATTCTTAAATGTATTGGAATCTGCCTCAAAAGGGAATGATTTGTCATACCAGTACAGATCTCCGCTGTCACTGTCGTCATCCGCCTCTCCGAAGGAATCCGTCATAAATTTTTCATATTCATAGGCATTGGCAAGGCGAATCGTCTTTAAGCTGTTGTCGCCCTTTTCAGCCGTGTTATGAATTGTCATCTTTATGGAAATTTTATTGCCGGCCTTGCCCTTAGGAACCTTTGTGACAGTTATCGTTCCGTTATTATCCTGGAAATCTGTCATGTTCAGCATCTCGGCAAAAGAAGCCATGCCTGATCCGATTGAAATCACGGCAATCAGGAGTACAAATACTGCCCATCTTCTCCACCTTCTCATAATCTGCATTTTATACCTCCATGTTCTGTCTGTTGTCCTCTATCTTGACTATTTTACCATCTATTATATGGAAAATTCGATCCGCATATGCGGCAAGATTGTTATCATGGGTAACCATAACAAGAGTCTGATTCTGTTCTCTTACTATCTGCTGCATGAGTTTCAGCACGTCCATCGTCGTATGTGAATCAAGATTTCCCGTGGGCTCATCTGCAAATATTATCTCCGGATGTACCACCAAAGCTCTGGCGATGCCGACGCGCTGCTGCTGTCCGCCTGACATCTGATTTGGCATATGGTCACCTATTTTTTCCAAACCAACCATCTTCAGATATCTTTCTGCAATCTCCAGACGTTCCTTTCGCGGCATGCCGCGAAAGGACAGAGGCAGTGCAACATTTTCTATTGCGTTCATCGTATTCAGTAGATTATACGACTGAAATATAAATCCGACTCTCTCACGTCTGAATGATACAAGCTGATTTTCATTTAATTTTTCAATATGTTTTCCGGCAATGACAATCTCACCCTTCGTGGGTTTCTCCAATCCGGCGAGCATATTGAGCAGAGTTGATTTTCCGGAGCCCGATGTTCCCACAATAGCACAGAATTCACCGCGATACATCGTAAAGTCTACACCGTTCAGTGCGTAAACCTTTGTTTCACCGACATGATAAATTTTATATAGATTTTTTACCTGTATGACAGGTTCACGTTTTTGTTCACGTTTCTGTTCATTTTCCAGCAGTGCTGTTTTATTTTCGGACATACTGTCCCCTTCCGTTCCGGCATCTTATATTAGCTGCGGTTCACTCTCTTTCTAAATCACATCATAATCTGACACCTTTATCCGTCTATTCTACCATATAACCTGATTTATTCCAATCATGCTGTGATCTTTTTCTATTATATGATGTCGGGGGCAAAAACCACCATTCTATTTTTCTTAAAGTTCCTTAAGCTTTTCTTACCCCCTAGCATTCTGGATGAAAATGCATTATAATGACTTAGAAAAAATAAAACATTGTGAATAGATAAGGAGAATCAAATGAGACATTTGCTGAATCCACTGGATTTTTCCGTTGAGGAGATCGAGCAGCTTCTGGATCTTGCTTCTGACATTGAAGCTAATCCGGAGAAATATGCACACGTCTGTGACGGAAAGAAAATCGCAACGCTGTTTTATGAGCCAAGTACCCGTACACGCCTGAGTTTCGAAGCTGCCATGCTTAATCTCGGTGGACGGGTTCTTGGCTTTGCTTCTGCCGATTCAAGCTCTGCATCAAAAGGCGAGAGTGTGGCCGATACCATACGGGTTATTTCCTGTTTTGCCGACATCTGTGCCATGCGTCATCCAAAAGAAGGCGCTCCTATGGTTGCATCAAAACATTCCTCCATTCCAGTTATCAATGCCGGCGACGGAGGTCATCAACATCCGACACAGACTCTGACAGATTTGATGACTATACGTTCCCTGAAAGGACGTCTTGACAACCTTACCGTAGGTCTTTGCGGCGACTTAAAATTCGGGCGCACGGTTCATTCCCTGATTAACGCACTGTCCCGCTACACAGGTATACGCTTTGTTCTCATTTCTCCTCCTGAACTTCGCGTTCCGGATTATATCATCGAGGATACCCTTGATGCTAAGGGGATTGAATACAAAGAGGTGGAAAATCTGGATGAGGCCATGCCTGAACTTGATATTCTCTATATGACCCGCGTCCAGAGAGAAAGATTCTTCAACGAAGAGGACTATATCCGCATGAAGGATTGCTATATTCTTGATAAAAAGAAGATGAAGCTTGCCAAAGATGACATGTTTGTCCTTCATCCGCTGCCGCGCGTAAACGAAATTTCTGTTGAGGTAGACAATGATCCGCGCGCTGCTTACTTTAAACAGGTACAATATGGCGTATATGTACGTATGGCTCTGATCATGACTTTACTGGAGGTGGAAAAACCATGTTAAATATCAGCGGATTAAAAGAAGGTTTTGTGCTGGACCATATTCAGGCCGGCCGCAGTATGGATATTTATTTCAAACTCGGACTTGACAAACTCGACTGCCAGGTGGCCATCATCAAAAATGCCCGCAGCAGCAAGATGGGCCGCAAGGATATCATCAAAATCGATGGAAGTCTCGACCTGGTAAATGTCGATGTTCTCGGATATATTGACCATCGAATTACAATCAATATCATCAAGGACGGAAAAATAGTAGAGAAGAAGGCAGTCAAGATGCCGAAAAAGATTACCAATGTAATTCATTGCAAAAATCCCCGCTGCATCACTTCGATTGAGCAGGAGCTTCCGCATATTTTCTATCTTGCAGATGAGGAAAAAGAGATTTACCGCTGCGAATACTGTGACGAGAAGTATTCTCTGTAACGAGGAGTATTCATTGTAAAACAGACATGCCGCCTTTCGGCGACATGTCTGTTTATTAAATTCTGAGCAAAACGGTAAGCCGGGTTATGTCGTTGAATGGTCATCTATCTAGTCCTGCTGTCGCCAGCAGGCTCAAGCGACCTACCCGAGAGCAGACGGGCCGCCTTATGCTCTCTGTTCGGTCTTGCTTCGAATGGGGTTTACATGTGCCCCGGCTGTTACCAGCCGGGCGGTAGTCTCTTACACTGCCCTTCCACCCTTACCCGGTAAACCGGGCGGTACATTTCTGTTGCACTGTCCTTGGAGTCGCCTCCACCAGACGTTATCTGGCATCCTGCCCTGTGAAGCCCGGACTTTCCTCACCTGCAGCCTTTCGGTTCTGCAGCCGCGACCATCTGTTTTACTCAAAACATGTTAAATCTAGCATACTTTTACATTTTTGTCCAGTATTTCAATACTTTAAAACAGCTTCCGACATATTTCAAACTTTAAAACAGCTTCCGCCGATAAACTCGCGTATAATCGAATTGTGCGGTACCTGCTCACTGCTAACACCAAGGAAATAATCCAGGAACTTAAGTAGACGTTTTGCCTCAGTATGCTCTGCAGAATCCCGCGGCACACTGTATAAAATCGGTTCCGCATACTGTTTTAATACCGAAAGCTCATAGAAAAGTGCCGAATTAAACATAGCATCAGCCTCTTCCTGATAAGGGAAGATGTTTTTTTCTTCGCCTCTGCGGACCGAATCCCACATTCTTATAGTATCCTGTGCCGATGCACCGCGTGTTCTTGCATCCCTAACCATTCTTCGAATCATACGTGCGTCAGTCGTGGGAATTCTGTTGTGATCGTCAATATTGAGCTGTGTAAGCGCACTTATGTAAATCTTAAATTTTTTATTTCGCGGCAGGGAATATGACAACTCGTCATTGAGGCAGTGAATCCCCTCTATAACCAGGATATCATCCGCTTTAAGCTGCAGATAATCTCCCTTATATTCTCTTTCACCTTTTACAAAGTTGTAAACCGGCAATTCCACACGCTGTCCTGACAGCAGTGCCTCCATATCCTCATTAAACTGCTGCACATCAATACATTTTAATGCTTCAAAATCATAATTTCCATTTTCATCGCGCGGGCTGTCTATGCGGTTAACAAAATAGTTATCCACAGATATCGGATGCGGTTTGAGTCCCAATGCACCGAGCTGTATGGACAAACGATGTGAAAATGTGGTTTTTCCCGATGATGAAGGGCCGGCGATCATGACAAGCTTTCGTCCGCTTTTCTGGATCTGCTCCGCAATATCTCCTATTTTCTTTTCCTGCAGAGCCTCCTGCATCAAAATGAGTTCATTCATGTGGCCTCTTGCAATCGTATCATTGAGGGTACCTACATCACATACGCCAAGCTTGTCTCCGAGTCTTTCCGCCTCCAGCTGCACGTCAAATAATTTTTTGTAAGGATGAAAAGTCTGCATCACCTTAGGCTGTTTCTTATTTGGAAGACGAAGTATAAATCCATCCTCATACATCTGCAAATCAAAATATTTGATATAGCGGGTGCTCATAACCATATAGCCGTAGAAATAATCATCATAATCTCCGATGCTGTAAATATTTACACCGGATGCTCCGCGATAAGAGAACAAACGTTCTTTATCATACATGCCTTTCTCATGAAAATAATCTACGGCATCTTCCGTATTCATGGTTCGCTTTTCCAATGGCAAATCAAGCTCAGCTAGAAATTTCATTCTGGCTTTAACACATTCCAAAAGCTCTTCACTGAGCTTTACTTTGCCCGTTGTTTCCGCATATAGACCATTTTCCACAGAAAATCTGACATTAATGTTATCTACATTTTCTTTTCCTGCCACATCTATAAATGCCTTCATCATCAGAAATACCGCACTTCTCTGATATGCCTGATATCCCACAGTGTCAGCTGCGGTGATAAAATTAATCTGACAATCTCTGTCAACGGTCTTGTGAAGCTCCTGAAGCCGGCCGTCTACGGATACCAGCAAAATGTCATTTTCATAATTTTTCTGGTATTCCTCTGCAATCTTTGCATAGGAAGTTCCCTGCGGATAAGTTTTTACCACATTTTCAATTTTTACCTCTGGCATATATTTTCCCTCCAACCATCACCATTACTTAAGTTACCCCCAAGTGATCTATCTTTTATCTTCAGACAATCCGAATCGGAAATGCCGGCTTCTCCCTCACAATCTTCACGTCATCTCCCAGTTTGTCCGCAAGATATTTTTCCATAAACTCAGTAAAAATGTGCTCTATTCCATAATGGCCTGCATCAATGACTGTCATTCCCTGAGCCACCGCATCGATTCCCTCATGATGACTGATATCTCCGGTTATATAAACCTGAGCAGATGCTGCCAATGCCTCCGAGATTGTACCGCCGCCGGATCCAGGACATACAGCAACCTTTCTCATAACCGAATCATCCTCAAGATTGCCAAATACAGCCACATATGGCAGTTCGAAGGCTTTTTTTACATACTCTGCAGTCTCCATCAGATTCATTGGCTTTTCAAAATACCCCGTGCAGCCAATCCCATAGGCTGTTCCGTCTGCGACCTCTCCCATCTTTTCAAGGATCTTGCAATCTTTAAGTTTGAGTTTTTTTGCCGCAAAATCAGCCATGCACCCCGGCGCCGCATCGAAATTAGTATGCATCGCATAATATGAAATATCATCCTGTATCATCTTAAGAATTCTTCTTCCGATGAAATTTTGATCTGATACCTGCTTGATACCCTTAAAAATCAGCGGATGGTGTGTCAGAATCATATCCGCGCCTGCCTTTTGGGCCTGCTCGATGACCGAATCCGTAGCATCCACAGCCAGAAAAATATTATGAACCTCTTTATCACTGCGCCCTGCAAGAAGTCCCGGATTATCCCAGTTACATGCCATGCTTGGCGGTGAAAGTTCTTCAAGAATTTTTATAATGTCACTGCATTTCATATTTTGTCTCCTCTATAAGAGTCAGATAGGCCTTCAGTTCATTGATTCTGCCGATACGCCGATCTGATGCTGCCTCATTTGGAACGCATTTTTCATTATTTTCGAGAGCTAATAAGACCTGTCCCGAAATTTTTTCTTCCTTTTCCAGATATTCAAGAAGTGTCGGATCCTTTTTCTTAATCAGATCCGCTCCAAAGCGATAATCCTGCTCTCGTAGTGAGCTCATCGCTCCACGGGAAGCCTCTATGATAACATAATATTTCCCCTCATCCTCAAGCATAGCTTCCCTTATTATCTTGAATCCGTTTTTCTTAAGGAAACGGCGGACCTCATCCTGCTCTGACTGAGGCGACAGAATAAATCTTTCCCTGTCCTCGCTCCATTTTTCCCATACATGGCGTCCCTGCTCAAGGATCCTGCAAGTCAGTTTTCCGCCCATTCCCGCGATGATAACCGTATCCGCCTCACCATACCTAAGCTTTTCCAATCCGTCAGACAGACGCAACTCTATTTTCCCGGAAAGTCCCATATTTTCCACATGCTCTCTCGCACGTTCCAAAGGTCCTTTTCGTACATCCATTGCAAGCGCCGTCTGACATATTCCCCGCTGCAAAAGCCAAATCGGCACATAGCCATGGTCCGTGCCGATATCGGCGACACGGCTCCCGGCCCTCACAAAAGAAGCTATCCTTTCAAGACGTTTTGATAGTTTTACTTCCGTCCTCATTATTTATTCTCCCTGCATATCGTGATGTTCGTGGCAAAAGATCTCTTGCCTGCTATTATTCATCCAGATAATCCTTAAGTTTTTTACTTCGGCTCGGATGACGCAATTTTCTCAGTGCCTTTGCCTCAATCTGGCGGATCCTCTCTCTGGTTACGTTAAACTTCTTTCCTACTTCTTCAAGAGTGCATGGTTTTCCGTCATCTAATCCGAAACGAAGTCTTAGTACTTTCTGTTCACGGTCAGTAAGTGTATCGAGAACCTCCAAAAGCTGTTCATGCAGTAATGTATATGTGGCTGCATCGGCCGGCACCGGCACATGATCATCCTGAATAAAATCCCCCAGATGACTGTCATCTTCTTCCCCGATTGGGGTCTCAAGAGAGACCGGATCCTGTGAGATCTTCATTATTTCACGCACTCTTTCTACCGGCATCTCCATCTTCTCTGCAATCTCCTCTGGCGTAGGTTCGCGTCCGAGCTCCTGCAAAAGCTGTCTTGATGTACGAACCAGCCTGTTGATAGTCTCCACCATATGAACAGGAATCCTGATTGTTCTTGCCTGATCTGCAATTGCCCTGGTAATTGCCTGACGGATCCACCACGTTGCATATGTACTGAATTTGAATCCTTTGGAATAGTCATATTTCTCCACTGCCTTAAGAAGTCCCATATTTCCTTCCTGAATCAGGTCAAGAAATTGCATTCCTCTGCCGACATAACGTTTTGCTATACTGACAACCAATCTCAGATTTGACTCTGCAAGGCGCTTTTTGGCATCTTCATCACCAAGTTCCATTCGTTTTGCAAGCTCAATTTCATCCTCGGCAGAAAGCAGCGGAACTTTTCCAATCTCCTTAAGGTACATTCTGACCGGATCACCCAGATTCACGCCCTCAGGCACACTGAGATCTATATTATCTACATCTATTGCTTCTTCATCATCACCGTCTTCTTCTGTAAACAGGTCAGGATCCATATCTTCGTCGTCATCCATCCGAAGCACATCGACGTGATTATTTTCCAGAAAATCATAGATCCGATCAAGCTGTTCCGGACTCAGTATTTCACCATGGAAATAATTAATTATCTCTTTATTATCCAGTACATTTTTCTTTGTTTTTGCCACTTCCAGAAGCTGTTTGAGTTTTTCCTCAAATGCAACCTTTTTTTCTTCCATAGCAACCTTTTTCTCTTCCATAGTTTATCCCTTCTTCCCAAAAAAGAAAACTCAATCCAATTTAATTACAAGTGATGCTAGTCCAGCCTGTTCTTTTATTAATCTCTGCATCTCACCCAAATCAGATGCCTTTCTAAGCTGGTAATCCAGACTGTTTTTCTTGATTCGTCGAACTGTCTCCGAAAATGCCTTTTTCTGTTCTTCATTGCTTAAAGACTCTTCCAGACTCGCATTAAACAATGCGGCAACCTCTTTATAATTGCCCTCATCATCTATGAAACGGTTAAGGATTGCCGCAGGATTGACATTTCCTGTCTTAAGTCCATCAAATACCTCTTTTGCCGCCTCCCTATACAATGGTTTCACAAAATCATCAGGTCCGATAATATCCTTGATTTTATCGTAAAGTGAAGGTTCTTCGATAAGCCACGTAAGAAGCAGTCTTTCGGATCGTCTGATTCCCTCATCCTTATCCTTCTTTTTTCCGTTTCTTCTTGATGTCGCCCCCGAAGAACCCGCCATAGCGGAATTGTAGGCATTGTCTCCACTGCCATTTACTATTCCTGTTTGCCTTGCCTTATCTGCATTTGACACGCCATAACGCCCGGAATAACCGCCCGTCGCTGCTTCTCCCACTCCGTATCTGCTGCCCAGCTGATTAACCAGCCGCCTCAAATCTTCATAATTTATAAAAAATTCTCTTGAAACAGCCTGAATATAATTATCCCGCTCAAGTGCCTCACCAAATTCGAGGAGCTTGCGTGCAGTCTGATTGTAAAATGCTGTTTTCTGCTCGGGATCATCCATATCAAAGCCGGTTTTCAGCACATCAACCTCATAGAGGAAACTGTTTCTTGCGTTTGCAATCCGATTTTCAAATTCCTCAGGACCCAGATTTTTCATAAATTCATCCGGATCCTTATACGGACGCATATTCAGCACCTTTGTTGATATTCCGGCTCGTTTCAATATCGGGATTGCCCTAAGCGCTGCCTTGACTCCCGCACCGTCACTGTCATAAGTAAGAATCACCTGATCCGTATATCTCTTAAGAAGAGCTGCATGCTGCTCAGTGAGCGCCGTCCCAAGAGATGCAACAGCATTGGTATATCCGGCCTGATGCATGGAAATCACATCCATATAGCCCTCGCAAAGCATCATATATTTCTTTCTTGATGTGCGGGCATAATTAAGGCCGTACAGATTTCTGCTTTTATCAAAAAGCATGGTCTCCGGTGAATTCAGATACTTTGGTTCTCCATCTCCCAACACACGGCCGCCAAATCCGATCACACGGCTGTTTACATCCATGATAGGAAACATGACGCGGTTCCAGAATTTATCTCTGGCTCCCCGCTCTTCAATTGTCACAAGTCCCGTATCCTTTAAAATCTCATCCTCATATCCCTTACTCTTCAGATAACGGTACAGGTCATCGCTTACTTTATTCGAAAATCCAAGTCCGAACCGCCGGATCGTCTCATCCGTCAGTTTTCTGTCCTTGAAATAATCATATCCGACTTTTCCCTGCGGCTGCTTGAGCTGATAATAAAAATAATTTGCTGCTATCTTGTTGATTTCAAGCAATGCTGCCTTGCGATCAGCTCTTGCCTTCTCTTCTTTGGAATATTCCATCTTTGGCAGCTTCACTCCACAGCGATCTGCCAACATCTCGATAGCTTCCCGAAATGAATAATTTTCATATTCCATAACAAAAGTAACCACATTGCCGCTTACTCCGCAGCCAAAGCAATGATACATCTGCTTAGATGGAGATACCGAAAAAGACGGTGATTTCTCGTGATGAAACGGACACAGTCCAAACAGGTTGCCGCCCTTCTTCTGCAGCTTCACGTACCCGGAAATCACATCCACAATGTCACTGCGCATTCTGACTTCCTCGATCACTTCTTCCGGATAATACATTTCTTCCTCCCTATACGCTCCATGACTTCGGTATAAATAATTCCTTAAAGCGGTCTATAGCGTAAATATCAGTCATACCGGCAATATAATCACATACCGCACGTTCTTTTGTCTCATTTCTTACTTCCATGATGCGATGTGACTCCTCCGGCAGTTCATCCGGATGAGCCATATAATACTCATAAAGCATCTCTATCATCTGCTGCGCCCGCCCTTCTTCAGCTTTCGCAGTTCCATCATGATAAACATGAGCAAACATCCACCTTCTGAGGCCATGCATCGCCGTCTCACGTTCCGGAGACATAGACACCTCCGGTTTATCCAGGCTGTGCTCTATGATGTCATGAATCATGATGTTCAGCCTCTCATGCACACTGCATCCCAGAATATCTGTATATTCATGCGGTAAATCCTCTTCCGTCATGATTTTTCCTCGAATGGCATCATCTATATCGTGATTTATATAGGCAATCTTGTCTGAAAGCCTGACAATGTTGCCTTCCAAAGTTGACGGATGGCCGCTGGTTCTGTGATTAAGTATCCCGTCCCTGACCTCCCAGGTCAGATTGAGTCCCTGACCCTTGTTTTCCAGCACCTCCACAATCCTTACACTCTGTTGATAATGTGCAAATCCCTCACTGCATAGTCTGTTAAGCACTGCCTCTCCAGAGTGCCCAAATGGTGTATGCCCCAAATCGTGGCCCAGCGCAATCGCCTCAGCCAGTGATTCGTTTAACCGCAATGCCTTTGCTATCGTGCGCGCAATTTGCGACACCTCCAGCGTATGCGTAAGTCTGGTCCTGTAGTGGTCTCCCTCAGGTGCCAGAAATACCTGTGTCTTCTGTTTCAGGCGCCTGAAAGATTTACTGTGAAGAATGCGGTCTCTGTCGCGCTGATATTCCGGTCTTATATCGCAGAGCGGTTCTTCTCGCTCACGCCCTCTTGTATCTGCATTCATCGATGCATACGGGCTGAGAGTCTCCTGTTCCCATTTTTCGATCGTTTCTCTGATATTCATCCAGATCCCACCTTTATTCAGAATAATTCACGGAATCAATTAGAAAGTTTACCCATTATCCTACAATTATAACATATTTTTGAAATTTATGACAGAGTTTTAATAAAAACGACAATAGCGCCCGGGCACATCCCCGGAGTAATTTCCTGTAATGCAAAAAACCCGATACACTAATGTATCGAGCCAATAATCGTGCAGAAGAAGGGACTTGAACCCTCATGATATTGCTATCACACGGACCTGAACCGTGCGCGTC
>CAVHPN010000025.1:0-31041 GCA_963637995.1 Prevotella sp. CAG:279 | reverse complement strand
TTCTCCTGCAAGCAAGCTTGCGTCGAATTTCTGACCTTTTGACCCTGGTATCATGTTATGCAAAGGGGAAAGTGAAATGCCGGATTCGGAAGAGCTTAAAAATAAAGAAAAACGGGAATTCATGAGAGAAACGATAGTAAAGCCGCCGCTTGGCAGGAAGCAGATTGCAAAGCGGGTGGCTCTCTTTGTGTGTGCATCAGCTGCATTCGGAGGGATCGCAGCGGTTTCGTTTGCGGCGGTGAGGCCGCTTGCCGAAAGATGTTTTCAGGGAAATGAAACCCAGGAAACGGCTTCGGTCGAGTTTTCCAAGGATGACCCGGACTCTGTGACGCCTTCGGAAGGTGCGGATACCGATACGACAGTTCAGCCTGAGCAGATGGAGCAGGAGATTGATGAGGCGGTAGACGAGGCACTTTCGAATTATCAGTTTTCTGTTGACAATTTTAATTCGATGATATCGGTACTGCGCGGGATCGGAGAACATGGCGACAAGTCGATTGTGACGGTCAGCTCCGGCAAGCAGGATATGGATATATTTGGAAATTCCGTGGAAAATACCGGTGATTATGCGGGAGCTGTCATTGCACAAAACGGCGGGGAGTTTTTGATATTTACTTACGCTGATGCCGTGAGGGCGGCAGATTCTATTTACGTTACGTTTTCAGACGGAACGAAGGTCGACGGAACGGTGCGCCAGATTGACGATGTTTTGGAAATGGCGGTTGTGGCAGTTAAGGCGGGGGATCTTTCGGAAGATGTGCGAAAAAATGTGGAAGTGCTTTCTCTGGCCAATTCCTATACGGTCAAGGCGGGAGATGTGCTAATCGGCATAGGAGGGCCGTCGGGGCAGGTGCATTCACTTGCATTCGGTACAGTATCCCATGTGGCACGCAATGTACAGATCACCGACGGACTTACGAGAATACTGTATGTCGACATAAACAGCAATTCAAAGACAGGTACGTTTTTGATTAATACAGCGGGAGAGATGGTCGGGTGGACCTCGGAATCCTGCCGCAGTGAGAGCTGTACTGACCGTACGTCGGCATACACGATTTCAAGTTATAAACCGATACTGGAACGCATGACGAATGGCAATTCATCGGCTTATCTGGGAATACGCGGACAGGATGTAAGCCGCACGATGCAGGAAAACGGTATCCCGGCCGGTGTATATGTGACAGAGGCGGTGGCCGGAAGTCCGGCATATGATGCCGGTATACAAAATGGCGATATCATCGTCAAATTCGGCACGAAAGATATAGGAAGTTTTAAAGATCTTCAGGCACAGATAGAGAATGCGGCCAGCAGTGCATCCATATCTGTAAACGTGATGCGCAAAGGACGTGACGGATATACGGAGATTCCGTTTGTGGTATCACTGCATGCCAGATAAAAACGACATGCCATGTATCGGCGGTATCACCATGAGTGAAGACAATCCATTGATATTCAGGAGGATATAGAAAAAATGAAGTATATTGAGCAGTTGCGGGAAGGAATGAGAGTTTCGGATGTATATTTGTGCAAATCAAAACAGCATGCGGTAACGAAAAACGGAAAAGAATATGCATCAGTGCTGCTTCAGGATAAAACAGGTACGATTGACAGTAAAATCTGGGATTTGAGTTCTCCCGGAATATGTGATTTTGAGCCTATGCAGTATGTATATGTGGATGGAGATGTAACTGTATTTCAGGGGTCCAATCAGCTGAATATCAAGCGTATACGTAAGGCAGATGAGGGGGAATATCAGGAAAGCGATTATCTTCCTGTAAGTTCTAAGAGTATCAAGGTTATGTATCAGGAACTGACGATTCTGATACAGTCCCTTCAAAATCCGTATCTTAAAAAACTTGCATCCAGCTATTTCCTTGAAGACAGGGACTTTATTAAGAAATTTTGTTTTCATTCCGCAGCGAAAAGTGTGCATCACGGATTTGTAGGAGGACTTTTGGAACACACGCTGGGAGTTATGAAGCTTTGCGATTTCTATACAAAGGTATATCCTATGCTGAATCGGGATTTGCTTATGACTGCGGCATTGTTCCACGATATAGGAAAGATTCGGGAGCTGTCTGCTTTTCCTGAAAATGACTATACCGATGACGGTCAGCTTTTAGGCCATATCGTGATGGGCACGATGATGGTGGCAGACAGAATCAGGGAGATTCCGGGATTTCCGGAGAAAACAGCGGCAGAATTAAAACATTGCATTCTGGCACATCATGGAGAACTGGAATATGGTTCACCGAAAAAACCGGCATTGTTGGAGGCATTGGCCCTTAATTTTGCTGACAATACGGACGCAAAGCTGGAGACGATGATTGAAGTGCTGAGAAGCGGCGGAGAGAATCCGGGCTGGCTTGGATATAATCGTTTCCTTGAATCAAACGTAAGAAAGACGACACCGACGGAGTAATAAGAGATTAGGTTGTATGAATAACAAACAGCACATCTGCACAAGCAGATGATGCCCTGCCGAAGCGGGGGAGCGAAAACAGAAGCCTATGTCTGCAGTGTCGGTAACATATAAAACTGACATGTCGCCTGACGATGGCATTAACATGACTGAAAGTCAGTTAGAGATATAAACGAATATAAGAGAGATACCAGGAAGGTACGGCGGTTCAGAAGGAACCGTACTTTTTTGGTATCTCTTTTTAGATATTTACAGGAGAAAATCAATTAATATGAAAAAACGTGAAAATATATGTAAAACAACCGGAACCGCCGTCGCTGGCTCCTCGGCGGTTATAGCCGTCTGTATGGCTGCTGCTTTTGCGCTTGTCGGCTGCAGCAATGATGAAAAACAGACACAAAAGACTGAGCCCACTGCAGGTGTTGTTATCGCAATGCCTCCGACTTCAGAACCTGAGGCGGGTTTTGACCCGGCTTATGGCTGGGGAGCGGGAGAGCATATGCATGAGCCTCTTATACAGAGCACACTTACAGTGACAAACCCGGACTTAAGTATCGGATATGATCTGGCGACAAAAGTGGAGACGTCTGAGGATGGAATGACATGGACAGTGCAGATTCGGGATGACGTCAAATTTACTGATGGCGAGGCGCTGACGGCTGAGGATGTGGCATTTACCTACAATACATTAAAAGAAACAAGCTCCGTCAATGATTTTTCGATGCTCAAACAGGCGGAGGCGATAGATGATATTACCGTTGTTTTCGAGATGGAAAGGCCTTTTTCCGTATGGTCATACACGATGGCAGTAACCGGAATTGTCCCGAAACATGCCTATGGGCCCGATTACGGCACACATCCGATCGGTTCAGGACGTTATATGTTAAAGCAGTGGGATAAGGGGCAGCAGGTTATCTTGGAGGCAAATCCTGATTATTATGGAGAGGCGCCTGGGATGGAGCAGGTGACGATACTCTTTATGGAAGAGGATGCGGCATTTGCGGCAGTGTGTGCCGGTCAGGTGGATGTGGCATACACTGCGGCCTCATATGCAGATCAGACAGTCAAAGGCTACAATCTACTTGACTGCGAGACAGTGGATAATCGTGGATTTAACCTTCCGGCTGTGGAGGAGAGTGTACGGGCGGACGGTGTAAAAATCGGAAATGATTTTACCGCGGATGACCAGGTGCGACGTGCCATCAATCTGGCAATCGATCGGCAGGAAATGATAGATCACGTGTTAAATGGTTATGGAAGCCCGGCATACAGCGTCTGTGATAAGATGCCGTGGTACAATGACGAGATGGAAAACATTTCCTATGACCCCAAGAAGGGCGAAGAGATGCTTGATGCGGCAGGTTGGAAGAAAAACGCAGACGGTATCCGTGAAAAGGACGGCGTAAAGGCGAAACTTGAATTTCTCTATCCGACAGGGGATTCGGTGCGTCAGGCACTGGCAGCCGATACGGCGCAGCAGTTAAAGGAGATCGGCATCGATACTTCAATACGTGGGACCGGATGGGATACGGCATATGACGAGGCACAGTCACAGCCGCTTCTCTGGGGATGGGGAGCGCATACTCCGATGGAATTTTATAATATTTATCATACAAAGGCTGATACCGGACTGGCAGAATATTCGCCGTATGCGAATGAAACGGTGGATGCCTACATGGATGAGGCACTGGCAGCTTCGGATCTGGAAAGCTCATATGAGTTATGGAAAAAGGCACAGTGGGACGGAAATACCGGTGTTTCGGCCGAGGGCGATCTCCCATGGATCTGGCTGGTCAATGTAGATCATCTGTACTGGGTGAGAGACGGGTTGCATGTTGCCAAGCAGAAAGTTCATCCGCACGGACACGGATGGTCCATCGTAAACAATGTAGATCGGTGGTATTATGAGTAGGATGAAATGGTTTTGGCGCGGTGTAATTAAACTTTTTTTGCTGCTTCTTGCTGTCAGCCTGGCATCATTTCTTCTGGTGTCAATGTCTCCGGTTGATCCGCTGCAGACGAATGTCGGACAGACAGCGCTCGGGTCGATGTCACAGGAGCAGATAGATAAGCTTCGGGAGTACTGGGGCGTCGGAGTGCCGGTTTGGAGGCGATTTATCAGCTGGTTTTCGGGCGTCTGTCATGGGAATTTCGGCATTTCGCTTCTGTATCGCAGACCGGTGCTGGAGGTGATTGCACAAAAAGCGTCTGCATCGGTGTGGCTGCTTTTGTTTGCATGGCTGTTTTCAGGAATCGCGGGAACATTTTTGGGTATTGTGGCGGCAGCCAAAAGGGGCAAATGGGCAGATCACCTGATTACGGGATACTGCGTTGTGATAGCCGGGACACCGTCATTTTGGCTGGCACTGGTATTACTGCTTATCTTTGCAGTACAGTTTCACGTTTTCCCGATTGGATTCAGTGTGCCGGTGGGAATGGCGGCGAATGAGGTCGCACTGTCAGATCGCCTGTATCATGCATTTTTGCCGGCATGTACATTGGGACTTACGGGGATTTCTTCGATTGCGATGCACACCCGTGAAAAGCTGATAGAGATTCTGGAAAGTGACTATGTTCTTTATGCGAGGGCCTGTGGAGAAAGTGGCTGGCGGCTTATTATGAGGCACGGACTAAAGAATCTGCTTCTTCCGGTAATTACGCTGCAGTTTTCCTCGGTAAGCGAGATCTTCGGTGGTTCGGTTCTGGTGGAACAGGTATTTTCCTATCCAGGACTCGGACAGGCAGCTGTAACTGCCGGACTCGGAAGCGATATTCCGCTTCTGATGGGAATAACGCTTATCAGCGCGGCACTTGTGTTTGCGGGAAATGCGGCGGCAGATGTGCTGTACCGGCTGGTTGATCCAAGACTTAGAAGAGGAGGCAGGGGATGAGAAAGAAAACACTCTGGCTTCTGGGAATTTCCTTATTTTTCCTGATTATGATAACGGTGTTTGGTATTATCTGGGAAGACGCTGCAGCCCAGGTAAATTTTGGAAAAAAGAACCTGCCTCCGGGAGTTTACGGCCTGTTTGGAACCGACTGGATGGGGCGGGATATGTTTAAACGGACGATTGCAGGACTGTCGCTAAGCATAAGATTGGGGCTGTTAACCGCAGCAATCAGCGCTGTGCTTGCACTTGCACTTGCCCTGTTGGCAGCCCTTGGAGGCAACCTCATGGATACTTTGGTATGCGGGCTTGTCAATCTGGTAATGGGAATTCCTCATATGCTTCTTCTGATTCTGATTTCCTACAGTCTTGGAAAGGGATTTTATGGTGTGGCAGTCGGAATTGCCCTGACACACTGGGCGTCGCTTGCACGTCTTTTGCGGGCGGAAATCCTGCAAATCAGGGAAAGTCCCTATGTGCGCATCTCCGAAAAACTGGGGAAAAAGCCATGGTGGAGCGCGTGGAACCACATTGTTCCCCAGATTTCGCGTCAGTTTGTGACAGGTCTGATTCTTCTTTTTCCGCACGCAATTTTGCATGAGGCGAGTGTGACATTTTTGGGATTTGGACTGTCATCAGAGAAACCGGCAATCGGTGTTATTTTGTCAGAAAGCATGTCATATCTGATTACGGGAAAATGGTGGCTAGCGCTATTTCCCGGTGCGGCCCTGGTATTGGTAACACTTGGTTTTCAGGCAATCGGTCAGAGTCTGGGACGGCTGATGGATCCGGGAAGTGCGCATGAATAGAAATGGTGGTATGATGGACGATAAAAGAAAACCGGTTCTTAAGATTCAGAATCTGAATTTATATTTTACGCAATATGAACGTGGCCTGCGTCGGCGTGAAATCAACCCTTTGAGGAATATCTCCTGTGAACTTTTCAGTGGAGAAATGACAGCTATAATCGGGGCAAGCGGTTCGGGTAAGAGTCTGTTGGCACATGCAATTCTGGGTATATTGCCATATAACTGCCGTATGGAGGGACAGATTTTTTATGAAGGAGAAGCTTTGGATGAAGCAAGGCTTGCCGGACTTCGCGGCAATGGAATTTCCCTGATTCCACAAGGAGTTTCTTATCTTGATCCTCTCATGCGGGTAGGAGATCAGATCTGCGGTAGCAGAAGGGATGCCGGGACCAGGGGAAAATGCCGACAGCTATTGAAACGGTATGGCCTTGACGAATCGGTGGAAAAAAGTTATCCGTTTGAGCTGTCAGGTGGCATGGTCAGGCGGGTTTTGATGGCAGCGTCGCTTATGAAGGATCCGAAACTGATTGTAGCAGATGAACCGACACCCGGACTTGAGACAATGACGGCACGCCATGTACTTCGCCACTTGAAGGAAATGTCGCAGGATGGCGCGTCAGTACTTCTGATTACACATGATCTGGAACTGGCGATGGAGGTTGCAGACCGAATTTTAGTATTTTATGATGGTATTATTCTTGAGGAGGTAAAATCTGAAGACTTAAGGTTAGGGAAAAATCTGAAAGAACCTTATACGCAGGCGCTTTACCGGGCATTGCCGGAGAATGACTTTTTTGGAGGGAAATCGGATGTCACTTGAAGCTAAAGACCTGTCATTTTCGTATGAAAACGGAGGACGACACGTGCTGACGCATGTTTCTCTTAAAATAGAGCCGGGAGAGCGCGTCGGTCTGGTTGCCCCCAGCGGATATGGCAAAACGACGCTGTGCCGCCTTTTGGCGGGGTATGAAAAGGTAGAAGAAGGAACAATACAGATAGATGGAGTTTCTATTGAAAAAATCCGTGGATGTATGCCTGTGCAGTTAATCTGGCAGCACCCGGAACAGGCAGTGAATCCGCGCTGGCGGATGAGCCGGGTTCTCAGTGAGGGCGGTCATGTCGATGAGAGGCTCTTAGAGAGGATTGGCATTCGAAAGGAATGGCACGATCGTTTCCCGTCAGAGCTTTCCGGCGGAGAACTGCAGCGCTTTTGTATTGCCAGGGCATTGGCTGCCAATCCGAGATACATTCTTGCAGATGAGATCACAGCGATGTTTGATGCAGTGACCCAGAGTCAGATCTGGCAGACGCTTTTGCTTGAGGCCAAGGAGAGAAATCTTGGAATGTTGATTGTGAGCCATTCACAATCGCTTCGTAACCGCATTTGTACGCGACAGATTGATTTAAAGGCACTGCAGGAAAATTAATACATAAAAGTTCATGAAATCGGGAGGGATGAGACGAAATGGACGTTCATAAACTGCTTGAAGAGGTAAAACAGGGACAAACAAGCATTGAGGAGGCGGAGAACGCGCTAAAAAATCTTCCATATGAGGATTTAGGGTATGCAAAACTTGATTTACATCGGAAACTGCGTTCAGGTTTCCCGGAGACGGTATTTTGCCAGGGAAAGCCTGATGCCTACCTTGCGGATATATTTGAAAAACTATATCTGGAAAACGGAGAAGTGCTTGGAACACGGGCAACCCATGAGCAATGGAATTTAGTGAGGGCACGCATACCTGAGATAGAGTATGATCCGGTTTCGCGTATTTTACAGGCAAGAAATTCATCAGAATTACCTCGCAAACAGGAGGGACTGGTGGCTGTATGTACAGGAGGAACAGCGGATATTCCGGTGGCGGAAGAAGCCGCCAAAACAGCAGAATTTTTCGGCTGTCTCGTGGAAAGATATTACGATGTGGGTGTGGCAGGGATACATAGACTTTTGTCAAATCGTGAGGCTATAGCAAAAGCAAATTGCATAATTGCAGTTGCAGGTATGGAGGGCGCACTTGGCACGGTGATTGCCGGACTGGTGGAAAATCCGGTAATTGCGGTACCAACCTCAGTCGGGTATGGCGCAAGTTTTCATGGATTGTCGGCTCTGATCACAATGATCAATTCATGTGCGAACGGTATTTCGGTAGTAAATATAGACAACGGCTACGGTGCAGCCTATCTGGCAGCGCAGATCAATCGCCTGGCGGTGCGGGAGCCTAAGAAAACATCGAGATGATTCTGTTCCCGTGATTGTGAGAGCAGAGAACGGTTATCAATCAACACGCTCGTAAGTAAAGAAGGAGAAAGAAGAGAATGGAAGAAAAAATATTATATTTAGATTGTGCGTCCGGAATCAGCGGAGACATGACTGTTGGCGCATTGCTTGATCTCGGAGCAAGCAGGGAAAAATTGGAAATGGCACTTAAAAGTCTTGGCGTGTCAGGTTATCATCTCCATTTTGGACGAACCAAGAAATGCGGAATAGATGCGTATGATTTTGATGTGCATTTAGAGGAAGAAGAGCATCATCACGACCAAGACCATGAGCACAGTCACAAAGAGGAACTGCATGAGCATGACCACAGCCATGATGAACATGCCCACGATCATAATCATGCCCACGAGCACACCCACGCTCATATGCATCCCCATGTCCACCGTAATATTCACGACATTTTTGAGATCATCGACCGTCTTGACGCATCGGAACGCGTCAAAGAACTGGCACGAAGAATGTTTGAGATTGTAGCTAAGGCAGAGTCAAAGGCCCACGCAGTCCCGGTCAGCGAGGTTCATTTTCATGAAGTCGGTGCGATTGACTCGATTGTGGATGTCATCAGTGCGGCATTTTGCCTTGAGGATCTGGGAATACACCGTGTGGTAGTATCACCGCTTTCCGAAGGACATGGATTTGCACGCTGCCAGCATGGTTTAATGCCGGTTCCGGTTCCGGCTACGGCCAATATCGCGGCGGCTGAAGGCTTGGAACTTACTCTCAGGGATGTAGAGGGTGAGATGGTGACACCGACCGGTGCAGCGATCGCGGCAGCATTTAGGACAGAAAAGACTCTTCCTAAGAAGTATCAGATTGAAAAGATCGGTATCGGTGCCGGAAATAAGGATTTTACTCATGCAAATATATTGCGTGCAATGATCTTGACGGATAAGACCGTAGAAGCGGTAACCGGAAAAGATGGTCATGACGAAAGTCCTATGTGGGTCATGGAAGCAAATTTAGATGACTGCACCGGCGAGGCACTGGGATTTGCGATGGAGCGTCTTCTTAAAGCCGGTGCCAGAGACGTGTGGTACACACCGGCATACATGAAGAAAAACCGTCCGGCATATGTGCTTCATGTGCTGATGACCGCAGAAAAAAGGGAAGAATTAGAACAGCTTATCTTCTCCTGCACTACCACGATCGGCGTGCGCCGTTACCCGGTAGAAAGGACGATTCTGCCGCGTGAAGTACGGGAAATCCGGACACGTTACGGGGAGGCAAAGGTAAAATTATGCAGACGCGGTGGTGTGGATATGAGCTATCCGGAGTATGAGAGCGTGCGCGCTATCTGTCTGGAGACAGGAAAGAGTTTTCAAGAAGTGTTTCGCGCAGTGATGGAGGATGGGACAAAAACTGTGGAAAAACAGTGAGAAAAACTTACAGACCGTGGAAAATAGAACAATAAGTGAATGAATCATTAGGAGAGTCACAATATATGGAAAATAAACAGGCAGTATCTGAGACAGAAAAAAGAGAAACTTTAAGTCATTTCATGGAGGAAAAAGCAAAAGCACCGGTTTGCATAGCTTTTTCAGGAGGTGTGGACAGCAGCCTGATTCTCAAACTGGCATGCGATGCGGCAAAGAAAACGGGGATGCCTGTCTATGCCGTGACGTTTCACACCATGCTTCACCCGGCCTGTGATCTGGAGATCGCAGAGCGGGTGGCCGGTGAACTTGGCGCAATTCATAAGATTATAAAAGTCAATGAGATGGAGCTGGAAGCTATCCGGACCAATCCGGTCAATCGCTGCTATATCTGCAAACACCACCTGTTTGCTACACTTCTGGATTTCGCAAAAGAAGAGGGGATTGCCTGTGTAATGGACGGAACCAATGAGAGTGATTTGCATGTATACCGTCCGGGAATACAGGCGCTCAGGGAACTGGGGGTAGTCAGTCCCCTTGCACAGTGCGGCCTTGAAAAAAAGGATGTCAAGGCATTTGCGGCTGACCTGGGAATCTCAGTTGCATCTCGTCCTTCCATGCCGTGTATGGCGACCCGTCTTCCGTATGGAACCTCTTTTGATATGGAGGTACTTAAGCGAATTGAAAAAGGAGAAGATTATCTTCGCGGCATCTTTGGCGGCAATGTGCGACTGCGTCTGCATGGCGACATAGCACGAATAGAGGTAGATGCGGATAAATTGGAAAAAGCAGTCACCTTGAGGGAGACGATTTGTACGGCCTTAAAAGAAATGGGATTTCTGTACATTACGCTCGATCTGGAAGGTTTCCGGTCCGGAAGCATGGATATAAAGGTAAAGTGATACTCTGAAAGTGCCGAAGGCACGAAGCAACTGATTTTCAGTTATGGTGGTGCCGCCGTCAGGCGGCATGGAAGTTTCATAGGAAAAGCGTTCTATGAAACAAAAAATTATGCCACAAATGCATACATCATCACATAGTGGCACAGGCTGCCGCCCATGACGAACAGATGAAAAATTTCATGGGAGCCGAAATTTTTATGCCTTGCATTGAAAATCGGCAGTTTAAGTGCGTAGATAATGCCGCCCGCCGTATAGATAATCCCACCGGTCAGCAGCCAGAAGAAGGCACTTTTCGGAAGTGCCAGCATGATCTGGCGAAAAGCCAGCACGCAGATCCAGCCCATTGCTATGTAAACCAGCGATGAGAACCATTTCGGGCAGTTGATCCAGAGCGCATTTACGAGAATTCCTGCAATTGCGATGCCCCAGACAAGAGCCAGAAGCCGATAACCGGCGTGATTTCCGAGGACGATCAGGCAAACCGGAGTGTAAGTTCCGGCAATCAAGATGAAAATCATCATATGGTCGATCTTGCGAAGGATTTTGTTGACGTGTTCGGAAATATTAAAGGTATGGTAGGTCGTGCTGGCTGCATAGAGCAGAATCATGCTGACGATAAACACAGTCAATGCCGCGAGATGTCGAAAATCCGCCTCCCCGGCTGCCTTGTGAAGCAGCGGAACAGCCGCAATTATCGCACCGATCATCGCGATAAAATGAGTAAGTGCACTTCCGGGATCCTTTATGTGGAATTTATGCTGCTTTGTTTCAACGAGTTTTGTCGTGTCAGATTTATGTGTTTTATTGAAAATCATAGGATAACCTCCTTTGCTGTGAGAATAATAAAGTAATCATAAATATATCATGTAGTATTCAAAACTACATCATATGTTTTTATATACTATACATCTTTTTCCCAAAATATGCAATAGGTAAGAGCCTAATGTATTGATGAAACAGAGAGGAATTACGATATGTTAGAAATTTTATATGAAGATAAAGATATCCTGGTTGTGGTAAAACCATCAGGGATTGAGTCTCAGACGTCAAGACGTCTTGAACCGGATATGGTCAGTGAGATTAAAAATTATATCTACCGTAAGATGCAGGAAACAAAAAAGTTATCCACCGGATTATCCCCAAAAACGTCCACAGCACCGGTGGATCCGTATGTCGGAGTTATCCACCGTCTGGACAAGCCGGTGCGGGGAGTGATGGTATATGCTAAAAACCAAAAGGCTGCAGCACACTTAAGCCGTCAGGTACAGGAAGGTAAACTTGAGAAAATTTATCAGGCGGTTATATGTGGAAAACCTGTGGATAATGTGGGTAAGTACGTGGATTATCTGTTGAAAGACGGAAAAACCAACACCAGCCGTATTGTGGATAAATCCGTGGCCGGAGCGAAGAGAGCAGAACTGGAATATAAGATTTTGCAAGAAAAAGAAGAGGAAGATGGCACAGTCCGCTCTTTTGTGGAAATTCATCTTCATACCGGACGTCATCACCAGATTCGTGTGCAATTTGCGGCTCATGGGACACCTCTGGTGGGAGATACCAAGTATGGCGCACCTGTCGCGGCATTAGGAGGACGTGCCCGCTTTGAGCCGCTGGCGCTGTGCGCTGTGCGCCTGTCTTTTATTCACCCGGTGACGGGAAAAAGGATGGAGTTTTCCACAAAGCCTTCGGGCGGTGCATTTATGGATTACGAAGCAGTGTTAGGATAAATAGAATGTTCTCTCAATTCGAGTGCGACTGGTGAAAAGAACGCTCACGAAGTCAGGTGCAGGAAAAACTCCGAGAGGACATTAAAGCGATATGGGGGAATAAACGTGAATTTATATACAAAAGAATCAGGTACCGGACAGCCGATGGTGCTGCTTCACGGAAATGGCGAGGACAGCTCTTATTTTGCAAACCAGATATCATTTTTTGAGTCGGCATACCATGTGATCGCAGTGGATACCCGCGGACATGGCAGATCACCGCGGGGACAGGGGAAATTTACGCTGGAGCGCTTTGCAGAGGATTTAAAGGAATTCTTAGACAGGAGAAGGCTTAAAAATATTGTTCTTCTGGGTTTCAGTGACGGCGGTAATATTGCGCTGATTTTTGCACTTAAATATCCGGGATATGTGGACCGTCTTATTTTAAATGGAGCGAATCTTAATCCGTTTGGCATGAAATCCTCTGTTCTTGCGGGTGTGGCACTGGAGTATGCTAAGGTTGCTGGAAAACTCATGATTCATAAACAGGAAACCATGCGTCAAAAAGAACTTTTATCTCTCATGTTATTTGAACCCTGGATCCGCCCCAAGCTTCTCGGGCGCCTGAAAATGCCGGTTCTTGTGGTGGCAGGAAATGACGATATGATTCGCGAAAGCCACACACGCGGGATTGCACGCCAAATTCCGGGTGCGAAACTTCGGATTTTGGAAGGAAATCATTTTATTGCATCAGAAAAGCCGGAAGAATTTAACCGGTGTGTTGCATCATTTTTAGAAAAGACACGCGGAAGCGAGCTTATGCAGATGAGACGTATCTGGGGATGTCGGAGAGCAGGGCGACTTGAAAAAGAAAAGATCCGTCGGGCAGCAGTGTTGGTGCCGCTGATCAAAAAAGGCGGAGAATACCATGTGGTCTTCGAGGTGCGCGCAGGGAGCCTTAAGATACAGCCGGGCGAGATATGTTTTCCGGGAGGTGCAGTTGAAGCGGGCGAGACACCGAAACAGGCGGCGGTTCGAGAAACGATGGAAGAACTCCTGGTTGATCACCGTCAGATCCGCGTTATTGCACCGTTAGATGTGCTTGAGACACCCGGCTCAATTGAAGTTACGCCGTATTTAGGTGCCCTGCGGGATTATCGCTGGTCATATTCTAAGGCAGAGGTTGACCACACTTTTTCAGTTCCGATTCGCTGGTTTGCACAGCATGAACCGGAGCGCTATGAGACAGAGCTAAAAACTGTTCCCGAGGAAAGTTTCCCGTTTGAGGATATCCCCGGAGGCAGGAATTATCATTGGCGGCGAGGACATTATGATGTTTATTTTTACCGGCATAAAGAGGGAATTATCTGGGGGATGACAGCCAAGATTCTGCACTCATTGGCTGAAATGTATCGGAAGGATATCTTGACAAACAAGTTTGATTGACGTAGAATTTAACAAGAAAAATGCCAAGAAGGGAATTAGTAAACTTTGATACACGTTCAGAGAGAAAGCCATATGGTGCGAGGCTTTTGTGTCCCTGAAAGTTGAACCTGTCCCGGAGCTGTGCATGAAAATGCAACGTATTTTCGGCGTTAACGAAAACTTAAGTGAACCGGAGAAATAACTTCGGTTAAGCAGGGTGGTACCGCCGAATTTAAGCCATTCGGTCCCTTTGATCGCTAAGATCAAGGGGATCGGGTGGCTTTTCTATATTATAGGAAATTGCCTCGCAATTTGTCTGTAATGCAAAAAACTATAGTCAAATAATTATTAGATGAACAAGGAGAAATGACATGGCAAAGGAAAAGAAGATGGTAGAGGCCATCACATCGATGGATGAGGATTTTGCACAATGGTATACGGATATTGTAAAGAAAGCAGAACTTTCTGATTATTCCAGTGTAAAGGGCTGCATGATTATCAAACCGGCCGGATATGCGATTTGGGAAAATATCCGCAATGAGCTGGATAAGCGTTTTAAGGCAACAGGTGTAGAAAATGTGTATCTGCCGATGTTTATTCCGGAAAGTCTTCTGGAAAAAGAAAAAGATCATGTAGAGGGTTTTGCACCTGAGGTAGCATGGGTAACACAGGGTGGTTTGGAGCCGCTGCAGGAGAGACTTTGCGTGCGTCCGACTTCAGAGACACTTTTCTGTGATTTTTATGCACATGATGTACATTCTTATCGCGATTTGCCAAGAAACTATAATCAGTGGGGTTCTGTTGTACGCTGGGAGAAGACAACCCGTCCGTTCCTTCGTTCAAGAGAGTTCTTATGGCAGGAGGGACATACAGCTCATGCGACTGCCGAGGAAGCTCAGGAACGTACTGAGATGATGTTGAATGTATATGCTGATCTGTGTGAGGATTTCCTGGCGATTCCGGTTATCCGCGGACGCAAGACCGACAAGGAGAAATTTGCCGGTGCAGAGGCTACTTATACAATCGAGGCCCTTATGCATGACGGAAAAGCACTTCAGTCAGGTACCAGCCACAATTTCGGCGATGGATTTGCAAGAGCCTTCAATATCCAATATCTTGATAAAGATAATAAATTAAAATATGTACATCAAACTTCCTGGGGTATGACGACACGTATGGTTGGAGCCATCATCATGGTTCACGGAGACAATAACGGACTTGTTCTGCCGCCTAAGGTAGCTCCGACTCAGGTTATGATTGTTCCGATCCAGCAGGCAAAAGAAGGCGTTCTTGACAAGGCATTTGAGGTAAAGGAGATTCTCTCCAACTTCCGTGTTAAAGTAGACGATTCCGACAAGTCTCCGGGATGGAAATTCAGCGAGTCAGAGATGCGCGGTATTCCGGTACGTGTTGAGATCGGACCGAGAGATATCGCTGAAAATCAGGCGGTTTTGGTTCGCCGTGACACTCACGAGAAGATTACTGTTTCTCTTGATGAGATCGCAGCAAAGGTGGGAGAACTTCTTGAGACGATTCATCATGATATGTTTGAGCGTGCAAAAGCACACAGAGATTCCCATACATATGTGGCAACTACACTTGACGAGATGAAGAATATCGCAGAAAACAAGCCGGGATTCATCAAGGCAATGTGGTGCGGCAATCAGGAGTGTGAGGACAAGCTGAAAGAGGAAGTAGGCGTGACATCCCGCTGTATGCCGTTTAATCAGGAACATCTGGCTGATACATGCATATGCTGTGGAAAGCCGGCGACAAAGATGGTTTATTGGGGTAAGGCATATTAATGATGATTCCAAAAAGGATAGAAATGCCGTTTCATGTAGAAGAAATTCTGACTAAACTTCGTGAAAACGGCTATGAGGCATTTGCCGTAGGTGGCTGCGTCCGCGATGCGATTTTAGGACGTGTCCCGGGTGACTGGGATATTACGACTTCTGCGCATCCGGATGAGGTTAAACAGGTATTTGGACATACCATTGATACCGGACTTAAGCACGGTACTGTCACGGTTATGCGCGATCATGTGGGATATGAGATAACAACATATCGGATTGATGGCGAATATGAAGACGGACGTCATCCGAAGAATGTCATATTTACAAGGGAATTGCGCGAAGACTTAAGACGGCGCGATTTTACGATCAATGCGATGGCATACAGCCATGAAACGGGAATTGTTGATATTTTCGGCGGAGAAAAGGATCTGGCAGATTGCCGGATCCGCTGCGTCGGCGATGCGAGAGAAAGATTTACTGAGGATGCACTGCGGATACTTAGAGCAGTGCGTTTTTCAGCTCAGCTTAATTTTTCGATAGAAGAGTCAACCTGGGAGGCAATCTGCGAACTGGCACCGTCCCTTGTTCATGTAAGCAGGGAACGGATTCAGGTTGAACTTACAAAGACCCTGCTGTCTGAGCGTCCGGAGTTTATATGGAAAACAGAGGCTGCGGGGCTGTCACCGTATATTTCCAATACTTTTAAGGAAGTATTTACAGCATGGAAAGAGCGGGATATAGTCACATCCCGTGCTTTGCCGGGAAAACTTCCGGCAAATAAGGCTCTGCGCTGGGCATATTTCCTTGCTCCGGCGGGAGAAAAAATATGTGTGCAGGTGCTTAAAGAGCTTAAGATGGACAATGACACCATAGATAAGGCGAAAATCCTGACGCGTTTTTCATATGAAAGCCTGAAAACTGACGAGGCGTCAGTTCGTCGTTTGATGAGTGCGATGGATGATGAGGTTTTTGACTGGCTTTTGCTTCTTAAGGAGGTCCTGATGCCGGAGTGTACGGAAGAAATTCAAAACATCAGAGAATCGGCAGAAAAAATACGTGAACGCGGAGATTGTATTCGCATTAAGGATTTGGCCGTGACAGGAAAAGATCTGATTCAGGCAGGAATAAAACCCGGACCGGAACTTGGAAAGATGCTGCGTGTTTTGTTTGAGAGGGTACTGGAAAATCCAGAAGATAATAAAAAAGAAAAACTAATATAATTTGTCCCACATTTGTCCTATAGGATGGTGTATAATGGTGTAAAAATACATGTTACCAGAGGACATATAAAAGTTCAGGAGGAGAAAAGATGGGATATAAGATACCGGGCAACAGTAGTGATTTTGAAAAAAATTATACATCTTCGCATAGCGGACTTTGGCGAAATATGTTAAGTTTTGACGCCGTCGAAGTGCTTGGGAAATTGATAGACAGTTACAATGGCATAAATGATAATTCTTCACAGGAGTTTAATCTTGAAGATAATTACCTTATGCTTTATAAAGCGTGCGGTATATTGGGAATTACTGCAGGGAAAAGTAAGGACGAGCTTTTTCCACATCAGACAAAGGATCAGTTTTACAGGGATTTTCAGAAATTATGGAACTCAATTTCCATATATCAGGAATTAGCGGCTGATGAAGACGAAGAATTGTCAGAAAACGCAGATCTGTCCGATATTTTCAATAATTATTCGGAAAGTTATGAACGATATCTTCTGGAAGCCGAAGCACTTGATTACCTGAGTGGTGAGGTTATCCTGAAGGTAAGCGATGATCCCAACGCAAATGAATACAAAGAAGCACTGAAGAAATTAAATTTCTATCGTTCCAGACATACTGCAAATGAGCCATTTAACGAGGAAGAACTGGCTAAGATCCAGAAACAGACGTCTATACTCGGAAAACATTTTGATGAACAGTTTTCCGGAGATGATATAGAAACTCCAAAGGATTTGGACGAATATCTCAAGGATTATGAAACGATGCTGCATAATCTTTCTCTGTACGACTTCCATGTTTCCTTCAGAGACTTTGCAAAGGATTATTCTGTAGCAGAGATAGACAAAGGATATCTGACAGCTCACGAAATTAAAACTTTCGACAAAATGCGTGAAAGAAGAAAGTTTAATTATAGCAATTCTATTGATATACAAAAGCAAAATGCTGACATGTATAACAGTATGTCAAACGATGAAAAATTAAATGCCCAGATACAAGATGCAAATAAAAATGGCTTAGACATACTCGATCAAGCATGTGAATCCGAGAAAAAGAAGCTTCAGGATGATGAAGAATTAAACAGCCTCAAAGAGGAGTATAAAAAGGAATATGCCTCCTGCAGGAGAAAACTTGAGAGATATCAGTCTGTAAAAGGAGAACTCGGTAAACGCCAGATTCAAAAAAACGAGTGGGGAGAGAATAATTCATATATCTCTGAAATTGCTGACTATAAGAAAGTACTGGATTCTTTAGATGAATTAACAAATATTTTTTCATTCGAAAGAGAAAGACAGAACTTACGTGCTGCATTCAAGAGCGAGATGGATAAGAGCTCACGCATAATAAGCGGAGATCGAACAGACTTGATGCGGTATGTTTCTTATGAAAGACGGGATGAACTTGATAAGTTAAACACGAAGCAGTCAGAGCTTGATACAAATCCGAATGAAGAAGAACAGGAAAAGCTCGATCATGATAAAGAGGAGGTAGAAAAAGAATTCACAAGAAGGCTCAAAGAAAGTGAGATCTTAAGAGACAATTACTTCGGGCATATGGGAGATATGGCTTCCAAATATGGAAATAAAATCAGTGATTCCTATAAAGAAGAACTGGAGACAAGCAAGAAAGTGTTCCGTGAAGCTATAAAGAAGATGAAGGATGCCAGTGCAGCCATAGATGACAGTTACCAGAACAGTGATTATGGCAAACGAATGAATAAACAGGACAATGTTAAAAGAGCAGAGATAAAAGAAGAGATAAGCAAGGTTATCAATGCACTTTCAGCAGAAAAGAAGACGAACCTGTTTGGCTTCAAAAAGGCCAATTCCAAGGAATACGATGATATGCTGACGGCAGTGCAGGAATATCAAAGTGGCAGGATAGATGCGGAGGTTGCCCACGAGGCATGCGAAAAATATTTAAAGCTAAGCCTTGATGAAAACGGAATCAAAAATATGGGTTCCGGCCTCGGAAAACTGCGTAAGCAGGGATGTGTCAGACTTATGGAGCTTTTAAGCGAGACACCGATGTTTATAAAGGATGCGCGCGGCATAGAAAAACCGATGACCGCACAGGAAAGACAGGAAGCGATCGAAAATCCAAGAAATGTTAAACGCAGAGAGAGAATCAACTACGATGTGTTGGAGAACTCTCTGGGACAGAAATCCGATAAGCTGAAGAAAAAAGTAACCTATGAGACGGCAAGAAAAGAAAAAGCCTTCACAAATCTTAATAAAAAGATTGAAAATGTTCAGAAGAAAAAATGATGAAAGATATTGTAGGTTTTAATATCTTCTAAACTAAAAAGTTCCTTCCGCAGATGTGCGGGAGGAACTTTTTTACTACTCTGACAGTGTCCTTTTATATTCCCTGTAAAATAGTGTTGCAGTCGTCGCGACAGCTATGGTATCGGCAATCGGTTCAGCCACAAAGACCCCAAATACCGGATTTGAAACCAGATGAGGCAATATGAAGATAAGCGGTATCAGCAGCAGAACTTTTCGGAGCATGGCAAGAAAAACAGATGTTTTCGCATTTCCAAGAGCGATAAATGTCTGCTGACATGAAATCTGGATGGCAAAAAGCAGTGAGGCAGCCATATAGATCCGAATTGCCCATGTAGTGTAAGCGGTAAGATTGGCATCAGCGGTAAATATGGAGATAAAAACCTGCGGAGCCAGCATACATACAAGCCACAGAAGGGTTGAATAGCAGGCTGCAGACCGAAGCAGAAGGAAAAATGCCTTTTTAACTCTTCCCTTATTTTGGGCGCCATAGTTGAAGCTTATGATGGGCTGGGCACCTTGAGTGAGTCCGTGTAATGGCAGCATGGAAAACTGCATTACACTGGAAAGAATAGTCATTGCTCCTACGGCAGTATCACCACCATATTTTAACAAACTGGTGTTGAAACTGATAGAGAGAGCGCTTTCCGTAAACTGCATGATAAAAGGAGCAAGCCCCAGTGCCAGGCATGGCAGTATAAAGGCTTTTTGCGGCCGCAGATTAGAGAGCCTGATTCGTAAGCTGCTTCGGCTTCCTGTCAGAAAACGCAGAATCCATATACAGGAAATGCCCTGTGAAATGATGGTTGCCAGTGCCGCACCGCGCACATCCATATGCAGTACAAAAATAAAAATCGGATCAAGAATGATATTGCAGACTGCTCCGATGGCAACGGTGATCATGCCGGTTTTGGCATAACCCTGTGCGTTGATAAAAGCATTGAGACCGAGCGCCATCTGCACAAAAAAGGTGCCGCAGACATAGATTTTCATATAGTCCCAGGCATATGGAATTGTCTGATCGCTGGCACCGAATGCGAGAAGAATACGTCGACCAGAGATTAAGAATATGGAGGTCTGGATGAGCGAAATGACAGTCAGCATAAATGTACAGTTGCCAAGTATCGTTTCAGCGGAATCCTTGTCGCCTTTTCCCATCATGATTGAAGCCTGTGGGGCACCTCCCATGGCAGCAAGTGCAGCAAATGCAGAAATGCACATGATGATGGGCATAGTTACACCGACACCGGTCAGGGCGTTCGGACCGATGCCTGGAATATGGCCGATATACATACGATCTACCATATTGTAGAGAACGTTTATGATTTGCGCGGCGATAGCCGGCAGCGCCAGACGAAATAAAAGGGAACCGACAGGCGCATTGCCAAGCGCATCATCCTTAGATGAATCTGAATCCTTAGGACTGTGGTTATCTTTGTGGCTATATTTATAATCTGAAACTTGCTTTGTATATTCTGTTTTGTGTGATTTAAGTAACAAAATAAACCTCCTGAGCTATACAGTCTGTATATTTCATTTTGGCCGCTGTCTGACAGACTTAATCGGCATTTAGCTGTAACCCATGGCTCATTGTAACATATTGAAAAAATGATGGCAATGAACAAAAATAAGGCAGATATTCATTTGAATAATTACCGATAATTTATTTAACATTAAAAAAATTCGCAGTGTTATATTTTTGGGAAAAATCGACAATTACTTTCTTTATTTTTCGGAATAATTATACTATAATATAAAAAAAGTCATCCTATAAGAAAGCAGGGGGTAATTGAATCATGAAGGATTACATGACGATTTACAAAGAATGGCTGGAGAATCCATACTTTGACGAGGCAACAAAAGAGGAACTGCGTGCCATAGCAGGCGATGAAAATGAGATCAAAGAGCGTTTCTATATGGATCTGGAGTTCGGTACGGCAGGACTCAGGGGAATAATCGGTGCCGGCATCAATCGTATGAATGTCTATACAGTTCGTCGTGCTACACAGGGACTCGCAAATTATATTATTAAACAGGGCGGAGAGAAAAAAGGCGTAGCGATCGCATTTGATTCGCGTCATATGTCTCCTGAGTTTGCAACAGAGGCAGCTTTGACATTGGCAGCAAATGGCATTAAGGCATACCGTTTTGAGACCTTGCGTCCGACACCGGAGCTTTCTTTCGCGGTTCGTGAACTGGGATGCATAGCCGGTATCAATATCACTGCAAGTCATAACCCGCCGGAGTACAACGGTTACAAGGTCTACTGGGAGGACGGCGCACAGTTTACACCTCCGCATGACAAGGGCGTAACCGAGGAAGTTATGGCGATCACAGACCTTTCCACCGTTAAGACTATGGATGCGGAGGAAGCGAAGGCAAAGGGACTTTACGAGATTATCGGTGCAGCGATTGATGATAAATATATTGCACAGGTGAAGGCACAGGTAGTCAATCAGGGCGCCATTGACCGGATGCAGGATCAGATCACTATTGTATACACACCATTACATGGCACGGGCAATATTCCGGCAAGGCGTGTTATGAAAGAACTGGGATTTACACACGTTTATGTAGTGCCTGAGCAGGAGCTTCCGGATGGCGATTTCCCGACAGTAAGCTATCCGAATCCGGAGGCAAAGGAAGCATTTGAACTCGGACTTGCTCTTGCAAAAGAGAAAAATGCAGATCTTGTGTTGGCCACAGACCCGGATGCAGACCGTCTGGGAGTATATGTCAAGGATACAAAGTCCGGTGAGTATATTCCGCTTACAGGCAATATGTCAGGTTCTCTGCTTTGCGAGTACGTACTCAGCCAGAAAAAGGCTAACGGTAAGATTCCGACAGATGGACAGGTTGTCAAATCCATAGTTACAACCAACCTTGTAGATGCGGTTGCCAAATATTACGGTGCCCAGCTTATAGAGGTTCTTACGGGATTTAAGTGGATTGGTAAGCAGGTTCTTAAAAATGAACAGGAAGGCAAGGGCACTTATCTGTTCGGCATGGAAGAAAGTTATGGATGCCTTATCGGTACATACGCTCGCGATAAGGATGCCATTTCGGCAACAGCGGCACTCTGCGAGGCGGCTGCCTATTACAAAGAGAAGAACATGACTCTCTGGGATGCCATGGTCGAGATGTATGAGAAATACGGATATTATAAAGATGAAGTTAAATCCATCGGATTAAAGGGTATCGAGGGATTGGCAAAGATTCAGGAGATCATGGAATATTTCCGCGCCAATACACCGTCTGATTTTGCCGGATACAAGGTATTGGCAGTTCGCGATTACAAGGCAGACACAGTCAGGGATCTTGCAACAGGTGAGGTAAAACCGACCGGACTTCCGTCTTCCAATGTTCTTTACTATGAACTTGAAGATAATGCATGGCTGTGTGTACGCCCGTCTGGAACAGAGCCGAAGATCAAGTTCTACTACGGTGTAAAGGGTACATCACTGGAAGATGCCGCAGTAAAATCGGAAAAAGTAGGCGAGTCGGTTATGGCTATTGTAAACGGATTGCTGTAGTGGCAGTGTATCAGGTATAAAATATTAAAAGAGTCGGCCACATTAATTGACCGGCTCTTTTTCTGTTTTTCTAGATTGATTTACTGTCCTTTTAGGTTGTATTACTGTTCCTTCTTTAAATCCTTAAGTGCAGCTGCAAATTTTGATGAAACTGCGGTTGGATTGCCTCGCAGCAGCTCGCGACGGTAGAATGCGTGTATTTTTTTAGCCGGGCGTACGGATTTGAGACGCTCCTTAAGTTCGGCAAGCTGAGTGTTCATTCCTGCAAGGCGCTTGTCAAAGGCAATTCGTGCGTCTGCCTCACTGCGGATTTCCAGAATGCGTTTTGATACACCGCGTTTTACGGAAACAAGATGTTCTCCGGCATTACCGCGGATGGCAGAAAGCTTACGCACAGCCTCGGTTTGGGCAGCCTGAAGCTTTTCCTTCGCTTCTTCACGGGAAAGTATACCGCGTTCGATGGCATCTTCGCCGAGCTGCTCGATTTTGGCCTGAAGAATCTCTATGTCGGATTTGATTTTTGTCATGGTTTCCAGAGCATGTCCCAGAGCCAGTGCAGCCTTGGTGGATTCATATGTGTCAGCAACGAAAAGGACGCTTATGATGAAATCACAGGTGACAACGGCAGTTGGGGAAATGGCAAGTACGGCATGGGCGATTGGCTCATGGATTACATCGGTCATAAAAATAGTCAGAAAACCCCATGCGATAGATGAGCTCAGGCATATATACCCATTCAGCTGAAAATGCTGGCTGCTGTAGTCCCAGTAGCGCACCTTGAATAAACGTTCCATCACGGCACCGGTAACATATTCAAGAGCTGTGGCTGCGACAAAGCCGGAAAGATAAACAAGCATTAGGTTATCCTGTACAGGTATAGATACCCATAGCATCATAACGGCTCCAAATCCATATAGTGGAATCAAAGGAAGACGCAGAAAACCGCGGTTGACAAATCGTTTTTCTTTAAATGATACATATGTGGATTCAAAGATCCAGCCAAAAAAACAATATATATAGAAAAAAGCTAACCATTGGTACCATGTGTAGGTGTACATAAAATCTCCTTTGAAAATCAAGGTATTTCCTATTGGCTGTAAAACTGACATGCCGCATGACGGTGATGTCACCATAACTGAAAGTCGGTTGCTTCCTATCTTACTATATAAATCCGGAAAAGTTCAAGATATCCGGATAAAAAAGATAAAAGGATATCTCAAATCTTTGCTTGTCATGAGAGTACGCTTCGTGTACAATAAATCGAAGTTGGCATTGCCTGAGACTGCAGGCCAAAGTACAGAGATAAGTTTAACAAAAAACTGACATGCCGCCTGACTGCGGCACCACCATTACTTAAAGACCATTACATAAAGAAAGTTAAAATAGATAGGAGAGGTAGATACGTGAGTATATTGAATGTAGAACATTTAAGTCACGGCTTCGGCGACCGGGCGATTTTTCAGGATGTTTCTTTCCGCCTGTTAAAGGGTGAGCATATAGGGCTTATCGGTGCGAACGGCGAGGGAAAATCGACGTTTATGAATATTATTACCGGGCATATGCAGCCTGATGAGGGAAAAGTAGAGTGGTCGAAACGCGTTCGCGTCGGATATCTGGATCAGCATACTGTTTTAGAGAAGGGGATGACGATTCGCGAGGTTTTAAAGAGCGCATTTTCCTTCCTTTTCGAGCTGGAAGTGCAGATGAATGAGATCTGTGACCATCTTGGAGAGGCATCCGAAGATGAGATGAATGCGATGATGGAAGAGCTGGGAACGATACAGGATCTTCTGATGAATCACGATTTTTATTCCATCGATGCGAAAGTGGAGGAAGTAGGACGGGCACTGGGACTTACCGATATCGGTCTGGACCGCGATGTGACTGATTTGAGCGGTGGACAAAGAACTAAGGTGTTGCTTGGAAAGCTCCTTTTGGAGAAGCCTGATATTCTTTTGCTGGATGAGCCGACTAACTATCTGGATGTTCAGCACATAGAGTGGCTGAAACGTTATTTGCAGGAATATGAAAATGCGTTCATTCTGATTTCACACGATGTGCCTTTCTTAAACAGTGTAGTGAATATCATTTATCATATGGAAAATCAGCGCCTTGACCGCTATGTGGGCGATTATGACAAGTTTCTTGAGGTGCATGAGGCCAAGAAAGCACAGCTGGAGGCAGCCTACAAGCGACAGCAGCAGGAGATTGCGCAGCTGCAGGACTTTGTGGCGCGCAATAAAGCACGTGTTTCCACACGAAATATGGCGATGTCCCGTCAGAAGAAGCTGGACAAGATGGATGTGATCGAACTGGCCAAGGAAAAACCGAAGCCTGAGTTCAACTTTTTGGAGGCAAGGGCTGCCGGAAAGTGTATTTTTGAGACAGAAAATCTGGTGATCGGTTATGACGAACCATTATCCCGACCGCTAAATCTCTATATGGAGCGCGGCGAGAAAATCGCGATGGTCGGTGCTAACGGAATCGGAAAGACGACACTGTTAAAGAGTATTTTAGGCTTGATCTCGGCAGTATCCGGCAAGGTAACGCTTGGAGACTATCTTTCCATCGGATATTTTGAACAGGAGATGGCACCGGGAAATACCACGACCTGTATCGATGAGATATGGAAAGAATTTCCGTCCTACACTCAGTATCAGGTTCGCTCCGCATTGGCAAAATGCGGCCTGACAACACAGCATATTGAGAGCCAGGTGCGTGTGCTCAGCGGCGGCGAGCAGGCCAAGGTGCGTCTGTGCAAGCTGATTAACCGCGAGACAAACCTTCTGCTTCTCGATGAGCCGACGAACCATCTGGATGTTGAGGCAAAGGAAGAGCTTAAGCGGGCACTTACGGCATACAAAGGAAGTATCCTTCTGATCTGTCATGAACCGGATTTTTATGAAGGATTTGCGACGAAAGTCTGGGACTGCAGCGAATGGAGTCTGAAAGTATAAATACATCAGTAAAGCCGTCGGCTGAGAGTCCGACGGCTTCACTGTTTTCTTAAATTGGGAATGGTAGGTATATAAAAAAGAAATTGGCTTAGGGGGGCCGGACGGTGCGAACCGTCCGGTATGAGTATGAAAAAGCTTTTTTTATTTCAAGTAACGCTTGAAATAAAGGCATGTCATCCTTTCGGATAACATACTTGTATTGTATTGGAAACTTGTGTCAAAAATATGTCAGGTTCATAAAAAAAATATAAAGTCCATAAAAAAACAAAAACCTCTTTCAAAAGAATCCAAAATTATATATAATAGTAATCGGTATAGTCCGCTCTTGGACAATGGGCGGATTCGATGACAGCAAAGAAGATAACATAAGATAGCAGATGATGATTGATATATTCAGAGCAGGAGGAAAACAACTATGTTGATGTCCAATGACATTGGTATCGATCTTGGAACGGCCAGTATCCTTGTATATATCAAGGGAAAAGGTGTTGTTCTTAAAGAACCGTCCGTAGTGGCAATCGATCGGGACACAAACAAGATTATGGCAATCGGCGAAGAAGCCCGCCTTATGATTGGAAGAACCCCGGGCAATATCGTAGCGGTGAGACCACTGCGTCAGGGAGTTATTTCAGATTATACAGTGACAGAGAAGATGATGAAGTACTTCATCAACAAAGCAGTGGGCAAGAGAACACTGCGTAAACCGCGTATAAGCGTCTGCATCCCAAGTGGTGCAACGGAAGTAGAGAGAAAGGCTGTTGAGGATGCAACCTATCAGGCAGGAGCACGTGAGGTCTCGATCATCGAAGAACCGGTAGCAGCGGCTATAGGAGCAGGTATAGATATTTCCAAGGCCTGCGGCAACATGATCGTAGATATCGGCGGCGGTACCGCGGATATTGCGGTTATTTCGCTTGGAGGTACGGTTGTCAGCACTTCTATCAAGGTCGCAGGCGATGACTTTGACGAAGCGTTGGTGCGCTACATGAGAAAAAAACACAATCTGCTTATCGGTGAGAGAACAGCCGAGGAGATCAAGATCAATATTGGTGCCGCATACAGACGCCCAGAGGTAATCACCATGGAAGTGCGCGGCCGAAATCTTGTTACGGGACTGCCGAAAACAATCATTGTTACATCGGATGAGACTCTGGAAGCACTTCGTGAGCCGGCCCTTCAGATTGTAGATGCTGTTCACAATGTATTAGAGAGAACTCCTCCGGAGCTGGCAGCGGATATTTTTGACAGAGGTATTGTGCTTACGGGAGGCGGCTCATTGTTAAGCGGTCTTGATGCACTGATAGAGGAAAAAACAGGAATTTCTACAATGATTGCTGAAGATCCGCTTACCGCAGTTGCGATCGGAACAGGTAAATTTATTGAATTTGCGCATGGTGAAAAGAAAAATTATGATTAGTCTGTTCGCCTGAGGACGCATTATATTAAAATAATATGGCAACAGTTAAAGGATATGTTGAAAAAATCAAATACCGCAATGAGGACAACGGTTATACAGTTCTTTCCGTAAGCGGCGCGGATGACGGAGAAGAGTATGTACTGGTCGGTACATTCTCGTACGTTGCAGAGGGAGAGATGATAGAAGCAAGCGGGCGTATGACCGAACATCCGATTTACGGGGAACAGATGGCAGTTGAAAAATATGAATTGAAGACGCCAGAGGATACTGTTTCCATGGAACGATATTTGGGCTCCGGTGCTATTAAGGGCATCGGAGCTGCTTTGGCTTCCAGAATTGTAAAAAAATTCAAAGCAGATACATTTCGCATTATGGAAGAAGAACCGGAACGTCTTTCCGAAGTAAAAGGAATAAGTGAAAAGATGGCGATGGCCATAGGCGAGCAGGTTGAAGAAAAGCGCGACATGCGCCAGGCGATGATGTTTTTGCAAAATTATGGTATTTCCATAAATCTTGCTGTAAAAATCTATCAGGAATACGGACCGGCGATGTATACGATTGTTCAAAACAATCCATATAAATTAGCTGATGATATTCCTGGTGTTGGTTTCAAAATGGCTGATGATATAGCAGCTAAAATAGGAATTGTGGCAGATTCTGATTTCCGTATTCAAAGCGGTATTTTGTATACACTGTATCAGGCGACGGCAAACGGACATACCTATCTGCCTGAGGATGAACTGGCAGAGAGGGCGGCTAATCTTCTGCAAATAGAGATTTCTGAGATTGACAAGCATCTTATGGACATGCAGATGGATAAAAGACTGGTGATAAAAGAGGTAAAAAACCAGAACAATTCATATCGAGCCATCTTTTCTGCAAATTATTATTATGCCGAGTTAAATACAGCCCGGATGCTTCATGATCTCAATATTACCGGCTCCGAATCGGAAGAACAGATCCGAAAAAGCCTTTCCGTCATTCAAAGAGACGAAAAAATCGAACTGGATGAATTACAGATTCGCGCTGTGATAGAAGCTGTAAACTGCGGGCTGCTGGTGATTACCGGAGGACCCGGAACAGGTAAAACTACAACTATCAACACCATTATTCGGTATTTTGAAAAGGGAGATATGGATATACTTCTGGCTGCGCCTACCGGACGCGCAGCAAAACGTATGACTGAGGCAACCGGCTATGAGGCTAAAACAATCCACAGACTTTTGGAACTGACAGGGATGCCTGAGGATGATGAGAAAAATCGCATAAATTCCATGCATTTTGAACGAAATGAAGATAATCCTCTGGAGGCAGATGTCATTATCATAGACGAGATGTCAATGGTGGATATTAATCTGATGCAGGCGCTTCTTCGTGCGGTTAACGTGGGTACAAGATTGATTCTGGTAGGAGATATGGACCAGCTTCCCAGCGTGGGGCCGGGTAACGTGCTGCGTGATATCATCGAGTCTGAATGTTTCCATGTGGTAAAGCTGACCCGGATATTCCGACAGGCGGCACAGAGTGATATTATTGTAAATGCGCACCGCATAAATGCCGGAGAAAATATTCCGCTCGGGAAACCGAGCAAAGATTTCCTTTTTATCAGACGAGAGGATTCCAATGCCATTATCAGCGCGATAATTACGCTTGTTCGTGAAAAACTGCCCCAATATGTCCATGCTGATTTATTTGACATACAGGTAATGACACCGATGCGAAAGGGCGTTGTCGGGTCTGTAAGACTTAATTCCATATTGCAGGAATTCCTGAATCCTCCGTCACCGGACAAAAATGAAAAAATTTATGGAGATACAACATTTCGTACGGGTGACAAGGTTATGCAGATTAAGAATAATTATCAAATTGAATGGATATCGTATAACCGTGGCGGCATAGAAAAAGAGCGTGGAACAGGAGTATTCAACGGAGACCTTGGTCGTATACTGGATATTAATACCTTTGCAGAGCTTATAACAGTAGAGTATGATGAGGGGAAACGTGTCGAGTATAGTTTTAAGCAGTTAGACGAGCTGGAACTGGCATACGCGATCACTATCCATAAGTCGCAGGGAAGTGAATATCCGGCTGCCGTGATTCCGGTTTGGAGCGGACCTCATATGCTGATGACAAGAAATCTGATATACACGGCAGTTACCCGTGCGAGAAGTTGTATTTGTCTGGTTGGGGTTCCGTATGTATTTCAGCAAATGGTTGACAATGCCATGGAGCAGAGACGGTATTCCGGGCTGCGTGAGAGAATTGGAGAAATAATGGAGTCGTTGTGATAGAAAAAGATATAAAAATTGAACAATTTCCACGCATCATTATTGAAGCGCTTTATCCGAGAAGATGTCCGGTTTGCGGAGAAATTGTGATGCCAAAGGGTAAGCTTATATGCCCGGCGTGTCTTGGCAGGCTCTCACCGGTCAAATCACCCACTTGTCAAAAATGCGGAAAAGAAGTATATAGTGAAGAAACGGAGTATTGCCGGGATTGCATGAAGCACAGAAGGTCGTTTTCCAGAGGTATGGCGTTATTTAATTATACTGAGGAGGCAGCACGATCGATAGCGGCTATAAAGTATAAGAATAAGAGAGAATATCTTGATTTCTATGCAGCGGCTGCAGCTGAAAAACTGTGGCAATATAAAAATATGAAATCATGGCAGTTTGATGCGCTGGTACCTGTTCCGGTTCATCCCGCCAGAAAAAGAAAACGTGGTTTCAATCAGGCGGAGGAACTGGCAGTGCGCATTGCAAAGAGATTAAATGTTCCTGTATATCCGGAATTTTTATATAGAATTCGCAATACGGATCCGCTGAAAGAGATGAATCCTGATGAACGACTTCGAAATCTGCAGCAGGCGTTTCAGGCAGATGAAGATTTTATCAGTGAGAGCAATGTAAGAACCGTACTTTTGGTGGATGATATTTATACAACCGGCAGTACAGCGGAAGCATGCACGAGAGTTCTCCTTAAAGCGGGCATAGAAAAAGTATGTTTCTTTGCTGTTTGTATAGGTGAAGGGCGTTAAATATGTCAGTAATGTAAATCGACATGCCACCTTACGTTGGCGTCGCCATAATTGAAAGTCAGTTGTTTCGTGCCTTCGGCACTCCTACAACTTGCAAATGATAAAAAGAAAAAAGGAGTCAAGGGAAATGCAGAAATTTGAATATCGCCTTGAAAAGGAAGATTACAAAAATTGGATTCATTGGAATGTGCTGAAACATGAGTCTAAAAAAATGAAAATGATATCGGCACTCATTTATATTGCATTTTTAGCTGTCTTTCTGGGTAAAGGTGCGGTTTCGGCAAATGGAAATATGGTCCTTCTTGTGCCGTCTGTCGTGATGGCAGCAGTAATTGGCTTTGGTATGTTTTACATGATTTCAAACCAAAATCAGGAACGCATAATATGGAAGAGGAGCGGACTTAAAAATCTGGAGAAAACCGGTAAATTCCCTGTTGTTCAATTGTCGCTTGATGAAAAGACACTGACAATGACGGTTGCAGAGCAGGAGATGACAAAAACCTACAGCTACAGCGATATTGAGCAGATGGTTGAAATTGAGAGAATGTATCTGCTTGAAACAAATGAAAAAACATGGCAATTTGTTGCTAAATCAGCATTTTCTGATGAAGAGGAAGAAAAAAAATTCGTGGATTTCATGAATGAAAAACTTGCAGATGCAAAAGAAAATCCAGATGTATACCCGTCAGTGACCATGAATCAGGATAAAACCGAAGATCAGGGCGGCACGCTTCATCAGAATGCAGCCCTGGAGGACGATGTTGTAGAGGCTGATGCTCCTGATGAGCCCGAGATTACCAGAGTTGACACAAGTCATATGGGCAAAATCGGCAAAATGGCACATTTTATAGGCGGTCAGACATCAGATGAAGAGTCTGAATCGGAATCGGAATCGGAAGAAAAAGAAGCAGAAGAGAAAGAAACAGAAGAAAAAGAAACAGAAGAGAAAGAAACAGAAGAAAAAGAAACAGACAATAGCAATGAATAAACTGA
>CAVHPN010000024.1:0-80244 GCA_963637995.1 Prevotella sp. CAG:279 | reverse complement strand
CGATTTCGCACAAGTCTGCGTTCACAGATATATGTAGACAAGTCGTTGCTTATTGCCGAAATCAATAAGCTTGTCAGAACAGAACAAAAGTTCGTCTGCGTCAGTCGTCCGCGTCGTTTCGGAAATCCATGGCTGCAGATATGCTACTTGCTTATTACGGTGTCGAGGAAGATACTTCTGATATCTTCGATGAACTGAAAATTAGCAAAGCGGAATCCTACAGAGAACATTTGAATAAATACGATGTGATTAAGATAAATATGCAGGAATTTTTGAGTGCTACACATGATATAGACAAGATGCTTGCAGTTTTACAGAAGCGCATTGTGGTGGAACTTAAGATGTCTTATCCCGGAATTACGGAAGAGGATAATCTGGTATGGGTTATGATGGATATATATGCCCAGACTAAACGTCCGTTTGTTATTTTGATCGACGAGTGGGACTGTTTATTCAGAGAATATTCCCAAAATAGTGAAGCGCAGAAGAAATACTTGGATTTCCTGCGTTTCTGGCTGAAGGACCAGATATATGTTGCCTTGGCATACATGACAGGTATTCTCCCTATTAAGAAATATGGTTCTCATTCAGCACTCAATATGTTTTCGGAATATTCCATGACAAATCCGAGAGAGCTGGCACCGTACTTCGGTTTTACCGAGGATGAGGTAAAGGAACTTTGTTCACAACACGATATGAGCTTTGAGGAAGCAAAGGCCTGGTATGATGGATATGAGTTGGTCGAATTGAAGATGGGTGGTCGTACCATACTTCACTCCATGTATAGCCCAAAATCAGTTGTAGATGCCATGTTAAGCCATGTATATGACACGTATTGGAATCAGACGGAGACATATGAGGCACTGAAGGTATACATTCAGATGAATCTGGATGGGCTTAAGGACGCGGTCATTCAAATGCTGGCCGGTGAAAGCATACAGGTGGATGTAAATGGCTTTTCCAACGATATGACTACATTTCACTGCGCGGACGATGTTTTTGCATTGTTGATTCATCTGGGATACCTTTCTTATGACAGAGATAATCGCTGTGTGTCAATTCCCAACAGAGAAGTCAGTGAAGTGTATGTGACATCAATTAAGCGAATGGATGGTTGGGGTGAGGTAATGCGCTCCGTGACAGCTTCAAAGAAACTCTTGGAATCGTTGTGGGATATGGATGCAGAGGCAGTGGCAGAGGGAATCGATCGTGCGCATGAGGAGATCTCCATACTTAAGTACAATGACGAAAATTCGCTCAGCTGCACAATCAACCTTGCATTTTATTTTGCGAGGGAATACTACACCATTATCCGGGAATTACCGACAGGCAAAGGCTTTGCGGATATCTGCCTGATACCAAGGCAGCTGTATGCAGATAAACCTGCGGTGGTTATAGAGCTTAAGAAGGATAAGGACGCAGAGGGTGCGATTGCACAGATTAAGCAGAAAAACTATGTGAAAGCGCTGGAATCATATAGGGGAATTCTTCTGCTGGTGGGGATTAACTACGATAAAGATAAAAAACATACCTGCGTGATTGAAAAGATGGAAATCTAAAATGTTTGTTCAGTGACAGTTTTGCGAAAAAACAGTATAAAAATTGATTGAAAGAGATACTGGCAGATGGTAATATAGACACATGGGAAACCAGAGAGCCGGGCGGCTTACCCTCTTTATCGGAGGGCGAAGTGCAGACAAAACCCTCCAGACGAAAGAAAGGAGGGCGTTGCCAATGTATGTTACATACTCTGACTTGATTCAGATTGGAATATTCATTTGCACCCTTGTTGGTCTTTGCTACGAGATTTTCAAGGGAAGACGAAAATAGCCGCCATTACTGCGAATAATGACGGCTGACCTTATAAAAGGTTGATGCTATAGTATTCGGGGTAAGCCGTCCCTCTGGCTTTCCCTTCTTTATGTTTAATATAACATGGGGATGTTTTTTTTTCAAGATAAAATATCGTTGTGTGCAATAAATATTGTCATTAGATATTGTAAATAAGTGAACTGACGTGATGACAAGAAAAAATACTTGACACCCCTGATTTTATCGTGTATGATATCACAGGTGATGAAAAATGGAGAAGATTGTTGAACAGGGTCTTTTGTATGATTTCTATGGAGAACTTCTTACAAAGCATCAGCAGTGCATATATGAAGATGTAGTATTTAATGATATGTCACTCAGTGAGATTGCACAGGAACAGGGAATTACCCGTCAGGGTGTACATGATCTGATAAGACGTTGCGACCGCACTCTTCTTGGATATGAAGAAAAGCTTGGGCTGATTGCCAAGTTTCAGAAAACCAAGGAGAAAGTAAGTGAGATTCATCGGTTGACGCAGGAATTTGCTCATACACAGGATCAGACACTGATTGAGGCAATCGGCAGAATCTCGAATGAGATATTGGATTTATAGTAGTTAGATTTATAATAATTGCTTCTATGAGAAATTTGATTTATAGTTCAGGAGGTTTTTGATGGCATTTGAAAGCTTGGCAGACAAACTGCAGAATGTGTTTAAAAACCTGACAGGCAAGGGCAGACTTAGCGAGGCTGATGTTAAGGCGGGTCTCAAGGAAGTTAAGATGGCTCTTCTGGAGGCTGATGTAAGCTTCAAGGTAGTAAAACAGTTTATCAGTGCTGTGCAGGAACGGGCAGTAGGAACAGATGTTCTAAACGGCCTGAATCCGGGACAGATGGTAATAAAGATTGTCAATGATGAGCTTATCAAACTGATGGGCTCTGAGATGACGGAGATTGCACTGAAACCCGGCAATGAGATTACAGTCATCATGATGGCAGGTCTTCAGGGTGCAGGTAAGACTACCACAACGGCAAAGATTGCCGGAAAACTTAAGGCAAAGGGAAAGAATCCGTTGCTGGTAGCGTGTGATGTCTACAGACCGGCTGCAATCGAACAGCTGCAGAAAAATGGCGAAAAGCAGGGCGTTCCAGTGTTTGCCATGGGAACAAATCATAAACCTGTAAATATCGCAAAGGCAGCCATAGAACACGCATCTAAGAATGGAAACAATGTAGTTATCATTGATACAGCCGGACGTCTTCACATAGATGAGGCGATGATGGACGAGTTGGTTGAGATTAAGGAGAATGTGGATGTTTATCAGACACTTCTCGTTGTAGATGCCATGACAGGTCAGGATGCGGTCAATGTGGCAACTATGTTCAATGACAAGATCGGCATTGACGGAGTTGTCCTGACAAAGATGGATGGTGATACCAGAGGTGGTGCTGCACTTTCCATTAAGGCTGTGACAGGTAAACCTATTATCTATGTCGGTATGGGTGAGAAACTTTCGGATTTGGAACAGTTTTATCCGGATCGCATGGCCTCACGCATTCTGGGCATGGGCGATGTCCTTTCAATCATAGATAAGGCAGCGGCCGTGATTGATGAGGACAAGGCAAAAGAGCTTGGCCGCAAGATAAAAAAGGCAGAATTTGATTATAATGACTTTCTTGATCAGATGAATCAGATCAAGAAGATGGGCGGCATGAGCAGCATCCTGAGTATGATGCCGGGCATGGGACAGCTCAAAGATTTGAATTTGGATGAAAATGAGAAGACGATGGGGCGTGTGGAAGCAATCATCCTTTCGATGACAGCCGAAGAACGCAGAAACCCTGATTTGATGAATCCATCCCGCAAGAAGCGCATTGCGCAGGGCGCCGGTGTGGATATCGCCGAAGTCAACCGTCTGGTAAAACAGTTCGGGGATATGAAGAAACTGATGAAACAGTTCCCGGGCATGGCAGGCGGCGGTAAGCGCAAGGGACTTGGCGGACTGGGAGGCATGTTCGGCAAGATGAAGATGCCGTTTTAGTAAAGATAAGGATAAGATATTCCAAAGAATATTTTAATTCCATAAATAATGATGGATTGTTTTAATTCCATCAACAATTAAGAAAATAAGGAAAGATTTCAAGGAGGTAACTTAAAATGGTAAAGATGAGATTAAGAAGAATGGGTCAGAAGAAAGCTCCTTTCTATAGAATCGTTGTTGCAGATTCAAGATCCCCGAGAGACGGAAGATTCATCGAGGAAGTTGGTTTCTATGATCCTAACACAGAGCCGAGCACACTGAAATTTGATGAAGAGGCTGCTAAGAAATGGTTAGCAACAGGTGCTCAGCCGACAGAGACTGTTGGTAAACTGTTAAAGATCGCTGGTATCCAGTAATCAAGCACACTGACCTGTGAGGTGCAAATGTATGAAAGAATTAGTTGAAGTTATCGCGAAAGCACTGGTTGAAAATCCGGACGAGGTAGTGGTTACAGAAACTGTCAAAGACGACGAGACTGTAATTGAGCTTTCCGTTGCACCGGCCGATATGGGTAAGGTAATTGGAAAACAGGGTCGTATCGCGAAAGCGATTCGCTCGGTTGTCAAGGCGGCTTCATCCAAGGAAGACAAGAAAGTTATTGTAGAAATTCAGTAATAAAGACGAAGCTGAAAAGTCGGCCGCCTGAAAGGGTGTCCGGCTTTTTTTCTCTGAAAGTGTTGTCAGTGCCGAATGCACGAAACAACTACTTTTCAGTCATGGAGGTGCCACCGTCAGGCGGCATGTCAGTTTTATAGGAGGAATAGCAGATGGTTGATTATCTGAGAGTTGGAGTAATTACATCACCGCATGGTCTGCGCGGAGATGTTAAGGTTTTTCCTACCACCGACGATGTAAATCGATTCAGAAAGCTGAAAAAAGCATTTATTGACACCGGAAAGGAAAAAATGCCGGTAAATGTGGAACAGGTACGTTTTTTTAAAAATATGGTTATCCTCAAATTTAAAGAAATGAACCGTATCGAGGATTGTGAAGCCTATCGCAATAAGGATATTTTGGTAACCCGCGATCAGGCAGTAAAGCTGGCTCCTGATGAGAATTTTATAGCAGATCTGATTGGCCTTAAGGTAGTGACTGATAAGGGCGAAGATTTCGGAAATGTAAAGGATATCATGCAGACGGCTGCAAATGACGTATACGTGATTGAAGGCCTGAATGGAAAGGAATATCTTTTCCCGTCTATCAAGGAGTGTATTTTGGATGTTGATCTGGATGCCGGTGTTGTGACTGTTCATATTATGGATGGTCTGCTGGACCTGTAGGCGATGCAATACCTTTCAATGTCGTATGAGTGCAAGGCACGCAGCATTCGCTGTCAGAATTATATAGGAGAAAAAGATGAATTTTCATATTCTGACCCTGTTTCCCGAGATGGTGACCGGGGGACTAAACACAAGTATCACGGGCCGTGCAATTGATAAGGGACTTATCTCGGTTGAGGCGATCAATATACGTGATTACTCAAAGGATAAACACCACCATGTGGATGATGCACCTTACGGCGGAGGAGCCGGCATGGTGATGCAGCCGGAGCCGATCTACGACGCCTATGAGGATTTGGCTGCGCGCATCGGAAAGCGGCCTCGTGTCATTTATCTGACACCACAGGGACGGGTTTTTAATCAGAAAATAGCTGAAGAACTGGCTAAAGAAGAGGACCTGGTCTTTTTGTGCGGTCATTATGAGGGAATAGACGAGCGGGCATTGGAGCTGGTAGTGACAGATTATCTTTCCATAGGTGATTATGTGCTGACCGGAGGAGAACTGCCGGCCATGGTGATGATTGATTGTATTTCACGCCTGGTTCCGGGAGTACTTAACAATGACGTTTCGGCGGAATTTGAGTCATTTCATGACAATCTTCTGGAATATCCGCAATACACCAGGCCGGTTGTGTTTATGGACAAAGCGGTTCCGGATGTACTTCTTACCGGGCATCATAAAAATATAGAAACATGGCGCAGGCAGAAGTCTATAGAGAGAACTCTTGAACGCCGGCCGGATCTTCTCAAAGATGCGGTACTTGACAAAAAAGAAAGAAAATATCTGGAAGAACTGATTCGAAGTAAGGAAAATTAAACATGAATTAAAACAAAAAGTCCTTGCAAATCAGGAATTGCTATGATAGAATTTAATTCTGTGAAATAAAGAGATGTTCCGCTGTTACTGTAAATGAAATTTTATTATTTGGAATCGTATTAAGAACATCAAAGATTTTAAAGGAGGTTCACAAAGATGAACGAAATTATTAAGAACATTGAAGCAGCTCAGTTGAAGGAAACCGTTCCGAGTTTCAACGTAGGTGATACAGTACGTGTATCCGCTAAGATCAAAGAGGGAAACCGCGAGAGAATTCAGGTTTTCGAGGGAACTGTTATTAAGAGACAGAACGGCGGCATTCGTGAAACTTTCACTGTAAGAAAGAATTCTAACGGTGTTGGTGTAGAGAAGACTTGGCCGTTACATTCTCCATCTGTAGAGAACGTTGAAGTTGTAAGAAAAGGTAAAGTAAGAAGAGCTAAACTGAACTACCTGAGATCAAGAATCGGCAAGGCAGCGAAGGTAAAAGAGTTAGTAAAATAATTGCTGACGCGGAAGGGGCTGCTGTACAGTACGGTCTGCTGACAGATATATCATTGTGCGTATCTGTTATGACGGATGGAACTGTACAGCAGCCTTTTTTGTTTCATAGGAAAAATGTGTCCTATGAAACAAAAACGCTTTGCGAGGGTGCAAAGCGCCGGTGGCGCCGTCAGGCGGCATGTCAGTTTACTTAGAAAGTGTTGTCAGGCGGCTAAATGCACACTCATGCGAAGAGGTACAGATATATGGAGCTTAGGGAAGATAAAAACCGTATCAGGCTGGTGGTAGGCTGGATTGTCGACATTGCTGTGGTTATCTCTGTCGCGTGGTTTGCGGTATTTGCGATGGGAACGCAGATCCGCGTGAGCGGTCAGTCTATGGAACCGGTGCTTTCTCAGGGAGAGAAGGTTTTGATGAATCGTTTGTCGTATCTTTGTATGCATCCCAAACGATTTGATATAGTTGTTTATGAAAAAGAAACAGGAAATTATAATATAAAACGAGTAATAGGCCTTCCGGGAGAAACCGTGCAGATCAAGGATGGATTTGTCTTTATTAACGGAGAGCGGTTAGATGCGTCTGATAAGCTTGGTGAGGCTGCATTGGCCGGACTGGCGGAATATCCGATAACTCTCGGTAAAAATGAATATTTCCTGCTTGGAGATAATCGATCCGGAAGTGAGGACAGCCGTTTTTCCAATGTGGGCAATGTACGGCTTCGCCAGATTAAGGGGAAGGTATGGCTGAAAATACAGCCGTTGGAGAGCTTTGGATTTGTTTCATGAGTGAAACAATTACCGAAGGTGCGAGTCATGATATAATGAGTCCAAAAGAAAAACAAGCGGCTGCGCAGCAGACATTTGTTTTTCTTGGACCATTAACGAACGAACCGCCTGCGTTAGCAGGCAGTGGAGTGCGTCAGCACGAGGTTCGTGAGTCTATGATATAATGAGCGCAAGTGAGCCAACATGCTTGCATGATTGGCGAACGGCGAATTGGATCATGACAGCTGCGAAGCAGCGGCAAGCACCGAAGGTGCGAGTCATGATATAATAAAGAAATGAGGTTATTCTATGCAGATACAATGGTATCCGGGACACATGACAAAGGCAAAGAGAGCTATGCAGGAAGACATAAAGCTGATCGACCTTGTTATCGAGCTGGTTGATGCCCGTGTGCCGCTCGGAAGCCGTAATCCGGATATAGACGAACTTTCCAAAGGAAAGGGACGAATTGTCCTTTTAAATAAGGCAGATCTTGCAGATGACGGCTGTACGGAACGTTGGATTTCGTGGTTTAAGGAACAGGGCATTCATGCGCTTCGTATTAATGCCCGTACAGGACTCGGCATGAAACAGATTCAACCGTTGGTTTCTGAGGCCTGCAAGGAAAAGATAGAGAGGGATCGACGCCGCGGCATCAAAAATCGTCCGGTCCGCACTATGGTAGTAGGTATACCGAATGTGGGAAAATCTACATTTATCAATTCATTTGCAGGAAAAGCATGCGCAAAAACAGGAAATAAGCCTGGTGTAACCAAGGGAAATCAATGGATTCGCCTTAATAAGACACTGGAACTTCTTGATACTCCGGGCATATTGTGGCCGAAATTTGAGGATCCGAACGTGGGACTATGCCTTGCATTTATAGGTTCGATCAACGATGAAATTTTGGATAAGGAAGAACTGGCTGCAGAGCTTATCAAAAATCTGTCATTACGCTACGGGAAAAGACTAAATGAGCGGTATGGCATTGAAATTGAAAATGAAGGTGCGGCAGACGAGATAAACATGGCATCGGATACTCCGGAACTTAGTAACGAATCAGAGAAAACAAAAAGAGCCTGGGAAGTTTTGCGTCAGATTGCAAAGGCCAGATCCTGTCTTTTAAAAGGAAATGAGCTGGATACGAAAAAAGCGGCGGGCTTTCTTTTAGATGATTTTCGAAGTGGTAAACTCGGGCGTGTGACGCTTCAGATGCCGGAAATGTCATAAATGTGAAAAGGCTGAGAAATATATGAGAAAATTAACCGGTGAAAAACTTGAGGCTGAGCTTGCACGCCTCGAAACAATGCGCGCATATGAACATCAGTATGAAAATATGGGAGTTGTCTGTGGTATAGATGAGGCAGGCAGAGGACCGCTCGCAGGGCCCGTGGTGGCGGCTGTGGCAATTCTTCCTAAGGACTGCACGATTCTGCGGCTTAATGATTCAAAGAAATTGTCCGAGAAATGTCGTGAAGAATTATTTTTGGAAATAAAAGAAAAGGCCGTGGCTTATGGTATCGGAATGGCAAGTCCGCAGCTTATCGATGATATCAATATCTTGCAGGCAACCTACGAGGCAATGCGGCAGGCAGTATCGCAGCTTTCCGTGAAGCCTGATATATTTTTAAATGATGCCGTTATTATTCCGGGAATTCCTGAAGAAAAACAGGTTAAAATCATCAAAGGCGATGCAAAAAGTGTCTCTATTGCAGCGGCCAGCATTCTGGCTAAGGTGACAAGAGACCATATGATGATTGAATATGATAAGATTTATCCGGAATACGGATTTGCGAAACACAAAGGATACGGTACAAAGATCCACAATGAAGCTATACTTAACTATGGCCCGTGTCCGATTCATCGCAGAACATTTTTAAAGAAGCTGCTGGGGGAATAGGTCGCGATGCACAAAGAATCTCAAAGAGGCAGTCTTAATAAACGCGTCGTAGGCGATGAATATGAGACACTTGCATGTGAATACCTGACAAGGCATGGTTACAGGATTCTTGAGCGGAATTTCAGATGCCGTCAGGGGGAGATAGATATCATAGCGAGAGACGGCATGTATCTGGTTTTCCTTGAAGTCAAATACAGAAGAAGCGGACGTGAGGGAGACCCTGCGGAGGCGGTGGATGCCCGAAAACAGGCGCGGATTTTGCGAACCGCCAGGTATTATATGATCCATAATCATATCCCTGATGATACAACGTGCAGATTTGATGTGGTGACGGTGCTTGGGGAAAATGTAAGACTTATAAAAGACGCCTTCTGGGAATGAGTGATTAAGGTCAGACATTCTCTCACAAACAAGCTGGCATCGAATGTTTGGACCTTGGATATTAAATCTTATTAAAAGAGGACATGGAAACCATGGCATTAACTTATATACAGAAACCGTCTCATAAGGGGATGATTTCCCTTTATGAAACGGATGGAGTTGCTTATTTTAAATTCCCTTTGTTAGAAGAAACCGAGATGGTGCGTCACGCATTTTCAACCCGTATCGGAGGCGCAAGCAAGGGATATTTTGGGACGATGAATTTTTCACTGACCCGCGGTGACAACCGGGAGGATGTACTCAAAAATTATCGCAGGATATCTGATATATTGGGATGCGATATTTCAAAAATGGTACTCAGTCATCAGACCCATACAACCAATATTCGACTGGTAACCGAAGAAGATGCCGGAAAAGGACTCTGGAAAGAGCGTGATTATGAAAATGTTGACGGGCTCATCACCGATGTACCCGGAATGACCCTGGTGACATTTTATGCCGATTGTGTTCCGCTATATTTTGTAGATCCTGTAAAACGTGCAATCGGTCTGTCGCATTCAGGCTGGAAGGGAACAGTAAACAGAATGGGACTTAGGACGATCGAGGCGATGAGGGATGCATTTGGCTCATCTCCTGAAAATATCCGTGTCTGTATCGGCCCCAGTATATGCAAGGACTGCTATGAAGTCAGTGAAGACGTTGCAGAGGCATTTATAAAAGAATTTGGCCGGGATGTGTGTTATGACAAAGCTATTCTGCTGAATAAGGGGGATGGAAAGTATCAGTTGGATCTATGGGCAGCCAACAGCCTCATATTGCTTGATGGTGGAATCACACCTTCTCATCTGGCTGTTGCCAATGTATGTACGAAATGCAATCCGGACCTTTTGTATTCTCATCGTGTGATGGGAGATAAGAGAGGTAATCTGGCGGCCTTTCTGTCCATCAGATAAAAATGTCAATTTTTTTGCTTGTATATATATAAAACTCATACTATAATAGAACAGATGTAATGTTAAAAATACATCAATCTACAAAATGCAAGGTGGAGACAGAGCCATGCGTGTGATAGCGGGAAGTGCCAGAAGGCTTACTTTGAAGACAATAGAGGGAATGGATACCAGACCGACGACCGATCGGATAAAGGAAACCCTCTTTAATATGATTCATAATGACATCTACGGATGTACATTCCTTGATCTGTTCGGTGGAAGCGGAGCTATCGGAATCGAGGCATTGAGTCGCGGAGCTAAGGAAGCGATATTTGTGGAGAAAAATCCAAAAGCAGCCGATTGTATCCGTGACAACCTGAAAGCAGCTCATCTTGCGGATAAGGCATCTCTGCTTAATTGTGATGTTTCAGATGCGCTCAGGAGGCTAGAGGGCCGCAAATGTGCATTTGACTTTATTTTTATGGATCCTCCGTATAATCATCTGTGGGAAAAGGAAGTTCTCACTTACCTGTCGAAGTCTTCGCTGGCAGATGAGAACACGGTTATTATTGTAGAGGCATCCAAAGAAACGGAGTGCGGTTATCTTTCTGAATTGGGATATCATCTTGAAAAAGAAAAGATATATAAGACGAATAAACATCTGTTTATCCGTAAATCCTGAATTTTAAAGGAGATAGGAGAAGATGAAAACAGCTATTTATCCGGGAAGTTTTGATCCGGTGACTCTCGGACATTTTGATATTATAAAAAGATCCTCTGAAATTTTTGACAGAATCATAGTAGGAGTGTTGTGCAATAACGCAAAATCTCCGTTGTTTTCTGTTGAAGAACGTGTTAAGATGTTAGAGGAAGTGACAAAAGACCTTCCGAATGTGGAAGTTCAGTCATTTGACGGACTTCTGATTGATTTTATGCGTCAGAATCACGCAAAGGTTATTGTGCGAGGACTGCGTGCGATTACTGATTTTGAGTATGAGCTTCAGATTGCGCAGATGAACCGCGTGATAGAACCAGAGATAGATACCCTGTTCCTGACAACAAGCCTTAAGTATGCATATCTAAGCTCCAGCATGGCAAAAGAGGTGGCCATGTACGGAGGCGATATTTCTGAATTTCTGGATCCTGTCATTGCAAAATATGTACGGGAAAAATATCAGGCACTTCAGGCTGAGGGGAAGGGTAAGTAAGGAGAAAAGCTATGAGCAGAATTGAACAGATTATCACGGAAATTGAAGATTATATTGGCAGCTGTAAATTTCAGCCGCTGTCCAATACAAAGATTTTGGTTAATAAGGAAGAGATGGAAGAGCTGCTCGTGGAACTGCGCCTGCGTATTCCTGAGGAGATAAAAAAGTATCAGAAGATTATCAGCAATCAGGATGCTATTTTGCAGGAGGCAAGAACACAGGCAGATGCCATGGTTGCAGAGGCGACTGCCCAGACCAATGAGCTGGTAAATGAGCATGAGATCATGCAGCGTGCATATGCAGAGGCCAACAGCATTATTGAGCAGGCCAACGCACAGGCACAGCAGATTGTTGACAATGCGGTATCGGAGGCCAACAGCATCCGTCAGGGCTCTGTACAGTATACGGACGACATGCTTCGCAGCCTGCAGACCATCATCAAACATTCTATGGATGGTGCCCAGAGCCGCTTTGAGTCATATATGAGCTCCATGCAGTCAAGCTATGATGTTGTATCATCAAACCGCAATGAGCTGGCAGGAAGCGTTGTGACAGGGCAGGAGGATGCTGCACCGGCAGTACAGACCGCAGACGTATCCGTACCTACAGCAGGCGAGTCTGCAGAATAAACTTTCATGCCGCCTGACGGTGGCACTACTATTACGGAAAGTCGCGTACTTGGATATGATGACGGGAGTGTGCTGAGGCACATTCCCGTTTGTGTTACTTTGAAAGCTGTGCCACGTCTTAAAAACTGTGAGTCTGCATGTTGTGAAACCAACAAATTTTGGAGGAAATGCTTTGAATTACCATGAACTTCCGGAAGAGTTTCTTAAAAAAATGAAAGATTTCCTTGGTGATGAATATCAGGAATATTTAGCTTCATATGAGGAAGAAGCAAGGTCCGGCCTGCGTGTAAATACCGGAAAACTCTCACCTGATTTTTTTCTCGATATGGCAAAAAAAGAGAACTGGGATTTGAAACCGGTGCCGTGGGCAAATAATGGATTTTATTATCAAAACGAGCGTCCGTCCAGACATCCGTGGTATTTTGCGGGACTTTATTATCTGCAGGAGCCGAGTGCTATGTCACCGGCGGCTTATCTGCCGATAGAGCCGGGAGACAGAGTCCTGGATTTGTGCGCCGCACCCGGAGGTAAAAGCACGGAGCTTGCGGCCAGATTGCATGGCACGGGTGTACTTTTTTCAAATGATATCAGCAATTCGCGCGCTAAAGCCCTTCTTAAAAATCTTGAAATGTTCGGGACCGGAAATATCTGTGTGACCAGCGAAACACCGGAAAAGATGTCAGGTGTTTTGCCGGAGTTTTTTGATAAGATTCTTGTGGATGCACCATGTTCGGGAGAGGGAATGTTTCGTCGGGATCCGTCTATGGTAAAGAGCTGGTGCGAAAAAGGACCGGAATACTACGTGGGTCTGCAGCGTCAGATCCTTGATTTTGCCGTGCAGATGCTGGCACCCGGAGGCAAAATGGTCTATTCTACATGCACATTTGACAGCGATGAGGATGAGGGGACCATAGAGTGGATTTTGGAAAAACATCCGGAGATGTCAATCATCCCTTTGAAGACGGAATATGGCTTTGAGGCAAGCCGTGGAGTAGAAGGATGCCTGAGACTCTTCCCTCACAGGATTGACGGTGAAGGACATTTCGTGGCACTGCTTGAGAAGATTAAAGACGAAAATGCCGCAATAAAGGAATCTGATATACAAATTCTTAAATCTGATGTCATAAAAAAAGGAAAGCTTCAGCCGGTAAGCTTGGATAATGCGACGGATAAGGAAAAAAATAATGGCAAAAGTAATGGCAAAAGTAATGGTAAAAAGCGGTCAAAAGATGAAGACTTTTCAGCCTTATTGGATTTTCTGAAGTTTTTTCCGAACGATAAATGGAATTTTGACCGTATTTATCATGATGATGACCGTGTATACTATCTGCCTGACGAACTTTCGGGTAAGAATATGAGATATTTTAGTCCGCTGCGATGCCTGAGGACAGGACTTTTACTTGGCGAGTTAAAAAAATGCCGTTTTGAACCCTCTCAGGCTCTGGCAATGAATCTTAATATGAACGAATTTGCAAATTGCCTGAATTTTACCGCATCTGATGAAAGGGTTGTCAGATATCTGAAGGGTGAAACGCTGACACTCAAAGAGGAGGAAGCAGAAGAGGTATCAGATGGTCTGATCCTCGTAGGTGTCGACGGATTTTCCCTTGGATGGGCGCAGAAGAAGGGAACTCAGATAAAAAATAAATACAATCCCGGATGGAGGTGGATGTGATGGGACAGGATAAAAGTATGCGTTTGGATCGTTTCCTGGCAGAGATGAAGCAGGGAACCAGAAGCCAGGTTAAGGAAATGATCAGAAAAGGGCGCGTACAGGTGGATCAGAAGATCTGCCGCGATGCTGCCATGAAAATTTCACCTCAAAAGGACAATATCTTGCTTGACGGACAGAGAGTGGGCTTTGCGGATGTTGAATATTATATGTTAAATAAGCCTCAGGGAGTCGTGTCGGCTACGGAAGACGGACGTTATCAGACGGTCACAGAGCTGATTTGTGATGCAAAGAGAAAGGATCTTTTTCCGGTCGGACGACTTGATATTGATACAGAGGGACTGCTGCTGATTACCAATGACGGCGCACTCGCTCACGAACTGCTTTCACCAAAAAAACACGTCGACAAGGTGTATTTTGCCAGAGTACAAGGTACTCTAAAGGACGGAATAGAAGCACGTTTTAAGGATGGACTGACTCTTCTTGACGGGACGAAGGTGCAGCCTGCAGATTTGGCGATAGAGAGAAAATGGAATGAGGCAGACGAAGATTTCTGTGAGGCCCTCCTTACCATACATGAGGGAAAATTTCATCAGGTAAAGAGAATGTTTGAAGCTGAGGGCGGAAAAGTTGTCTATCTGAAACGTCTCTCCATGGGACCGCTTGCCCTTGATGATACGTTAAAAACAGGAGAATACCGGGCGCTGACCGAAGCGGAGATTAAAGCACTGAAAGAAAATGTAAAAGAAAAAGCAAAAGCAAAACATATTGACATAAAATCTTTTGACGTAGTTATATTTGATCTGGACGGAACCCTGGTGGATTCCATGTGGATGTGGAAGGCCATCGATATAGAATTTCTGAAACGTTTTGGCTATGATTGTCCGGAAAATCTGCAGAAAGATATAGAGGGAATGAGTTTTTCAGAGACAGCGGTTTATTTTAAGGAAAATTTCAAACTGCCGATGACTCTTGATGAGATCAAGGCCATATGGATTGAGATGTCGATTGACAAATACCGTCATGAGGTAACGTTAAAGCCGGGAGTTTTAGAATTTCTTTCGTTTTTAAGAGCTCGGGGAATGCGCATGGGAATAGCGACCAGCAATGCATATGAGATGGTAAGTGCAGTGCTGGATGCCCTTGAGATTCGCTCATATTTTGATGTGGTAGCTACCGCATGCGAGGTGGCAGCGGGAAAACCGGCTCCGGATATTTATCTGAAGGTGGCATCGGATTTGGGAGTAGAGCCTGAAAAGTGCCTTGTATTTGAAGACGTTCCGGCGGGAATAATGGCCGGAAAAAATGCCGGTATGTGTGTAGGGGCGGTTGAAGATGAATTTTCCCTGTCGATGACCGAGGAAAAGAAAAAGCTCGCTGATTTTTACATTAGAGACTACCATGAACTGCTACAGGGGGTTATATAAAATGGTACACGATTTTTTGCCGATCTGCAGGGCTGATATGGATAAACGCGGTTGGGAAAGCTGTGATTTTGTATACGTATGCGGTGATGCATACGTGGATCATCCGTCATTCGGACATGCGATTATAAGCCGCATGCTTGAGGCCCATGGCTATAAAGTGGGAATCATAGCGCAGCCTGACTGGAAAAATCCGGAAAGCATAAGAGGACTTGGAGAGCCACGTCTTGGCTGGCTTGTGAGTGCCGGAAATATGGATTCGATGGTAAATCATTATTCTGTATCAAAGAAACGCCGCGTGAAGGATTCATATACACCGGGCGGAGAGATGGGAAAACGACCTGATTATGCAACTATAGTTTATTCCAATCTGATCCGCACATGGTCGAAAAAGCCGATAATTCTCGGTGGTATTGAGGCAAGTCTGAGACGTCTGGCACATTATGATTACTGGTCCGGAAAGATGAAACGATCTATCCTCTTGGATTCGCAGGCTGATTTGATTTCATATGGCATGGGAGAGCGATCAATTGTTGAGATTGCGGATGCGTTGGCAAGCGGGATCGATATCAAGGATATTACATTTATTGACGGAACTGTATATAAAGCATCTAATCTTGACACAGTTTATGATGAGATTCGTCTGCCTTCTTATCGCGAGGTGTCATCAGATAAAAAGACCTACGCTGAGAGCTTTTTTGCGCAATACAGCAATACGGATCCATTTTCAGGCAAAAGACTTGTGGAGCCGTACAGTGACAGGCTTTATGTGGTTCAAAACCCGTCCGCAAAGCCTCTTTCTCAAGAAGAAATGGATGATGTTTATGCGCTTCCGTATATGAGAACCTGGCATCCGTGCTATGACGAGGCAGGCGGCATCCCTGCAATCACCGAGGTAAAATTCAGTCTGATAAGCAACAGAGGCTGCTTTGGCGGATGCAGCTTCTGTGCGCTGACCTTCCATCAGGGACGCATCGTTCAGACGAGAAGTCATGAATCAATCATCGAAGAAGCAAAGATTCTCACAGAAGAACCGGATTTTAAGGGATATATCCACGATGTGGGCGGACCGACGGCGAATTTCCGTCATCCGGCATGCGAAAAACAGATGACTTACGGTGCATGTGTGCATAAGCAGTGCCTTTTTCCGCAGCCATGTAAAAATATTAATTCCGACCACAGTGATTATATTTCACTTCTTAAAAAGCTTAGGGCTATTCCGAAGGTAAAGAAGGTATTTATCCGCTCTGGTATCAGATTTGATTACCTTCTTGCAGAGAAGAATCGGGCTTTTTTGAGGGAACTTTGTAAATATCATGTAAGCGGACAGTTAAAGGTTGCACCGGAACATATATCGGATAATGTATTGAAACGGATGGGCAAGCCGGAAAATAAGGTATATCAGCAATTTATGAAGGAATACTATGCGATGAATGAATCGCTTGGTATGAAGCAGTATCTGGTGCCGTATCTGATGTCATCACATCCTGGGTCTACGCTTAAGGAGGCGGTGGAGCTGGCGGAATATCTGAGAGATCTCGGATATATGCCGGAGCAGGTACAGGATTTTTATCCGACTCCGTCCACGCTTTCAACCTGCATGTATTATACCGGATATGATCCACGCACCATGGAAAAGGTATATGTGCCGACCAATCCGCATGAGAAGGCCATGCAGCGGGCCCTGATTCAATACCGTAATCCGAAAAATTATGAACTGGTGCAGGAGGCTCTCAGACTGGCAGGAAGAACAGATCTGATTGGATTTGACAAGAAATGTCTTATACGTCCGCGTCAGATGAGTGAAAAGAAATTCTCTCCGAATGGCCATAAAGAAGCCCACCGCGGCTCTCAGCTGCCCGGACAGAAAACAGGCAGACATACGGCTGTTAAGAAGAAGGCCATACGTAATGTGCATAAGAAGAAATGATGATATGTATTTGTTAGCATTTATAGATAATGCGATACTGACGGGAGTGTTTTGTAATGAAAATAGCGGTGATTACAGGTGCATCATCGGGGATGGGCAGAGAAGCTGCCAGACAGATAGCGGACAGATTTTCGGGTATTAAAGAGGTCTGGCTTGTCGCCAGACGTATGGAAAGGATGCGGGAACTGGAAAAAACTCTTCCTATCCCTGCGAGATGCTTTTCGATAGATCTTACCGATCCGTCACAAATTAAGATTTTGGAAAATGAGCTGGCACTGCGAAAACCTGATGTAAAAATCCTGGTAAATGCTTCCGGCTTTGGGAAAATAGGAGCTGTCGGTAAGCTTTCCATGGATGATGAGACAGGAATGATAAGGTTGAACTGTGAGGCACTCTGCGCTGTTACTCATGCGGTATTGCCGTACATGAGTGAAAACAGCCGTATTTTGCAGTTCGCTTCGGCAGCTTCATTTCTGCCGCAGCCGGGATTTGCCATTTACGCGGCTACGAAGGCATTTGTTTTAAGCTACAGCCGGGCGCTTAGGGAAGAGCTTCGCCCACGCCTTATAGGCGTGACTGCTGTCTGCCCGGGACCGGTCAAAACGGAATTTTTTGATATTGCAGAGAGCACAGGCAAGATTCCGCTGTATAAGCGGCTTGTGATGGCAGATCCGCGAAAGGTTGTAAAACTTGCCATGCGCGACTCTATGGCAGGAAAGAGTGTCTCGGTCTATGGCTTTTTGATGAAGATATTCTTTCTGCTTTGCAAAGTAATGCCGCATGAATGTATTTTAAAGCTTATGCAGATATTTAACAGATGATTTATAAATTTTCGCATTGATGCAGACCGTATCAGGAATAAAAATGACAGTTTTAGGAAATAAGAAGGGATTATTTTACTGTGAAAAAATTTAAAAAGGGAGACTATGGCTACCGCAATTATTTTAAGCGCAGGCAGCTGTTTTGGATTGCGATTCTGGCGCTGTTTATCATCGCGCAGCTTTGCGGACGGCTTTTTACCGATAATGATTCTCTAAAGAAAATACTTACAGTCATGGCGATTGTTACGGTACTTCCGGCAGCAAATCTCGCTTCACCGTTTATCGCTATTTTTAAGTATCACACACCTGATAAGGCATTTCATGAGGCCTATCTGCCATATGAAGACAAGTTTGAGGTGCTTTATGATCTGGTGCTTACCACATCACAGGACGTGATACCGGCAGATGTTACAGTGGTTCATCCCACCGGTATTTATGTATATTGTATTAATCCGAAGCTCAATGTGAAAAGGGCAGAGACGGGACTTAATGATCTGCTTAAAGCCAACAGGCTGGATCCGAATTTAAGAATTATGACATCGCGAAATACCTTTGACAAACGTCTGCACGGACTAAAACCGGCTTCGGAATACGAGGATGACGGAACCGTGGAGTACGGAGTCAGAGTGATAAAAAGTCTATCTATGTAGGGGAGGCAGCAACCATGCGGATGCTTACCGTATCTAAAAATGAGGCAGGACAGCGCCTGGATAAGCTTTTGACGAAGTATCTGAATCTGGCAGGTAAAAGTTTTATCTACAAAATGATGCGCAAGAAAAATATCACATTGAATGGAAAAAAATGTGATGGCTCTGAACATTTGTCGGAGGGCGATGAAGTCAAATTGTTTCTTTCTGATGAAACAATTGATAAATTTTCTGAAGTGAAGATTCAGAAGGTACAAAAGAAAAAACTTGATATTGTATATGAGGATGAAAATATTCTACTCATCAACAAACCATCAGGAATGCTCTCGCAGAAGGCTAAGGATACCGATGAATCACTGGTTGAATATCTGATTGATTATCTTCTTGATTCGGAGAAATTAAAAAAAGAAGAGCTTAAATCCTTCAGACCATCGATATGCAACCGCCTTGACCGCAATACCAGCGGTTTAGTGGCAGCAGGGAGATCTCTTCCGGGTCTTCAGATTATGTCTGAGATGATCAAGGACAGAAGTCTTGGAAAATTTTATATATGCGTGGTGCGCGGAACCGTGAAAGATGAAACAAGAATTGAAGGCTGGCTAAAAAAGGATGAAAAGACTAACCGTGTTTTTGTTCACAAAGATGAGGTGCCGGAAAGTCAGCCGATACGTACTGCATACAAACCTCTTTTCTCAGGACATGGATATACTCTTCTGGAGGTTGAGCTTATCACAGGGCGATCTCATCAGATTCGCGCTCATTTAGCATCCATAGGACATCCCATAGTAGGAGATCCTAAGTACGGAGATCAGCGGATAAATGATGAGATAATGAAAAAATTCGGTGTTCGTTCGCAAATGCTTCACGCATGGCGGATGGTAATGCCGGATAGTGTACCAGAACCTCTTTCATATCTTTCATGTAAAGAATTTACGGCACCGATGCCGCAGGATATGCAGAAAATGGCGGATATGATAAGAAGATAGGATGTTCGTTAAAGGACGTGGAGGTGCAGTATGGGTACATGGAACAGCCGAGGACTCAGAGGTTCGACTCTTGAAGATATGATAAATCATACGAATGATTTGTATCGTGAAAAAAAACTGGCTCTGATTCAGAAAATTCCGACACCGATCACGCCTATTTCCATTGATAAGGCCAGCAGGCACATCACACTGGCTTATTTTGATCAGAAAAGTACCGTCGATTATATCGGTGCGATTCAGGGCGTCCCTGTATGTTTTGATGCAAAAGAATGTGCAGCTGATACATTTCCACTTCAAAATGTTCACCCTCACCAGGTTGAATTTATGAGAGAATTTGAGGAGCAGGGCGGAATCGCCTTCCTGATCATCTATTTCTCCCAAAAGGATGAACTTTATTATCTGCCTTTCTTTCATCTTGACGCATATTGGGACAGGATGAAGCAGGGCGGACGAAAAAGCTTTACATACGAGGAGATGGATAAAACCTGGAGGATAAAAAGCCATCGCGATATACTGGTTCATTATCTTGAACCGCTCAGCAGGGACCTGGGAGAAAGAGAAGACGACTTTTAAAAATTTTCATATGAAAAACGTTAAAAAATATTGACAGAACAGCATGGGAATGTTAGAATGTCAAAGTGTGCCGCACAGCGAGGCTATAAGTGCGCAAGCCGCCACAGCTGGCGAGTAATGATAATAGGAGGTGCCATCAGATGTACGCGATTATTGCAACAGGTGGTAAGCAGTATAAGGTTGCCGAGGGCGACGTAATCAAAGTTGAGAGACTCGGTGCTGCTGCAGGTGAAACTGTTACTTTTGATCAGGTTCTTGCTGTAAACAACGGTGAGATTAAGATCGGATGCCCGACTGTAGAGGGTGCTACTGTATCCGCAACAGTTGTTAAAGAGGGCAAAGGCAAGAAAGTTATCGTTTACAAGTATAAGAGAAAAACTGGATACCATAAGAAAAATGGTCACAGACAGCTCTTTACAGAAGTTAAGATCGACAAGATCAATGCTTAATTGAGATGATTCAGGTAGACGTATACTCTGATTCTGACGGATGCACTACGGGAGTGGAAGTAAAGGGACATGCAGGGTACGATGAGTACGGCAAAGATATTGTCTGTGCTGCAGTATCTGTTCTTACTGTCAATATGGCAAATTCGGTAGAGAAATTTACCGAGGACCATTTTGAGGGCAGTGTTGATGAAAAGACAGGTCAATTTATATTTCATTTCACTGACAGCATCAGTAAAGAATCAAAACTCCTGATGGATTCGCTGATACTCGGGATTACCGATATTGCGGATACATACGGAGATAAATACATTAAAATTCGATTCAGGGAGGTGTAACGCATGTTTAAAATGAACCTTCAGTTATTCGCTCATAAAAAAGGTGTTGGTTCTACAAAGAACGGCCGTGATTCCGAGTCCAAGAGACTTGGTGCAAAGAGAGCAGACGGTCAGTTTGTATTAGCAGGCAACATTCTTTACAGACAGCGCGGAACCAAGATTCATCCAGGTGTGAACGTAGGACGCGGTGGAGATGATACATTATTCGCTATGGTTGACGGCGTCGTAAAGTTTGAAAGAAAGGGCAGAGACAAAAAGCAGGTTTCTGTTTACCCGAGAGCAATTAACGAATAATTACTGGAAGGCTCCATACAATATGTATGGAGCCTTTTGCTTTATGGGCAAATTGCTCCGCAATTTGTCCATAAAGCAAAAAACGCTCCGCGGGATCGCACTGCGGCGGAGCAAAATTGTGTCGCTGAAGCGACCCGCCGCAGGCGGAGAATCCTGCGAGCAGGATTCTTTTTTAATTTAGATCATAAGGAGGTATTTATGTTTGCCGACAGAGCAAAAATTTATATCAGATCCGGAAAAGGCGGCGATGGCCATGTAAGCTTCCGCCGGGAACTATTCGTAGCAGCCGGTGGTCCGGACGGCGGCGATGGAGGTCGCGGTGGCGATGTCATTTTTGAAGTGGACGACGGACTGAATACTTTGACAGATTTCCGTCATGTTCGTAAATACGTAGCCGGAGATGGAGAACAGGGCGGTAAACGCCGCTGCCATGGTGCAGACGGAGATGATTTGATCATTAAGGTTCCTGAGGGAACCGTTATTAAGGATTTTGAATCCGGCAAGGTTATAGCAGATATGTCCGGTGAAAACCGCAGGGAAGTGATTTTAAAGGGCGGAAAGGGCGGTCTTGGAAATATGCATTTTGCCACTTCCACGATGCAGGTTCCGAAATATGCGCAGCCCGGACAGCCGGCACAGGAACTTTGGGTTCAGCTTGAACTTAAGGTTATTGCTGATGTCGGTCTGGTCGGCTTCCCGAATGTAGGTAAGTCCACACTTTTGTCCCGCGTGTCAAATGCGCGTCCGAAGATAGCCAATTACCATTTTACAACACTCGATCCGCACCTTGGTGTTGTTGATTTGCAGGATGGACAGGGATTTGTCATGGCGGATATTCCGGGACTTATAGAAGGAGCATCCCAGGGAGTCGGATTGGGACATGATTTCCTGCGTCATATAGAGAGAACCAAGGTGCTGGTTCATGTGGTTGATGCGGCATCGGTTGAGGGCCGGGATCCTGTTGAGGATATCCGAACCATCAATGCCGAACTGAAGGCATATAATGAGTCACTTTTAGAGCGTCCTCAGGTTATAGCAGCCAACAAGACTGATTCTATATATAATCCGGGTGATGATGATTGGGAAGATCCCGTAGAAAGACTGAAAAAGGAATTTGAGCCAGAAGGAATCAAGGTTTTTGCAATTTCAGCTGTTACCGGACATGGAGTAAAGGAGCTTCTTTACCATGTAAACGATCTTCTTAAGACAGTAGATCAAAAGCCGGTGATCTTTGAAAAGGAATTTGAGTATCAGTATCAGGGAGAAAATCTGCCGTATACCGTGGAGCGCAATGAAGATGGCGTCTATGTGGTTGAGGGTCCTAAGATTGAGAAGATGCTTGGATACACAAATCTGGATTCTGAGAAGGGCTTCAGGTTCTTCCAGAAGTTCCTTAAGGACAGCGGTATTCTGGCTGAACTTGAACAGGCAGGTATTCAAGAGGGCGATACAGTTCGTATGTATGGACTGGAATTTGATTATTATAAGTAGGTATACCGTTATTTGTCTATTAAGGGCCATGTATATGGCGAAAGCTAAATTTTGACAGGAGACAGATTAATTATGACAAGCAAACAGAGAGCTTATTTGAAGGGGCTTGCGATGACCATGGATCCGATCTTTCAGATTGGCAAATCCAGTCTGACACCGGAGCTGACTGCCGCTGTTGCAGAGGCGCTGGAGGCCCGCGAGTTAATTAAATTAAATATTTTAAAAAATTGTGCCGATGACGGCAATGAATTGGCAGCTGTTCTCGCAGAGCGCACTCATGCACAGGTTGTGCAGGTTATCGGTAAGAAAATTGTTCTGTATAAAGAGGCAAAGGACGAGAAAAAACGCAAGATAGTTCTGCCAAGATAATAGTTTAAAAATGTTTTAAAGCTGTATTCTGTGGTATTAAAAACTTCCGGAAAGGATGCAGATATAAATGAAAAAGATCGGTATTATGGGCGGAACCTTTGATCCTATTCATAATGGGCATATTATGCTGGCAAAACAGGCCTACGAGGAATATGGCCTTGACTGTGTCTGGTTTATGCCATCCAGAATTCCACCGCATAAAAAGGATCATAAAATCACATCGGCTAAAGACCGCATGGGCATGACCGCTGCAGCGATAGCACCATATTCATATTTTGAATTATCTGATTTTGAATTTCGCAGAGACGGAGGCAATACATATACCGCTGATACGCTGAGACTTTTAAGGGAAGAGTATCATGACGTGGATTTCTATTTTATTGCAGGCGCTGATTCGATTTTAGATATTGAAAAGTGGTATCACTATGAATATGTTCTTTCGAATATTACTTTTTTAGCAGCAGTGAGAGAATATGATGAGGCAGAGTGTTCTTTGGATGAACAGATTTCATATTTAGAGCAAAAATATCAAGCTCGTATTATGAAACTTCATTGTAGTGAAATGAAAGTTGCTTCGGCCGATATCCGAAATGCTTTAAAAGAAGGACATTTAGATGAGGTGCGTTCATTGATTCCGGAAAGCGTTTGTAAATATATTGAACAGCATCGATTGTATCAGGAGGCAGATTTGTGATGGATGAAAGAATTACTCAGATAAGAAAACATTTAAAAAAGAAATTGACTCCGATGAGATATGAACACACGCTGGGAGTATCTTACACATGTATGTCACTTGCAATGAGATATGGTGCAAATCTTGATCAGGCTGAGATGGCAGGACTTCTTCATGATTGCGCGAAACGCTATGATGATGCTACGATTATTCGCAAATGTCAGGAACGTGGGATCGAATTGACCGAGGGAGAGCTGCGGGCACCGGCTGTTATTCATGCTAAGCTAGGTGCGTGGATGGCAGAGCACAAATATGGAATTACCGATTCGGAAATATTGTCAGCCATAGCCTGTCATACTACGGGAAAACCGGCCATGTCACTTCTGGATAAAATTTTATATGTAGCGGATTATATCGAACCGCGCCGCGATAAGGCTTCAAATTTGCCAAAGATGCGCCGACTTGCATTTGAGGATTTGGACGAGGCACTGTATCAGATACTTGACAGTACCAGAGATTATCTGAAGAAGACAAATACGGCGGAAGATGATACCACTGAACTTACATGGAAGTATTACAATGATGCCAGGAGTGGAAGCAGATGATTTTAGTCTCACACCACCACCATAACAATGTTTAGCAAAAGGAGGATTTCCCCCATGAATGCAAAAGATATGACCAAGCTTGCCGTCAAGGCATTGGAAGAGAAGAAGGGCGAAGATATTCGCATTATCGATATTCACGAAGTATCCGTACTGGCTGATTATTTTGTTATAGCAGACGGAAACAACGCAAGCCAGGTAAAGGCCATGGCAGATAATGTACAGGAGGAACTCGGAAGAGCCGGCCATGAATGCCGTCAGATTGAAGGCTATCAGACAGCAGGATGGATTTTGATGGATTACGGTGATCTGATTGTACATATTTTCTCCCGTGATGACAGACTGTTTTATGATCTTGAGCGCATCTGGAGAGACGGAAAAGTAGTAGAAAACGTAGATGAGCTGTAAGGGGATTTTGTTCTTTTCCTTTTATTTCGCGAACATTCCCTCTAATCGCGAACAAGGGATAAAAAAAGCGTAAAACATTCCTTTTATATCTCGAACAGAAAGGGAAAAACCTGCATATGGTTTTTCCCTTTTATCGCGAATAAGGGATGAAAACTTGAAATCTGTGTTTTCCCATCTATCGCGAACAGGATCTAGCTACAATTTCCTTAGGATTGGTACTGGCGAGTCTGTCCTTTCTGTGGTACAATATTTACGTTATCAAGAAACACGGTCCTGAATCATGGAGGCGCAAAGTATGGAACCAATGTATTTGTCAATCCAGCCGGAAAAGACCGGGGAACGCATAAGAAAGCTGCTTTTGGAACAGGGGTATACGATTCGGGAAATCCAGGGAGCTTTCGGATTTGAAAATCCGCAGGCCATTTACAAATGGTTGTCCGGCAAATCGTTACCCAGCATAGACAATTTCATTATTTTAAGTAGATTATTACATACTACGATTGAAGATATCCTCGTCATAGACGGGGATATTTTTCGCTTTATAAGAAATTGTTTCGTAATTTGTCCATAAAACAAAAATGTTTATGGGGAATTTTAAACCGATAGTTGAATGACATTCGCTGCCGTATGATTTACAATCGGATCAAAAGCAAATTGTGGGCCTTAGATTATTGGCTTTGAAAAGAATATTATGGGAGGCGAAAACCATGCAGAAAATTACATCGGCTTATGCAAACAAGATGCTTAGAAGCCTGGAAGAAGACAAAGCATTCTGGGTAAACAAGGAAGCTGCATCCAGTACTTACGTGGCTGCGGTCAATGAGGAGCCGGTTATTCCAGAATACGATTACATGACCGTTGCGAATATAATTGACGAGATTGACAGGAAGATCGTTACCATCAAGCATGCACTGAATCTGACCAATGCTACTGCGAAAGTGCAGGTCGGTGAGCAGGAAATGAGCATTGACGGCATCCTGATCCGGATGGCGCAGCTCAACAAGAGAAAGTTCGTGCTTGACGATATGCGCAAGAGACTGCCGAAAACACGCGTATACAGCAGCTCCTTCGGCTCTTCCGGTTCGGCACCTGAGTATAGGTATATCAACTACGACCCTGAACTGATACGGCAGGAATACGAACGTATATCCAATACGATCATGGAAATGCAGATCGCACTGGATTGTTACAATCAGACGGTGTTGTTTGAGGTGGAGATTTAAGTGGAAGTTCCGTACAGGGCATATTTCTAACAAAACTTACAGGCAGTTATTGTTTATGGTCAATGCTTATCGGTTATTTGTTATCAGGTTATGTGTTCCTGTTCATGGAGACGATTTTGGGAAAGCATATGATGCAGATTTTCAAATCGCCCTGTAAAAAACCTGTGGGAGATCACAGTGCCAAGGTACGGTTTTCAGGCACGACGGCTGCGTGAGAAATTCCGCAGCCATTTTCATTTTATAGGAAATTGCTTTGCAATTTGCCTATAAAATGAAAAATTGCAAGAAATTGCTTCGCAATTTGCTTATAATATAAAAAACGTTATCCGCAGGATAAGCTGCCTTGCAATGTCACTGCAATGATGATATAGTTGTAGCTAAACGTACGATCGATTGTAACTGAAGATGAAGAGATATAGATTTGAATGAGGGTATGAGAAGAAGCACAAGGTTATTTTACAATGTTATAAAAGCTAAAATTAACAAAAGAGAAAAGGAATGATAAACGTATGGGCAGTGTTGAGAATGTAGAGATTTTTGAAGATACTAAAAGGCTGTGTGAAACAAATGGAAAGATTAAGGACGCCCTTGCACGGTCAGTGGAAAATCAGAAGTTGATTCTGGAAGGAACGGAGCTGTCTGCCGTGGATAAGGCACGTTTTACAGACGAAGCGGAGATTGCTGTATCCGCAAAGCGGACTTTCGAGGCAGCTGCAGGCTATGCAGGCCAGAAGGTGGCGGTACATAATTTTGCTTCCGCGACCAATCCGGGTGGCGGCGTGACAAGGGGCTCCAGCGCGCAGGAAGAGTGTCTGTGTAGATGTTCAGGGCTATATTTTTGCCTGAGTGTACCGGAGATGATGAAGGGATTCTATTACCCTCATCGGAATGCGAAAAATCCGATTAACAATGCGGATATTATCTATACGCCGGACGTGACCGTATTCAAGACGGATACAAACATGCCGAAACTGATGAACGAGGCTGAGTGGTATGATGTGGATGTGATTACCTGTGCAGCGCCGAACCTGCGGGAGAAACCGAGCAACCGATTCAACCAGGGAAACGGTAACCGGGCTGTTAAAGTGAGCGATAAGGAACTTCTGGAAATTCATAAAAAGAGACTGACCAGAATTCTGAATGTTGCCGTACTGAACGGTGACGAAGTGGTGATTCTGGGCGCATTCGGATGCGGGGCGTTTCAGAATAAGCCGGAAGTGGTGGCAAGAGCAGCCAAAGAAGTGATTGCGGATTATCTGCATGCCTTTAAAACCATTGAATTTGCTGTTTATTGCTCACCACGGGATGATATGAATTTCAAGGTGTTTAAGCGAGTGATGGGGATGAGAGCGAAGACGCAAGCATGCTTACCATGATCCGTGAGATTCTGAAAGAGGGCAGAAAAGAGGGCTATGATATCGGCTACATGAAAGGATATATGGCGGTGCAGTCAAAAGAGTGACATGGTGAACTGATTGAAATGCTTCTGATTTTTGTAACAAATAATTCCAATAATCAAATCCATAACCTTAACTGTTATCATTTTTTACTCCTCCATTTTAACAAGAATGCTGAATTTATAATTACAAATACTGAACCTGCATTATGCACGAGTGCGCCAATAACTGGATTTAAGATTCCCAAAATCGCCAATGTAATTGCTATGAAATTCAGAGTCATTGAAAAAGTCATATTCAGTTTGATCGTAACCATCATATGCTTGGACAGTGCTACCAGATGTGGCAGTTCTTTCACCTCATCATCCACTAATGCTATGTCAGCAGCATCTACTGCTATATCGCTTCCAACACCACCCATAGCAATTCCAACATCAGCTTTTTTTAATGCCGGAGCATCATTGACGCCATCGCCAATCATGCATACTGGCATTCCGTTTTTTTGATATTGTTCAATGTATGCAAGCTTATTCTCCGGCATGCAGTTTGCTTTTACATCTTCAATATGGAGTAAAGACGCTATCGTATTTGCCGCATTTTCATGATCTCCGGTCAAAAGGACTGGGCATATACCAAGTTTTAAAAGTTCATCTATCATGTTTTCGCTTTCCTTGCGTACAGTGTCTGATAAAGCAAGAAAACCGGCAAAAGTATTATTTACAGATATATAAATGATGGTACATCCCTGTCTGATATAGTCTTTCGTATCTTCCAGAGCTGGTATCTCCACATGGTATGCTGTTAATAACTCCGGATTACCCGCAAGCACCCTTTTTCCCTCTATCTCTGCACACACGCCTCTTCCCGGGATCATCTGAAAATTATCAACTTTTCTAAAATCCGTTTTTTCTTTTTTAAAACACTGAACAATTGCTTTCCCCAACGGATGCTCTGAAAACCGTTCCGCAGAAGCCACCATTTGATACAGTTCTTTTGTGGTTAATACATCCGTCACACTTTGTACCGCAATAACTCTGGGTGTACCGTAGGTAAGAGTACCCGTTTTATCAAATGCTATGATCTTTGTGTTTGCCAGCCGTTCCAATGCATCCCCCTGTCGAACCAAAAAACCATGCTTTGTTGCATTACCTATCGCAGCCATAATTGCAGTCGGTGTAGCAAGCACTAAGGCATAGGGACAAAATACAACAAGGATTGTCACTGCTCTGATAATTTGTCCCGTAATAAGTCAGGTTATCACAGCCGCACTCAACGCGATCACCACAATCCAGGTTGCCCACCGGTCTGCAATTCCAACAATCTTTGCTTTTCCGGCATCTGCGGACTGAACCAGTTTTATCATACGTTGAATAGAACTGTTTTCTCCCACTCTGGTTGCTTTCATTTCAAAAGTTCCAAACTGATTTACCGTACCGCTGGATACCTCATCACCAACCGCTTTATCAACGGGTAGTGATTCCCCCGTCATTACTGCCTGATTAATAGAGGTCTGTCCTGATACAATGATTCCGTCTACAGGGATTGTCTCACCAGGAAGCACACGAATTCTGTCACCAATCCTGACTTGTTCCGCCGGTACGATTACTTCTTTATCCATTTGTAATACTCTGGCTGTTTGTGGAGTCAGGTGCACCAATTTTTCAATACCGGCTCTGGCTTTTGCAACTGTCAGTTCCTCTAACAATGCTCCTAATTGCATGATAAAAGCAACTTCGCCTGCTGCAAACGTTTCTCCAATACAAATCGAAGCAATAAGTGCAAGTGAAACCAACACATCTGCTTTTATATCAAAAGCTGTAACTAATCCTATTATGGCTTCCAAAACAATAGGAAATCCACATAAAATAATCGCAAACCATGCCAGGTCAAACGGAAATGGCTGCACATGAAGTAAACTACAGATAATGGATACACCAGAGATTACAAGCAAGAGGATATCTTTCCTTATGCCACCAATTTCCATCAAATCCTCTAGTTTTTTAATCGCCTTTTTCATTAATAGCACTCCTTTCTATACCTATATAGGTATAGGTATAATATACATATAGGGGTATAGGTTGTCAATGACTTTTACAAAAAAAGTGGATGGAACATTTCTGGCTCATCCACTTTTTCACTTGCATCTGGCAATTATTTCATATTTGAAAATCGTTCTACCGCTTTTGTAAATTGTTCAATTGTTTTGTCCGCATCACCATGCTCGATACCATCTCTGACACAATGTTTGATATGTCCCTCTAAAACAATCTTTCCACATCCATGAAGAGCTGATTTAGCAGCATTAATCTGAGAAAGAATATCTTCACATGGAACATCCTCGTCAACCATGCGATCAATTGCCTGTACCTGACCAATTATCTTTTTTAAACGACGATGTAAATTATCTGCATCCATACATTGCTTCATATTAAATTCCTCCATACTATAAGGGGTATATGTTTATTGTATTATACTGGTTAAACAAAGTCAATTTGACATTTGATTTTAATAGCAATTTTTGATATCCGCAGAACAGCAAAGCCTTGCTAAATGACGAAAAACAAACTAAAATAACCCATAAGAAAACAAAACAGAAGCGCTGAGGAGGTAAACCATGATAGATAAAACCAATCCGGAGATTCAAAAATATGTACAAGAAGAATTACAGAAACAAAAAGAACAAATTGCGGAGCGTATGATATGGAGAAATATAGATGTTCCATATTTTGGTTCGACATATTATGAAAACGTTGAATATTATATTGGACTCTCGCGGGAAGCCATTGATAAAATTGCAGACAAATGCAGATGGAAACGGAATTTTCAGAATGGATACAGGGAAGGGGCTTTGCTTGTTGACGTAAGATATGTCTGGAATATGTTAAAAAAGCAGGAGCAAGATACCTCGTCGGAACTTATGGAAGATGGACTCGTTGGACTCGTTGATCCGTCTGGTTTAAAAGCCTGGAGAAAAAATCCGGATAAGTATGCCGTGCTGGAACTTGTGTCACAAGGCGTGGAAACAAAAGATATTGTGAAAACATTAAAGCTTACAGAAGATGAGCTGCAGGCATTCTATCCGACAGATGAGGAACTGAATGCATACCATCCGATTTTTAAAGAAGAGGGACCCTCTGAGAAAGAAATGGAAGAAGCATACCAGAGAATGCTTATGAGAGAACGGAAATCATGAGAAATCAGGCGTTTGAGGAAGGCAGAATTACACAGTTAATCGTATTCCAAAGGAAGGGAGAAAAATGAGCAGAGTGAGAAAACAACAGCAGGAAGATTGGGATGCTTGGGAGTGAGAACTTCACATTTACATTGATTTTTGCGAGGTTTACGAGTATATTAATTCTAGTAAACTATACAAGAACTGATGCTAAATTGTATCTTTTCATAAAGGAAAAAAACAGATACTGTATTTTTGGAGGGAAAAAACCATATGATAAGAGATGGCTTTATTCGTGCAGCGGCATCTACACCTGAGGTAAAGGTGGCAGATGTAGAATATAACCGCGAGCAGGTCTGCAGACAGATAGAAGAAGGACGGAAACATGGTGTCTCGATCATGGTATTTCCTGAACTTGTGCTTACAGGGTATACATGCGGAGAACTTTTTATTCAGAAATCACTTCTTGTAAGGACAAGAGAAGAGCTGAAAAAATTAATTGCATTTACCGCCGGAGATTCTATGCTTATATTTGTGGGACTTCCATGGGAGTACAATAATAAATTGTACAATGTGGCGGCTGCGATTCAGAACGGCAGGCTTCTCGGTCTTGTTCCAAAACGTTTTATTCCTAATTATTCTGAATTTTACGAGGGACGTTACTTTAATCCCGGATGGAAAAAAACAATTGATGTTTCATGGGACGGCTATCAGGTGCCTATGGGAATGAAGCTTTTGTTTTCCTGTGACAATGTAGAAAATCTTGTAGTCGGGGCGGAGATCTGTGAGGATGTATGGGTATTAAATCCACCGAGTATTGCCCATGCTTCAGCCGGAGCAACAGTAATTGTCAACTGTTCTGCCAGCGATGAGGTAACCGGCAAGAGTGAATACCGGAGAAGTCTTATAAGCGGTCAGTCCGCGAGGCTTCTATGTGCATATATTTATGCCAATGCCGGCGAGGGCGAATCTTCGCAGGATCTGGTTTTTGGCGGACAGAATATCATTGCTGAAAATGGTAATATTCTGTCAGAATCCGCACGTTTTGAAAATCAGACAATTTATGCTGATATTGACCTTGAACGTCTGGAATGTGAACGCCGCCGCATGACGACCTATCAGACGGAGGGACGTGAAGAATACAGGTTTGTAAGCTTTTCATTGGAAAGAAAACCGCTTGCACTGGAGCGTGTGATAGACCCGACACCTTTCGTACCGCATGATGCAGGCAGCAGAAACAGACGTTGTGAGGAGATTCTTTCGATTCAGGCGATGGGACTGAAAAAACGCCTTAAACATACGGGATGCCGCCATGCGGTTGTCGGTATCTCGGGCGGACTGGATTCCACACTGGCGCTTTTGGTTACAGTACGTGCATTTGATCTGCTCCAAATTCCGAGAGAAAATATTCTTTCTGTTACTATGCCATGCTTCGGTACCACTGACAGAACTTATCAGAATGCATGTGAACTTACCAAAAAGCTGGGTGCAACACTTAAGGAAGTAGATATTCGTGAGGCGGTAACTGTGCATTTTCGTGATATTGATCAGGATCCGTCTGTTCATGATGTCACATATGAAAATTCTCAGGCACGTCAGAGAACACTCGTCCTTATGAACCTGGCCAACAAAATAGGCGGACTTGTCATTGGTACGGGAGATATGTCAGAACTTGCACTGGGCTGGGCAACTTACAACGGCGACCATATGTCCATGTATGGCGTAAACTGTTCGGTACCGAAGATGCTGGTGCGTCATTTGGTAAGATATTACGCAGATACCTGTGGCGAAAAGGAACTTTCCGACATTTTACTTGATGTACTGGATACACCGGTAAGCCCGGAACTTTTGCCGCCAGAAGACGGACAGATTGCACAGAAGACGGAAGACCTTGTAGGTCCTTATGAATTGCACGATTTTTATCTTTATTATATATTGAGATTCGGATATCGTCCCGGCAAAATATATCGTCTTGCAAGACAGGCTTTTGACGGTGCTTATGATAATGAAACAATACTTAAATGGCTCAAGGTATTTTATAGGAGATTCTTCAATCAGCAATTTAAGCGTTCCTGTCTGCCGGATGGTCCTAAGGTAGGATCGGCAGCAGTATCTCCGAGAGGTGATCTTCGTATGCCGAGTGATGCCTGCAGCAGATTGTGGCTTGAAGAGCTTGAAAAGCTTGAGAGCGACTGTATGTACGGAATTCTGGAAAAAGAACTGCCTGAAGGAGAAAAATTTTGATCGCCAGTACGGGTAACGCCCGTGTAAAGGCAGTTGCAGCGCTTTCCAAAAAGTCTAAGTTAAGGCGCGAACAGGGAGTATTCCTAGTGGAGGGTCCGAAGATGTTCGGAGAATTGCCTGAAACAAAACGCCGTGAAGTCTACGTCTCCGAAAGCTTTTTGCGTCAGCAGGGAGAAAGGGCGGAAAAACTTCTTTCCGGCTGCAAGTATGAGACCGTATCAGACGATGTTATGAGCTATATGTCTGATACAAAGACTCCTCAGGGAATATTGGCGGTTGCTGAACAATTTTCGTATAAACTCTCAGATGTGCTTGAAAACCATAAGGATGGGGAGGCACCGGAGCTTGTGATTTTGGAAACTTTGCAGGATCCGGGGAATCTGGGAACTATAATTCGCGCCGGAGAGGGCGCCGGAGTTACAGGCGTTATCCTGGATCGCGGATCAGCGGATATCTACAGTCCTAAAGTTATCAGATCCACCATGGGATCGATTTACAGAGTACCTTTTATATATACGGATGACCTTCATCAGACCATAAATGAAGTCAAAAAACATGGAATACGTCTTTATGCGGCTCATTTAAAAGGTAAGAATAATTATGAAGATGAAGATTATACAGGTGCATCCGGATTTTTGATTGGAAATGAGGCAAATGGCCTTTCTGATGAGACAGCTTCACTTGCGGATGCCTGGGTAAAAATTCCGATGGCAGGAAAGGTTGAATCACTTAATGCGGCAGTTGCAGCTTCGGTTCTTCTCTTTGAAGCAGCGAGACAGAGAAGGTGAGTGTTGCTAAAATCCTAAAGATATCATATACTGTTACTGATGTGATTATATGGCTGGGTGATGGACGGTACATTTATGAAATCAGAAAGGAGGAGATATCATAATGACATGGAGCGCATGGCTGATAGTATTTATTGCATGTATTGTGTTGGAAGCTTCATCCTGGGCACTGACGTCGATCTGGTTTGCGGGCGGTGCGGTGGCAGCATGTCTCTTGGCGCTTATAGGGTTAAATTCCTACATCCAGATGGCTGCTTTTGTCGTTGTGTCATTTCTTTTACTGTATCTGACAAGACCGTTGGCACTTAAGTATGTTAATCGAAGGACTGTGAAGACTAACGTTGATTCACTGATCGGTCAAAATGCAATCGTTACTGCTGATATTGACAATGATGAATCAAGAGGAACAGCGATAGTGTCCGGTCAGGAATGGACAGCACGTTCAGCGGATGGCAGTAAGATTCCGAAGGATACGCTGGTTACGATTCAGGCGATCAGCGGAGTTAAGCTGATTGTCGTCAAATTGAAGGAGGAACAATAATATGGGAGCGGTTATCAGTTTTCTTATCATTGCGATTGTGATACTTTTTGTTCTGTCAACATGTATCAGAATCGTGCCACAGGCTCAGGCTATAGTTGTAGAACGTCTCGGTGCATATCTTGAGACATGGTCGGTCGGAGTGCATTTCAAAATGCCTTTTATTGACCGGGTGGCAAAGCGTGTACTTTTAAAAGAGCAGGTAGTTGATTTTGCACCACAGCCGGTTATAACAAAAGATAATGTTACCATGAAGATTGATACGGTTGTATTTTTCCAGATCACAGACCCTAAGCTTTTTGCCTACGGTGTCGAGAATCCTATTATGGCGATCGAAAATCTTACAGCCACAACTCTTAGAAATATCATCGGTGATCTTGAACTGGATCAGACATTAACCTCCCGTGAGACTATCAATACAAAGATGCGTGCTGCACTGGATGTTGCGACGGATCCGTGGGGAATTAAGGTTAACCGTGTAGAGCTTAAAAATATTATTCCTCCGGCTGCAATTCAGGATGCTATGGAGAAACAGATGAAGGCAGAGCGTGAGCGCCGTGAAGCTATTCTTCGTGCAGAAGGTGAGAAGAAGTCAACAATTCTTGTAGCCGAAGGTAAGAAAGAGTCTGCTATCCTTGAGGCCGAAGCAGAAAAAGAGGCGGCTATTCTTCGTGCCGAGGCACAGAAAGAAAAGATGATTCGTGAGGCAGAAGGCGAGGCAGAGGCTATTCTGAAGGTTCAGAAAGCAGAGGCGGACGGACTTCGTTTCATCAAGGAGGCGGGAGCTGATAAGTCAGTTCTTCAGCTTAAGAGTCTTGAAGCATTTGCCAAGGCTGCGGACGGCAAGGCGACGAAGATTATCATTCCATCAGAAATACAGGGAATTGCAGGTCTCGTAAAAGGTCTTGCAGAAGTGGGAACTGATGTAAAAGAAGCAAAATAGACATATATACATGATATAAACAGGAAGAATGCTGAGAAATAAAATACCGTTTCGCGGCATTCTTTTTGCGTAACAGGATATTTCAGGTTTTTATGTTAAGAGGGCATTTCAGTTCGTTTGACAACCTTGTTCAGTTTGGTTATAATAACCCGTGATAATGTGTGTGGCGCAGATATAAGTAAGGGGTGGATGCGTTGAATCTGCAGGAAAAAAGAAAAAAAAGCGCAAATATAGCCTTTGCTCTGGATATGCTTCATATTGTGATCTGTATATTGATTGTGATATTTGCAGTTCTTGCATTTTTGAATCCGGATGAAAACAGGATCCTGTTTCCGGCAATTTTTCTTTTGGCTGCTATACTTAATTTGGCCAACGGATATGACCGTTATTGCAGAGGACGCGGAAGAAAGCATCTTCGAAGAAGTGGTATGGTCCTGATGACGATTGGTGTGGCGCTGTTTATTTTATGTATTGTCAGTACACTTACGATATGGTGGGGGTAATAATTGTGAAAACAGAAGTTTTGCGAATGTTAAAAGAGGCGGGCGATTATCTGTCCGGACAGGAAATCTGTGAACGTCTGCATGTATCCCGCACAGCTGTATGGAAGGTTATCAAACAGCTTGAGGCAGATGGATATGAGATTGAGGCTGTGAGAAACCGCGGATATCGTCTTAAATTTATGGGAGATGTACTCAGCCAGGCGGAGCTCGAAAGCAGTATTGACAGTAAATGGGCAGGAAAATATGTATTGTATTTTGATGAAATTGATTCAACAAATACAGCAATAAAAAGGGCTGCAGAAAAAGATGCTCCACATGGTACGCTGGCGGTGGCAGATTATCAGTCCATGGGAAAAGGAAGACGGGGAAGAAGCTGGACAGCACCTCACGGAGTCGGAATATGGATGAGTTTGCTGCTTAGACCCAAGCTGCCGCCTACATGTGCGTCGATGCTGACTCTTGTGGCGGCTCTGGCGGTTTCGGAGGGCATAAGCGAGGCCTGCGGTCTTGAAGCTAAAATTAAATGGCCTAATGATATAGTTGTAAGCGGCAAAAAAGTATGCGGTATATTAACGGAGATGAGCACGGAACTGGATTGTATCAACTATATCGTGACAGGCATAGGAATTAATGTCGCAAATCGCGAATTTCCGGAAGATATCCGTGATACAGCTACTTCTTTATATTTGGAAACAGGTCAGGAAGTGCGGCGCAGTCAGCTTATAGCCGCAATCATGTGTGCTTATGAGAAATATTATGACATATTCATTGAAAAAAATGATATGAGTGCACTGATGGATACATATAACAGCCGTCTGGCAAATTGCAATGCGAAAGTCAGAGTCCTTTCTCCTGGAAATGAATATTCGGGCACAGCGCTTGGAATCAACAAAATGGGAGAGCTGCTTGTCAGAACAGATGACGGAAATGTTCATGAGGTCATTTCCGGAGAAGTGTCTGTTCGAGGAATATACGGATATGTTTAAAAAATTGTTGAAAAAGAGAATTTAATCGTATATAATGAGTATTCGGGATATTGTGAAAAGTTATAAACTTCTAAGCGAAATAGATCGAAAGGACATTAATTCGTGGAGAAAGAAAATTTTTTAGTTAAGTTAAGAAAACTGGTAGAATTAGCAAAAACCAAGCAGAATGCGCTTGATGTAACTGAGATTAACAATTTTTTTGTGGGAGATAATCTGCAGGCAGAGCAGATGGAACAGATCTACAGTTACCTTGAGCAGAATAACATTGATGTTATACCGGAAGTAATCGATGATTCTATTCTCAAGGAGGGCGATGCCATTCTTGATGACGATGTAGATGATGAATTCCTCAAGAGCGAGGAAGAAGATATTGACCTTGATGCGATCGATTTACTTGATGGCATCGGTACAGAGGATCCGGTGCGTATGTACTTAAAGGAGATAGGTACGGTGCCGCTTCTCAGTGCTGAGGAGGAACTTCGTCTTGCAAAGCGCAAGGCTGAGGGAGATGCCAATGCAAAAGAACGCCTGATTGAAGCAAACTTACGACTTGTTGTCAGCATTGCAAAGAGATATACCGGACGAGGCATGAGTTTCCTTGACCTTGTACAGGAGGGAAATCTGGGACTTATCAAGGGTGTCGAGAAATTTGATTACACCAAGGGATATAAGCTGAGTACGTATGCAACGTGGTGGATTCGTCAGTCAGTAACAAGAGCATTGGCTGATCAGGCGAGAACAATCCGTGTTCCGGTGCATATGGTAGAGACCATCAACAAGATGTCCAAGATGCAACGTAAACTGACACTTGAACTTGGTTACGAGCCTTCAGTGGCAGAACTTTCCGAGGCACTCGGCATGACCGAGGATAAGGTTATGGAGATTATGCAGATCGCAAGAGAACCGGCATCTTTGGAAACTCCGATCGGTGAGGAAGATGATTCCAATCTGGGTGATTTTGTCGCTGACAGCAACGTAGTCACTCCTGAGGGAAATGTGGAAGCTGTGATGCTGCGTGAGCATATTGATACATTGCTGGGAGATCTCAAGGAGAGAGAAAGACAGGTCATCATACTGAGATTTGGTCTTGAGGACGGACATCCTAGAACCCTTGAAGAGGTAGGAAAAGCGTTTAATGTAACAAGAGAACGTATCCGCCAGATTGAGGCCAAGGCGCTTCGCAAGTTAAGAAATCCTGTAAGAAGCAAGAGAATACGTGATTTCCTGTAAGTTAGTCTACAGCTTTTTTATTAACGTAAACGGACGTGTGACCTTACGGTGACAGCACATAACAGAAAGCAGTTTGTACCCTGCTATGGGTACAAGCTGCTTTTTCAGGTTTTAATGTATGTGAAATATTGCACATATCTTCATATGAAACACAAAAAAAACGAAAGAGGAAAATATGTCAGAGTTAACCGGGAATAATCCCGAAAAAAGAAGGCAGACCGCCAAAAAGAATTATCAGAAAGAAATGGAAAAAATTCTTGAAAGAGCTGTCAGAGACGGAAAAGTCCCAACATTGTTCCTGCATAGCTGCTGTGCACCATGCAGCAGCTATGTGTTGGAATATTTGTCAAAGTATTTTTCGATTACGGTGTTTTATTATAACCCGAATATTTCTCCGAAAGATGAATACACGGCGCGCACGCAAGAGGTAAAACGCCTTATAAGTGAACTTCCCGCGGTGCATCCGATTTCTTTTGTGGAGGGTAAATATGACCCGGAAAATTACTATGAGGAAGTCAAGGGCCACGAACAGGACCCGGAAGGCGGAGATAGATGTGAAATATGTTTTAAAATGCGCCTTCGGGAAGCGGCAAGACTGGCAGCAGAGGGCGGATATGACTGGTTTACAACTACACTTACTATAAGCCCGCTCAAAAACGCAGAGCTCCTCAATACCATAGGACAGGCGATGGGAGAAGAATATCATGTTTCATTCCTTCCGTCGGATTTTAAGAAAAAAGAGGGATATAAAAGGTCGATCGAGTTGTCGGCAGAATATCACTTATATCGGCAGAACTATTGCGGATGCGTGTTCTCAAAAAGAGAACGTTACCAAACAGTTGAGATTTAAGACAGTTGGGATTTAAAGCAGTAGCAATTTAGGATAAGAAAGAAGGAAGCAGAATTATGTACAAGCTGTGTATTTTTGATTTAGACGGAACACTTTTAAATACTGTTTATGCGCTTACATATACGACCAACAGGACGCTGGATGAATTCGGCCTGCGTCATGTTACCACAGAAGAAACCAAGAAAATAGTCGGTGACGGATATCGTATGCAGATGAAGAGAGCTCTGATCCTTACCGGTGACGAGAATCTGTCAAATTATGAAAAGTCACTCCCGCTGTATATGGATAATTTTTCGAAATACTGCATGAAGGATGTTGTTCCGTATAACGGAATCCCTGAGCTTTTGTCATCTTTAAAGGAGATGGGAATAAAAATAGCGGTATTTTCCAACAAGCCCCATGCTCAGGCAGTCGAGAACATAGATAAATTTTTTGGAAAAGGATATTTTGACGTGGTGCGCGGAGAACAGGAAGGAACTCCGAAAAAACCTGCTCCGGACGGTGCTTTTGCCATTTGCCGTGAACTGGGAGTGAAACCGGAGGAGTGTCTGTATCTGGGGGATACAAATACAGATATGAAAACAGGTCTGTCAGCGGGAATGGATACCGTAGGAGTTCTTTGGGGCTTTAGAAGCCGCGAAGAGCTTGAACAGTGTCATCCGCAGTATATAGCAGCGCATCCGTCAGAGGTTGAAGGTATTGTCAGAAAAAATATTACTGCCCGGACAATGAATGAACATTAACGCATGTTTTGCGGAATGTGAGAAAAGGATAAAATTATTAAGTATGTCAAAACACAAAAAGAGTTTTAAAGTTAAAATTATCTCATGGGTTCTGATGCTTTTGCTGGTGTCTTCATGCCTTTTTTCGGCATGCGTACCAAAAGGTAAAACAGAGCTTGATGATACCGCAAAAAAGAGCGATGATTTACGCTTAAATGTCGTGACCACTCTTTTTCCGTATTATGATTTTTTGCGCCAGATAGCCGGAGACTCCATACGTCTGACTCTGGTAGTTCCGGCCGGAATGGACAGTCATTCATTCGAACCTACACCGGCTGATATGATTACGATTCAAAATGCAGATCTTCTGGTTTGCAATGGCGGAACCATGGAACAGTGGCTTACACAGGTGTTGGATTCATTTGAAGAAGGAAACGGCCCTAAGAGGGTTGTGACTATGATGGATTACGTCGATGTGGTGCAGGAGGAGATTGTAGAGGGAATGGAAGATGAAGAACACGACCATGGTGAAGATGAACACAGCGATGAGCATTCTGACGATGATGACGGACATGGTGAGGAGATAGAATATGATGAGCATATATGGACTTCACCGGTCAATGCCTCTAAACTTGTGGGAGTATTGACGGAAGTGCTTACAGAAGAATCACCGGAGAATGCAGAGCTGTTTGCCCAAAATTGCAGTTCATATCAAAATGAATTGGCTGAATTGGATGCTGAATTCAGAGAAATCGTCTCACATGCGAAAAGGCACATGGTAGTATTCGGAGATAAATTTCCATTAAGATACTTCTTTGATGAATATGGCCTTGAATACCGTGCAGCATTTTCAGGGTGCAGCACTGATACCGAGCCGAGTGCCAAGACTATTGCGTACCTGATTGATAAAGTGCGAAATGAGCAGATACCGGCAGTATACTATCTGGAACTGTCAAGTCCCAGAGTGGCAGAGATTATCGGTGAAGAAACAGGTGCCAAGCCGCTTTTATTTAATTCATGTCACAACGTGACGAGAAGTCAGTTTGATGCAGGAGTTACATATCTTGAACTCATGCACCGGAATGTGGAAAATCTGAAAAAAGGTTTATATTGATTGTTTATATGGTGAAAATGATAATGAAAGGAATTTTTACATAGATGGGATTACTTTTAAAATGTGATCATGTGGATTTTGGATATGAAAATCAGGATGCCGTTGTGGATGTAAATATGGAGGTTAATGAAGGTGATTACATCTGCATTGTCGGAGAAAACGGCTCCGGAAAGAGTACGCTGATGAAGGGAATCCTTGGACTTTTGAAACCTACATCAGGTAAGATAGAATACTCGGACGAATTAAAAAAAGCTGGTATAGGATATCTTCCGCAGCAGACAGATGCGCAGAAAGATTTCCCGGCAACCGTATTTGAAGTGGTTATTTCAGGGTGCCTCGGAAAACGCGGAAACCGTCCGTTTTATTCACGAAAAGAGAAAACAGAAGCAAGATCAAATCTTAAACGTCTGGGAATCGAAGAGTTGGAGAAAAATTGTTTCAGAGAGCTTTCGGGAGGTCAGAAACAGAGAGTTTTAATTGCCCGGGCACTATGTGCTACCGATAAGCTATTGATTCTCGATGAGCCGATCACCGGGCTTGATCCGTCGGCAATTCAGGATTTTTATCAATTGATAAAAAAACTGAATAAGGAAGAAAAAGTTGCTATCCTTATGGTATCCCATGATATGGCCAATATTGTGCATCAGGCGGATAAAATTTTGCAGATGCGGCAGAGACCCCTGTTCTGGGGACCGATGAAGGAATATGTAAAGAGCGAAATAGCCCATTCATTTTTGGGCCGTGAGGAACTTAAGACGCTGGGGCATAGATGCCAAGCGTCGCAAGAAAAAAATGATGAAAATGAGGTGCGCTAGATGGAAATTATATCAGAAATGTTATCGTATCCCTTTATGGTAAGAGCCCTGATTGGCGGCCTGCTGGTATCTTTATGCGCGTCACTTTTGGGTGTAAGCCTGGTGCTTAAAAGATATTCTATGATCGGTGATGGTTTATCCCATGTATCTTTCGGTTCACTTTCGGTGGCATTGGCAGCAGGATGGTCACCTCTTAAAATTTCCATACCGGTTGTTGTGTTAGCCGCTTTTTTCCTGCTTCGCATAACCGAAAATGGCAAAGTAAAGAGTGATGCCGCTATTGCGATGATTTCAGCAAGTGCCCTCGCGATAGGCATAATAGTGACTTCACTGACTACCGGCATGACGACAGATGTAAGCAGTTATATGTTCGGAAGTATTCTGGCCATGAGCATAGAAGATGTGCAGTTTGCAGCAGTGCTTTCAATAGTGGTGCTTGGTCTATATCTTTTTTGTTATAACAAGGTTTTTGCGGTTACATTTGATGAGAGTTTTGCCAAGGCAACGGGTGTCAATGTGTCGCTCTATAATGTGCTGATAGCAGTGCTTACGGCTGTCACGATTGTTATAGGAATGAGGATGATGGGCGCAATGCTGATCTCCAGTTTGATCATCTTCCCGGCTCTGACCTCCATGCGGGTATTCAAAAGCTTTTGTGGTGTTGTCGTTTCATCGGGAGTTCTGTCACTTGTTTGTTTCTTTGGTGGAATGATTATGTCCTACACGTACTCGACACCGGCCGGAGCTAGTGTTGTTGTGGTAAATCTGGCGGCATTTCTGTTCTTTTCATTGATTCAAAAAGCAGTTGCAGTTCGCAAGTAACTGCTTTTTGTTTAAAAAGCAGAAAATAAAAATGGAATGGAGATGGGAGAATGGATCAGACGTACATGAAAGAAAAACCTGTCGTTCCGCTTCTGCTGTCGATGGGAATCCCGGTCATTATATCAATGATTGCCGGAGCTCTTTACAATCTTGTGGACAGTATATTTGTAGCAATGATCAGTGAAAATGCAATGACAGCGATATCGCTTGTATATCCGGTGCAAAATCTCGCGCATGCAGCAGGTGTGGGCTTCGGAGTCGGGATAAATGCGATGGTAGCGAGACGTCTGGGCGAGGGAAAAGAACAGATGGCAAACCAGACGGCATCACAGGGGATTTTTTTGAGTGCATTTCACGGAATTGTTCTGACTGTTTTAGGAATGGCAATAATTCCATATTTCCTGAAAATGTTTACAAGTGATGAAGAGACGATTTCCTACGGACTTACATATTTTTACAATGTTTTTTTGTTTTCAACGATAGACACTATGGGAATGGCCTATGAGAAGGTCTATCAGTCTGTAGGAAAGATGAAAATATCCATGGCTGCGGTTCTGATTGGCTGTCTTGTGAATGTGGTGCTTGACCCGATCTTTATATTCGGACTGGGTCCTGTGCCGGAACTGGGAATAAGAGGTGCAGCGTGGGCAACCGGAATAGGTCAGACGTCATCATTGTTGTTTTATCTGATTTTAAACCATATAAAACCTTTAAATGTGAAAATTCTTATAAGAGATATGCGCCCGTCTAAGGAAGTTTGTGTGGGAATGTATTCGGTTGGTATAGCGGCAGCCCTTAATATGGCACTTACGTCACTTTTGCTTACCGCACTCAATGCAATCCTTGCGCCATTCTCACAGGTGTATATACTGGTACTCGGAATATACTATAAGCTGCAGGCCCTACTTTATCAGGCTGCCAGCGGAGTAGTGCAGGGGATGCGCCCACTGATTGGCTACAACTACGGTGCCGCTGAGTATGAACGGGTAAAAAAGATATTTCGTGCCGCTTTATGTATCGTTGGAGTTATCATGATTACCGGAACACTGCTTGGCGAAATAGTACCTGGATTTCTGATGAGATTGTTTACCCAGTCTGCTTTTACGGTGGAAACAGGAATAACAGCACTGAGGATCATAAGCCCGGGATTTGTCATGTCGGCACTTTCGGTGATTGCATCCGGAGCATTTGAAGGCCTGGGAATGGGAGCTAAGTCACTTAAAATTTCACTGATGCGATATGCATTGATAATCATACCTATCGCATTTTGTCTTAGCCGTATCATCGGTCCGGTTGGCGTATGGCATTCATTTTGGATAGCAGAGCTTATCACGGCGTTTTATGCCGGAATGAGTTGGAAAAATACGTGTAGCTTGCGGATGCTTGACTTTACTAGGTAATTGTGTACAATAATATATGGCTGTCCCTAAAACGGACTGACAGCAAAAGATTTAGATTTAGCATATAATTGTTAAGAAAAGAAGGTAATCATAATGACAAAAATTGATATTATTTCCGGTTTCCTCGGCGCAGGAAAGACGACGTTTATTAAGCAGCTTTTAAAAGAGGCAATTTCAGGAGAGAAAGTTGTTCTGATTGAAAATGAATTTGGTCAGATCGGCATTGACGGCGGATTTTTAAAGGATGCAGGTGTTGAAATCCGTGAGATGAATTCAGGCTGTATCTGCTGTTCTTTAGTTGGTGATTTTGGCCGTTCCCTTGAAGAGGTTCTGACAAAGTATCAGCCTGACCGTGTCATCATAGAACCGTCAGGTGTCGGCAAGCTGTCTGACGTTATGAATGCGGTGAAAAATGTAGCCTCTGAGATCGAGGTTATGTTAAACAGTGCAGTTACCGTGGTAGATGTAAACAAATGCCGTATGTATATGAAAAATTTCGGCGAGTTTTTCAATAATCAGATCGAAAGTGCCGGCACAATCATTTTGAGCCGAACAGATATCGCAGATCCTAAGAAGGTACAGGGTGCGGTTGAGATGCTGCGTCAGCACAATGCGAAGGCAACCATAGTGACAACCCCGTGCAGTGAACTGACCGGCGCACAGCTTCTTGAGATGATCGAGCAGGAAGACGATATGGCAGAGGAGCTGATGAAAGAGGCGAGAGAGCATATGCATGAGCATCATCATCATCATGATCATGGCGATGACTGCGACTGCGGCTGCCATGACCACGAGCATCACCACCATGACCACGATGAGGATGATCATGACCATGAACACCACCATCACGATCACGATGCGGACGGCCATGACCACGATCACGAGCATCATCACCACCACGATCATGATGATGACTGCGAGTGCGGCTGCCACGATCATGACCATGACCATCATCATGACCATGATGATGAGTGTGGCTGCGGCTGCCATGATCATCACCATCATGAAGGACATCATCATGCGGATGACGTGTTTACAAGCTGGGGACTTGAGAATGTGGGCGCGATGAAGAAGGAAGATTTGCAGAAAATTCTGGACGATCTGGCTTACGGTGATAAATACGGTGAGGTTCTGCGCGCGAAGGGTATGGTTCCGAGTGAAGAGAAGGGCGTATGGCTGCACTTTGATATGGTTCCCGAACAGGCAGAGATCAGAGAGGGCGCACCGGACTTTACAGGTAAAGTATGTGTGATTGGTGCCGAACTGGATGAAGAAGGCCTGAAAGCAGCTTTTGGGGCGTAAACGAGGAGAATAAATTATGAATGAAGATAAGATGCCGTTGTTTCTCATCAATGGTTTCCTTGAAGCAGGAAAGACCCAGTTTATTAAATTTACAATGCAGCAGGATTATTTCCAGACTGAGGGAAAAACACTTCTGATCGTCTGCGAAGAAGGCGAAGAAGAATATGATGAGGAACTTTTAAAGCAGACCCATACGGCGGTTGTCTACGTAGAGGAAGCCGAAAAACTGACACCGGAATATCTGCAGGATCTGGAACTCCTTTACAATCCGGAACGAGTTCTGATGGAGTGGAACGGCATGTGGAATCTGGATGCCTTGAAACTTCCGAGTGACTGGGACCTCTACCAGCAGATCACGATCATAGATGGTTCCACGTTTGATTTATACCTCCAGAATATGAAACCACTGATAGGTGCGATGGTTCGAAATACCGAGATGATTATTATGAACCGTTGTGACGAGATAGAAGATCTGGATGTATACCGTCGAACCTTAAAGGGTATGAATCCGCAGGTTCAGATTGTTTTCGAAGATTCTGAGGGCGAGATTGAGGAAGTTACGGAGGCAGATCTTCCGTTTGATGTCAATGCGGATGTTATAGTCATTCCGCCTGAGGCATATGGCATATGGTATATTGATGCCATGGATAAACCGGATCGCTATCGAGGAAAAACCGTTGAATTTACCGGTATGGTTCTTAAAACACCGGAATTTCCGAAGAATAACTTTGTTCCGGGACGTATGGCTATGACCTGCTGTGAGGCTGATGTCACATTTTTAGGATTTATGTGTAAAGCCAAAAATGCACGCCTGCTGGAGACCAAGGACTGGGTAAAGGTACGCGCCCGCGTTGAGTACGAGTATATGCCGGAATATGAAGGCGAAGGCCCGATGCTTTATGCCGATTATGTGGAAAAAGCAGAGCCGATTAAAGAGATCGTGCAGTTTTGATTGAGTGAAGATCAACATAAAGAGACTGTGTAGTTTTGACTGAACGAATTTAATCAAAAAAAGAAGGAATCCATATCTCTATAGGTTCCTTCTTTTTTATGGTTATATGTTTGTATTTATATGTTTGTATTTTTACGTTTATACATCCAATTCAAACTATTCGGTCATTTTAGGCACCGGTGTAGGTCTTGAACGGTCAAACACTTCACTTACATCAAACAGGTCACTCAAATGGTCTCCGCCGACTCCGCTCTCCGGGAGGTCATAATACATACGGTATCCGTCGAGGTTTCTGCGGCCCTGACGCATATAGTCGTCGCCAATCTGTACAAAGTACTGTGAAGAATCGACATTGCAGAAGTACCGGAATCCCTTGTTGTAAAGATACTGGAAACGCTCACTGCTTGTATCGTACGGATGCCAGTCTCCTATATCGCTTCCAAACGGGAAGAGTATGATATCGCACGGACCGGTCAGGGTTTCGACTTCATTTGCCCACTTATCTGTATCTTCACGGAACTTTTCCATGGAAATGGTTCCCATGTTGCGATGACCCCAGCTGTGGGATGCAATCTCAAAACCGTCATCGCGCAGACACTGAACAACCTTTGCGGCATTTGCTCTTTCTTCTTCGAAGTTGAAGTCTGGATGCTCAGCCTTGTACTCATCTGTGTTGTATGTCGAATCTGAACGATATCCAAGAATACCGTTGTAACCGGTAAAGGCAATACATGCCTTGGCTCCGCGGTATGAAAAATCAGGATGTTCCTCTATAAAATCATCAAGAAGAGGTACCAGATCATATGAGCCGACAGCTACAGAACCATCATCCATCTTCATCTCATTGGTAGGCTTTCCGTCCTCACCAATTATCATACGGGTGGCAAAACCGTCGCCCTCCATATATTCATAGTAACAAACATCATCCTGAGACATGACAAAAGGTTTCTTGCCTTCAGGAAGCATGATGTCACCTTCCTTAAAATGCTTTGTGCCGTCATCCTCGGTCACTTCGTATGCAACATCGTGCAGTTTTACAAGAACAAAACCACGATCATACATCGACTGGAGAATTTTTAAAAATTCGTCCTTTGTCGTCATGACCTGATTGTATCCTTTTTCACGACTGTCGCCGTCAAATGCCTTGGATGTATCCATAATCAAGGTATGGAAGAATACGTGAGTTACCTTACGCGGATCAGCGCGTACCAAAGTCTCTTTGGTGGCATTATATTCATCGATGGCCGCGGTAACAGATTCATCAGAGGCATATGCACTTGAAGAGAGAAGTGATATAGCGCCATCATAATCATATCCGGCTGCTAAAAGCTCGGCCTGAGACAATACACTTTCGAGGCTGTCGGCACTATCAGATGAAGAACCGTCAATGGCAATTTCGCCACCTTCCGCATCAGTTTCAGTCACGGCCTTATCCGCCAAAGAATCCTTGGAACGATGAACCCACAAAAATCCCGCAATCCCAAGCAGCAAAATCAGAATAATAATTAAAATCAGGTACGGCAGATTAAAAGAACTGCGGCGGCGACGCCTGGAATGTCTGCCGCGTGTAGAAAATCCACCGCCTCGCAGTGAAGAAGATCTTCTCATAATAAATTCATCCTTTATATATTGATATTTAAATTCACACTAAGCTCGAAAATACCTCGCTAAGTGTATCAAGGAAATACCATGAACACTAAACTCGTGAAACACCTCGTTAAGTGTTCAGGTATAAATTCACACTAAGCTCGAAAAAACCTCGCTAAGTGTTCACATTATACCACAATTCGTGTTATAGGTCTATGGATGTTAATATATATTCTCACAAACTATTGTGGTTAATCTTTGCCGAGTGTATAATCTGTTATGGCTACAATTACAAAAAAAGGAATATATTTTTATGGATAAACAGGATAAGGCATACAAGGGTGTTATCGAATATTTTAAGAATAAAATTATGACAGGTGAACTGCGTCCGGGAGAAAAACTGCCGCCGGAGAGGGAGATTGCACAGACGCTTAAGGTAAGCCGCAATTCTGTCCGTGAAGCGCTGAGGATCATGGATATGACGGGAGTGATTTCTTCTCAACAGGGCTCAGGCAACTATATTACCTGTGAGTTTCAGAAGAGCATTGCGGAGACAATGGGCATGATGTTTGCCATGTCACAGATTGACTATCGTCAGATAAGCCAGCTCAGATATGCCCTTGAGCAACAGGCCTTTGCCCTGGCAGTGGAAAATGTGTCAAAAGAGCAGATAGAGATGCTTGATGAGTTGGTCACAAAGCTGGATCGGAGCACGGATGAACAGGAAAATGCCAGAATCGACAAGCAGATCCATTTTACGCTGGCGCAGGCCTCGGGAAACAGGCTGATCTTGATTATTTTGGAGGCATGTTCCGGTGTGATAGATACCTTCATTAAAAATATGCGCGCTGAAATTTTGCGTACTAAGGCGGCTAAAGAATCGCTTAATTTATGTCACAGGCAGATTGTACAGGCACTGAAAAGTAAAGACAGAATTTTAGGAAAAGAAGCACTGGATCGTCATTTTGATATGATTAATGAGATATTAGAGGAAAAATGATGAAGCAATTATTAAAAATCATGCATTAAAATGTGATTTTGACGATGCACCATACGTATATATGTTAATAAAATGATAAAATAACCAAAAAACAGGCTTAAAACGGGTATTTTCCCTGTGAAAATATAAACAATCGTTGACAACGATAATCCGCCTAACTATACTTACGGTAAAGGAAATTGGTTCTACCAAATCTCGATTTCCTTTGCTTTTTCTGGAAAGTGGTAGTACCAATCCAAAACTATAGGCAGATGTTAAATCTGAATACTGTGCTGAGATTGTTTCAGGCAGATGGTTTAAATGCAATCAGCAAACATAAGGAGGAAGCAGAATGAAGATTCTAGTCTGTATCAAACAGGTGCCGGAGAGCAATAAGGTAGAAGTAGATCCGGTAACCGGTGTACTAAAAAGAGACGGAGCAGCTTCAAAAATGAATCCGTATGATTTATATGCCCTTGAAACGGCATTTAGAATCAGGGAAGAAGCAGGAGGAACTGTTCATGTTATATCTATGGGACCGCCTCAGGCGGCGCAGGTGATCCGTGAGGCGTTTGCGATGGGAGCTGATGGGGGAACGCTTCTTTCAGACCGTAAATTTGGCGGCGCCGATGTACTGGCGACCAGTTATACGATTGCACAGGGCATAAAAAGCAGCGGAGATTTTGATCTGATCCTCTGCGGCAAACAGACGACAGACGGCGATACTGCGCAGGTGGGACCGGAAATTTCAGAATGGCTGGGTATCCCCAGTGTTGCAGATGTGGTAAAGATTAACCGGATAGAAGATGACGGCATTACTGTCAGCATGGATTTGCCGGATGAGATAGAGGTGGCAAAAGTAAAATTCCCATGTCTTCTGTCAGTTGATAAGGATATTTTTCAGCCAAGATTGCCTTCGTACTTAAGAAAAATGAATACAAAAGACCGTGAAATAAAGATTTTATCTCTTGCTGATATGACAGATAAGGATGCCACGCATTATGGTTTAAATGGTTCACCGACTCAGGTTCAACGTATTTTCCCACCGGCAGTCAATGACAAGAAAGAAATGTGGGAAGGAAATGGTGAAGAACTGGCTGACCGTTTATATCAGAAAATTGTGGATATGAAATTCGTGTAGGAGGTTGAATCATGGCTGAGTTAATTATACATCAGGACAAAATTCCGGATAATCAGGAGCTGATAAATATCTGTCCGTTCGGAGCGATGGAAGAAAAGGACGGAAAGGTAACGATAAGTGCCGCCTGTAAAATGTGCCGGCTTTGCGTGAGAAAAGGCCCGAAAGGTGCAGTTGAGTATGTTGAAGATTCTGTAAAACCGAGTGTCGATAAGAATGCATGGAAAGGAATAGCCGTTTACGTCGATCATGTGGATGGAAAGGTGCATCCGGTTACGCTGGAACTTTTAGGAAAGGCCAGGGAACTTTCCAAGGTTACCGGACATCCGGTTTACGCATTGTTTATGGGAAATTCTATCGAAAAGGCAGCACATGAACTGCTTCATTATAATGTAGATAAGGTGTTTGTATATGATTATCCGGAACTGGCACGTTTTCGTATTGAACCATACACGGCTGTTTTTGAGGATTTCATCCATAAGATAAAACCTTCGTCCATTCTTGTAGGAGCAACTACGGTAGGCAGACAGCTTGCACCGCGTGTGGCAGCCCGCATGAAAACCGGTTTGACCGCAGACTGTACGATTCTTGAAATGGAGGAAAATACAGATTTATCTCAGATTCGTCCGGCATTTGGCGGCAATATCATGGCACATATCAAGACTCCTAACCATCGTCCTCAGATGGCAACAGTGCGTTATAAGATAATGAATGCACCGGAGCGTTCTAAGGATGAGAGCGGAGAGATCGCGGTCTGTTCGATAGAAAAGGGAAAGCTGTTTTCTCATGTAAATGTTCTGGATATTGTTGAGAAACCTAAAGAAACTTTTATAGAAAATGCAGATGTACTCGTAGTGGCAGGTCGAGGAGTGAAAAAACCTGAGGATCTGAAGATGATTAAGAAACTTGCCGATCTTCTTGGAGGCCAGATTGCCTGTACCCGTCCTATGGTAGAATCCGGATGGTTAGATGCAAAATGTCAGATTGGTCTGAGCGGCCGGACCGTGCGCCCGAAACTTATCATTACATGCGGTGTGTCCGGTGCAGTACAGTTTACTGCCGGTATGAATCACGCAGAGACGATTGTTGCGATCAACAAGGATCCGAAAGCACCGATTTTCAAAACGGCACATTATTGTCTTACCGGAGATATCTATGAGATTCTTCCGAAATTGATTGAGAAGATTGAAGCAGGAAGGAGAGCGTGATCATGGGAAATTACAAAACAATAGATGAAAAAGATATTATATATATAAAAGAGTTAATTCAAGATGATGAGAGAGTGCTTGTCGGAGAGAATATCAACGAGGAGTACAGTCACGATGAACTTAGCGGAACCAGCAGTTATCCGGATGTGGTTGTAAAGACAAAATCAGCTGATGAAATATCGGCCATTATGAAATATGCATATGAAAATACGATTCCGGTAACACCCAGAGGTGCCGGAACGGGTCTGGTCGGCTCTTCTGTTCCGATGGAACATGGCATCATGATTGATACGACGCTTATGAACAGGATACTTGAACTTGATGAAGAAAATCTTACGATTACAGTTGAACCGGGAGTCCTTTTGATGGAACTGTCGGCCTATGTTGAGGATCACGATTTCTTTTATCCGCCGGATCCGGGAGAAAAATCCGCAACCATAGGCGGTAATATCAGCACCAATGCGGGCGGCATGCGTGCGGTTAAATATGGTGTGACGAGAGATTATGTCATGGGACTGGAGGTTGTACTGCCGGACGGTACTGTCACGCAATTTGGCGGAAAAGTCGTAAAGAACAGCTCAGGTTATGACTTGAAAGATTTGATGATTGGTTCTGAAGGAACTCTTGGCTTTATTACCAAGGCAATCTTAAAGCTTCTGCCTCTTCCGAAGCGGGTTATCAGCCTTCTTATTCCGTTCCCGACGCTTAAACAGGCTATCGATACCGTTCCGCTCATCATAAAATCCAAGACAATTCCGACTGCGATTGAGTTTATGCAGCGGGAGGTTATAGAAGATGCCGAGAAATATCTTGGAAAAGCATTTCCGGATAAACAGTCCGATGCCTATTTGCTGCTCAAATTTGACGGAAATTCGACTGAAGAGATAGAAGAGGCATATGATAAGGTCGCAAAGCTTTGCCTTGAGCAGGGGGCCTTGGATGTGCTGATATCTGACACTCAGGAACGTGAGGAATCAATCTGGAAGGCAAGAGGGGCTTTCCTTGAAGCTATTAAAGGCTCTACAAGCTATATGGATGAGGTGGATATGGTAGTTCCGAGAAGCCGTGTAAATGAGATGGTTACATACCTGCATGATCTTCACAACGAGATTGATATCCGTATCAAGAGCTTCGGTCATGCTGGCGACGGAAATCTGCATGCCTACATCCTGAAAGATGATTTAAGTGATGAAGAGTGGGAGAAGCGAATGTCTGCCGCTATGGAAAAGATTTACAGAAAGGCCCATGAACTTGAGGGACAGGTATCAGGTGAACATGGCATCGGATATGCCAAGAAACCATATCTTAGAGAGTCACTGCCTAAGAAAAATATTGACCTTATGAACGGAATAAAGAAGGTATTTGATCCGAAGAATATTTTGAATCCGCACAAGGTTGCGCAGATATAAAAAAGATAGATAAAGGTAAAGAAAAGCAGGGAGATCGCTACAGTGATCTTCCTGCTTTTTTCTTTACAGAGCAATGCATCAGAAATATTTTCGGTTTCCCCACAGGTTGGCTTTTTTCAGATCCAGATATTCATTGTAGGCTTTTTCCAGTATCTGTTTTTCGTTGGAAAACTTAAGAAGGTGGTAGGCTTCGTAAAATTTGTAATACCCGGAATCAACGAAGTATTCTTCCCTTTGTGGTTTGCTGTAATAGCTGTCAGCCATCATAAGATACCAGTGTACGGTCTTTTCAATGGTATCCTGAGGTGTATTGAACGTATACTGACTCTTTCCTATATACTTGATAATGGAAGCAGCTACGCCGGTCTCCTCATGAACCTCTCTGAGGGCTGTCTGCTTAAAATCTTCTCCCGGTTCAACCGTACCCTTGGGAAGAACCCAGCCTTCATATTTGTTGCGATAATTTTTGTATAAAACAAGTAATTTTCCACGAAATATAACCACACCTCCGCAGCTCGTTGCTTCGATCATCTGCAATCCCTCCTGTCTGGTGTGTGTATAAAAGCCGACTGTAATAATAATTTAAAGCCCGCTTTACACATATGATTTTAATCAGATTCAGTATACCGCGTTTTGTATGATTATGCAAGAATGTAAAAATATTGTTCCAGATGCTGACAAGAATAATCTTTTTTGGTATAATGAAGCGGATATTTACCAAACAGATTCAATAAAGGGACAGCGTTCAGCCGGAAAAAGGAGGAATATTGTATGTGTGGCATCGTAGGATATACAGGAGATAAGCAGGCAGCTCCGATTTTACTTGCAGGATTGGAGAAACTTGAATACCGTGGATATGATTCGGCAGGTCTGGCTGTCAGAGACGGGGAACGCGAGCCTGAGATTGTGAAAGCAAAAGGGCGTCTGCGTGCGTTGGCAGAGAAAACAGATAATGGTCATGCCATGAGAGGCAGCTGCGGTATAGGACATACCCGCTGGGCAACCCATGGAGAGCCGTCTGAGAGCAATGCTCACCCACATTGCACACAGGATCGCAGTGTTGTGGCTGTTCACAATGGCATTATAGAGAATTATCAGGAAATTCGTGAAAAGCTTGTTAAATGTGGTTATACATTTTATTCTGACACTGATACAGAAGTGGCAGTAAAGCTTATAGACCATTACTACAAAAAATACAATGAGGGACCGCTTGATGCATTGTCACGCGCCATGATGCGTATCCGCGGAACATATGCGCTTGCAGTACTCTTTAAGGATTATCCTGAAGAAATTTACGTTGCACGTCAGGACAATCCGATGATTATCGGAGTAGGAGAGGGAGAGTCCTTTATCGCATCTGATGTTCCGCCGCTGCTTCCGTATACGAGAAAGGTATACTATATAGGCAACCAGGAGCTTGGAAGACTGCGCAAGGGAGAGGTTACCTTCTATAATATTGATCAGGAAGAGATTCAGAAAGAACCGGTTACAATAGAGTGGGATGCCGAGGCGGCTGAAAAAGGTGGATATGAACACTTTATGATCAAAGAGATCCATGAGCAGCCTCGCGCAGTAAGAGACACCCTTAATTCTGTAATACGTGACGGCCATATTGATCTTACCGAAGCAGGACTGTCAGATGATGTTATCCGCTCACTGAAACGCATATATATAGTTGCCTGCGGTTCAGCATATCATGCAGGTGTGGCAGCTCAGTATGTAATAGAGGACCTTGCCCGGATTCCTGTTCGGGTGGAACTGGCATCGGAATTCCGTTACAGAAATCCGATTCTCGAAGAAGACAGCATGGTTATTATAATCAGTCAGTCCGGAGAGACTGCCGACAGTCTTGCGGCACTTCGTCTTGCCAAGAGTCAGGGTGTTCCGACGATGGCGATTGTCAATGTTGTCGGTTCAACTATTGCCCGTGAGGCGGATCACATTTTCTATACACTTGCAGGCCCTGAGATAGCAGTGGCAACTACCAAGGCCTACAGTACACAGCTGGCAGCAGGATATCTTCTCGGCATTCAGTTCGCATATGTGCGCGGAACCGTTACTGAGGAGAGATATGCAGAACTTATCGGAAAATTACAGGAACTTCCGGATCAGATTGCAAAATTGCTGGATGATGATAAAGAGCGTATTCAGTGGTTTGCGGCAAAATATGCCAATGCGAAGGATGTCTTCTTTATAGGAAGAGGCATAGATTATGCCGTAAGTCTTGAAGGAAGCCTGAAATTAAAGGAAATCAGCTATATTCATTCGGAGGCATATGCGGCAGGAGAGCTGAAGCATGGAACTATCAGCCTTATAGAAGATGGTATACTTGTCGTCAGCATACTGACCCAGGAAGCACTGTATGAGAAGATGATCAGCAATATGGTCGAGGTAAAATGCCGCGGCGCATATCTGATGGGTCTTACTACGGCAGGCAATTACAATATCGAAGATACAGTGGATTTTGCTGTATATGTACCGAAAACAGATGAACATTTCACACCGAGTCTTGCAGTAGTTCCACTGCAGCTTTTGGGATATTATGTAAGTGTTTCCAAGGGATTGGATGTAGATAAGCCAAGAAACTTAGCTAAGAGCGTTACTGTAGAATAATTATGAGTAAAAAAAGAATCCTGCAAACCAGGATTCTTTTTTTGTTCGATGTTTTCCAAAGCCTTATTTTTTTTCAACCCCATGTTCGCTCATCAGTGATTTCATGATATAGGCATAGATCTCCTGACTGCGAGCCTTCCAGTGATTGCACATAATCTCTGCCTGTTCCTTGTCAGGAACGGAGATATCGAGATTTATGAGAGGAGACTTTCCTTCGCGCACCTCGCAGTGAACGATATAGTCCTGATTGGTGGATTTGTAAAAGTCAGAAATCAGGCCCACCTCATTTCGCATGCTGAAACGGTTTTGTTTAAGATATTCATCCATGTCGCTTATGATGGCGGGAGAGATGTTTTTACCGAAGAATTTGAGGGTTTCTTCGCCTTCTTTGGTAATCTCATATCTGGAACTGTTTCTCAAAGTCTCCTTTTTAACTAAACCTGCTTCAAGAAGTTCATTCAAAGCCTGCTGTAAAGTAAAATAGGTGGTGTATTCACGGTCCAGAAAAAAATTGGTGAGCTGTGCGTTGGTCAGCGGAAAATTGACCTGATCAAGCATATAGAGATTCATCAATTTGTATAATGTCATCGGTTCAGCCAACATGGAAAACTCCTTTGATGTTTAGTTTATATGTTTCTTTACTGCCTTGGAAACAGCATCTGCTACACGCGGATCAAAGGCAGCAGGCAGAATGTTTTCGTCACTCAGTTCACTGTCATCAACCAGAGCGGCAATGGCGTTTGCTGCAGCCAGTTTCATCTCCTCTGTGATAGCAGTGGCACGTCCTTCAAGCGCTCCGCGGAAAATACCCGGGAATATGAGTACATTGTTAACCTGGTTAGGGAAATCAGAACGTCCGGTTCCGACTACCCTTGCACCGGCTGCTTTGGCAAGATCAGGCATGATCTCCGGAACTGGATTAGCCATGGCAAAGAGAATGGAATCTGTATTCATGGAAGAAACCATCTCAGAAGATACGATACCCGGAGCTGATACGCCTACAAAGATGTCAGCACCCTTTAACGCATCGGCAAGTGTTCCCGTCTTGTGCTCTAAGTTGGTAACTTCAACCATCTGTTCCTGCATCCAGTTAAGGCCGCTCATGCCCTTGCAGAGAATACCTGCCTTATCACACATGGTAATATGTTTGAAACCGTAATTTAACAGAAGCTTTGTGATAGCTACTCCGGCACTTCCTGCACCGTTTACTACTACCTGGCACTCTTCCTTCTTTTTACCTGTAACCTTGAGAGCATTGATGATGCCGGCCAGAACAACGATGGCGGTTCCGTGCTGGTCATCATGGAAAACAGGGATATTTAAGAGTTTCTTTAAACGCTCCTCAATTTCAAAACAGCGCGGAGCAGAGATGTCTTCAAGATTGATACCGCCGAAAGCCGGAGCGATGCGGACAACGGTTTCGATGATTTTTTCGGTATCCTGTGTATCAAGGCAGATTGGAAATGCGTTGATGCCGCCGAATTCTTTAAACAGAACAGCCTTTCCCTCCATGACAGGCATGGCAGCCAGCGGTCCGATATTGCCAAGTCCGAGTACTGCACTTCCGTCGGAGACTACAGCTACAGTGTTGGCCTTGATCGTATACTTGTATGCGGCTTCAGGATCCTCGGCTATTACCTTGCAGGGTTCGGCAACACCCGGTGTATATGCAAGTGCAAGATCTTCTCTGGTTTTTACCTTTACTTTGGAAACGGTGTCAAGCTTTCCGTTCCATTTTTCGTGAAGTTCAAGTGCTTTTTCGTTGATCGTCATGATATTAATCCTTTCAAAATTTGAAATTTTATTTGAAACTTCTTTCTGCGTTGTTCTTACAATATAATAGCAACTTTGAGATTTTAAATCAAGATGAAGAAGGGAAAATAAGAACATGAAGAGATTTTATGCATAAAATACATAAAAAATGCATAAAAAACGATTTTATACAAAAAAATATTCATAAAAATACAAAAAAGGTATTGCATAAATGTATATGGAGAGGTATAATCTGCTTGATTTCACGTGAGGCATATCTATCCGTGACTTGTATTCATGAATTGCATTCTTAGATTGCATTTGTGGATTAATACAGAAAGTACGGATATTGATAAAGCGTCATGTAAGTAAACAAATGGAGGAAATGAGAAATGGCTAAGAAATATAATAAAGTTGTTCTTGCATATTCAGGTGGTCTGGATACATCGGTTCTGATTCCGTGGCTTAAAGAGAATTATGGATGTGAGGTTATCGCAGTTTCTGCTGACGTAGGTCAGGGAGCAGAGTTAGACGGCCTTGAGGAGAAAGCACTGAAGACAGGCGCATCCAAACTGTATATAGAGGATCTTAAAAAAGAATTTGTAGATGAGTACATCATTCCTACCATGAAGGCCGGTGCTACTTATGAGCAGTATCTGCTTGGAACCTCTTTTGCACGTCCGATTATCGCTAAGAGAATTGTCGAGATTGCAAAAAAAGAGGGCGCAGACGCTATCTGCCATGGCTGTACAGGTAAAGGTAACGATCAGGTTCGTTTTGAGCTGGCTATCAAGGCATTTGCTCCGCAGATGGACGTTATCGCACCATGGCGTTTCTGGGAACTGAATTCACGTGAGAAAGAGATTGAGTATGCCGAGGCACACAATATTCCGTTAAAGATTACAAAAGAGACCAACTACTCTAAGGATAAAAACCTGTGGCATCTGTCTCATGAGGGTCTGGATCTGGAAGATCCGGCAAATGAGGCTCCGATCAATAAGCCGGGCTTCCTTGAACTCGGAGTATCTCCTGAGAATGCACCGGATAAGGCAACCTATGTAACCATTCATTTTGAGAAGGGTATCCCAACCAGCGTAAACGGCGAGGATATGGATGCAGAAAAGGTAATCGAGGTTCTCAATAAGGTAGGCGGAGAGAACGGATGCGGACTTCTTGATATCGTAGAGAACCGTCTGGTAGGCATGAAGAGTCGCGGTGTTTATGAGACTCCTGGCGGAGCTATTCTTTACAAGGCTCATGCAAAACTGGAAGAGATTACTCTTGATAAAGAAACACAGCATTACAAACAGCAGCTGGCTCTCAAATTTGCCGAGCTGGTATACAACGGACAGTGGTATACACCTCTTCGCAAGGCAATGAGTGCATTTGTTGATTCTACACAGGAGACAGTTACCGGTGATGTAAAACTGAAACTTTACAAGGGCAACATCATTCCGGCTTCCGTTACATCTCCGTATACACTGTATTCAGCAGGTATGGCTACATTTGATGAGGATGACTGCTACAATCAGGCAGATTCTGAAGGATTCATCAACCTGTTCGGACTTCCGATCAAGGTTCGTGCTCTGAATGATGAAGTACTGGCTGCAAAGACAGGCAAACATTTCCCGAGCGTGGAATAATCACTATAATTAATTAAATAATCTGCCGGCGAAGGATCGGCAGCCGATGGAGACCATTGGTTTTCCGGTAATTACCGGTTCCAATGGTCGCATTGGTTATAAATCAGAAAAAGGAGTTAATACTTATGGCAAAGTTATGGGCAGGACGATTCGGAAAAGAGACAGATCTTGAGGTGAATGATTTTAATTCATCTATTTCTTTTGACTGCCGTCTTTATAAGGAAGATATAACAGGATCTATGGCTCATGCGGCTATGCTTGGCAAACAGGGCATCATTGCGAAGGAAGAGTCAGATAAGATTATTGAAGGTCTTAAGGGAATTCTTGAAGATATCGAGGCAGGCAAGATTCAGTTTTCACAGGATTATGAAGATATTCATATGAATGTGGAGCAGATCCTTACCGAGCGCATCGGAGATGCCGGAAAACGTCTTCATACCGCAAGATCGAGAAATGATCAGGTTGCACTTGATATGCGTCTCTATGTAAAAAAAGAGATTGTAGCGATAAAGAAGGAAGTTATTGACTTTATGGAAGCGCTTTGCGAGAGCGCAAAGAATAACCTTGAGACGGTTATGCCGGGTTATACTCACCTTCAGCGAGCACAGCCGGTCACATTCGGACATTATATGATGGCATATGCCAATATGATGCGCAGGGATGTGATTCGTCTGGAGAATTGCTTAGAAGGCATGGATGATATGCCTCTTGGCTCAGGCGCACTGGCTTCCACAACTTATCCTATCGATCGGGATTTCGTGCGAGAGCAGCTTGGATTTGCCAGAGTGACAAATAACTCATTGGATGGTGTGTCAGACCGTGATTATTGCGTAGAGCTGGCAGCGGCACTTTCCATTCTGATGATGCACCTCTCAAGATTTTCAGAAGAGATTATTTCCTGGTGTTCATGGGAATTCAAATTTGTAGAGCTTGATGATGCATTTTCTACCGGTTCTTCAATCATGCCGCAGAAGAAAAATCCTGATGTCTGCGAACTGGTTCGCGGCAAGACAGGTAGAGTTTATGGTGATCTTTTTACATTACTTACCATGTTAAAAGGCATTCCGTTGGCATATAATAAAGATATGCAGGAAGACAAGGAGGCTGTATTTGACGCGATCGATACAGTAAAACAGTGCCTGAGAGTGCTTACACCTATGTTCTCTACCATGCAGATTCTTAAGGAAAACATGAAAAAAGCCGCTCTGAAGGGCTTTATCAATGCTACTGACTGTGCAGATTATCTTACCAAAAAGGGAATGCCTTTCAGAGATGCATATAAGACTGTGGGACAGCTTGTGGCAAGATGCGTACGTGAGGATAAATCATTGGCAGATCTGACTCTTGAAGAATACAAAGAGCATTCCGATGTATTTGAGGATGATGTATATGAAGCTATTGATTTGAAAACCTGTGTACGCGGACGCAAGGTAATCGGCGGACCGGCTCCTGAGGAAGTAACCCGTCAGATTTCAGTCATTGAGAAATTTATAAGCGAACATAAGACCGTAGAATAATATTTACAGACTGATAGAACGGGGGAAGTAAGATGGCTAAACCAAAGATTTATATAGACGGCAAAGAAGGAACGACCGGATTGCAGATTTACGATCGTTTGACCCAAAGAGATGACATAGATCTGTTGCTGATCGATGAGGAGAAGCGAAAAGACAGAGATGAGCGGCAAAAACTTATTCATGCCGCAGATATAGTATTTCTCTGTCTGCCGGATACAGCAGCCATTGATGCGGTTTCACTGGCGGAAGGTTCAAAGGCACGAATAATTGATGCTTCTACGGCACATCGTACAGCACCGGGATGGGCATATGGCATGGCGGAGCTTTCAGAGAAGCATCGTGAGGCGATAAAAGTATCTGACCGTGTGGCTAATCCGGGTTGTCATGCGACGGGATTTATAACTGCTACATATCCGCTTGTTGCACAGGGGGTAATTCCTACGGATTACCCGATGACAGTATTTTCCTTAACCGGCTATTCCGGTGGCGGTAAAAAAATGATCGCCGAATATGAATCCGCAGAAAAACCGCAGAGCTATTTTGCCCCTCGTATTTACGGCCTGAATCTTCGTCATAAGCATCTTGCAGAGATGCAGAAGATATGCGGACTTGCATATCCGCCGGCTTTTAGCCCTGTTGTTGACGATTATTATAAGGGAATGGCGGTTACCATTCAGCTTCATAACCGTCTTTTAAATGGCGAGCCGACCGCAGAGGACATATATGAGAAACTTGCATCATGGTACGATGGTCAGAAGCTTGTAAAAGTGCATCCATTCGGATATGACGGCATGATCGCGGCAGGAGATATGGCAGGGCGCGATACTCTTGAACTGATTGTCAATGGTCACGGAGAACAGACTATGGTGACGGCTCTCTTTGATAATCTCGGAAAGGGCGCTTCCGGTGCAGCAGTTCAGAATATGAACCTAATGCTGGGATTTGATGAAACAACCGGATTGACACTGTAAGAAAATTCGCTGTTGCTTTATATGGATGGACATTTTCCACATTGAAAATGTCAGGCGACGGCATTTACTAAGATGACAGGAGGAATGTCGTATGAAGATAATTGATGGAGGCGTTTGTGCCGCAAAGGGCTTTAAGGCCGGTGCGATGCGCTGTGGAATCCGTAAATCTCAGACAAAGAAAGATCTGGCTATGATTCTTTCGGATTGTATATGTAATGCATCTGCGGTTTATACAACTAACCGCGTCAAGGCATCACCGGTTCTGCTTACAAAAGAGCATCTGGCAGATGGAAAGGCACAGGCAGTTATTGTAAATTCCGGCAATGCAAATGCATGCGCTCCGTTTGGCATGGAGAATGCAAGAAGACAGGCAAAGGCCGGTGCACTTGCACTTGGTGTTTCAGAAGAGAATGTGATCGTGGCATCCACAGGTGTCATCGGTCAGACACTTCCGGTTGAGGTGATCGAAGATCACGCAGGCAAGATGGAGATGAAATATGACAACTCCATGGCAGCTGCTGAGGCGATCATGACTACAGATACAAAGGTAAAGACAATTGCCGTTGAATTTGATGTGGATGGAACCACATGCCATATCGGAGGTATCTGCAAGGGATCGGGCATGATTCATCCGAATATGGGAACGATGCTCTGCTTTATTACGACAGACTGTGCCGTAAGCAGTGAGATGATCCGAGAGGCCCTGTTATTCAATGTAAAGCGTACATTTAACCGTGTGACCGTTGACGGAGACACATCCACCAATGATATGTGTGTGGTTATGGCCAATGGCATGGCAGGAAATGCTCTTATTACTTCTAAGGGAACGGCATATGAGGCATTTCGTGAGGCACTGCAGACTGTCATGCAGGATCTTGCACGAAAGATCGCGGCAGACGGAGAGGGCGCCAGCAAGCTTATGACCTGTACGGTTAAGGGAGCAAAGGATGAGGAGACAGCCGAAGTCCTTGCAAAATCAATAGCAGGTTCTACACTTACAAAAGCAGCCATGTTCGGTTCAGATGCAAACTGGGGACGTGTACTCTGCGCTATGGGATATTCAGGTGCTGAATTTAATACAGAGAAGGTACTTGTGGAATTTGCATCAAAAGAGGGAAATATTCCTGTCTGTGAAGACGGAAGAGGACTTGATTTTGATGAGGATTTGGCAAAGAAAATCTTAAGTCAGGATGAGGTTGAGATCAATGTGACACTTCAGGAAGGCAGCGGCTGTGCTACCTGCTGGGGATGCGATTTGACATATGATTATGTAAAGATTAATGGAGATTATCGGACGTGATGGAGACAGGATCAAAAATGAGTGCTGAAGTCCTGGTGGAGGCATTACCGTACATACAGGAATATGCAGGTAAAATAATTGTTGTAAAATATGGCGGAAATGCCATGATTAATGAAGATTTAAAGCAGGCTGTTATCGAGGATATAGTACTCTTAAATCTGGTCGGCATAAAGGTAGTTCTTGTACACGGCGGCGGACCTGAGATATCGGAGATGCTTAAAAAGATTGGAAAAGAGTCCAGATTTGTAAAGGGTCTGCGTTATACGGACCGCGAGACGATGGATGTAGTCCAGATGATTTTGTGCGGCAAGGTTAATAAAAATCTTGTGTCACGCTTTGAAAAATCAGGCGGACGTGCGGTAGGACTTGGCGGCATGGACGGTGGCCTCTTCAAGGCAGATAAGCTTGTAGATCCGGACGGAACAGAGTATGGATACGTCGGAGAGATCAAAGAGGTTAATGAAAAAGTTGTCCTTGATGTGTTAAATGAAGGATTTATTCCGGTAGTTTCTTCAGTTGCAGCAGGTATTGATGAAGAAACAAATTACAATATTAACGCTGATACGGCGGCAGAAAAACTGGCAGTTGCCCTGAAGGCAAAGAAACTGATTCTTCTTACGGATGTATGCGGTTTGATGCGTGATCCTAAGGATGATTCTACACTTATTCCGAGACTGAAAGTTTCAGAGGTACCGGCACTTATCAAAGAAGGAGTGATTTCCGGAGGCATGATTCCTAAGGTTGATTGCTGTGTGGAGGCAGTTCGTCAGGGCGTGGAGCGCGCTAATATTCAGGATGGACGAGTACCGCATTCTATTCTGGTTGAGCTTTTGAGCGATGACGGTGTGGGAACCATGTTCTCATAAAAAGACCTGCAGATGGAGGTTTATATGAATTTTGACGAAATCAAACAATGCGAAGAAAAATATGTTATGCATACATACGGTCGTTTCCCTATCGCGCTTGACCATGGAAAGGGTGCAGCTCTCTGGGATACTGACGGAAAAAAATACATCGATTTAACTTCCGGGATTGGTGTAAACTGTCTCGGACATGATAATGAAGCGCTGACAACTGCCATAACAGAGCAGGCTCACAAGCTGATACATGCATGTAATCTTTACTATACAGAGCCTATGGTTAAGGTTGCAGAGAAGCTGGTTAATGCTACCGGTATGGGGAAAATCTTTTTCGCGAATTCCGGTGCAGAGGCCAATGAGGGTATGATCAAACTTGCCAGAAAGTATTCTTGCGACAAATACGGCAAGGAGAGAACTAAGATTATTACACTAAAGCAGTCATTCCACGGACGTACGGTAACAACATTAAAGGCAACAGGACAGGACAAGTTCCATCAGTATTTCTTCCCGTTTACCGAGGGCTTCGATTATGCAACAGCCAATGATATCGAAGATATGAAAAACAAGATTGATGATACTACCTGTGCAGTCATGATGGAGATGATTCAGGGAGAGGGCGGTGTTTTGCCGCTTGATAAGGAATTTGTACAGGAAACGGCGAAATATTGTCAGGAGAGAGATATACTTTTGCTTGTTGACGAGGTGCAGACCGGTATAGCACGTACGGGAAGTCTGTTCTGCTATGAGCAGTATGGTATTAAACCTGATATTGTAAGTATTGCCAAGGGACTTGGCGGCGGTGTGCCGATAGGTGCTGTTCTTGCCGATGAGAAATGCCAAGACGTGCTCGGTGCAGGCACTCATGGTACGACATTCGGCGGTAATCCGCTTTGCTGTGCTGCTGCCAATACAGTCCTTGATATTGTCTGTGAGCCTGAATTTTTGAATTCTGTCAAGGAAAAGGGCGAATATCTGAAGAAAGAGATTATGGCTATCGGTTCTCCTAAGGTAAAAACAGTTCGTGGTATGGGACTTATGTTGGGCATCGTAGTAGCTCCGAATGAGAGAGCTGCGCTTGTAAATAAGCTTATGGAGAAAGGTGTGTTGGTTTTGACGGCCGGCACCGAAGCGATCCGCCTGCTTCCTCCGCTTGTCATCACAAAAGAGGAGATGGATGAGGCACTTGCTGTTATGAGGGAGGTATTTTGAGATGAATCATTTATTAAAACTGTTAGATTGTACACCTGAGGAGATCACATCTATCCTTGATCTGGCAGATCAGTTGAAATATGAGAGAAAGCACCACATTTCACACAGACTTCTTGAGGGTAAATCTATCGGTCTGATTTTTCAGAAGTCATCTACACGTACCCGAGTTTCGTTTGAAACAGGTATGTTCCAGCTCGGCGGACAGGCTCTTTTCCTCTCTTCAAGAGATTTGCAGATCGGACGTGGTGAACCGGTTCAGGATACCGCGCGTGTTTTGTCACGTTACCTTGACGGAATCATGATTCGTACCTTTGAGCAGAAAGAGGTTGAGGATCTGGCAAAATACGGATCTATCCCGGTTATCAACGGACTTACCGATTTTTGTCATCCGTGTCAGGTATTAGCCGATTTGATGACAATTCGTGAAAAATATGGTGTACTTAAGGGACTTAAGATGTGCTACATCGGAGATGGCAACAATATGGCCAATTCTCTTATCGTAGGCGGACTTAAATCTGAGATGAGCGTATCAATTGCAACTCCGGATAATTATCGCCCTGCAAAGGAAGTGCTTGATTTCGCATCAGGAAACGATGCATTTACACTGGTAAATGATCCTATCAAGGCTGTCGAGAACGCGGATGTTGTGATTACCGATACCTGGACTTCCATGGGACAGGAAGAGGAGAAGAAGATCCGTCAGCAGGCATTTCAGGGATATCAGATCAACGATGAACTCATGGCAGCTGCAAAACCTGGTGCCATGGTTATGCACTGTCTTCCGGCTTACCGCGGACAGGAGATTACCGAGAAGATTTTTGAGGAACATGCGGCAGAGATCTTTGAAGAGGCAGAAAACCGTCTGCACGCGCAGAAGGCTGTCATGGTTACTTTGATGAAATAAAAAATTAAAAAACCGGGTTGACAACACATAAACATAGTGCTAAACTATGAAAAAATTAAATATTTCACAGCAAAATCAGTGAACAAAACGAGTACATACAGAGGGACATCACAGAGAGCCGAGCAAGGTGGAAGCCGGTATGAAGGGCTGTATGGAATGGATTTGGGAGATGCAAGGTGAAAGGACATGATGTCTGAGTAGCTGCAGCCGTAGCCTTGCGTTAAAGGGTAGGGTATCGAAGCTATGATTGATTTGATAATTATGATTTATGTAAATCAAGATTATGTTTTCCGTACCGTATAATGAGTCAGACTGGATGGCAGATATTTTCCGATATGAGATATCTGCCTTTTATATTTTAAAATCTTGTAACTGCAGACTTCACTTACAGTCATTTGCAGATATCTATGTTGAGTTATTTTAGATAGAGATTTTACAGATATAAGAAGGTCTGAGAACAGGGGTGGCACCACGATATATAAATATTCGTCCCCGGCGCAGAAGTCTTATCCGCGTCGGGGATTTTTGCTGTATGGAAAATGTATCTCATATTTCATCACAGCAAAAGTACACCGCTTGGATAAGGCAAAAGTCATTACTGTCGCGGCTAAGCACGAACAGTAAAAATATTAATTTGAGCCTGGAAGGCGGAAGGAGAAATTATTATGAGAAAAATGATGAATGGCTTTGGAATGATGGCAAAAAGAGGTACAGCAGCTGCTATGGCAGCCGCTATGGCAATTTCAATGGCAGGATGCGGCAGTTCAAATACTGCAGAAAGTGCTGCACAGACAGAATCCGGTGAGGAAACATCTGATGAAAAAACCGCAGCCGAATCTTCGGATACAGAAGCAAAGGGAGACATCAAGGTAGGCGTCATTCAGATGATCGACAATGGCGCATTTGCAGACATGCGTGATGGTTTTTCAGAAGAACTGACAGAAAAATATACCGGCGGAAAAGTTGACATTGTTTACAAAAATGCCCAGGGTGATGCAGCAACGCTCAACACCATCTGCCAGGAGATGGCAGACAGCGGGGTTGACCTGATTGCAACAATCGCAACTCCTGCTACACAGGCAATGGTCAACCTTGAAACCGATATTCCGGTATTCTTTATAGCTGTTTCAAATCCGGTAGGCGCAGGTGTAATCACTGATATGGATAAGCCTGATAAGAATGCAACGGGTACATCCAATGCGATTCCTGTAGAAGATATCTTCGCACTCAGTGATAAGCTGACACCTGACTGCAAAACCTATGGCATGCTTTACAATACCAGTGAGATTAACTCTGTAAGCACAGTTGAGAATGCCAAAGAATACTTAGATGAGCATGGATTATCATATAAAGAGGCTGTTGTTACCAATTCTTCTGAGGTACAGCAGGCAGCACAGTCATTGGCAGGCGAGGTTGATGCGATCTTTGTTCCGAACGACAGTGTTATCCAGAGTGCTATGCCGATGGTAACAGAGGTGGCAAGAGATGCAAAGATTCCGGTATACGGAAGTTCAGCTGTTATGGTAGATTCAGGTGCTTTTGCTACAATCGCCATCAGCGATAAAGAAATTGGTGCCCAGACAGCAGATATGGCTTTGGAATACTTAAACGGAACAGCCATCGAAGATATCGCAGCTGTAGTAGTACCGGCTTCAGACATGGTAATCAACAAGAATACAGCAGATGCACTTGGCATCACATTCTCTGATGATGTACAGAAAGAGGCAACATTTGTAGAGGATGCCGAGTAAGGTCCAAACAAGGAGGAAATACATTATGACACTGGTAATCGGATCCCTGCAGTTGGGATTTCTATATGGAATATTGGCACTTGGAATATATGTTACATTCCGCATTTTAAATATTCCGGATCTGACGGCTGAGGGAAGTTTTACACTTGGTCTTGCTGCTTCGGCAGTATGCACAATAGCTGGCCATCCGGTTGCCGGTATCGCTGCGGCCGCTCTGGCAGGAGCAGCCGCAGGATGTGTGACCGGTATATTACAGACAAAGATGGGGATTCATGCGGTGCTCGCCGGTATTCTTACAATGTGCGGATTGTATACAATCAACCTTATTGTGATGGGAAGCAGCCCCAATATTTCACTCATTAATGTTCCTACTGTTTTTAAGGCGGCTGAGGACTTGGGATTTTCAAAAGAAGCAGCCAAACTTTTTATAGCAATTATTGCAGCGGTTATTTGCCTGATTATTCTGATACTTTTCTTCAGAACACATCTGGGACTGTGTATCAGGGCAACCGGTGATAATGAGGCTATGGTAAGTGCATCATCCATCAATGTAGACGCTATGAAAATTTCAGCGCTGGCATTCAGCAATGCGCTGGTGGCAGTCAGCGGTGGTCTTATTGCACAGTATCAGGGATTTTCGGATGTAAACTCAGGCTCCGGCATGCTGGTAGTCGGTCTTGCATCGGTTATAATCGGCGAAGTCATTGTCGGAAAAAGGGGAATTGAGATAGGATTTGTTTCCTCCGTTTTTGGCTCTATTATATATCGATATATCATTGCGGCGGCAACTAAGAGTCAGATATTCCCGGCATATGCTTTGAAGCTTGTATCGGCATGTATCGTCGCTGCGGCACTGGCACTGCCGGCAATTCGTTATCAGATGGGACTTTCAAAGATGAAGCGGACCAGAGAACGGGAGATGGAGGAATAAATATGTTAGATGTAAAACAGGCAACTAAAGTATTTTCCGCCGGTACAGCGAGCGAGCATCATGCATTAAACGGGCTTAATCTGCATCTGGATGCCGGTGAATTTGTTACAATTATCGGTTCAAACGGTGCGGGAAAATCGACACTTTTCAATGCTATTTGCGGTAATTACTGGCTTGATAAGGGGCAGATTTTCCTGGATGGACAGGATATAACATTTTTATCGGAGCACATGCGCGCAAGACAGATCGGCAGAGTTTTCCAGGATCCGATGAAGGGCACGGCACCGCATCTTACAATCGAAGAAAATCTTGCACTGGCATATACCAGAAAAGACAGAAAACCATTTCGCAGCGCAGTACGCAGACAGGAAAGAGATCTTTTCAGAACAGAACTGGAAAAATATCATATGGATCTTGAAAATCGTATGAAGACGAAGGTAGGACTTTTGTCAGGAGGACAGAGACAGGTAGTGACACTTCTCATGTGCACACTTGTCATGCCGAAGCTTCTTCTTCTGGATGAGCATACTGCGGCTCTTGATCCTGCGACGGCAGATAAGGTTATGGAAATAACGAGAACCGTTGTTTCGGAAAATCAGCTTACGACCTTGATGATTACACATAATCTGTCTCAGGCACTCACGACAGGAAACAGGACGATTATGCTGGACGAAGGACAGGTTATTCTTGATCTTGGCGGAGAAGAGAGAAAGAAAATGGATGTAAATGACCTTCTTGACTGTTATGCCGAGAAGAAGAAAAAGGCATTTGATAATGACCGAATGATGTTAGCTTAGACTGAGGGGAGATTATGTCTGAAAACAGAATTCAATTATCGGATCATTTCGGCTTTGGTCGTCTGATCCGATTTACAATATCGTCTATTCTGATGATGATTTTTACGTCCATCTACGGGGTGGTAGATGGATTTTTTGTGTCAAATTTTGTGGGAAAGACACCTTTTGCGGCTGTTAATTTTATTATGCCGTTTCTGATGGTGGTCGGTGCCATGGGATTTATGTTCGGTACCGGAGGAAGTGCGTTGATTGCCAGAATCATGGGCGAAGGAAAGCATGGAAAAGCACAGGAGATTTTTTCACTCCTGGTCGCTGCAACCTTTTCTTCGGGTTTAGTGATTTCGGTGGTCAGCATTATTTTTTTGCCTCAGATTGCCATGTTTCTTGGCGCAAGAGGAGAGATGCTTAAGGACTGTGTCCAGTATGGACGGATTATCCTCGCAGCTCTTCCTTTTTTGATGCTACAGTATGCATTTTCAAGTCTTTGCGTGACAGCGGAGAAACCAAAGCTGGGACTGGTCGTAACGATTATTTCAGGTGTTCTCAACATGACCGGGGATGTGCTGTTTATGGGAGTATTTCGTTGGGGAATCCCCGGGGCGGCACTGGCGACTGCCATGGGTCAGATTATCGGTGGTATGATACCGCTTATCTACTTTGTCCGAAAAAATGACAGCAGTTTGCAGCTTCAAAGGCCGAAATGGGACGGAGGTGCGCTTTGGCGTGCCTGCACCAATGGTGTATCTGAGCTTATGAGCAATATTTCCATGTCCGTTGTCGGGATGCTTTACAATGCACAGCTGCTGCGCTATGTGGGTGAGAATGGTGTGGCGGCTTACGGCACTATCATGTATGTGGACTTTATATTTATTGCGATTTTTATCGGCTATGCGACTGGAGTGGCTCCGATCATCAGCTATCATTATGGAGCGGGAGATAAAAAAGAACTTAATAACCTGCTAAAAAGGAGCGGATGTCTGATTGCCGCAGCTTCTTTAATTATGCTTATTATGTCTGAGATAATGGCAGCTCCGCTGGCGTCACTTTTTGTGGGATATGATAAAGAACTTCTTGACATGACTGCACATGCATATTCCATCTATGCGGTCTCGTTTTTATTCTGTGGATTCTCTATCTTCAGTTCGGCTTTCTTTACGGCACTGGGGGACGGGGTTACTTCCGCACTTATTGCATTTCTTCGTACTCTAGTATTTGAAAGCTTATCAGTTCTCATATTGCCTCTGTTTTTGGGCCTTAACGGAATCTGGTGCGCAATTATCGTGGCGGAGTGCATGTCCGTGATTGTGTCTGCAAGTTTTCTGGTGGGAAAGAGGAAGAGATATCAGTATTTCTGATTGTTAGAATTGTGAAAATTGTAAAAATTGTAAAAAACGGCTGACAGAGCACCTGAAAGGTAATCTGTCAGCCGTTTTTGTTTCATTTCTAATTTTCTGCGTCACGGTATCCGTTCGGATTCATTGACTGCCATTTCCATGAATCAGCACACATTTCCTCAATACCATATTGAGCTACCCAGCCGAGCTCGTTTTTGGCTTTTGTTGCGTCGGAGTAGCAGGTGGCGATATCTCCTGCACGGCGCGGCTTGATCTCGTAAGGGATGGTCCTGCCGCAGGCCTTTTCATAAGCCTTGACTACATCAAGTACGCTGTAGCCTTTACCGGTGCCGAGGTTGTAGATATATACATCCGGTTTATCGTTAAATTTCTTTAGAGCTTTTACATGTCCGACTGCAAGGTCGACAACGTGGATATAGTCACGAACGCCTGTACCGTCATGTGTCGGATAATCATTGCCGAAAACTCCCAGACATTTAAGCTTTCCGACAGCCACCTGGGCAATGTAAGGAACAAGATTATTCGGTATACCTTTTGGATCCTCACCGATAAGGCCGCTCTTGTGAGCTCCGATTGGATTGAAATAGCGCAGAAGTACGACATTCCATTCCGGATCTGCAACATGAAGATCGGTTAAAATCTGTTCAAGCATGCCCTTGGTCTGACCGTAAGGATTGGTAATCTTGCCTTTCGGGCATTCCTCAGTGATAGGAACAAATGCCGGATCACCGTATACTGTGGCGGATGAGCTGAAGATGATTTTTTTAACTCCGTGTTTTCTCATCACATCGCAGAGATTTAGTGTACCGGTAATATTATTGTGATAATATTCAAGAGGTTTAACAACAGATTCACCCACTGCCTTGAGACCGGCAAAGTGAATAACGGAATCTATGGATTCCTTTTCAAAAATCTCATTAACCGCGTCATAGTCAAGCATATCGGTTTTGTAAAATGTCACATGTTTGCCGGTGATTTTCTCGACACGTCTGATAGCCTCTTCGCTGGCATTGTAAAGATTATCCATGACAACAACATCGTGTCCGGCGTTTAAAAGTTCGATGCAGGTATGACTGCCGATGTAACCGGCACCTCCTGTAACTAAAATAGCCATTGTTAAATCCTCCTTCATCGTATCTATAATTACTTTACCCGAATGTAATTATAATCTGTGAGCAAAAGGAATACAATGCGAAATACTGTCAAATTTTATTAAAATTATTAACTGGTTGCTGTTTACGCATTACGCATTGCGCAACCAGCAACCAGTTAACTGTTCAGAGCCAAGCTCTGAATATTCGTTACTTTTGTACAAAATGTGAACAAACGGTAAACGAATATGTGAAAAAATAAAGCTCAAAGCTCAAAACAATTATTTGAAACAGGAGCAATAAGCTCGATTTAAGGAAAAAGTATTAAGAAAATATCTGACGAAAAAAGCTTGTAAAATAAGGGTTTATCAGCATAAAGCTTACGGAATGTTATGTTATTTGTAAGGAATGGAACATTAATTTAGCCAATGTTAATTTTTTGTTCATATTTTAGACATAATTTATTCTTATTATATCTCACGTACCTGAGAGGTACATGAGACGTGACTATTTATTGGTGTTCGATACAGTGAATGTACAGGCACGATGTGAAGTTACGCTAATTCATATGTTTAAAAGAGGAGATAATCATTATGAGAAAGAATCTTACAAAAACAGCAGCAATCGTAGTTATGAGTGCATTAGTAGCAGCATCTGCTCTGACAGCTTGCGGCAGCAAAGCTGAGGAGACAACTGCAGCAGTTGAGGAGACTGTAGAGGCTGAAGAGACTGAGGCAGTTGAGGAGACTGAAGAGGTTTCTGATGTGGCTGAGGAAGAGACAGAGGAAGTTTCTGAGGAAGAGACAGAAGAGGCTTCTGACGAGGCTGAGGCTGAGGAAGAGACAGAAGCTGACGAAGAAGCTGAAACTGAGGAAGTTGAGGAGACTCAGGCTCAGTAATAGGTGTCAGACTAATGACATTTGTTTGGATTCGGAAATGACTGAAAAGGTTATTAAGGAAAATGTAATGGAGCAGTCGGTTGACAATCGGCTGCTCTTCTTATATACTGTAACCGTATTAAATGAACTAATACACATAAAAATGTTAATACAGTGTATTTGCTGAAAGTCAGATGTACATGAGTCCTCACATGCAGGCACGAAGTCCGCACAGCCACCTGACAACACTTTCGAAGAATATAAACGGAAGGAGATGATAAACATGATCCTGATTGATTATAAAGATCGCCGGCCTCTGTATGAACAGATTGCAGAGAAGATGTCTGAGCTCATGGTTCGGGGAATTTTGGAACAGGACAGTCAGCTTCCGTCGGTGCGAAGCCTTGCGACTGATCTTTCGATAAATCCCAATACGATTCAGAGGGCATATGCGCAGATGGAAAGAGAGGGATATATCTATTCCGTCAAGGGAAGAGGCAGTTTTGTGGCTGACAACCGACAGATTAAGGAGAAGAAACAACAGGAGATATGGGAACAGCTGGGACTTTTGGTAAGGAATGCAAAAGAAATCGGAATCACTATGCCTGAGTTTCAAGATAAGGTATATACGGAGTATGAAATTAAGGAAGGAGGAGAGTTTGATGATAAAGGCTGAAAGTTTGACAAAGCGGTTCGGTAACTTGGTGGCAGTTGATCACATTGATGCTGAGATTATTGACGGAAGTGTATTTGGTTTGATCGGAACTAACGGTGCCGGAAAGAGTACATTTTTGCGTATGGCTGCCGGTATTTTGAAACCGAATGAGGGAAGTATAACCATTGACGAAGAGAGCGTCTTTGAAAATATCAAAGTCAAATCACGGTGCTTTTACATACCTGATGAGCCGTATTTTCTGGGTAATGGAACAGCGGATGATATGAAAAAGTTTTACAAGGCCATGTATCCCGGATTTGACATGGTAAGATTCGATAAAATGTTGAAAAATTTTGAATTAGAGGGGCGTCGTAAGGTACAAACCTATTCAAAGGGCATGAAAAAACAACTTGCCGTGATTTTGGGGCTATGTTCAGGTACAGACTACATCTTTTGTGATGAAACATTTGACGGGTTGGATCCTGTTATGCGACAGACTGTGAAAAGTCTTTTTGCCAATGATATCGCGGAGCGAAATCTGACACCTGTTATTGCTTCGCATAATCTCAGGGAGCTGGAAGATATATGTGACCATGTCGGATTACTGCACAAAGGAGGAATCCTTTTTTCAAAGGATCTGGATGATATGAAGCTTAATATTCATAAGATACAGTGCGTTCTTCCTGCCGGCATAAAAGCAGAAGATATCCGGGATATTGAAATTATGAAAAAAGAGCAAAGAGGCACCCTTCTTACTCTTACGGTTCGTGGAAATAAGGATGAGATACAGTCTCTTATGAAAACCTATCATCCCGTATTTTTTGAGATGGTTCCACTTTCTCTGGAAGAAATATTTATCAGTGAAACGGAGGTTGCCGGTTATGACATCAAAAAACTTATTCTTTAAATATATGAAGGAAAATACCAAACAGCGTCTTTGGAGCGTGGCGCTTTGTACACTTCTGTGTTTTTTCGTTTTTCCTGTGATTACTGCACTTGGAATCGGTATTGCATTTGATAACGGAAACTTGTCAAAGAATATGACGACGGATGCGGCGCTTTTACAGGCTAAACATCGGTTGACTGATGATATGCTTAACCTATACTCGATTCAGAGCGGTATGATGGTATTCTTACTGATTGTGACTGCGGTGGTGCTCGCGACATCGGGTTTTGCATATCTGCATTCTAAAAAGAAAACAGATTTTTATCACAGTCTTCCCATCAGCCGTGAGATGCTCTATACAGCAACATGTCTGGATGGTATCCTGTATATGGCAGTTCCTTATCTTGTATTTCTATCAGTGTCCGGGATAATGCTTCAGATAAAAGGTGCACCATTTTCATGGGGAACATTATTTTTGGGATATGCACAGCACATGTGCTTTTTTGTTCTGGTATACATGACGGTTGTGCTGGCAGTGATATTTACGGGCAATACTGTCGTAGGCCTTTTGGGAACCGGAGTGTTTTTTTGCTGGGGACCTGGTGTGGTTGCGATAATCACATCTTATTTTACTGAATATTTTTGGACATTTTATGACAATGGCAATTTCCTGATGCGATGGTGCGAGCGTACTTCCCCGGTATTCTGGTACGCAACAGCAATGTTTTCCGAGCATCCGAGCAGGATGGCATTGATCGCATTGGCGGCAGCAATCGTTTTATTTGGTTTGGGGATGTTCCTTTATCGAAAACGCCCGTCTGAGGCCGCCGGAAAAGCGATGGCATTTGGCATAAGTGAGCCGGTGATCCGTTTCCTTTTGGTTGTTCCGATTACGTTGTTTTCAGGAATGATTTTCCACTCGATCATGAGTAATGATTGTTGGACGATATTTGGACTTGTCTGCGGACTTCTTATCAGCAGCTGCCTGATTGAAATTATTTATCATTTTGATTTTAAGAGTTTGTTTGCACATAAGAAACAACTTGCCGTCAGCGCGGTGGCGGTGGCAGCGGTTTTCCTGGGATTTCGTCTTGATATAACGGGATATGACAGTTATATGCCGGATGCTGAAAATATAGACTCGGCGGGGATTTACTGCGATGCACTGGACAGTAATGCGGCCGGTACCTATCATGCAGTACCGGAATTACAGAAGAATGGAAATATCTGGATAGAATGGCCTTCGCTGGGAAATGTGGCAGATAAAATACATATTTCTGATGAAAAAGGAATAAGTACAATGCGGGAAATCGGGAAACATTGTATTGAAACAGTCCAAAATCAAAAAAATCCGTCAAATGATGATGAGTATGCGGCAGATGATGAGTATGTAGCAGAAGATGAATCTGCGGCAGAAGATGGGTCGGATTTATATTCACAAATTGATTCGATTGTACTGGCATGGCATCTGAAAAACGGAAAGACTGTTTACCGGTCATACAATACAATGGAAGTGACAGCATTGAGGAAACTGCTGGATGACATTTATGAGAATAAAGATTATAAAATGGGTATGTATCCGGTATTCTCGCTTAAGGCAGATGACGTCGCAGGCATCAATTATAAAGCAGCAGATGATGATGATGGTATCAATGTTAATCTTGCTGATGAAGAGACAAAATCAGCACTTCTGGCGGCATATCAGAAGGAATTTATGTCACTGACTTCTGAGGTTCGCCGCAGTGAAAAACCGATTGCACAGATTCAGTTTGTGACGGGTGAAATGCAGGCTATTATTGATAAAAGTCGTGATAATAACGGCAATTACAGTAGATTGGATCAGTATTTTTATTATCCTGTATATCCGTCTTTTACTGAGACGATTTCACTCCTTGAAAAGTGCAAAATCAGCTTTCAGGGTAACGGCGGATCTCCTGAAACAGACACATTAAGTTGATGTGTTATCCTGACGGGTGCGGTTAAGATTGACTTTCTCCTTGTCAAGGGATAAAATAGGGGTAACTGTTTAGAGCCGGCCGTCAAAATATTTTGCGTTTTGTCGGTGCGGCGCAACCGCTGATTTTGGGTTAGGCCGAATTTGGCGGAAACGTATTCCACAAGGATAGTATTCCACAGAGGAGGAAGTAATATGGCATTTTTTGATGAAATCGGAAAGGTAATCAGCGACAAAAGCAAGGAAGCTGCGAATCGTGTGAAGGATATCACAGGCGTATTGCAGCTCAAATCAAAGCTGTCTGCTGAAAAAGATAAGATTAATAAGGCCTATATCACACTGGGAAAAGCATACTATGACAGACATGAGGGCGGACTGGAGGAGGAATTTGCAGATGAATTCCACACCATTCAGACCGGACTTGTAAAGATTGCATCGCTGGAAGATGAGATTGCTGAGTTAGAGGGTACAAGAGTCTGCGCGGAATGTGGTGCAAAAGTAGAAAAAGATGCTGCATTCTGCAGCCGCTGCGGTGCACCTATGGATTCGATGGCAGCCACTGAGACACATGAACCGGAAGAATCCGGGGAAATGTCTGAGAGTATCTATGAGGATGGAGAGGCAAGCGAGAAGACAGATGACGCAGACACAAAAGATGCGGCTTCCGCGGATATTTCAGATGCTCCTTCCACAGAAGGTACAGATGCGAAGGCTCAGAATGAAAATAACAATGGGGAGCATAATTAATTCATGGATTCACTGGTACAATGGTTTACAGCTAATTTATCCGGAGTCGTATCGAAGGAGGCGATTATTTTTATCATTTCGATGATTCCGATTTTGGAACTTAGAGGCGGTCTTCTGGCAGCGTCTCCGGCACTCTTAAATGTGCCGATTTTGCGGGCGATTCCGCTTTGTATTGTAGGAAATATTCTGCCGATACCGTTTATCCTGCTTTTGATCCGTCGCGTGCTTGAGTGGATGAAGAAGATCCCTTTTTTACGGGGGATGGCTCTTTGGCTTGAGCGCAAGGCAATCAGCAAAAAAGGGCAGGTTGAGAAGTATGAGTTTTGGGGCCTGCTGCTGTTTGTGGGCATACCGCTTCCGGGAACGGGGGCATGGACAGGCGCGATGGTGGCGTCACTTCTTCATATGAAATTTGGCAAGGCATTTGGCGCGATTATTGGCGGCATCGTGATGGCTACGGTAATTATGTCCGTTTTGTCTTATGGTGTGCTAGGCGTGCTGTTTGGCTGATGTAGATTCAGATGCAGTGCAAGTTGATGAAAAGACTCTGTAAGGGGAATATTCTCCGGACAGGGTCTTTTTACGTTGAAAGTGTTGTTATGCGTATTCGGAACAGAAAGATATTGCAACAAGAGCTTGACATATACCCTACAGGGGTATACTATATAAAGCGACAGAAATGCCACATGAACCAAGGGAAAACCTTAAAGTAGCTATTTGCGAATCAGCTATTATGCAAAAGGGCTATGCATAGTGCTAAGAGCGTATGTCTGCTAAGTCATAATGATGGGAGGTAACCATGAAGCAATATACAGTAACCGGCATGAGCTGCGCAGCGTGCAGCAGCCGGGTGGAAAAAGCGGTGTCAAAGGTGCCGGGAGTTAAATCCTGCTCGGTAAGTCTTCTGACAAATTCGATGGGAGTTGAAGGTGATGTATCTGCGGAGGCGGTAATTCGCGCGGTTGAGGATGCAGGATATGGTGCGTCCCTGAAAGGAAAGAGTAGTGGAGCTATGGCACAGGATAAGTCCGAAGCAGAAGATGCCCTGGCTGATCGGGAAACACCGGTTTTAAAACGACGACTGATAGCGTCACTCGGATTTCTTGCAATTCTTATGTATATGTCCATGGGACATATGATGTGGGGGTGGCCGCTGCCGCATTTTATGGATGGAAACCATGTCGCAATGGGGCTTTTACAGCTTCTTCTTGCAGGAATTATCATGGTTATCAATCAGAAGTTCTTTATCAGCGGTTTTAAAGGGCTTTTACATCGAGCACCCAATATGGATACATTGGTAGCCCTTGGTTCCGGTGCATCATTTGTATATAGTACATATGCCCTGTTTGCCATGACAGATGCGCAGGTTAAGGGAAATGAGACAGCTGTCATGTCATACATGCACGAGTTTTATTTTGAATCTGCTGCCATGATCCTGGCATTGATTACGGTCGGTAAAATGCTTGAGGCACGTTCTAAGGGGAAGACAACAGATGCATTAAAGGGCCTTATGAAACTGGCACCTAAGACGGCAGTGGTGGTAAGAGACGGCTTGGAACAGCAGATTTCTATTGAACAGGTAAGAAAAGGCGATATATTTGTTGTGCGTCCGGGAGAAAATATTCCCGTGGACGGTGTGGTTTTGGAAGGTACAAGTGCTGTCAATGAAGCAGCATTAACGGGGGAGAGTATCCCTGTAGATAAGGCGAAGGGGTCTTTAGTTTCTGCGGCTACAGTTAACCAGTCGGGATTTCTGCGCTGTGAGGCCACTAGGGTTGGCGAAGACACGTCGCTGTCACAGATCATTCGCATGGTAAGTGATGCTGCTGCCACAAAAGCCCCTATCGCCAAAATTGCCGACCGCGTTTCAGGCGTATTCGTACCTACGGTAATAACAATTGCTGTTTTGACAACCATTATCTGGCTTTTAGCAGGACAGACATTTGGTTTTGCCCTGGCAAGAGGTATTTCCGTATTGGTTATCAGCTGCCCTTGTGCGCTGGGACTTGCTACACCGGTGGCGATAATGGTAGGAAACGGCATGGGTGCCAAAAACGGAATATTGTTCAAGACGGCAGTTTCCCTTGAAGAGACCGGAAAGATGGATATAGTGGCTCTTGACAAGACGGGAACTATTACAAGCGGTAAACCGCGTGTGACTGATGTTATGCCGTCAGACGGTGTGACAGAAAAAGAGCTGATGAGTCTGGCATTTTCACTGGAGAAAAAGAGCGAACATCCACTTGCAAAGGCAATTACCGTTTATGCTAAAGAGCATGATATTGATGCTCCGGAAGTTGATGATTTTCAGGCACTTCCCGGTAACGGGCTTTCAGGCACTTTGGAAGGAAATTCTCTTGTAGGAGGTAGTTTTTCGTATATCAGCACTAAAACCTCTGTGTCGGCGAAGGATCAGGCAGCTTTTGAGCGGCTGGCAGCTGAGGGAAAGACACCGCTGTGTTTTATGAAAAACAGTCAGATGGTCGGCATGATTGCCGTTGCGGATGTTATCAAAGAAGACAGTCAGCAGGCAGTCAGAGAACTAAAGAATATGGGAATCCGCGTGGTCATGCTGACAGGAGATAATGAGAGAACCGCCAGGGCGATTGGAGAGCAGGCCGGTGTCGATGAGGTTATTGCCGGGGTACTTCCTGACGGAAAGGAAAATGTTATCCGCAGTCTGAAAGAACATGGCAAAGTTGCCATGGTGGGAGATGGCATCAATGATGCACCTGCGCTTACACGTGCCGATATAGGTATTGCCATAGGAGCAGGAACTGATGTTGCCATAGATGCAGCTGACGTGGTACTTATGAAGAGTCGTCTTGGCGATGTTCCTGCGGCTATCCGTCTGAGCCGGGCCACACTGAGAAATATCCACGAAAATTTATTCTGGGCATTCTTTTATAATGTTGTGGGTATTCCATTGGCAGCAGGTCTGTGGTATCCTATATTCGGATGGAAATTAAATCCAATGTTCGGTGCCGCAGCCATGAGTTTATCAAGCTTTTGCGTAGTAACTAATGCTTTGAGACTTAATTTATTTAAGATGTATGATGCATCCAAGGATCATTTCAAAAGAAAAAAAGTTTCAAAAGATAAAGATGATATGAAAAAAATGAAATTCGACAACCATGAAATCGAAGAAAATCATAAAAATACGGAGGTAAATACTATGACAAAGACAATGAATATCGAAGGAATGATGTGCGGACACTGTGAAGCCAGAGTTAAGAAGACACTGGAGGCACTTTCAGGAGTAGAGAGCGCCGAGGTAAGCCATGAGAAGGGAACGGCAGTTGTGACCTTGAGTGCTGACGTATCTGACGACACACTTAAAAGCGCTGTTGAAGCACAGGACTATAAGGTAAATTCGATTCAGTAAAAGTAAAAGAAGTAAAAGGAAATTCTGCTTGCATGCATGAATTTGGACTGTAACTGTCAGAATGCTATACAGTTATGTTTGGAGATGAAAAGATGGGTTGCTGCAAATGTGAAATGAAATCAGATGACTGCCAAAATGAAGGAAAAGAGCGGCACAAACACAGAAACCTGACCGAAGAAAAGGATTTGCTCAAAAGGCTAAACCGGATTGAAGGTCAGGTCCGCGGCGTGAAGGCCATGGTGGAAGATGAGAGGTACTGTGTCGATATTCTTAATCAGGTGTCGGCAATACAGGCGGCTCTTAACAGTTTTTCAAAAGTTCTTTTATCCAATCATATCAAAACCTGTGTTGTTGATGATATAGAATCGGGAAAAGGGGAAGAGGCTGTCGATGAGCTCTGTAAGACTATACAGAAACTTATGAGATAAAACCGACATGCCGCCTGACGTCGGTACCATCATGATTGAAAGCCGGTTGTTTCGTGCTTTTGGCACTTTGAAGGCAAATATAATAAATAGTATAAACAATACAAACACTAGCAATTATAGCAAAATATCAAACATAATAAATATTTTTAAAAATTCTCCAAAAAGGTGTTGACATTCCGGAGTATTTATATTATACTACGATACGTAATCGAGGCGTGGCTCAGTTTGGTAGAGCGCTGCGTTCGGGACGCAGAGGTCGCGTGTTCGAATCACGTCGCCTCGATTCTATCCTTCATATAAGGCCTGTTGGTCAAGCGGTCAAGACGACGCCCTCTCACGGCGTAAACCCGGG
>CAVHPN010000023.1:0-29647 GCA_963637995.1 Prevotella sp. CAG:279 | reverse complement strand
CCAAGGTCACAACTTCTCCTGCAAGCAAGCTTGCGTCGAATTTCTGACCTTTTGCCCCTGGTATCATCTGCATATTATTATATTCAAAAATACAGGTTCATGCAAGCACGGAAAAATCCCCCGCCATACATTAGTATGACAGGGGATTCTTATCTCTTTATAGAAAGTCCTATTATTTCTTTGCAATATATTTACGGATATCCAGTGCAATTGCCACTACGATAACGATACCCTGTGCGATATACTGGTAGTTCGGGTCGATGCCAAGGAACTGTAAACAGGTCTTTAAGAACTCAAATACAAGTACACCGATGATAACACCGGAGATACGTCCGATACCACCGTTTACAGATACACCACCGATAGTACAAGCTGCGATTGCCTCCAGCTCATATCCGTTACCTGTATTTACACCGGCACCACCGGATTTAGCTCCCAGAAGGAAACCGGCGATAGCATACAGTACAGTTGCTGACACATAGATAACGATCTTGGTTTTCTTAACGTTTACACCTGCAACCTCTGCCGCTGCCTCGTTGCCGCCGATTGCATACATGTATTTACCATGACGGGTGTAATTAAATACGAACCACATGATAGCGCCAATCACGAATGCAATGATAAACAGATACGGAACACCGAGGAAATTACCATTTGCAATAACCGTGTAATCCTGACGATATCCACCGAGCGGTACAGACTTCGTATATACGAGGTTGATACCGTAAACGATCATCTGCATACCCAGAGTACCGATGAATGCCGGAACATTCAGGTAGGCAACTACGATACCATTGATAAGACCAAATACACAGCAGATAGCGATACAGATAAGGAGGATCAGCCATACATTCTGCTCACCAAATCCTTTGGTAAATTCAAAATGTCCGCTGTAATCGTTCTTCTGAAGCAGTGTACCTGCCAGGCAGGCAGAAAGACCTACCAAACGTCCTGCTGAAAGGTCAGTACCTTTCGTGATCAGACAGCCGGATACGCCGACAGCGATGATGAAACGGCATGCTACGTTGATGGAGATGTTGCTGAAGTTGCTTGCACTAAAGAAGTTCTCCTTGGTTATACCAACAAAGAGTACCATCAAAAGGATCAGAATAATGATACCATTATTGATCAATATTTCTTTTATATTCAGTTGTTTCTTATCCATTCTCTTTTCCTCCTTTAGAACTTGGTCGCATAACTCATGATACGCTCCTGAGTCGCTTCCTCGCCCTCTACCTCGCCGGTAATGTGACCATTACACATGACAAGAATACGGTTCGACATACCAATCAGCTCCGGCATCTCCGATGAAATCATGATAATACCCTTGCCCTGTTTTGCCAGATCAATCATAATCTGATAAATCTCATACTTGGCACCTACGTCGATACCTCGTGTAGGCTCATCCATGATAAGGATGTCAGGGTTATTAGCCAGCCATCTGGAAATCAGAACCTTCTGCTGGTTACCACCTGAAAGTGACTGAATCAGCGTCTTGCTGCTCGGTGTCTTGATAGAAAGCTTAGCCACATTTTCCTTGACAAGCTGCTCTATCTTACGCTTATTCAACTTGAAGCCATACTCTAAATACTGATCCAGTGAGGAAATCGATACATTATCTGCAATAGACAAACATCCCAGTATACCTGTGCCCCTTCGATCCTCGGTAATCATGCCGATACCGCCTCGAATCGCATCCTGCGGACGTCTGATGTTTATCTTCTTTCCTTTGATGTAAACTTCTCCGGATTTGATATGACGCATACCAAAGATGCCTTCCATAAGTTCAGTTCTCTGTGCTCCTACCAGACCGCCGAAGCCTAAAATCTCGCCACGTCTTAATGTAAAGGAGCAATCCTGGAACGAACGATCATGGATACTTGAGTAACCTCTGACATCCAGAAGTACCTCTCCTGCCTTGGTATCGTTTTTCGGAGGATAAATATTGGTCAGCTCACGACCAACCATCTGTTTTACGATCTCATCATCTGTAATTTCGTCCATATGCCATGAACCGACATATGTACCGTCTCTCATGATGGTGATATCATCACAAATCTCACGAATCTCCGCCATCTTATGCGAGATATAGATAAGCGATACTCCACGAGATTTAAGGTCCCGGACAATGCGGAAAAGTGCCTCTACCTCATTATCCGTGAGAGAGGAGGTCGGCTCATCCAGAATCACGATTCTCGCGCTCAGAGATACGGCCTTTGCAATCTCAACCGACTGCATCTGGGCAATTGACATCGTTCCCAGTTTAGCCTTCGGATTGTACGGCATCTTAACATCGTCCAGCCACTTTGCCGTTTCTTCAAACATCTTCTTATGGTCTATTATCTGAATCGGTCCGAATTTCTTGGTCGGATAACGGCCGGTATACATGTTTTCTGCTACCGTTCTCTCAGGTATCGGCTGCAGCTCCTGATGTACCATCGCCAATCCTTTGTGAAGGGCTTCATCCGGATTGTGGATCTCTACTTTTTCTCCATCCAGATAAACTTCTCCTTCATCCATATGATAAATACCGAAAAGGCACTTCATAAGGGTAGATTTACCGGCGCCATTCTCTCCCATAAGTGCATGGACGGTACCGGGACGAACCTTGAGGTTTATCTTGTCCAGAGCCTTTACGCCGGGGAAGCTTTTCGATACCCCGCGCATCTCCAATCTGTACTCTGCCATCCCATTCTCTCCTTTCACAAAATCGGGTGTGTCTTCTGGACACACCCGACACTTTCCTAATCTGTCACTGTACACATTTTAGTGAACAGCTATAAAAATTATATCTTAGACTTATTACTTGATAAGTTCCAGAATCTCAGCAGCGTTATCAGGTGTAACCTTTACATAGTCTACCATGTATACGTTATCAACATCTTTGCCGTTTACGAAATCAAGAGCTACATCAGCTGCCTTATGAGCCTGTCCGAAGTAATCGTTAAATACGGTACCTGTCATCTTATCATTAGTAATATTCTCAACAGCCTCAACCAGTGCATCAACACCTACTAAGTAGATATCTTTGTTTACTGTTCTGCCTGCTGCCTCGATTGCCTGAAGAGCACCAAGTGCCATAGCATCGTTGTTGCAGAATACAACATCAATCTTGGAACCGTACTGTGACAGAGCGTTTGCGGTAATCTCCTGGCCCTTTGTCTGATCCCAGTCACCACGCTGTTTTGTCAGCTCTTCTACTTCGATATCCTGAGAAAGTCTCTCGATGGATTTCTCTGTTCTGTACTGAGCATCTACGTTCTCCGGATCACCCTGAACCATGATGTAACGAACAACGCCGTCGCCATCTGCATCACCCTTGTTCTCAAGCTCTGCGATCTCTTCGCCCTGGAATGTACCGGACTGTCTTGCATCTGCGCCTACATATGTAGCCTTGATGCCGTCATCAACCCATGCCTGCTCTCTTTCTGCATCCGGCTCACGGTTGATGTAAACAACCGGGATACCTGCTTCGTTGCAGATGTTGGTAACATCCGGCTCTGAAGAAGCCTGTACCAGGTTGATAATCATAACATCAAATCCCTGTGTAACGAAGTTACGGATCTGGTTCATCTGCTCGGACTGGTCATTCTTGCCATCCATGATGGAGATGTTTTCTTTCTTTAAACCAAGCTCATTAACCAGATAGTTCTCAAGCTCGTTTCTGTAAAGTGTCATAAAGTTATCAGCGAACTGATAAATGGAAATACCAACTTTTACTTCTGCCGGGTCTTTACCCTCGACAGCTTCCTTAACAGCCTCGCCGTCTGCTGCTGCGGTTGTCTCTGCGTCCTCTGCTGCTGCAGTTGTCTCTGTGGAGCTGCTGCTTGAGCAAGCGGTTACAGAAAATGCCATTGCTGTTGCCAGACCGAGTGCTGCTACTTTTTTCAGTTTCATAATATTATCCTCCCTTAAACCCGTGTACTTCATCAAACCGCCGGCATCTCACAGGTGGTTGATTTTTTGCATACACACATCATACAGTTTTGCCGATTCGTCATTTTTTCTCATCGACAGGTTAATTATACGAATTGTTTGTGTATTTTTCCATATAATTTTTTTTGGTTTTATATAGAATTTTTTTAGATTTATTGTGATTTTATTCACATATTCGCTTTCAGGCTCTTACAAAATGTATGATTTTATGGTAAGTCAGCAGCCGTAACAGCTTTCTGGCTGCATTGATAATAAGTTCCGTTATCCAATTTTATGTTTTCCTGTACATTTTGACCAAGAGCCTCTGATGCTGCTATTTTAAATATGGCATCAGCATACTCATCACTGTCACATTTAACCGTTCCATATATTTTTCCGCTTCGAATTCCTTCAATTCCCTGCGGCGTCCCGTCTATTCCGACTATCTTTACCGGTCTTGTATTGCCCGCTCGCTCCAGCGCCTCTGCTGCCCCCAGAGCCATCTCATCATTATTGCAGATGACAACCTCTATCTCATCTCCAAACTGTTCTATCCACTGTTCCATGAGTGCCGCTGCCTGACTCCGATCCCAGTTTGCGGATTCTCCGGTAAGTTTTTCAAGCGGAATATGTCCGTCTCTCATTGTCTGAATCGACCACTCCGTGCGGATCAACGAATCCTGATGGCTCCGTTCTCCTTCCAGAATCACATATCCTACCGTTCCATCACCATTCAAATCCAGACTTCCCGGATTACCTCGATAAGCATCTATGAGCATCTGGCCCTGTAAAACTGCCGAGGCTCTTGCATCTTCTCCCACATAGTATAGGTGATCCCAACGTTTCATATCCTCTTCAACAGGCTCACGGTTAAAAAATACAACCGGAATTTTGGCATCAATAGCCTTATTTATGACATACGATGCCGCGGATCTGTCTACCATATTGACGCAGATCGCATCATATTCCAGTGATAGGAAGCGATCCACCTGACTGTTCTGGGTATTCTGGTTTCCTTTCGGATCCATGACCTCAAGATTGACCTTTATCCCTGTCTGCTGCTCATACTCCTTTGCCCTAGCCTCAAGCTTTGAGCGTATACTATTGATAAACGCATCATCTCCGCGATATAGCGTAACCCCTATACGCATAACTTTTTTTTGCTCGGATTTTGTGGTATTACAGCCGCCAAGAGCAAGGCTTCCTGCTGCCAGCAGAAGCAGTACCGTTTTAATATAATTTTTTTTATTTTTCATTTGACTCCACCAAGTAAGCAAACATATGCCAATCAGTCTATGGGATACAGCATCTTCTCGTATTTTTCAGACCTGAGATCCTTCTTTTCTATATAATATGATTCCAGAGAAAACTGATTTCTCTCCTGTTCCTTTTTTATGGCCTGAACTGCCTTTTTTATTGCAAAATATCCCGCATCAAACTGATTTATTACCACCAGTCCCTGAATCGTGCCTTTGTCAAGCTGATCAAGAATTGAAGGTGTCATTCCAACTCCGTAAAGGCCCAAAATGTACTTTCCGTATACATTGCTTCCGCTGATAATATCAGCCGCCTCCGCCGTTGATGACGCATCCAAAGCTGCAATAACCGCATTGCCGCTGCCCGGATATACCGTATTTTCGATCACCGTTCGGTAAGTGTCATCGGTATTATGTGAAAAGATTTTATAGGAAAAACCATTTTCTTTAAGCACCTCCACCAGGCCGTTCTTCATATTAACGGCAATATCGTGGTCCGGATTATCGGCAAATATCCATACCGGTATCGATGATTGATGCTGTGACACTATCGCCTCTCCCATTTTTCTTCCCGCTTCTGTCCAGTCCACGTAAACCGAACCCATAACCTCATCATCAGAAAGCAATTCCCCAAACAATATAAGCGGTGTACCATAAGTATTTTCTTCAAGATATCTGCGGCACTCAACTGCATCCGCAGGCTCCAAAATCACAGCGCCCGTTCCATCCGTTGCTTCACGACGCACCAGCTCCATCTGCTGTGCCGTATTGTCTTTATCGTATAATGTGATAAAGCTGACATCTGCATTGAACTCTTCGGCTGCCTGGTCGATACCTTTTCTGAAGTTAACATAATAATCATCAGATGTGTCACTGATAACCACCGAGACAGGATAAACCACCACTTCTTTTTCCTTGATTATCCAGTTCGTAGAGGAAAGAAGATAGAGCAAAATAAGTCCGATGCATAAAATTCCGCCGATTATAATTTCTTTTTTTATTTTTAACCCACGCAACATAGATCTTGCCACTCCGTTTTTGACCCTGATATAATTTTTTAAAAAAGAATGTGCCTTGGCACATTCTCGCGCCGAGCGCGGTCGCTTGCGACATGATTCCTCTTCGCGCGAGTGCGCATCCATGCGGAGCGTTTTTATTTCATAGGACGCATTTTCCTATGAAATAAAAAGAATCCTGCTCGCAGGATTCTCCGCCTGCGGCGGGTCGCTTCAGCGACATAATTCCATTCCGCCGCAGTGCGATACCGGCAGATGTATTCTTACAATCGTTCCCTCATCCGGCTCTGATTCAATAACAAGGCCATATTCTGTTCCAAAATACAGTTTTATACGTTCATTTACGTTTCTTACTCCTATGCCGGAACCGCGTTTAGATGCAACATGAGCTTTATCACTAAACAAAGCCTCTACCTTTTCCTCAGTCATGCCAAGGCCGTTATCGCTAACCTCAAGATATAGCTCATTTTCTTTCTTCCATGCGCGTATATGAATTTCTCCATCGCCATCCATATATTCCATGCCATGATAAATTGCATTTTCCACCAGTGGCTGAAGCATCAGCTTAAGGCTTGCCATTTCAAGCACTTCATTTTCAGCTTCAATCGTATATGTGAATTTATTTTTAAACCTCATCTGCTGGATCATGAGATAATTCCTCACATGTTCCAGCTCATCCTTCACTGTAATAATACTCTTTCCGCGGCTTAAGCTGATCCTGAAAAATCTGGCTAATGCAGTCACAACCTTGACAGCCTCTGCCTTCTGCTCATTTTCAATCATCCACACAATGATATCCAGCGTATTGTAAAGAAAATGAGGATTGATCTGAGACTGCAATGTATCAAACTCCTGTTTTCTTTTGTCTTCATGCTCACGTACAATATCCTGCATCAATAACCTGATCTGTCCTGCCATATCACTGATTGATTTTCCCAGATGGCGTATCTCATATGAACCGCCTATATAGACAGGTGCCTCAAGATTACCAGCCTCCAAGACTCCGACAGATTTTTCCAGTTCTCTTATAGGATTGGTAATTCGTGATGAAATATATGAATTTATGAGTGCAAGGATACATAAAATCAGGGCAATAATGAAAACTACAAACAGTCTGGTCTTGATAGTATTGAGTGAGACGGCATTTTCCGGAGTAACGCCCACAACTTTCCAACCTGTGTAACCGATCGACTTGACAGTTGCCATTCTCTTTTCCCCGTTAAAAACTTCTTCGTTATTTCCATCTGAATAGCCCGCAGCCTGTATATTATTTTCACGTTCCCATCCTGAGTCAAGAAGCTGCATCTTCGGATGATATAAAATCTCACCGTTGCTGTTGATAATATAGAAATAACCGCCGCGACCCATATTTATGCCGTCAAACAGCTGCTCTAAACTTGCATAGCTTATATCTACCAGAAGTACTCCCTGCGAAGTCGAAGTACCATTTGTAAGCTCTACCGCACGCGACAGTGAAAGCACCCAGCGGTATTGATTTTCATTATTATCAAATACATATTGCACATGCGGCATGGAAAAATGCAGATTTTCTGTCCTGTCCAATGCACTTATGAACCAGTCTTCCCCAGTCACATCGACATTGTTTTTAAGGCGGACTGCCGGTACAGCCTCCAACAGTTCACCTTTTTCAGAAAAAAGAGCAATGTTTGCCACATTATCTTTGTTATTATCATACAGCAGTGAAAATGCACTTCCGATCGAACTGTCGGACAGATCCGCATTTTTGATAGAATCATAATAAAGGGAATCCGACATTTTCATTACTGTTCGAAGATATGATTCCACCGATCTTCCGACCTGGGCAATCAGGTTTTGGCTTTCCTCTCTGACAACCTCGGTAACCCGATCCGACATTCTCTGATACAGCGAGACGGAAATAAGCACACTCGCCGCCAGTGCCGTGATCGTAAAATATATAAAGATCATGGATCTGATTCCGGCATCATCAAAGAAACCTTTTTTCCACAGTCTCTTTTTATTTTCCATCATGCCTCACCGCCCCTGTGTGCCGTGCGGTAGCGAGTCGGTGATACACCATACTTTTTCTTGAAAACGTAGCTGAAATAATTTTGCTCCGGATAGCCGACCTTTTCCGCAATTATGTATGTCTTATCGTCTGTCGCCATCAAAAGCTCCACTGCCCGTCCCAGACGTACGTCCGTCAGATAGGCAATATACGCCTGACCGGTTTCTTTTTTAAACATGGTTGAAAAATATGCCGCACTCATATGAAGATGACGGCAGATCTTTTCAACCGAAAGATCCGGATCCTGAAAATTATCCTGAATGTAGCGTTTTGCTTCGCTGATAACATTTTTTGTCGTATTGCTTCTGGCTTCTTCCATCGCACTGTTCATATTAATAGCAACCTCAGTCAGATAAGGACGGACATTTTCCATTTTCTGAACCCGTCCAAGAATTTCAAAATAGTCATTTTCAACATCAAACATCTCACTTATTCTCAGATCATACTGCAGCGAAAGGCGTGTAAGTACATTGATTATAGCCAGAATATACGCCTGATACTGGCGATAATGCACTCTGGCCTCTTCCATCCGGCCTACAATCTCATCGACAACAGTTTTTATTCTCTCTTTTGGACCGAATTTTATAGCTGCTATCAATTCTGATTCCATGCGGCTGTCAAACTGCAGTTTTTCATGCACTGACGGTTCCATATCACCGATGCATATCACACCCCCGGAACCTGTGATAGCGCGATACCCCAGGGCATTGAGAGTGGTGCGGTAAGAACGGTTGAGTTCATTTAGTGAAGTGCAGCTTTCTCCCACACCAATCGTGACCGAAACTTCAAGAACCTTCTTTATTTCCTTACAGGCATCTCCTAAAAGTGCAATAAGATCCGTCTGTGTATTTTCCCTATCTATCGCAGCCAGGAGAATTGTCTCAAAAGCTGAATGAAATATAATAAAGCGGTAACGGTTTTCTAATTTCTCCTGAATCAGATTTCTGACTGAAATCGGAATCAGTTCTCTCTGCTGATGCAGTGGCACTGCCTTGTTTGCCTTATCATCCATCTCCAGATGAATTGCCGCTACAACCCATTTAGATGCGTCTGCAATATCAATTGCATATTCTTTAAGTTTTTCGGCAATCTCCGTCTCTTCCATACCGCCATGAAGAAGATCATTGAGAAAATGTTCTCGGATTGTAGGAAGACTCCTTATATAACTTTCCCGAAGAAGATTGACATTTCGTTTCTGCTCGATCTCCTCATCAAGGCTTTTCTTGATTTTTTTTAATATTGCTGTCAATTCCTCTACATTGACAGGCTTAAGTATATATTCAATTACATTAAGTTTGATTGCTTTTTTTGCGTACTCAAATTCATCAAATCCCGAGAAAATCACAATCTTCATGGATGGATATCTCTGACGAATCTTCTCGGCCATCTCAAGTCCGTCCATATACGGCATACGTATATCCGTAAGCACCAGATCCGGTTCGTTTTGTTCGATCTTTTCCAGGGCCTCTTTTCCGTTCTCGGCATCTCCGATCACTTCAAAGCCGGCGTCCTGCCAGTCAATCTTACGTATAATACTTGTACGAACCTCTTCCTCGTCATCTACCAGCATGATTTTGTATGGATTCATATGAATTTGTCCTTTCAGTCGTTTATTGCTGAAATAACCCGCTCATTGTGCACGCATACATCAGACATCAGCACTGCTGTCTATTTTGCTTTCCGTCCTGACTTATTTTTCAGATCGTTTTTCGCAATCTGCCGATTCAGATCTGAAAATGCTTTATCCTTTCGGATCACATCAGGATTCTTACTGCGTGAATTTGTTTTAGATGAGTGCTTTGCCAGCGAGCCTTCCAGTTCTTTGAAACTTAATTTAGTATAAGTCGGTTCGCTTTCTTTTTCAATCACTTCAAATCCATCAAATTCATCGTTAGCCTTATTATTGGCAGTAAGCTTCTCAAATTCCGGCAGTTCATCCATAAGCTCCAGTATTCTGACTATACCCTGGTTTCGCGTATTTTCAACCTTTGAACCTGATTTAAGACTCTTTTTGTCCGCCTTCATGTAAGCTGAAAGATAGTTTCGACATTCCTCATATGCCTTAGAAGCTTTCTTCGGATCTTTTGTATCGTTCAGATACTCAAAAATCGCATTTTTAGCATCTGTAAAAGCCTGTGGTTCCTTTTTCTTGCCTCCAAACCAACTTCTTTCCTTCAGGTCACCCACTGCTTCAAGAGTTTCAGCGATTTCATTAAGCTTTTTGTTTCTCTCTCTAACCGGCTCAAGAAGTTTAAAATTATATACCTTCATATCGCTTTTGATAGTTTGCAGTTCTCTCTCGGCCATATGCTTCATGGTTTCGATATGACCGAACGTTTCATATACTCCTGACGGATTTACTCGAACAAAGTTTAAAGTTTGCATCTCATTTTTAACGTCTCTAAGGGCATCATCCTGCTTTTCTTTGAGCTTTTTCTGTTCTTTTTCAGGCAGTTTATTATCTTCTTTTACTCGATCTTCGATTTTTTTCTTAAAATCATCTAACTGCTTATAAAATTCCTCCTGTTCCTTGTTAAGCTCTTCCTGACGCTTAGTAAACTCATCTCTGGTTGCAGTATTTTCATCCTTGCCGTTTTTTTCAAAAAGGTCACTTTTTTCTTTTACTAAAGCATCCTTCTTTTTATTAAGTCTCTCCTGAGCTTCACGCAGCTCTTTAAGCTGATTTTGGGACTCTTCTTTAAAATTTTTAAGAGCAATATAACCATCGGCCAAGCCTTCATCATGTTCCCTGAATGCTTTCTCATAATTATCATCCAATCTTTTATTAAGATCGGGATAATCCACATGGAATTTGGCTTTATTTATATTTTCCTCAAACTCTTCAATTTTATTCTGAAACTTCTTATCAAAGACATCTAAACTCTTATATTTCTTCGGTTCAGCCTTAAGTATCTCCAGATATCTTCTGGTATCATCAAGCGTTTTTTCATAATCTGTTTTAATACCATCGATCTCTCTTTTTAGATTGTCTTCGTATTGTTTCTGTTCAGCTTCAGATATTCTTGCAGCCTTCTTTTTGTCTGAATTTCTGTTTGCAATCGCTTCATTTCCGGCTTTATCAATGCCGTCCAGACATATATCCAGGAGTCCCAATGTCTTATCAAGATCTGCGAAACGTTTTTCTGTCTCTTCCTTAAGCTTCGTCATCTCTGTATAGGCAGCGGCAGCATCAACCTCTTTAGGTTGTCTTCCCATCCAGTTAAGGGCCTTTTCATGGGCATAATCCGCATCAGCGGCTAGTTCATCTTCCCTCTCTTCCTGCTCTTCGCGTTTTTTCTCCTGTAAATACTCATCATGTGCTTTTTTCAGATAGTCGTTATTTCCTGATTTCTTACTTTTATTTTTTTTATTTTCTGTTCCACTATTTTCCATATTTTTATTTTCAGATCCCATATCTGCTCCTCCATTTTCTTGTTATTCTTCACGATATTTCCTGTATGATCGACCTTTTAATTATTAACTTAAACTCAGTATAACAATCAATGTGGGACAAATGTGGGACACAAAAAGACAAATCTAATTTTTTTGCTTTTTTTATTTAAATGTGCTACAATCCTGTTAAGAAATTATGTTGGACACGTTCCGTGCTAGAAATGTGTTCAAAACCAATACAAAGGGGAGCTTGTAACACAGGCTGAGAGGGAACCGTAAGTTCCGACCCGTAACCTGATTTGGATAATGCCAACGTAGGGATATATATTTCAGATACCCAGGCGCCGGATGTTATCCGGCGTCTTTTATTCGCCAAAGGAGTATATTTTTATGAATGTATCAAAAAACAAAAAAATTTCAAACTCAAAGATAACATCCGGCGGACAACGTATGGTTCCCGCTCTGTTTCTCATCGGACTCTTAGTCATCTGGGAGTTGGCATGCAAAATTTTTTCTATCCCGCTCTATGTACTCCCGTCCCCTGTTCAGGTTATACAGTCACTCATTTCTGAATCGGCCACCCTCAGCCACCACGCTGCAGTTACAGTCATGGAGGCAGCTGTCGGTATCATATTGTCACTGATTCTTGCAATTGTGCTGGGAATTCTCATGGATTGTTTTCCTCTGATACGCCATGGCGTCTATCCGCTCCTTGTGGTTACCCAGACCGTTCCCATGATTGTGCTTGCACCTATTCTTATCATCTACATGGGATTTGGCATCGCACCCAAGATTCTGACAGTCGTACTCATGTGCTTTTTCCCGATTGCCGTCAGCTTTTCCGACGGTCTGTCCCAGGTTGACGAAGAATATGTGCATCTGGTCCGCTCATATGGCTGTGGCCGCTTATCTGCGTATAAATTAGTCAAGATTCCTGCTGCTGTCCCGGCGCTTTTATCCGGTCTTAAGGTATCTGCCACATACAGTATCAGCGGTGCAGTCGTTGGCGAATGGATAGGAGCTCAGGAAGGACTCGGATACTATCTTTTACGAGTCAAGAACGGATATATGCTCGACCGCGTATTTGCATGTGTACTTATTATTATCATTTTGAGTTTATGCATGAATGGCATCATAAGGATTTATCAGCATTTTGCTCTTCCGTATCTGAAAAACGATAATTAAACGACAGCTGTTTGAGGCTTTTCCATAATTAAGAACAGTTACCGTTTAACATAAATATATTTGGGGACAAAATATCTTTTGACCCCAATATCATTTTATTATTAGGAGGATTTATCTATGAAAAAGAAATCTGTTGCAGCACTGTTTGCTGCTGCCTGCCTGGCTGCAGGCTCTCTTACCGGATGCTCAGGTGCATCTGCAACTGCTTCAAGCGAAGCTGTCGATAATTCTGCAGCCGAGAGCGAGACTGAAAATGCCGAAGCTTCCGACGCTGAGGATGATACCAATGAACTTGAGGACGTCACTGTAATCCTTGACTATGTTGCCAACACCAACCACACAGGCATGTACGTAGCACTGGATAAGGGCTATTACAAAGATGCCGGTTTAAACGTCTCCATTGTAGAGCCTACAGAGGGCGCAACCGCAACACTGGTAGCGGTCGGAAAGGGAGATTTCGGTATCAGCTATCAGGAAGATGTCACCATCGCCCTTACCTCAGCAGATCCGCTTCCAATCAAGGCAATCGCTACTATTATTCAGCACAATACCTCCGGATTTGTCACCTACGAAGGCAAGGGAATCAATTCACCTAAAGACTTCGAGGGCAAAACCTATGCAGGATGGGGCGGTCCCGGCGAGGAGGCAGTTCTTAAAGCTGTCATGACTCAGGATGGTGCAGACTTTTCCAAACTTAACATGGTAATTTCCGACGGCTCGGGATTTGAAGCACTGAAGGATAAAGTGGATGTTATGTGGTTCTTCGAAGGCTGGGACAATATCAAGTGCGAATTAGCCGATTTCCCAATCAATTATATGCCGGTTCGTGACCTTGACAGCCGTCTCGACTACTATACTCCTATCATCATTGCAAATAATGATACACTTAAAAACAAACCGGAAATGGTTAAGAAATTCCTTGCTGCAACCGAAAAGGGTTATGAGTATGCTATCGAAAATCCTGATGACAGTGCAGAAATTCTTCTTAAATATACTCCTGATTCTTCTCCTGAACTGCTTAAAAAATCTCAGGAATATCTCGCTGACAAGTACATGGAAGACGCAGACCAGTGGGGTATCATGAAAGATGAAGTTTGGGATAATTACACCGATTTCATGGTTGAGTATGGCGTGATCGATAACGCAATCCCTGCATCTGACTGCTATACCAATGAATTTCTTCCGGAAAAGTAGATTAAGATTAACTATTCATTAATTATGAGGTATACATATGAAACTGGAACTTAAGAACATTTCATTTTCTTACGGAACGCAGGATATTCTGCACAATCTTGGTTTTTCTGCCATGGAAGGCGAGTTTGTCAGTCTGCTGGGGCCGTCAGGATGCGGCAAATCAACTATTTTAAAGCTTTTAACCGGTGTTCTCACACCGAGTGCCGGAAGTATTTATGCCGACGGCCACGAAATTCACGGAATTTCCGAACATTTCGCATATATGCCGCAGGATGACCTGCTCTTTCCATGGAAGACAATTCTTGAAAATGTATGCCTCTACGGTGAAATACACGGTTCATTTAAGCAGGCTAAGGAAGAAGCTCTTAAAAACTTCCCTGCCTTCGGCCTTAGCGGATATGAAAACAGTTACCCGTCAGCTTTATCGGGAGGCATGAGGCAGCGCGCAGCTTTCCTGCGCACTGCACTCTGTCAGGCAGACATATTACTTCTTGATGAGCCGTTCGGCGCTCTGGATGTAATCACGCGCAGTGAAATGCAGGACTGGCTTCTGGCTATGCGTGCGCGCTTAAACCGCACCGTTATTCTGGTAACTCATGACATGGACGAGGCTATATATCTCTCAGATCGTATCCTTATCCTAAATCCCGCTTCTACTTCTCACACTGCGACAAACGAGACAATTCCCGCTTCCGGCGGAATTGTAAGTGAAATTCAGATTACCGAAAAAAATCGCACCCGTGACTGGCTTTATGAACAAAGTGAGCTGCGAAAGACCATATCACAGAAAATCAAAGGATAAGGAGTTATCTCAATGCCGTCTTTATATCAACCTCTTATCGATGCCCATACGCACATCGGAAATGAACAGGAACTGTCCGAGCGTCAGAAAAAGCACATTCTGAGTCTTGTCTGCGCATCCACGCCTTCGGAAGCTGATAATCTTTTAAAAACAGCCAGGCCGTATATTTTACCGACTGCCGGTCTTCATCCATGGCAAAGCGAAAAATTCTCGGTTGATGACATGCTGCCTTATCTTCGTTCCTGCCCTGTCATAGGCGAGATCGGAATGGACAGTGTGTGGTGCGATATAAAAACAGAACTTCAGGAAAAGGTTTTTCGCGCTCAGCTTGAGATAGCCGTACAGATGAAAAAACCGGTCATTCTTCACACAAAGGGTGAAGAAGACCGGATTGCATCTATTATTGCAGATTATCCAAATACTTATCTTGTTCACTGGTACTCCTGCGATAACTATCCTGACCGTTATATCTCACAGAACTGTTATTTTTCCATCGGACCGGATGTTTTATGGAACAAAGCAGTGCGTTCTCTGGCTTTTAGGATACCATCATCGCGAATTCTTATCGAAACCGACGGCATGGACGCTGTTCATTGGGCATATGAAGAGGCTCCGGCACTTGAAAACAATACTCTCGTTTCAGCACGTGAAAACACAAAAAATGTCGAGGATGCGCTCATGAATACTCTTCTTGAGACTGCTGCCATCCGAAATGAAGCCCCTGATGCCCTTGCACGGCAAATGCAAAGAAATCTTATCTACGGATTCTTATCTTCGCGTTAATAGGCCGCCAGATCAGACTCCTCCTGCACGATCACTATCCTAGTTCCTGCATCAGCCTGACAAATAACCTGTTTCATATCTTCTTCTGGTATGCTGATACATCCCGATGTTCCCGTATTATTAAAACTCTTGGGACAATGTAAAAATATCGCTGATCCCTTTCCAGGCACACGTTCTGAATTGTAATCTATTATGAGACCATAATTGTACTGTGGCGCCTGACTCATCAAATCTTCCGCCGAATTCCAATCCTTTTCCACCTGCTCTATATTTACCAGCTGGTTGTAATACTTGCTGTCTTTGTCATCTACATAATAATCGCCCTCTGTAATCTTATGATACGGAAGAATCGTTCCGGGATTTTCTTTGAGACCGAATGCTCCTGCAAAATGATATACACCTGCAGGTGTCTTTTTATCACCTTCCTGCTTTTGTGTGGTTATACCATTCATTCCGCTGACAGCTTCCCATGAAACTGTCTTTAAAAGCTTCCCTTCCCCATCCCGTTTATACCAGTCAAGACGGCTTTTCGCAGGATCTTCTTTATTGCCGACCACAACTATAAGCTGTGTAGCATCTTTTGCTGCTTTTAAGGTATTTACATCTCCATTATAGGTTTGTGAAGAAGATGCTGTCTTAATTTCAAGTGCAGGCCCTGTTGCCGTCTCCGATGCCATAGCAGCAGATGCATTAAGCGAACAAAGCAATATTGCAGACGCAGCTATCACCATTGCCTTTGATTTTTTTGTTTTTTGTTTTAATCTTATAATTTTTATCATTTTCTCTGTTCTCCCTTTAAATTTTCAGTTGTAGAGTAAAACGGCATGCCGCCTGACAACACTTTCAGCGTAATCCGATCTCCAGATTTACATTTTTTCCCTGACATGTTAAACTACTAATAATATTTAAGCTATATCAAAGGAGTTTTATATCTATGAAAAAAGATATGACCGAAGGGCGGGAATGGTCATCCATCCTGCTCTTTTCACTGCCCATCATGGGTGCAAATCTGCTTCAGGTTTTATACAATCTTGCCGACAGCGTGATTGTCGGCAATCTCATCAGTTCTACCGCCCTCGGTGCCGTCGGTCTGACCAGCTCCATGGTCTGGCTTCTGACCGCCATCTGCACCTCTGTGGGGTCCGGTGTAAACATTGCGGTTGCACAGTATTTCGGTGCCCGCAGGGAAAACCAAATACAGGAATCAATCTCAGCCGCCTATATGATTGCCATCGCAGTAAGTTTAATTCTCACTGCCCTGTGTTTTCTAACCGCACGCCCGATAATCTTTGGTTTTCTTCAGGCACCCAAAGAAATGCGTTTTGACAGTGTGGCATACTATCTGATTTACAGCTGTGGAATTATCTTTCTGATGCTTTACAATGTCACCTACGGCATCTTACGCGCGCACGGAGACTCGCGCGGTGCGCTTATTTTTCTTATTATCAGCGCAGCTTTGAATATCGTTTTGGACTGTATATTTATATCTGTGTTTCATATGGGTGTGTCCGGTGCAGCCGCCGCCAGTGTAATCGCCCAGGCTGGCTCAGCCATAGCAAGCTTTTTGTACTTAAGACACATTTTCCCTGACCTGCTGCCAAAGAGACGATTTCTGTATGCCTGGAAGGAACAGGGGTTGCTTCTCACCCGCCTAAGCGTCCCCATCATGCTGCAGACCGGAGTCAATTCCATCGGCTTCATTATCTTACAGCGCCTCATCAACTCGTTCGGTGCTGCAAGCATAGAGGGCTATGCTGCCATGCTAAAGGTAGAACAGCTTGCGCATATTCCGTCCCAAAGCTTCAATGTTGCAATTTCAAGCTTTGCAGGCCAAAATATCGGTGCAAACAAACTGGAGCGTGCAAGATGTGGCTACAAAACCACAATCATCATGGGGATTATCATCAGCGTCTTCATAAGTATAACCGTGCTGTGCTTCGACCGTCCTCTTCTACAGATCTTCAATATATCAGGTGAATCTCTGCACCGTGCGAAGGAGCATCTCGACATCCTGATGTGCTTCATCTGGGTCAGCACCATCACAAATATAACCTGTGGTTTTCTGCAGGGTGCCGGAGACGTACGGATTCCAGCATCATCAAGCTCCATCAACCTAAGTATCCGTCTGGCACTCTCATTTCTGCTCTCACTTACACCAGTCGGTTTCCGCTGCTATTATGTAAGTATGCCTCCTGCATGGTTGATTGCATGCTTTGTGGTTGTCATGAGATACAGAAGCGGCAAATGGAGAGAATACAGGATTGTAAAGGAATAACAGCTTGAGCCGTGGCAAGGTCAGTCATGAAAGTCCCGTACTTCAACTCCGTCAAAGAAAAATGTCAGAATGTCTTCACAGGTTTTGCCCTCACGCGCCATCTCCTGTGCTCCATTCTGGCTCATGCCTACGCCATGGCCATATCCGCCTCCCCAGATGGTGAATGTTCTTATTCCATTCTCTTCATCTCTCGCAGTCTCATCTACCGAGAAGAAAGCACTGGGCAGTATACTCCATCCTGTCATCTCTGTTCCGTCATTTTTCTTATAGACAAGGGAATCAGCGCCCAGTATGCTTCTTATCTTATTTTGCCCCTTAAGCGTCTTTGTGCCTTCACTGCCGACAATCTGTACCGTCAAAGCTATGCCGCCTGTTCCGCGGGATGTCACGAAAATCCCCTGAATATCTCCTATCGTATCTACCTTCTGCTGCAGTTTTTTGTTCGTGATAGTTGTTTTCCAGCGATACATCGGAAATGAAGAATCATAATTTTCTTCCCCCTGACCCTGAATGAATTTAAGAAATGCATCATTATCCGTCATGTCGGGCATTTTTTTACTTTCAGTGAGTCCAATTCCCTTAAGATACGGTACTTCTTCCTTACTTGCTCCCCAGATAGTGCCATCAGTCGAATATCCGCAGGAAGTAGAAAAATAATACGTTTCCGCAGGAGTATCATTATAATATACAATCTTGCCGTCAGTTTCCTTGACCGCCAGATTGGTTCTCTCATTGCTTTCAGTATTATTATATACCTGATAATTAGTGCTGTCATCTACATGGGCCCCGTACCTGCTGTATGCATTGGCCTTTATCTGTCTGTAAGCATATGTTCTGGCGCATATTGCCTGTGCTTTTAACGCCTCCAGTTCATAATTTGGCGGCATCTCGCTCGGCACCACCCGCGTCAGATAGTCTTCAACATCAAGTTCATTGATAAGAAGCAATCCGTCAGTCTCTTCGCTCAGTTCGAAACTTCCAAAATATGACGGTGTTCCCTGTGCACGCTTGGTACTTAAAATACGTATTTCTTTTTGAGGTTCTTCAATCGTGACCGTCATACGTCCTTCCTTCAGGCGATCATCCCCCGGCTCAACCGATAATTTGGTCCCGGGGCTTAATGTTTCCTCTGATTCGCCCCAGGTAACATGCATCGTACTGTCTGATTGAAGCACAATCTTTGTATGAAACAGGGATGAATAATCATCATTCATTATCAGCACGCGAATATTTGTTGCTGAAAAATCATGATCCAGAAGTGCCGCACAGATTTTCTTTCCTGAAATGACAAATTTGCCCAGATCATAGCCGACCAGAACATCTTTCTTTTTCTGTTCCTTGACTACACCGTAAATCTTGTATACCTTAAAGGCATCATCAAGCTTCAACGTCCCGTATCCGTCAACCTCTATAGTGTCATCCTTGACCGATAGAACCTTTCCTTCGATCATATCTTCCTTAAGAGTCAGTTTTTTTATTTTTCCGTTAACAAGCTCCATATCTGCCAGTACACCGTCTGTGCGTTCTTTTATTTTCTCATCCTCTGGAAATGTTCTTACTATAGTACCGATATAAACATTCATATCGTCAGATTGTCCCGGTACAATCCATACATTTTTATATGTAACCTTTTCAGATTCTACGTCACACAGGGTAATAATTGCCCCATTTCTCTCATATACCTCTATCTTATGGTCGATACAGGCATCAAGCGACACGCCGTCAAAATTCATCGTTCCCTGATCGGTATAAGCCGTCCAGGCAGCTGCTTCCTTCACATTTTTGGGCGTGCCGTAAAGTACAAGTTCCTGCTTTTTTACCGATTTTTCAGGATCTGCCTTTTTTAAAAAAGACTCATAGAACAGCCACCATTCTTCCTTTGGCATTGCCTTTTTATACTTATTCTTTGATATGTTTAATGCACCTGAAAGTCCCTTTGAGACACATTCTGCCGCATATGCCGCCTCTCCGTACGTAAAAGCACCCATGGCATAGCTCTTATCAATCTTTTCGTCACCGGGATTAAGTAAGCCGTTATCAATCAGATAGTCAATATATTTTGCATACCATTCATCCTGATAAGTCTTTTCAAAATGACTTCCATGTTCTCCCTGAGAGGACACAATATCTTCTCTGTCTGTAAAGGATAACGCCATAGCTTTAGATGCCATGGCGCGCGAAATCTTATTATCTGTATGATCTAAGAATGCAATTGCAAAGAGCAGAAGTGCCAGAAAAGTCGGAATAATCACTGTCCAGTAAACAAGCCTTTTAGATTTCACAGGGTGCACTGACCTTCGTGACCTGCCTGTCCTATTTTCCATATTATCCATCCGCCTTTTATACCTTTTAAAAACATCACTTTTTAAGATCAATCATTTCCCCGGTTTTTTCATCAATGTGATCTAATTTTCTATACATGTCCGTCTCCATAGGGAGCTTGCGCATCCTGAGTGACCGGTGTATTGAACGTGCAACTAAATCATATATAACAGCAAATGTCGGCACTGCAATAATCATACCTACAAATCCAAACAATCCTCCGAAGAAAAGTATTGAAAACAACACCCAGAAGCTTGACAGACCTGTCGAATTTCCAAGGATCTTCGGTCCTAAAATATTTCCGTCAAATTGCTGCAGAACCAGTATCCATATCAGGAAATATACACACTGTATCGGGCTTACCAAAAATACCAGGAACGCTGACGGTATGGCTCCTATGAAAGGTCCGAAGAACGGAACCACGTTTGTCACACCTACGATAACGCTCAAAAGCATCGGGAACGGCATATTAAGTATCGTTACCCCTATAAAGCAGATAATACCTATAATAAGGGAATCAACCAGTTTTCCGATAATAAAGCCGCCGAACATCTGATTAACAAAACGAATTTCCTCGATGACCAGATTTGCATGTCTAAGACTCAGACATCCGTAAATAATCTTCTTTCCCTGGGCAGCCAATGTATTTTTGATATTTAACAGATACACCATGACTATCAATCCGATGAGCCAGTTTTTTATAAATTCAAGAATACTGATTACACTGCTTGAAACTCCTGTCACAATCTGACCGATTCTGTTCATATCTATGTTGGTAAAAGATTTCTCAGCCCAGTTCTGAAAGATGGTAAGATTATTTTCAAAGCTGTTAAGAACAATATTTTCAATTTCAGGATTGTTTTTGAGGACGTGCTGAATCCATTCATATACATTCTGTACATACTGCGGAAATGAATCCTGAATACCAATCAGACTTTCTATCAGCTGTGGAATCATAAGCTTGATCATTCCGGCCACAAGCACGATAACCAATCCGAGACTGGCTGCAGTTGCCACAAGTCTTGCCACAGCTCCCGTATACTTTTCATTTTTGATCACTGTTCCAAGGACACTGACCACTGCCTTTTCGATCCAGTCGTATGCAGGTGCTGTCAAATATGCCAATACCGCTCCACATAAGATAGGCGAAAGAATTTTGACGATCTTTCTTCCTCCGGCTGATACAAGATCCCAATGCTGAATACTGAACCAGAATAATATACATATTGCTATTACCGAGACTGCCGTCACACCTATGTAAATATATTCTTTATAATTCTTTTTTCCCATACTTATCTTCCAAACCGTTCCTTGTGTCTGATTATAGTCTAGCTGCTGTCATTTGTTTAAACTGACTTGTCACCTGACAGTGACATCAATGCGTCCATGCTTTTATTACGCAATTTTTACAAAATTTTCACATACTTCTCTTTACAGAGAAAGCAGCGATTGCTCGCTGCTTTTATTCTTCGTAACCCCAAAATGCCGGCTCTTACAATATTGACGCCTAGCGCTGCTAGGTGGGCAACCTCACTTAGATTTCTGCCTTCCACTCAAAGGAGGCCTGACATCCATCTAAAAATGTTGGAATCCCGTTAGTCAAAATGTAGGTTCAAAAAAAGTAAGAGTTATCGAGCATCCCAGGAATTAGTAATATTCCCTTCTGATACGGTTATTATAACGCAAGTTGACTGCTTTTTCAAGTTCCATTTACATGTTGTTGTATATGTTTTATCAGATTACGCTTTCTTTTCCAAAATAAAAAGTGCCTATCTGTTTAAACCGAAGCAATTTCCTTTAGAAAACTTGTTCCTGCTGTCTCTCCCCCTACTCCGAGATAATCAAGTATGGTTGCGGCAATATCCGAAAAAGTCGGTCTTGTTCCTAAGTTTACTCCCGCCTTTACCGGTTGTCCTGCGATGATAAGAGGAGTATATTCTCTTGAATGATCAGTAGACGGTGTGCTGGGATCACAGCCATGATCCGCCGTAATCATCAATATATCCTCTTCCTTCAAAGCTGCCAGAATTTCCGGCAGGCGGCCGTCAAAATATGTCAGTGCCTTTGCATAGCCCGGAACATCGTTTCTATGCCCATAAAGCATGTCATAATCCACCAGATTAGTAAAACAAATGCCACTAAAATCTCTCTTGGCATAATCGAGGGTCTTATCGATTCCGTCCGCGTTGTCGACCGTGCGAACCATATCGGTAATTCCGCATCCGGCAAATATATCGTTTATTTTTCCTACCGCCAAGACCTCCTGACCGGCAGTCTTGATATAATCTAACATCGTTTCCTTCGGTGGTTCAAGCGAGTAATCATGACGTCTTGAGGTACGCTTATATGGCCATTCTCCCTCAAAGGGCCTTGCGATAACACGGCCAACACCATATATACCCGTACAAAGGCGTCTGGCTATCTCGCAGTACCGATACAGCTCATCAACCGGCACAACAGACTCGTGGGCAGCAATCTGGAACACACTGTCTGCCGATGTGTAAACTATAAGCTTCCCTGTCTCAACATGTTCACGGCCAAAATCCTTGATTACCTCTGTACCTGAATACGGACGGTTGCACAGCACTCCCCGTCCTGTTCCCTTTTCAAATGCGTCCAAAAGCTCATGCGGAAATCCGTTAGGAAATGTAGGAAGCGGCTGATTTGATACCACTCCGGCAATTTCCCAGTGTCCTATAGTTGTATCCTTACCCTGGGAGCGCTCAGTCATTCTGGCGAATGTCCCCTGCGGATCTTTGACACCTTCCCTGCAGGTTACACCGTCTATATTAAAAAAACCAAGTTTCTGCATATTCGGCATTGAAAAATACGGACTTGAAGCCGCTGCCGCTATCGTATTGCTACCGGCATCGCCGAATTTATCGGCATCCGGCATCTCCCCGATACCTACACTGTCAAGCACTGTTAAAAATACTCTGCGCATGTCTATGCCCCCTCTTTTCATTAATGTTCTCTCTAAATCTCATTCCGGCAGTGATTGATGCGCCGCCGATTGCTATGTCTATTTACTTATTTTTAAGACTGTCCCCACTTTATCAGAAAATCTTCAAGTTTTTCAACTGTTTCAACCTGATAATCCGCTCCGTTTTCTGTAAATTCTTCCCTAGATCCATATCCATACAGCACCGATACACATGGGACCTTGTTCTCATGGGCCCCGATAATATCATGTTTGCGATCGCCCACCATAATTATCTTTGAATTCTCAGGTGTAGTGTCCAGGCGTTTTAACGTATATTCGATCACATCTCCCTTGCGAACTCGGATTTCCTCCATATCTGCCCCTCCGACCAGGGTAAAATAAGAAATCAGATCGAAATGTTCGAGAATCTGAATCGCAAATTGTTCCGGTTTTGATGTGGCAACGGCCAATGTAAGCCCTATATTTTTTAGTTTCCCCAGCATTTCACGTATTCCCGGATAAACCTTATTTTCAAACATTCCCTGTTTTGTGAAATATTCATGAAAATAATCTATTGCCTCCCGTGACTGCTCTTTACCAAACCCATAATATTCCTTAAAGCTGTCTGATAAAGGCGGGCCGATGAACGGGCATAGCTTTTCAAGGTCCGGTTCAACAATGCCGAATGCCTGCAGCGCATGCTGTACAGACTTTGTGATGCCTTCCTTGGGGTCCGTGAGTGTTCCATCTAAGTCAAATAATATTATGTGATTCATATGTTGTCTCCTTTGTAGTCTGATGAACAGCAAATACTAAACTTAAGCCGCAGTGCTCATTGATATAGATATTATCTCACAAATTTTTAAAAAAAGGAAGAGAGCTTTCATCAAGCTATCTTCCCTTTAATCTTTATATTTATTTATAAAATTCATGACTTCCATGCTGCATAACAAATGTCAGTCTTCCGTCAAACCAGCGTACATTTGATGCTGCCGATATTCCCCGGTTCATAAAATAGAGGGCTCCATTGGAGTAATCCTCTCCTTCCAGAGCACGGTTGACGCAGTCGATCGTCTGCTGTGTAACCTTGCAGCTGTTGATGCTTCCGTCAAGGACCGGTGAAAACTGGGATGGCTCATATACGACTGCCTTGATGCTGTCAGGGAATTTACTATTTCTTACTCTGTTGATGATAACATTCGCAACCAATATCTTTCCCTTATCATCGCAGACGCCCGCCTCTGCCTGAACAATTTTTTGCAATACGTGATAATCTTCATCACTGTAGGCAATGACGGCTCTTTCCTTCCGTTCTCGTTCTTCGGCCTCTTTTTGCGCCTGTAAAGTCTGCATTCTTACTTCCCGGTCGATTACCTCTACTTCCAGGGCATCCTTTGCAAGTTCATCCTGAATCCCCTGCTCCAGTCTCTGCCCGAGTAAATACTGACTGTCCTCATTGGACGCACATATGGTTATTTCTGATAAATTGTTAGTTAATGTCGTTTCTTCTGACTGCAGCAGTTCTGTCTGTTCGTCTTCATCCGGATACTCCCAATGTGTCAGTGCAACGCTTTTGCCTGCACCGCCAAAATCTCCGTTTCCAAACGCCACCACTGTCACGACCGCAGCTCCTGTAATGAGCACGGCGGCTGTCCGATACATCTTCTTTGTCACACGGACAAGCAATGCTTTTATAAACTGATAAGCAGTCTGAAGAAATGTGTCAACAATCGGCATACACTCTCCTCTTTCCATCAGCACAGCCATACCCGAATCGGTCTGACTGCCATTAAACATTTGCAGCATCAAATTATTGTAACTATTCAGAACCCCATTCGCAAAATCGCCTCTGCGAGGCTTCCTTTTTGCTCATGTGGTTACTTCGCCATATAAAACTGCTTATCTGCCAGAATGCAAGCATTCGCAGAACGCAGTTTTGCATGGCTCTGAATAGTTACAAATTATTTTTAATCATGCCGCTTCATTCAAGTGACGGGAGACATTATATGGCAAGAAGAGTTTTAAAGTCAACGTCATTTTTACATTTTTGTGACAAATCACATTGCCATTTAATCTTTCCTTAATATTTCTGTAGGGTTCTTATAAAGTTTTTTCATCTCTTTTCCATTTTTTTATATATTTTGGCTGATGTATAAAATTTAATAATTTACAATTCTGTTAAATTATGAGTCAAAAAAAACAGGCGAAACAGGCCGCCTGTTTTTTATGTTAACTTTTTTCTAGATCAGAGCCACAAACTCAGCATCTATATACTTTGCAAGTTCTTCAGGATTCAGGATAACCTGCACTCCCCTCTGACCTGCGCTTATGCTGATTTTATCAAAAATCTGTGCTGTTTCTTCTATATAAGTAGGGAATTTCTTTTTCATTCCTATCGGTGAACAGCCGCCGCGCATATAACCTGTCAGAGGAAGAAGCTCCTTCATGTGGATCATCTCCACCTTCTTATTCTTAGACGCCTTAGCTACTTTTTTCAGATCGAGTTCTTCATCCACCGGAATACAGCAGACTAAATATCCGTTCTTGTCTCCCTTTAAAACAAGAGTTTTGAACATAGTATCATGATCCATCCCCATCATATCTGCAGCATGGCTGCCTGATAAGTCACTCTCATCTACTTCATACTCTCCTGCTTCATATTCAATTCCGGCTGCGTCCAAAAGACGCATTACATTTGTTTTTGTCATAAGACAACACCTCTAAACCATCACAATTATTTCTGATTGATATAATTTACAAGTCCGCCTGCCGTGATAATTTTTTGCATAAATTCCGGGAATGCCTGTCCCTTAAAGCTCTGTCCGGTTGTTTTATCGGTAATCACACCGCTGTCAAAATCAACCTCAATCTCATCGCCTGCCGAAATTGCCTTAGCTGCCTCAGGGCACTCGATGATCGGCAAACCTATATTAATAGAATTGCGATAAAAAATACGAGCAAAGGTTTCTGCAATTACACAGCTTACTCCTGCACACTTGATAGCTAACGGAGCGTGCTCGCGTGAAGAACCACATCCAAAGTTCTTATTGGCTACAATTATATCTCCTTTTTGTACATTGTTAACAAAATCTTTATCAATATCCTCCATACAATGCTTTGCCAGCTCATTTCCATCCGGAGAGTTTAAATATCTGGCCGGGATGATTACATCTGTATCTACATTGTCTCCATATTTAAAAACGTGTCCGTTTGCTTTCATTTCTATATCCTCCTGCGATTTATCCTGTCATTTCAACTTTTATGCAATAATTACAGTCCCAGATCTGCCGGGCCGCTAAGTTTTCCTGTTACTGCACTTGCCGCCGCTACTGCCGGGCTTGCCAGGTAAATCTCAGAATCTACATGGCCCATACGTCCTACGAAGTTACGGTTTGTTGTAGATACACATCTCTCACCTGCAGCAAGAATACCCATATAACCACCCAGACACGGACCGCAGGTAGGGGTGCTGACAACTGCACCTGCCTCGATGAAGGTCTCTAAGAGTCCCTCCTTCATTGACTGCAGATAGATCGCCTGCGTAGCAGGGATAACGATACAGCGAAGACCCTTCTTAACTTTTCTGCCCTTTAAGATCTCAGCTGCCGTACGCATATCTTCGATACGTCCGTTTGTACAGGAACCGATGACTACTTGATCGATCACAATGTCTCCGGCCTCATCAATAGTTTTTGTATTTTCAGGAAGATGTGGGAATGATACCGTTGGTTTAAGCTCTGAGAGATCAATTGTATATTCCTCATCATATTCAGCATCTGGATCTGCCTCATATACAGTGAAATCACGTTTGGAATGCTCTTTCAAATATTCAACAGTCTTTTCGTCAACCGGGAAAATACCATTCTTTCCGCCAGCCTCGATTGCCATGTTGCAGATTGTAAAGCGGTCATCCATAGAAAGGTTTTTGATGCCATCGCCGGTAAACTCCATAGAACGATACAGAGCTCCGTCTACGCCGATCATACCGATAATATGCAAAATTACATCCTTGCCGCTAACCCATTTTGCCGGTTTACCGATCAGGTTAAATTTGATTGCGGAAGGTACTTTGAACCAAGCTTTACCTGTTACCATGCCGGCTGCCATGTCGGTACTTCCCACACCGGTGGAAAATGCGCCCAAAGCACCATATGTACATGTATGGGAATCCGCACCTATAACAGCATCTCCGGCTACTACCAGACCTTTTTCCGGAAGAAGCGCATGCTCAATTCCCATCTCTCCTACATCGAAATAGTTTGTAATATCATGTCGACAGGCAAACTCACGACAACATTTGCAGTTTTCTGCAGATTTAATATCCTTATTCGGGATAAAATGGTCCATAACCAGAGCAATTTTATCATGATCAAATACAGTCTGATTGTCCATCTTCTTCATCTCATTAACTGCTACAGGTGTTGTGATATCATTTCCGAGCACCAGATCCAGATTTGCCTCTATCAATTGTCCTGCCTTTACTTCTGAAAGGCCGGCATGCGCAGCCAGAATCTTCTGTGTCATTGTCATTCCCATGGTTTATTTCCTCCTGATAAAAATCGTTACTGTTTATCCATTAGATTAAATAATGAATTTTTAATATTTGTATTATAGCATTTCTTCTGTTATAATACAAATATATATTAATAATAGATACTATGAGTTGCAGTTATGTTAGTTTTTACAATTCAGAGGAGTATTATGGAACAGCATTTGACACAATATCGTATTTTTTATGCAGTTGCACGTGCCGGCAATATTTCCCGTGCAGCCAAGGAACTTTTTATAAGCCAGCCCGCTATCAGCAAATCGATAAGCAAGCTTGAGGAAAGTCTCGGCATGGCATTATTTCTCCGCAATTCCCGCGGTGTTTCATTAACCACAGAAGGACAGATATTATTTCAGCACGTGGAAACTGCCTTTGAGGCCTTAGAGAGAGGCGAAAATGAGCTTAAAACGATACAGAATCTCCATATAGGTCAGCTGAAGATCGGTGTCAGCAATACATTATGCAAATACATTCTTCTTCCTTATTTAAAGGGATTCATAGCAAAGTACCCTCATATCCGTATTTTAATTGAAAGTCAGGACACTGCGCGCACTCTCTCGATGTTGGAACAGCAAAAGCTTGATATCGGACTTATTGCAGAACCCAAAAACCGGCGCAATCTCTCATTTCTTCCGGTTATGCAGATTGAGGACACCTTTGTCTGTACCAGGTCTTATCTGGATAATCTGCGAATACGCGAAGGCAAGGATGTAGACCCTTTTGAATCCGGAACAATACTGCTGCTTGACCGCAGCAACATGACCCGCACGCACATCGATGCGTATTTTGCGGAGCACAGAATCGAACCGAAGCAGATTTTAGAGGCGACGACGATGGATCTTCTGATTGAATTTGCCAAGACAGGACTTGGAATCGGATGCGTGATCCGAGAGTTTGTGCGGGAAGAATTAAATGATGGTTCGCTGATCGAACTTGCGCTTGAAACGCCGATCCGAAACAGAACGATAGGATTTGCTTATCATCCGGCGGCAATGACGCGAACGATGAATGATTTCGTGCAGTTTTGTTCGGAGTAAATCTTAAGAATGTAAAAAAGAATGTGCCTTGGCTCATTTTCGCACCGAGCGCGGTCGCTTGCGACATGATTCCTCTTCGCGCGAGTGCGCATCCATGCGGAGCTTTTTCATTTCATAGGACGCATTTTCCTATGAAATGAAAACAGGACCGCTGCAATTCTGCAGCGGTCCTTTATAAAATCTTCTGTATTCAGAAAACGATTAGTTGTTGATCAGCTTATCGCTCTCGTTGTTCCAGCTGTAAAGCTTACGGATCTCAGCGCCGACTTTCTCTGACGGATGCTCAGAAGCAAGCTTTCTCATAGCCTTGAAGTGTACCTGACGACCTGCCGGTGACATATCCAGTAAGAACTCTTTAGCAAATGTACCATCCTGAATGTCTGTCAGAATCTTCTTCATAGCCTTCTTGGTCTCAGCAGTAACGATCTTCGGTCCGGTTACATAATCACCGTACTCAGCTGTGTTAGAGATAGAGTATCTCATGCCTGCGAAACCAGACTGATAAATCAGGTCTACGATCAGCTTCATCTCATGGATACACTCAAAGTAAGCATTTCTCGGATCATATCCAGCCTCACACAGAGTCTCGAAACCAGCCTGCATAAGTGCGCAAACACCACCGCAAAGAACTGCCTGCTCACCGAAGAGGTCTGTCTCAGTCTCTGTACGGAATGTGGTCTCCAGAACACCTGCTCTTGCGCCGCCGATGCCAAGGCCATAAGCCAGTGCACGGTCAAGTGCCTTACCTGTATAATCCTGCTCAACAGCTACCAGACACGGAGTACCCTTACCAGCCTGATACTCGCTTCTTACGGTATGACCCGGAGCCTTCGGAGCGATCATGGTTACATCAACGAATTTCGGCGGTTTGATGCATCCGAAATGGATATTAAAGCCATGAGCGAACATCAGCATGTTGCCCTCTTCCAGGTTTGGCTCGATATCTTTCT
>CAVHPN010000022.1:0-19986 GCA_963637995.1 Prevotella sp. CAG:279 | reverse complement strand
AAAAGAGTCCGCGTTATGTCTATGTACCATATTCAAATAATGAAGACAGAGATCCGTTCGGAACATATACAGATTACAGGGAGACAACAGCCGGAAATCATATTATGGCTGCGGCTACATTGAAAACAGATGCGGTAATTGAAGGAGACGGTACGATTGCGGCTAAAAAGAACGAGATAAATGTATATTACAAAACAGGCGAAACTCCATATGATTCAGACGGACAGCCGATCCGGGAATTTACTTATCGTGAAATCACTGAGACAAAACAGCGTGAGATTACAGAAACAAAGTGGGTTTTACAGAATGCGGTGCGAAAAGAAGACGGAACGTATGTGATAAGGATCAAGGCCGATTTTACGGACAGTTTCGGAAATGTAAAGACAAACTCGGGAATATTGCAGAAACTTGAATTCAAGGCTGTGTTAAAAGAAAAGAAAGTCACAATTAATGAGGATGAAGCAGCCAGTCTTGGAGACGGTTTTTATGCAGGTCATCAGATGAACAGCTCCAGCTATTATACCAGGGTAAAAAATGCCAGAGCTAAGGCATATCCGGATTATGAACACGCTGATTTTACAGGTGAGGATTCTTACATCGTTCCGGTAAACCTTGTATATCCTGGACAGAAAACGACCTATCAGGATGCAGACACAAGAGAAAAACCTATAGTTGTACTGGAGCGGGTGATTCGTCAGAAAGTGAAAGTTGTCAAGGATATAGAAACTGCACCTGACGGCACATACGCACATAATACGTATGCAGAAAGCGGACATGAGGACCAGTTTACGAAAAAATATGGAGGAAAGGAAAGTGCAGTTACCAAAGTTCCTGATTTTCGCTTTAAGCTATACCTGAAATCAAACCTGGAACGTTTATACAGAAATGCAGACGGAGAAATAACGTGGGTTGATCACAAGGGGAAAACACGCTCATCGGAGGAAGTGAAGAACAAATTACATGCATTTAACGAATCTGTTGCTCCGGTTCAGAAGATTTTTACGCAGGTTAAGCACAAAACGGATTCAAAGACTGCCGGCTCAATCAATAATAATGTATGGGATAGTGCAATAGATGCTTGCGACAGTCTGTATGCATATGATACAGACGGAAAGATAGTTGATGCAGATAAGAAAAATCCCGGATATACAAGAATTCTTGAGACTGCCGTGCAGATAAAGGAAGATGGCGCGGGTGCGACAAGAGAGGTTTCTGCCTATCGATATGATAAATTTTTTGACGCTTTAGCGGTGGCAAATCGGGATAAATGGCAGCGGGCAGATGAGTCAAGTACATCATTTAAACCATTTGCTTTTATAAGTGCGGGCATTTTTGGAAAAAATGAAGGTGAAAAGAAAGATCCTGTTATTCATAACAATGAGGAAATAAAAAATCAGAGCAGAACATCGCCTGCGGCTGCGGAAAATTCAAAGAGATCCGATGCCGTGAGACAATTTGCAATTGATTGGTATCTTAACGATGAAGTAGAGAAAAAAACAGAAATAACCGAAAATAAAATTCAGTCATCAAGCGGATATGAAGAATATCAGGATGCTGTTTATGATGAAGCATTATATCAGGCTATTTTGAAAGCAGAAGAATATTTAAAGCCATTCTTTAAGTATGATCTGGACAGTTTATATGCGATCGAGTGGGATAGTGAGGAAAATGGCGGATCAGATAAGGATATGACGACTTTGTCAGCAGATCGTAAGTCAGATAGTTTTTATGCAGTTTCCAAGTATCTTCCGTATGGAACCTACGTAGCTGTTGAGCAGCAGCCGTATTCAGGTGCACTTGAAGATTTCAAAAATCAACATTATCGGATAGGTCAGCCAAAAGAAATTGAAATTCCGACTTTATATGAAGCGGATGGGAATCTTTCATCACCGGAGAAAAAGTCGTCATATTATCAATATAATGCGTCTGATTCACCTGAAATGATGGCAGCTAAATACAACATCAGAATGAATGAAGAATGGGGTGATACAAATCAGGCTGATTTGAGGGAATATGTGATTCGTGCACATGGACAAGACGGAAATTATGAGATTTACAAGTATGGATTGGAAGCTAAAAAGCTTACTGGAACTATTTCCTATCCAGCCGGAAGCTATGATTACAGCGGTTTTTCTGTTTCCCAGCGAGAAAAAGAACCGTATAAAGATATTTATAAGTCTGAGAACGGTGACTCACGTTATAAAAGCAATGAAAAAGTGGAGCAGTATTATCACTACGGCGCGATTTCCGAACAGTCAGGATGGGCAGATTCTGTGGAATATTCTTATGGCGAAAACACAGATGATAACAATCCGGCAGGTTTTTATTTTAAAGACCATGTCAGGACAATTACAGGCGCAATTACCGGATTTGACGGACGTTATTTTCAGGGACTTGTTCCGTACAGTGTAGCAGAACCTGCAAATATATCGGACTATGACGAGAAACACTTTACCGGTTACGCAGATGCAAAATATCGGAATACATTTTACGCTTCAAAGCTTAGGATAGAAAAACTGGATTCCGAGACCGGAGAAAATATTTTGCACGATGACGCTGTATTTGCAATATATGCAGCCGACAGAGATACATCAAAGTATAGTGAAGGAGAAGTACTTTTTTATGACAAGGATACAAAGATAACAGCAAGCCTGGAATTTTTGGAAGCGATGGGAGCAAAGGAAATTACTCCGGTTGATAATCAGGCATCCGTTCCGTCCAAATATCCATGGAAAGCACCATATATCGGAAAATATACAGGAATGATCCCAAAAGGAACTCCGATTTGCAATGAAAATGAGCAGATTGTGATGAGTGATGAGTTTGGAAATAGAACTGGAACTTTTAAAGTTTATTCTACGCTTCAGGATTTTGGCGGCAGTGGAGAGAAGATTCCGTCCAATCAGAATGCGGGATATCTTATCACACCGCAACCGATAGGTGCAGGTGTTTATGTACTGTGTGAATTGTCTGCACCGGAGGGATATTCAAGGACAAAACCTGTAGCTGTGGAAATTTATTCGGATGAGGTGACATATTATCGCAATGGCCTAAGCAGTGAACGGACAGCGGCTGCTGTTTATAAGGAAAAGGTAACCAGGACGATGGATAATGGAAAACCCGTTCAAAATCCGGATGGTACGAAACCAAATGGAAACAAACCTCAGGATCAGGGAGATGTTGCACGTTTGTATGTAGAAAATACACCGATACGACTCGAAATATCTAAAGTGAAACAGGACGAAAAAGAAGTTTTAATGGAACTTAACGAAAGATACGAGGGAAGTATTACAGAACTTTCGAACAGGTACGGGCTTGAAAATCTGGAGCTTGCTTATAATTCATCAGGAAAATTCCTCGGATATGGATGGCCCAAGGGATATCTGGATCGTCTGAAAGCACGACAGAATGCAGGAGAGTTGATAGATCTTATCTATGAGGATCAGGTATTTACCGGAAAAGCAATTTTGCATCATGTTCCTGATACAGCCGGGGCAGTTAACAGATACCTTCCGGGGGCATCAATGAGGCTTTATGACGCTATTGAAATAAAGAAAAACGGAGATAGTGAAGATCGGGCCTATGCAGGGGTCAATGTCGAGCGAGATTCATTTGGAAATGTGAAACGGATGTATGTGCAGAAGGGGTATGCAGGGAATAAACTTCTGTATGTTAAAGAAAAAGATAAGGGGGCGGATAGTACAGGTTATAAAAAGTATACTCAGGACGATTTCTTCGATGATCAGGGAGAAGGTACGTGGATTCTTAAACGGATCGAACGTGAAGATACTGATATTCTGTATTTTGATCTGGGAGATTTAGAAGTATTTACAACTTTGGGCGGTATAAAATATGCCTACAACAAAAAAGGTGAACCGATTAAACCGAAAGACGGTGAAGCAATATATGCGATGAAAAACGGGACACCATTTCTTAAGATTGTAAGCTCAAGATATGAAGAACTTAAATACAGCCGGAAAGAGCGACGTTTTGAGCATGTTCCGTCTGGAACTTCCATCTATCATCTGGCAATAGACGGAAGTATAGATGGAGAAGTAGAGCCTTATACCGGAATGGCATATGTAACAGAGGAAAAAACAGGTAAGATACTTGTATGGCCGGTCCTTGTATCAAAGGATAGTTATGGTAATGTTATTGCCAGAGATAAGATAAAGACCGGGCGTATTGCTACAATTAATTCGGATACGGAAAAAGAATATACAATCGGAACATACGACGGAAATACGCTGCAGCCGCAGGTTAATCCTGTTTTCAATGAAAACGGATTGCCGATTTATTATCAGCGCTCCGCTAAGACTTACATCAAGGGATATCCGGTTTATGATCGGGATGGAGATTATGTGCGTTATCGTTACAGTGATCTTCTTAAAGCTTATAATGCCAATGCCTGGGAACTTAAATTAAAGTCTGCACTTTATGATATTGGAAATAATCCGGAGAAACGGGATGATGATCTTCCTTTGTACCATCGTCAGGGAGAAGCTTATATGATGGAAAATAGCTGGACGACCGGTGATAAAACACCGAATGACCCGTTCCATACCGATATCGGGGATGGACAGGTTGATGTTTTAAAACGTATTCCGTCCGGTACATACATTATGGAAGAAACAAAGGCACCGTCAGGTTATGCAAAAAGACCGCCTGTCGGACTTACAGTGGAAGAAGGCAGTGAAGTCCAGAAAGTGAGAATAACAAATCGTCCTGTTACGGTACAGATCGAAAAAATTGATGCACCTGATAAATACAGCCAGTCTGTACATGATTATGATAATGTCCTAAATGAGGATAAAAATGTATGGGAATCAGGTAAAGGCAGTTATAGTTTTTCAAGTGTAGAAGGGGCAGTTTTAGCACTGTATCCGGCGAAAAGAATAGCAACAGACAATTTAAAGGAATATCCGTCAGGTTACTATCTGGAAAAGAAAACCAACATTCCGGCAAGTTGGACAGTTCTAGATGAGACAAATAAAAAGAAGACAGTGACCGGCAGATGGACAGTCGGTAAGAAGCCGATGATATTGGAAGGCATTCCGGCAGGTGACTATATTATTGAAGAAATAGAAACTTTACCCGGATATCTGCCGGGAAGAATGGATGTGATAATTCAGGAAACATCAGATCTTCAGGCTTTTACGATGCATGAAGACCATATTAAAACGGCATTCTTCAAATATGAAAGTAAGGATGGTAAGAAAGAATGTCTCTCTAATAAATATGCTGCCAAGCTTTCGCTTTATGAGGCAGTTACAGATGAAAACGGCATTGTTTTTGATGAAAACGGCTTACCGCTTTATGATCGTGGTAAAGAGATAGCCAGCTGGAAAACAGAGGATGCAAAGGCGTATTGTGAGGGAGATGATAGTTTTGCCGCTCGTTACCAAAAAATGTATGAAGAGTATCAAACCGATTTTAATACATTGCTATGGCATGGATATAATGCTGTCAAGAAAGATGAAACAGGTACGCAGGGCAAAGAATCAGTTAGACAGCTATGGGATCTCGGAAATAACTATCAGGTGCTTGTACAGGTGACAAGGAATCTGCAAAAAGACGCAAAGACAGGATATACTTATGAATTTCTGTGGAATTACCGTATAGAAAACGGAGTAATGAATTATGATACTGCGGATGGTATACATTGTATTGATTATCTTCCGCTTAATGCATCAGATGGAAAGGTAACTTCAGAAAAGAAAAAAGGATATTACGTTTTGGTGGAGACAAAAACACCTGACGGTTATCAGAAGGCGGCACCAAAGCCTGTTATAGTGGAAGAAACAGGTGAAATACAGCTCTATGGACTGGAAAATAAGGCTAAGTCCATCTATATTTCCAAGAAGGGCAGATTAGATGAGACATCAAAGGATGCGTTTTATTTGAACGGAGCAGAGCTTGCAGTATTTAAAGCTGCGCAGGACGGAAGTCTTGTAAAGGAAGAGGACTATCTTATAGATCATTGGATTTCCGGAGCAGAAGGAAGATTCAGTAAAGAAGATGACAAAAACGGTAAAATTCCTGACGGATGGAATATAGGAGATCAGAAACCACACCAGATTTCTCCGATAGCTTACGGAACTTACTATCTTGTTGAACTTTCGGCACCGGAGGGTTACAGCACCATAGAGCCGATAAAATTCATTGTAGCTGCGGCCTCGACAGAAAAGATCGAAGCGATAAATGAATTAAAAAAAGGTAGGATCAGGATTGAAAAGGCAGATGAAAGAAAACCTGATGAAAAACTGGCAGGGGCTGTGTTTGAAATTAAAAATCGTGAAACCGGTGAAATCTGCGTAGTGGAAACCGGTGAAACCGGAAAGGCTGAAAGTGAACTTCTTCCGATTGGAAAGAATGGAGAAGACGGAAAATGGTATCCGTATCGTTATGAGGTTCGTGAAGTAATGCCGCCGGATGGATATCAGCTCAAATCAAGTGTTTATGAAGTGGTTTTTGAAGAACAGAAAGAATGCGATACACTGACCTATGAACTGATGGTAACAAATGAAACAACGAAGATAAAAATATCGAAGCTTGATTTTGACAGCGGTTTATTTTTAAACGGAGCAAAACTTGCAGTATATGATGCTGAACTTAAGGACGGAATCTATACGCAATCAGGAAATGCACTGGAAAGCTGGGTTAGTGATGGAAAAACACACATTATAGACGGAAAACTGATTGCCGGTCACACATATCTTTTGAGAGAAATAGAAGCACCCGAAGGATATAATAAAATTACGGAACCGATAATTTTTACTGTTTCGGATACCGGAAGAGCTATAAATCTGGTAAGTGATGGTGTGAATATGCTTAAGACAGAGACATCCGGAGATTTGTTTGATAATGTGACGGCTCTTTGTGTGAACGGAAGAAAAGCTATGCGTGTGATAAGGACATTGCGGGATTTGGACAGCAAAAAAGAGTATGAATTATCTTCACTTACAGAAAATAATAATTCTGATAAGTTTGTGATTTCTCTGGAAAGAGAAAAATGCAAGAAGGAGGGATTAGAGGAAGGAAAACGTCTTGAATTCTGTGAGAGGGTCCTTTACAGCGACGGCAGCAGTAAAATAATTCAGAAAAATACATTCCGCCTTGAGTTTAATGAGAACGGCAGTTATCCGCTGAAATTCAATATATTAAAAGAAACAAAATACCGTCTTGAGGAGGAAGATGGCAGCGAAATTGCAAGCTGGATATCAGAAAATGTAAATGGAGAAGGCTATCTTTATAAAATTCAAAATCCGGAATATAACGATCCTTGCGGTATCAGGGGGATTTCGGAAAATGGAAAAGAATATAAGATACTTAATCCGATTTTGTCACGAGGAGCACTGGCGATAGCCGGCAATGTTACCGGAACTGCTGAGGATTCACTTAGAAAGACAGAAGTGATATATACGGTATATTTAAGAGATTCAAAAGGTAATGAGCTGCCCGGATCGGCTTCTTATACTGGATCAAAATCGGGAAAAATAAGAAGTGGTGAAAAAATATCACTGTGCTGCGGAGAATTTATTGTACTTACAGGTATGCCCTGGGGAACTGCTTATGAAATTCAGGCAGAGATTCCCGAGCAAAATCCGGATGGAAATAAAATCGAATGGAAGAGCAAAAACACCACAGGATATACTTCAAGGCAGGGCAATACGGCTTTGTGGGAATTTCATAGTAACGATCCTTCCATAAGGGAAGTGCTTCAAAAAGGAAAAAATTATCGTTTAATCGAAATATTAGAAATCGGCAGTCGAAAATATGAGGAAATAGAAACAAATCGTATGATTTTTTCTCTTGGAGATGATGCACAGATAGATGGAATCGGAATGGTTGATGCTCCCACGCGTTTGGTATTCTCAAAAACCGATCTTGGCGGAAAAGAACTTCCGGGTGCTCGGATAGAGATTATAGATCGTGATGGAAAAATAGTCGAGTCATGGATTTCTACGGATGAGACGCATGAAATAACGGGAAAACTCAAATCCGGAGAAAGTTACATTATGCGTGAAACATGTTCTCCAGATGGATATGCTTATGCGGAGGAAATTCTTTTTACCGTTTCAGAGGATGGAACAGTGGAACATGTTTCTATGCAGGATCGACCTACACATGTTGAAATTATAAAATATAGTCTGACCGGAGAAAACGAACTTCCCGGTGCCAGAATGGAACTTTGGGAAGAAAAAGAAGGCGGTTTGCTTGTTGATACCTGGACCTCAGATCGAGGTGCGCATGTGATAAAAGGGAAACTTAAAGCCGGAAAAACATACGTTCTCTCTGAAAAGACAGCTCCTGACGGATATTGGAAATCTGAAAATATTACTTTTACAGTATCAATGGACGGCAGTATCGACTATGTAAAAATGTATGATAAACCAACAGTGATTCAGATTGAAAAAAGGGAATGGAGTGAAAATGAGAACAGTGCATCGGTTAAAGGAGGGAATACAAAGATCCTGAGCGCAGATTCGGGAGAAGAGAAATTTATAAAAGGAGCTCATCTGCGTGTCACAGATGAAAACGGAAATCTGATAACTGAGTGGATTTCAGAAGAAAAAGAATATGTAATTCAGGGGATTTTAAAAGCAGGAGGACATTATATTCTTGAAGAAGTCAAGGCACCTGACGGATACGAAAAAGCAGAACCGGTTTCATTTACTGTAGCAGAGGGTGAAGAGGTAACTGTTGTCAAAATGTATGATCGACTGATAACGAAAAAAACAAGTAAACCGGGTCATGAGAAGAATAAAAAGCCTGAGAAGCCAAAACAGATTACGGAAGATTCAAAAGAGGGATATTTAACTGTTCATGTGCGTGAAATAATAAACGGAGAAGGAAAAATTGAACTTGGAGACAGACAGGCTAAACCGATACCTAAAATGGGATATAGTCAGGCGGCATCATGGGAAAATAAGGAGGTTTCCGGAAATGAAATTCAACGGGAACAACAAGAATACTTGAAAGAAGTGATTCTGTTACTCTGGAAATGGAAACTTTTGGTCGGAATCTTATTAATAGGCATTGGCGCGGGGCTCATATTCAATAAGAAAAAGTGAAACGTTTATTAATGAAGGTATTGTCGGTTAGAAATTTAAGCTGAAACGAAACCGAAGATGAGTCATTGAGAAGATAGGAAGTGATGTAAAATAAGGCGAAAAAAATCATATCTACATAAAATCACAGGAAAGAGTATGAAGTTTATGGTAAAGGGGCTGCTCTTTGGAGCGGTCTCCATAAACCTCATAAATACAGCACGAGTCACGGTAACTGCGGCTTCCATTGATAAGATAAAGATACGGCTGGAGGCAGATATGTTTGACGAGGCGGAAATGCCAGTTTTAGATGCAGAAAGTCTGGATGACTCATATGTTATTACCGGGGTTGAACGGATATCGGAAGGTGCGCCGACGGGACCGGCAAAGGAATATTCTCAGATAAATGACGAGAAAGATAAGGAGTCTGTTTCTGGATATTCATATGAGATCGAGGTTGAGTCTGATGAGGAGACTTTTTCGGTACTTAAGCAGGATGACATCAAATTTACCGGCTTAAATGCAACGTGCAGCAAGGCTGTCAGAAAAGATAATGGCGAAAAAATATTGTTGACGATTGAGCTTCAGGATACGGGAGAATTAATCGGAAATGTTGAACAGACTTACTGGGATAAAACAAACATCGGAAGATGGAATAGAGCTCCCGGTGCCGCCGCGTATCTGGTAATGCTTTATAGAAATGATAAGCGTATCGGGCATCCGCATCGTACCACCGGTGAATGTTATGATTTTTCACCGCTTATGCAAGAGGCAGGGATATATCATTTCAAAGTGTTTCCGCTTACAAAACAAGAAAAACGGGGAAGACCAGCCGAGTCAGCATGGAAAAAATTGACAGATGCTGAGGCTCTTCAAAATAAAGAGCAATGGAACGGAAAAATAAGCGGATGGCAGTCAGATGGAGAATCGCCTGCCTATATATTGAAAGATGGAATGTATCCACAGATGGATTCTCTCTTTATAGATGAGGAATGGTATCGATTTAATGAACGGGGAGAAGTGATTGTTTAGAAATATAAAAAAGATATGCCGTCTGACAACACTTTCAGAGTGAAAAGGCGTATTCATGCATATCCTAAATATAGTTATGAATTAAAAAGCAGTTGAAAAAACAGTAAAAGTATGTTAGCATACCTCCATAAGTCGGTCTTCGTCCGGTTGGTTTGAATATGTTCAGCACAACCGGACGAGGACACTCTGGAGAGTCTCCGAAAAGGAGCGCCGAAGGTGTAAGGCAGATGCACGTCCATGGTATTTGCCGATCTCTCAGGCAAAAGGACAGGGCATACAACTGATAACAATGGAACCGGAAGATGAGTTCTATTGTATGCATATGTTCTACTCTTTGGGGAGCTGATTTATATCAGCTCTTATTTTTGTTTTATAGGAAATTGCTTTGTAATTTGTCCATGAAACAAAAACGCTTTGCGCAAAATAAATGCGCGCATTTTATAAAAGCATGGAGGAGGATGAAAATGGACACAATTTTGACACTGGTAAACAAGGGAAATGATTTTTTGTGGAGTTTTCTATTGCTGATTCTGCTGTGCGGAACCGGTATATATTACACAATACGTCTGAAATTTATCCAGGTAAGAAAATTTGGTGAAGGATGTAAGCATGTGTTTGGTCATTTCAGTTTAAATGGAACAAAGCACGAAAAGGGAGAGATGAGCCCGTTCCAGTCTATCATGACAGCAATTGCTGCACAGGTTGGAACGGGAAATCTTGCCGGTGCGGCGACTGCTCTGTTTGGCGGCGGACCGGGCGCAATATTCTGGATGTGGCTGAGCGCTTTTTTCGGAATGGCAACGATTTATTCTGAGGCAGTTTTGGCACAGACATATAAAACCGAAGTTAACGGAGAAGTGACAGGAGGACCTGTCTACTACATCAAGGCTGCATTTAAGGGTACATTTGGAAAGATATTATCTACCCTGTTTGCTATATTTATTGTTTTAGCACTGGGATTTATGGGAAATATGGTTCAGTCCAATTCTATCGGTGCTGCATTTACAGAGGTATTTCAGGTATATGGTATTAGCGTTCCGCCGATAGCGGTTGGATTGTGTCTGGCGGTACTTGCAGGATTTATTTTTATCGGAGGAACAAAACGCCTTGCAGCTGTTGTAGAGAAGGTTGTGCCGATCATGGCAGGTATTTACATCGTAGGAAGTCTGATACTTATTTTCCTTCACATCAATCATGTGCCGGCAGCGTTTATGATGATAATCAAGGGAGCGTTTGATCCGAAGGCAGTTATGGGTGCAGGAGCCGGTATCACCGTCCGTGAAGCTATTCGTTTTGGTGTTGCCAGAGGACTTTTCTCCAATGAGGCAGGTATGGGTTCCACACCGCATGCGCATGCTCGTGCTAAGGCTGAAAGCCCGCATCATCAGGGACTTTGTGCGATGATCAGCGTATTCATCGATACATTTGTAATTCTGAATCTGACGGTATTTGCAGTTCTTACAACAGATTCAATGAGTACGGGAAAAGATGGTACAGCACTTACACAGGCGGCATTTATGCAGAGCTTTGGAAACTTCGGAGCGATATTTATTGCAATTTGTCTCTTTTTCTTTGCATTTTCAACAATTCTTGGATGGCATTTCTTTGGCCTGACGAATGCAAAATATCTGTTTGGTAATACAGCTGCGAAGATTTATTCATTTGTTGTTGTAATCTGTATTGTTATAGGAGCAATGCTTAAAGTAAATTTAGTATGGGCTCTGGCAGATTTTTTCAATGCGTTGATGGTTATACCAAACGTATTGGCGCTCTTGGCTTTGAGTCATGTGGTAGTTGCGGCAGATAAAAAGGCAGAAGCGAAGTAGACGAACATATTATCTTAGAGTAGTATTAATTTAGGTAAAAGAGGTCGTGTGAGGATAATTGTCACACGACCTCTTTCGGTTATTATTATTATTATTATGCCGGACGGTTATTATGCCGGACGGTGGCACCACCATGACTGAAAGTTAGTTGCCAAATGCCCGGCTATCCCATTGTGCAAGCACGCAGTCTGTCTGGTCGCCTGGCAACACTTTCAGAGCAAGTGAGGAACGCTCGAAAAGTGCTTCTTCGGTAAGTTTGCGAACCTGATGTAAAATTTTTAAATGAGTTTCGATAGGCAGAGCATCAACTGCCAATTCTCTTTTTTTGGTACATCCGTCTACACCGCCTGCTTCAACAATCCTGTGCAGCATTTCAGTTTCGATAATATCGGCCGGAAGCAGATTGCGATGTATATTAATGGACAGGATGGAGGCGATTCCCCAGCCCCACCAGTTTGAAACTCCGCTTGCGAGTGTAAAGTCAGCTGCATCGGCAGTGCATATCAAGTCTCCGTGCGGCACACCGGCAATAATTTCGTGGCTAAAAGTTCCCATGCCCATCTCATTGCCACCGTCACCGATAGAAATAACGACAGCTCCTATATTTTTCGCTTCAGAGATAAAAGAGGCAGAATCAGTAACCATATCGTCGATTTGCTCACCGCGCATATTGTGATAATGTCCGTTGCTTGCTTTCCCTGGACGCTCAAGGCTTATCATATGTGTGGGACTTATGTCACGCATAAGACTGTGAATAAAATGATCTGTATCATTTTCGGGAAGCAGTATCAGCTTAGCATCAGGAGCTCGAAATGAAAGAGCCGCTTTAAGATGAGAATATGATGACCAATCAGTGACAACCGATACATTGCATCCTGATTCAATCAGTGCATATGCAAGGTTGGCAGTTCCGGATGGTCCGTCCGTCTCGCCGGTAACAGAGCCGTCTGGCATACGAACCGGAAAACCGGTCAGAAGAATTACATTCTTTGCATGACGAAGTGATGCAGACACGGCCTTAAGCGGAGAAGCCGGCAATGATGCCAGAAGCCCGCGCCCACCAAAATCTTGTTTCATGATAAAATCTAAATTTTCAAAAAAAGTCATGTTATTAATCCTCCAGATATTCTGTAAGATATATGGCTCTTATTACCATTCGTGAGTTTGGTTGAAAAGTAATGTGTTTTTGTTATAATATTATTCTAAAAAAATAATAATCCGTTGTCAATTATGTGGGGATAATATCATATAAAACAATGAAAATATGTGTTATACATAAAAGTTTACGTTGTCGGGACATTTTCATAAATGAATCATATGAAACCAAAATCTGCCAAAACTGATACTGACAGAAATAAAAAATTGGAATATAATAGTGAAGAAGATGGAAAACTAAATAATTACAAATGAATTTATAAGAACGAGGAATTATAATGATGAAAAAAGTTGGAGTAGCAACTGACAGTCACAGCGGAATAAGTCCAGAAAAAGCGGAGAAAAAAGGCATTTTTGTCCTGCCTATGCCATTTTATCTGGATGATGAGTGCTATTATGAGAACATAAATCTGACTCGGGATATGTTTTTTGAAAAGATAAAAAACGGTGCGGTTGTAAAAACTTCACAGCCTATGCCTGAAAAGGTCATGGAAATGTGGGATGAGGCATTGAAAAAATATGATGAGATTGTCTATATTCCCATGAGCAGCGGCCTCAGCGGTTCATGTGCTACCGCTAAGATGCTTGCACAGGAAGAACCATACAACGGACGTGTCTTTGTGGTGGACAATGGCCGTGTTTCGGCAGCACAGGAAAGATCTGTGTATGACGCGCTTGAGCTGGCAGAGCAGGGATTGGGAGCCGAAAAAATCAAGGATGTACTGGAGGCAGACAGGGCAAGGCATATAATTTATATAGGTATTGATAACCTAGAATATTTAAAACGCGGCGGACGTATCTCCAAGACGACGGCCGCAATTGGCAGTGTACTCAATATCAAACCAGTACTTCGGTTTAACACGGGTATTCTTGAAACATACAAAAAATGCCGCGGAATGCATCAGGCAAGAAAAACAATGATTGAAGCCATGCGTCAGGAGTTTGACGGTGAATTTAAAAGAGAATACGAAAACAAGGAGATATATCTTCTGATGGCATCCAGTGCCGACGAAAACACAACAGATGAATGGCGCAAAGAGATAAAGGAAGCGTTTCCGGAACTGCCACTTATAGAAGCACCGCTTTCACTCGGACTTTCGTGTCATATCGGTCCTGGCGGACTGGGAATCGGGTGTTCATGTAAGCCGCTGATTTGAAATGAAAATAACATTATCAAATAAAAATATCCAGCCACCGAGTCGTGAGTAATCTCACAATTCAGTAGCCGGATATTTTTTCATTTTATAGGAAACCGACTGAACTAATTTTTTCCCTGCAGAGACTGACTTTCCTTTACCAATTCTTCCAGCGTAATGTTATAGAAGAAATCATGGACTACCTGATCAAAACGTTTCCACATGGGGAGAGTGGAACAGCTTGCCTGACGATCGCATGGCGGTGCATCCTTGGCCAGACATGCAACGGATGAGAGAGAGCCTTCGGTAAGCTCAAGAATCTCACCGGCTGTATAGTCTTTTATCGGACGAGTCAGACGGTAACCACCGCCCTTGCCTCGCTGACCTTCGAGCAATTTATTTTTTACTAATACTTTAAGAATAATCTCAAGGTATTTTTCCGAAATCTGCTGACGGTTTGCAATTTCATTAAGCGGGATATATCCGGCCGAATTCTGTTCCGCCAGGTCGATCATAACACGCAGAGCGTATCTTCCTTTGGTTGAAATCATAGAGTGCCTCCTTCCAATAACCAATTATAACGCAAGGTAATAGGGTTTTCAAGAAAAAGTTTAAAAAACCTATTGACAAAGTAGGTTTATAAGAGTATTATGAGTCCATCGAGTTTATAGATAATATTAAGATTTAAAGGAGGCAGATATTATGACAAGACAGATTAATACATGGAACGGAAATATGATGTGTTGTTGTCGAATGTTTAATTCCCGGGCATTTTATATGGTCAGGTAAATTTGCATATCTGCCGTTCATAAGAATGACATATATTAATATGCAGGCCATTGCCCGGGAGCTTATAGAAGAATAAGCGTCCCGGTTTTTTATTTACTTTGAAAGTGTTGTCAGGTGGCAGTTGTGAGAGTGCCGAAGGCACGGAACAACTGACTTTCAGATATATAGAAAATCTCTTTACAGCATTTGTACTGCGATGTTTCTAAAAAACACGAGGAAAAGGGCTTGCCCAATTGAAAAAAAGAATATAAGATTATAAAATAAACTTCCAAAAAAGAAAGAGAGGTATTTTTAAGATGAGCAACTATAGATTTGAGACTCTTCAGTTACACGTAGGTCAGGAACAGCCGGATCCGGCTACCGATGCAAGAGCAGTACCGATTTATCAGACTACTTCATATGTATTTAAAAATTCAGCACATGCAGCAGCACGTTTTGGGCTGGCAGATGCCGGAAACATTTACGGACGTTTGACCAACTCTACTCAGGATGTATTTGAGAAGAGAATTGCAGCACTGGAGGGCGGTGTCGCAGCTCTGGCAACAGCTTCAGGTGCAGCAGCTATCACTTATGCAATCGAAGCTTTGGCAGCAGACGGAGGCCATATTGTAGCTCAGAAGACTATTTATGGCGGCAGCTACAATCTGCTTGAGCATACACTTACCCACTTTGGTGTAACTACAACATTTGTAGATGCACATAACCTGAAAGAGGTAGAGGGAGCTATTCAGGAAAATACAAGAGCCATTTATCTTGAAACACTTGGAAATCCGAACAGCGATATTCCGGATATTGATGCAATTGCTGAAATCGCACATAAACATGGACTTCCGTTAGTTATTGATAATACATTTGGAACTCCTTACTTAATTCGTCCGATTGAGCACGGTGCAGATATCGTCGTACATTCAGCTACCAAATTTATCGGTGGTCACGGAACTACTCTTGGCGGAATAATCGTAGATTCCGGTAAGTTCGACTGGAAAGCAAGCGGAAATTATCCGGCAATCGCAGCTCCTAACCCAAGTTACCATGGTGTATCATTTGTAGATGCAGCAGGTCCGGCAGCATTTGTGACCTATATCCGTGCTATACTTCTGCGTGATACCGGCGCTACAATTTCACCGTTCAATGCATTCCTGCTTCTTCAGGGTACCGAGACATTGTCTCTTCGTATCGACCGTCATGTCGAGAATACCAAAAAGGTAGTAGAGTATCTGTCCAAGCATCCGCTGGTAGAGCATGTAAATCATCCGTCACTGCCGAACCATCCGGATCATGCACTGTATGAGAAATATTTCCCGAACGGTGGAGCTTCAATTTTTACATTTGAAATAAAAGGCGGACAGGAAGAGGCTCACAAATTTATCGATAATCTTCAGCTGTTCTCTTTGCTGGCTAACGTAGCAGATGTAAAGAGCCTTGTTATTCATCCGGCAACAACAACACATTCACAGCTGACAGATGAGGAACTGGCAGATCAGGGCATTAAGCAGAACACAATCCGTCTGTCTATCGGTACAGAACACATTGATGATATTATTGAAGATCTTGAGAGAGGATTTGCAGCTCTTAAATAATCAATGATGTTATAAAGTAATGAACAGCATTTACATAAACTTTCTGCGAACAGGGAGTGATGGTAAATGCTGTTTTGCTTTAAATGTGTTGTCGGTTTATTCTGCAGGAATGGAGTCTTGACAATGATGGCATATAAGTGGTAACTTATCAGATAGAAGAAATCGGAGCTGTACATTTGTGATATAGGGGAGGCTCTGGGTTCTGTCATAAAAATTAAGAATGAGGTGCAAAAAATGCAGGAGATGAAACCAATTAAAGAAGGAAAAGTCCGCGAAATCTATGACAATGGCGACAGCCTGATTATGGTGGCTACCGACCGTATCAGCTGCTTTGATTACATTTTACATAATGTAGTGACTAACAAGGGCAAAGTACTGACACAGATGTCCAAGTTCTGGTTTGAACTGACGAAAGATATTATCCCGAATCACATGATTTCAGTAGATGTAAAGGATATGCCTGAGTTCTTTCAGCAGAAACAATTTGAAGGTAAGAGCATGATGTGTCGCAAGTTGGAGATGCTTCCGTTGGAGTGCATTGTGCGCGGATATATTACCGGAAGCGGCTGGGCAAGCTATCAGAAGACCGGTAAAGTTTGCGGAATCGAACTGCCTGAAGGACTTAAAGAATCTGATAAACTGCCGGAGCCGATTTATACACCGTCTACCAAGGCAGAGATCGGCGATCACGACGAAAACATTTCATATGAGCAGAGTATAGATCATCTTGAGAAGTATTTTCCTGGCAAAGGAAAAGAATATGCAGAAAAACTCCGTGATTATACTATCGCACTTTATAAGAAATGTGCAGAGTATGCACTGGAAAAAGGCATTATTATTGCAGATACAAAGTTTGAATTTGGCTTGGATGAGAATGGTAATATTGTTCTTGGCGATGAGATGCTTACTCCGGACAGTTCACGTTTCTGGCCTGCACAGGGATATGAGGCAGGACATTCACAGCCATCATTTGATAAACAGTTTGCCCGTGACTGGCTGACCGCTCATCCTGGTAATGACTGGACACTTCCGCAGGAAATTGTAGATAAGACAATAGAAAAATATCTTCAGAGCTATGAAATGCTGACAGGCGAAAAACTGGCATAATAAAGTATTGCGGCTGATTTGCAGCTTCATGAAGAGAAAATGACATTAGAAAGCTGTTGTGAAAAAACGTAATTCGTGATTCACAGCAGCTTTTATGCAATCAGAAACGTAACTGTTCAGAATCAACCTCTTTATAAAATTTTGCTTGGCTCTGAACGGTTACAAATTATTATATGAGGAAAATGCGCATGAATATATTTGACATAGTGGGTCCTGTTATGGTTGGACCGTCAAGCTCACATACGGCAGGTGCAGCCCGTATCGGATACGTAGCTCAGAAACTACTTGGAGAGAAGGTAAAAGAGGCTTCTATAGGTCTATATGGTTCTTTTCAGGCAACAGGAACCGGACATGGAACTCAGAAAGCCCTTATAGCCGGCCTTTTGGGAATGATGCCCGACGATATGCGGATTCCGGATAGCTTCAATATTGCCAAGGAGAGCGGAATGGAGTTTTCCTTTGAGGAAGCAAATTTGAAGGACGCACACCCGAATTCTGCCGAGCTTAAACTGGAGGGCATATCAGGACGTAAACTGAGTGTTGTGGGTGAATCTCTGGGAGGAGGGCGCATTAATATTGCCAAGGTTGATGGAATTGACACTAATTTTTCCGGAAGCTATCCAACACTGGTAGTTCATAATTATGATCAACCCGGACATGTGGGGAATGTAACGGCAATGCTTGCGCATAAATCGATAAACATCGCAACCATGCAGCTGTATCGAGCATCGCGCGGAGGAATGGCAGTTATGGTCATTGAATGCGATCAGGAAATTCCGGATGAAGGTCTTGCGTGGCTGCGAAGACAGGAAGGCGTTCAGAAAGTGACATATTTGAGCCTGAAATAGAATATATTTGGAAAGTATTCAAAAGCAACATAGTTAAGCCTGAAATAGAATTTATGCTGATGAGAAAAGGAATAGTGTCAATATGGAAATGTTGTATCATTCTATTAAAGATATAATTAAATTATCGAACAAATATAAACTCCCTTTTTGGAAGGTTGTTTTACTGGCTGATGTGCAGGAACGTCAGTCGACAGAAGAAGACTCATTTGAAACTATGCGTCACATGTATCGGGCCATGCGCCAGGCTGATCGGGAGTATGATGGAACCCTTGTATCTGCAAGCAAGATGGCAGGAGGAGATGGAAAAAAGCTGGAAGAATATAACGCGTCAGGTAATTCGCTGGCCGGAAAGTATATAGGACTCGTAATGGAAAAGGCTGTGAAGATGGGGGAATCTAATGCGTGTATGAAGCGAATTGTGGCCGCTCCAACAGCCGGTGCATGTGGTGTGATTCCGGCAGTGTTTTTATCTTATGAGGACTATTGCGGCGAAAAAGAAGAACGTATGGTTGAGGCACTTTTTGTCAGCGCAGGTATCGGTGCAGTGATTGCTGAAAATGCCAGCATAGCCGGTGCTTCGGGAGGATGTCAGGCCGAAATCGGATCTGCGAGCGCCATGGCTGCCGGGGGATTAGCTTATCTTCAAGGTGGAGATAGCGAATGTATTGCAAATGCAGCTGCCTTTGCACTAAAAAATATGCTTGGTCTTACCTGTGACCCGGTATGTGGTCTGGTGGAGGTTCCATGCATAAAACGAAATTCGGCAGGTGCGGTTAATGCAGTGACGAGTGCACAGATGGCTATGGCCGGAATTAAGAGCGCAATATTGGCAGATGAAGTTATTGATTCAATGCGCAGAATAGGTAATGCGCTTCCGGCATCTTTGAGGGAAACAGGCGAAGGTGGTCTGGCAGTCACAGAGAGTGCCAGAAAAGTAGCGAAGAATCTGCAGAAAGAATAAAATGTGGGTAAAGCGACATACGGTCTGTCTGGTCGCTTGGCAACACTTGTTCTGAAAGTCAGTTGTTTCGTGTCTTCGGCACTCTCACAACTGCCGCCTGAATTCGTAATCCGGGCTATCGCCCTACTTACTCATACAGGCTTGGTTGCCAAATGCCCAGCCATCCCCTCGTGCAAGCACGCGGTCTGTCTGGTCGCTTGGCAACACTTTCGACAGAATATTCTAAAAAAACACAACAAAATAAAAAGAATAACAAATATAGAAAAATTGTTGACAACGCTTTGAAACTCTGCTATTATAAAACACGTCCTTGAGACAGGGGCAATTCAATCAGACAAACAGAGACACAAACGTCGATGATTTGAAAAAAAGATTGAAAATAAAAATAAAAAAGTTGTTGACAAAGACGGCTGCTTGTGATAATATAAATGAGCTGTCGCTGAGGCGACAACAAAGAACCTTGAAAACTGAACAGTATGTAAAACCCTGAAAATTCTAAGAA
>CAVHPN010000021.1:14884-40179 GCA_963637995.1 Prevotella sp. CAG:279 | reverse complement strand
ATAGAATTATACAGATATTTTCTGGGGAATTTTCAGGATTCAGATGACAGATTTACGGTCTTTGAGGAGATTACAGAAGCTTTCAGAAAAATCGATGATGATAAATTGAAACAGGAGCAGGCTAAAAAAAGCTGGATAATGAAATGTATCCGCTTCTTTGCCGATTATTATGAGATTGCACCTCTGGAAATCATGTACGATTTATATAAATTAAAAATAAAGGGCAGCATCGATGAGATGACAGCAGTACTTAAAGAAATACCGGTCGATATCACGGAATCTGCTGTTTTTTCACCGGCTCAACTCGGGATGCATGATTTGTCTAAGGAGGATCCTCTCTACTCTGAAAGAGGATTTTATGTGCATCTTTCGATTTTTGAGGACAACGGACTTGGAAAATTGTTAAATCAACAGTTGAATAAGCAATTTTATATTCCGTCAGTACACCAGTTGGAAGAAATCTGCAAAAATGGCTATGAGACTGATTCACTTGCATATAAGGATCTGATGTCATTTTTTACAAAAAAAATGAATATAAGTTATGAAATGGCTGATGCGTGGTGCATGAAGGTCTGGAGTGCCGGATATGAGGGAAAGATGCCCTCTGTGCTGATGAATGAGATGCAGGCCGAGGGACTTCTGTTTCAGAATGATGAACAGGTGGGCGAGTTCCTGAGATATCTGATGAATGCATTTAATAATACAAGAATGAAAGAAAATCGCGGAAATAAGCCGTGGGAATTAAGACAAGCGAGTATTGTTGGCGATAAGCCGGTAATGGCAGGACAGACTGCAGCTGGTAAAGAGAATATGAAAACCGAAAGAATATATCCAAATGATCCGTGTCCATGTGGTTCGGGCAAAAAGTATAAAAAGTGCTGCGGCAAAGCTTAAACACAGGTTGGTATTAAGAGAGGATCATGATAAGGATAAATGTGTTAAAGTCGAGGTGAAGTGAAAGGATGGATAAGAAAAAAGAAAAATCCATTAAATCAGATACGATAGCCGGATTTCCCATTCCCCTGTATCTTGGTATACTGGTCCTTGTAGTTGCCTGTATGTATATGGATTGTCTTCCGGCTGGTATAGTCGGAGGAATGATTGTACTTATGGTGCTTGGAGATGGACTGAATTATCTGGGAAATCATATTCCGGTTGTCAGGACATATCTTGGCGGTTCTGTAGTTTGTATTATCGGATCTGCAGTTATACAGGCCATGGGACTCATTCCCGAGCATACGCACGAGATCCTTTATAATTTTGTCAATAAAGAGGGTTTTTTGATATTTTATATATCAGCCTTGATTACAGGAAGTTTGTTTAATATTGACCGTGACCTCCTGATTCGTGCTACCGTGAAACTGCTTCCTACAGCTTTAGTGTCACTGGCGGTCGGTGTGACACTCTCGGGCCTTCTTGGCATGGTGATGGGAGAGAGCTTTCTTGAGGGGATCCTATATATAGGAATTCCGATGACGAGTGGAGGTATGACGGCCGGTGCAGTGCCGCTTTCGGCCATGTATTCGTCAGCACTGGGAAGCGATGCCGGTCAGATACTTACACGGATTGCGCCTGCAACGGTGCTTGGAAATACCGTTGCAATTATATTTGGAGGAATAGCCAATAATATAGGTCGTAAAAAACCGTCGCTTACCGGCAACGGCATGCTTGTAAATGATGGCCATGAGGTGAAAAAGCAACCACCTATGAAACCTACATTTGCCCTGCTTTGTACGGGCCTAATCATTTCAATGTCGTTTTATGAATTGGGTGCGCTGTGCAACCATTTCATCTCTATTGTACCTACATATGCGTGGATGATAGTTGCCGTTCTGGTGGTCAAAAGTACCGGAATCCTTTCTGAGGGTATGGAGGATGCAGCGAGAGAGTGGGGACAGTTTGCTATCCACAGCTGGACGGCAGCTGCAATTGCTGGAATAGGAATGACTCTTATTGATTTAAAAACAATTATGAGCACGATTACCCCGTTTTATCTGCTTAGCATAGTGCTTATCGTAGCTGCTATTACACTGACTGCCGGGCTGGTTGGCATAAAAATGGGGTTTTATCCGCTTGAATCTTCGATTGCAGCCGGCATGTGTACGACTAATATGGGAGGTTCGGGCAACGTGGCAGTACTCAGCAGTGCCGGGAGACTGGAGCTGCTGCCTTTTGCACAGATTGTAACGCGATCATGCGGAGCGCTTATGCTGACTGTAGGAGGAGTGCTTGTACAGCTGATGAAATAAAAACGATTCAGACATAACGGGAGGAAGAAATGTCGCTACAGTGAGGGGAATATGATAAAGCTTAGGAGGAATGGTGTATGAACATTTTCATTGCAATCATGCTGGTATTTGCCGCTGCAGGGCTTATTGATGAGATGCTTGGCGGAAGACTGGGGCTTATGCCCAACTTTGAGAAAGGACTTTCCACTATGGGAGGTTTGGCGATGTCCACAGTCGGTTTCTATGCGATCGGAGTTACATACGTGCAGACCCACGCGGAGATGATTGCCCATGCGACGAGAAATTTGCCGTTTGATCCATCACTTCTTCCGAGCTGCCTTCTTGCACCGGATATGGGAGCGCTTGGCATGGCCCAGAAACTGGCAGTGGAACCTGTTCTTGCGGCATTTAACGGTGCTATGGTGGCAGGGAGTCTTGGCATGACAGTCGGTTATCAGCTGCCTGTATTTCTGGCAGCCGTACGTAAAGAGGAAATAGGAGAGTTGATGAGGGGATTCATCTTCGGGCTCATAGCCATACCATCAGGTCTGGTTGTGGGAGGCCTGATGCTGGGATTGTCATTTCATCAGCTCTTTTTTAATATGATTCCGGTTTTGATTCTGTGTATAGTATTGATTCTGGCTTTTGTCTTTGTTCCCTCATCTACGATGAAGGTAATGATTTTTCTTGGAAATGCGATCAGAATTTTTAGCTTTTTCCTGTTTGGAGTTGCCGTATTTGGAATATTCATGCCGAAATATGCACTGGTAGAGGATGCCATGATTGAGGAAATGCTTTTTATGGTTCTCAGAATGGTAGTAGCGGCATGCGGAGGCCTGGTGCTGTCAGAAGTGGCCCTGAAACGTATGACAAAGCCGATTAAGCGGATAGGTGCTGTATTGGGAATTAATGAAGAGGCCGTTGTTGGATTGTTTCTATCCTTTATTCAGAGCCTCGCCATGCTGCCGCTTTTTTCCAAGATGGATAAGAGAGGAAAGATTTTAAATGCGGCTTTTTCGGTTGCCGGTGCCTATGTGGTAGGAGGCCAGATGACATTTGTGGCATCATTGCTTCCCGGTGGTTGGGTGACGGCATATATGGTAAGTAAGGTGTTCTCGGGATTGCTGGCGGTGGCATTGGCAGCAATCTGCCTGAGAGGATATAAAGGATAATAGGAAATGGAAGCATGTCGCAAGCGATCACGCTCGGAGCGAGAATGTGCCAAGGCATATTCTTTTTACAAATGTGATCTGAAAAGTTACAAGAATTTTTTTAAAAGAGACAGATTTGTCCCACATTTGTCCTACTTGACCTTGTATAATACAGACATACAAAAAACAAACGAAAACATTTTTGAAATCGCACCGGTGGATGGTTTAACATGAGCCGGAGATGGACAGATAAGCATACAATGGAGGAAATAATATGGGATATTTAGTACCGGATACACAAAAAAAGATAAATCAGGCTGTTGATGTTGAATTTGCAGGAGCATTTAAGACGAAAGAATCTGCTGAAGCAATGAAAGACCTGATCAAGGCATATGGCGAAACGGATCTTGATTCGTTTAATGAAAATAAGAATCAGTATTTCAGTACACTTTTTGAACTGATGTGCGACTTTGGATTAGCCGGAAATAAAGGCATTATTATGGATGAGGAGTGGACAGACCACTTCCCGAAAGAAGAGAGAACTCAGGAGAATTTTAAAAATATTGTTAATAAGCTGTGGAAGTCTATTTCTATTGCTCAGGAATACAAGAAGAACAATGCTGAGGAAGCAGCAAAGGAATTTAATCAGAATCCGTTAAAGATGCGTTCCGTCGCTGAGATATATAACAATTATCTTCCGATATATGATCAAATCCTGATTGAAAAGGATATGATTGACGGTCTGGATGTTTTCGGAAGATTCGGCAAAATAGATCAGAATGCATATCAGCATTCTCTCAGAAACTTAAATCTTATGAATAACGGACGTAATCCGGCCGTACCATTCACAGAGGAAGAGTTAAAGCAGATTAAGGAAGATATAGAAGTCTTAAACAGGCCGTTTGTGAAGTATGGCCAGCTTGGAAAAGTCGAGGATGAAGGACTCTTTGCCGGAAATAATATCAAGAATTCCGCAGATCTGCAGGCTTATATAGATAAATACGAAACAATGCTTCGTGATCGCATGACATTGGGAGGCAATGATCACAGGGAGTTTGCCCAGGCATACAAAGTTGATGATTCCAAGGGCGATACTACAGCGAAGCTTGGTGTAGAGGATATTGAGACTGTTAACCGCAAGATTGCTGCTAAGGAATTAGGAGCTGATCTGGAACCGCTGCTGAAAGAGCTTGATGATCTGCAGAATGAGAGTAAGGCCAAAAAAGAGCTCAACGACGTAATAAAGAATGTCGAAGAATCGCTCTACGGAATAAAAAGGAAGGTTGACGAAGATCCGGATATAAAAAAGTCAGGAGAGAATCACACCAAGACATATAATGCTGTAACAAAGAAGAAAGACGCTCTTCAAAAAGATGTAAACCAGAATATTCGGAGATCAGATGAGAAGAGAATCAATTTAAATGAGAGTCGAGATTTGGACACCATATTTAAGAATTTCGACGATAGACTGTTTGATGCTAATATCAATCGCTTTGATAATGACTATGAAAAAAAGTGCGATGATTTTGAAAAGAACAGAAAAGTAATTGAAGGAAATTATGGTACGGCCAGAAAAGCCTATATCGACGAATTTTCCAAACAGGTAGTAAGGGATATTCCTGAGTTCAGAAAGGGAATCAATCAGCAATTAGAAGAACTCGGCGCAAAGCGAAATGATCTTCTTGAAAATCCGGATCAGCCGCAGTATGAAAAGAAGCAGCAAGAACTTAAGACACAGATAGATGAGCTCAAGAAGAGTTTAACTGCAAAAATTAACGAGAGCAAGGCCGACAGAAGATTAATGCAGGATAATCTTAAGAAAGCCGGTGATACGTATAAATCTGCTATGAACGAATCCTACGATAAGGAAAAGGAATATAAGCTTGATGCATGGGATAAGGCGGCAGGAAAGATACGAAACGTAGCAAATCAGTTAGATACAGATTATCAGAACAGCAGCTACGTACAGAGAATAACAAAGAGCGCAGTTCGCAGTCAGTTAACCGATATCTGTGAGGCTATGGAAAGTGTAAAGAAATCAAGCTTTTTCCAGAAAACCAAGGGAAATTCTCCGCAGTACACAGCGATGGTTAACGCGATCAAAGGTTATACAGACGGAGCTGTAAATGCAGAAGCGGCATATAAGGCATGTGAAGATTATCTGAAGCTGAGCACAAATAAACTGGGCGAACTCCTTGATATGAATTCTAAAGCCGGAAAGATTCGTAAACAGTCTTGTGTACGCATGATGGAGCTTTTACAGGATGCACCGGATTTTCCAAAGCCGAAGGATAAAACCGAAGATGTATTCGGGGATTTTGACAATGACGTAAATGCAAATTATCTGAATGAAGAAGCTCCGAAGGAGAGAATCAATTATGATATCCTGAAGGCATCACTTGCAAGTAAGGCTTCAGGCAAGATTACGGATAAGAAAGCGAAGGATGCAAAGGCATATTCGAATCTGAATGAAAAGCTCAGAGAGATAAAAGAGTCAAAGAACGCAGAGAATACAAAGAAAACAGAAACAAAAAAGAAAGCAGAAACAAAAAAGAAAACAGAAACAAAAAAGAAATCCGTTAAAAAACCGCCTAAAAAAGCAGATTTAAAAAAAGAAGCACCAAAAAGAGTAATGGGTAAGAATAAGGCATAACAAAAAGTCGAGGCTTAAAGAAACTTAGTAGATTGTTAAAGAAATCCGCCGGGATCGTTGGGTTCCGGCGGATTTCTTGTATGATACTAAAAGTACCAATAAATAGTCTTATATGATTAGCAGCAACCGCCACCGAAGCTCTGTTCGGTTCTCTCGATGATTTCGTTCTGAAGCGGTTTATCCAGGTTGCGGAAGTAGTCGCTGTATCCTGCTACGCGGACAATCAGCTCCTTATATTCCTCTGGGTTCTTCTGAGCATCAATCAGAGTCTGACGGTCAATTACGTTGAACTGCATATGATGTCCGTTCATAGCGAAGTAAGAACGAATCAGGGCAGCCAGATTGTCGATACCCTTCTCGCCTGCGATGGCAGCCGGAGTGAATTTCTGGTTCAGCAGAGTACCACCGGTCTCGCAGTGATTCATCTTGGAGCAGGATTTAACAACTGCTGTAGGTCCGTTTATATCAGCACCTTTTTCAGGAGAGATACCTTCAGACAGCGGAACATGTGCCAGACGTCCGTTCGGGCTTGCAATCATAACATCACCGAAGTATACGTGGCAGGTGGTAGGAAGCATATCTACATGATATACACCGCCTCTTGTGGTAGGTCTGCCGGTGATATAATCTTTGTACTCGTTGAATACGCTTACCATGATCTCATCTGCGTAGTCATCATCGTTGCCGTATTTCGGAGTCTTATTCTTAACAAGGTTCAGGATATCCTCATGACCTTCGAAGTTATCGTTCATTGCGTCAATGAGTTCCTTCATTGTGAATTTCTGCTTATCAAATACGTTGAATTTGATAGAGGAGAGTGCATCGGAGATAGTTCCGATACCAACACCCTGGATGTAGCTGGTGTTGTATCTTGCGCCGCCTGCGTTGTAATCTTTACCTTTCTTGATACAATCGTCTGTACAGATAGAAAGGAACGGAGCCGGCATCATCTCAGCGTAAATTCTTTCAATTACGAGGTTGCCGCGCATCTTAACATCGATAATGTACTCAAGCTGTGTCTTGAATGCATTCCAAAGTTCATCATAGGACTTGAAATCTTCCGGATTGCCGGTATGCGGTCCGATCTGTTTCTTGAACATAACATCATAACCGTCATACAGAGCAAGCTGTAAGCACTTAGGAATATTTACATAACCTGTCAGCCAGTAAGCTTCTGTTCCCCATGCGCCGGTCTCAACACATCCGGAGCATCCTGCGTTTCTTGCATCTACCAGAGATTTACCCTGATTTACAAGCTCCTGAATCAGCTCATCTGTATTGTAGAATGCAGGCTGTCCCCAACCCTGACGGGCAATCTCGCAAGCTCTCTTTAAGAACTTATCCGGGGTAACCTTTGCGATCTGTACGTTAGAGTTCGGCTGATTCTGTCTCATATCTTCCATACAGTCGAGAATCAGGTAAGAAACAGCATTAACTGCGTCGGTACCATCCTCTTTAACACCACCGGAGTTGATATTTGCAAAGTCTACATATGTACCGGACTCTTTTAAGGTAACACCAACTTTAACCGGAGCCGGAGAGTTGAACAGTTTAACCCAGAGGCATTCAAGCAGCTCAAGTGCTCTTGTGTCATCCAGTGTACCATCTTTTGTATCTTTCTCGTAGAACGGAATCAGATGCTGATCGAGACGTCCCGGTGTAAATGCATCCCATGGGTTCAGCTCTGTGGTAACACCAAGATGTGTGAACCAGTACATCTGAATTGCCTGCCAATATGTTTCCGGTTTGTGCTCCGGAACAACAGCACAGTTAGCTGCGATCTGCTCAAGTTCAGCTTTTCTTACCGGATCCTTCTCCTCGGCAGCTTTTTCAAGTGCCAGATCGTGATATCTCTTACCTAAGATGATTACAGCGTCGCAGCAGATATCCATTGCACGCAGTTCCTGCTCTTTGTCGTAAGCTTCCGGATCGTTGAAGTAATCAAGATCTTTGATTGCCTGTGCGATTTCCTTCTTATAATCACCGTAGCCCTTGATGTAGAAGTTCTTGCCGCCTGCTGTATGTCCCGGACCACGCTGCTCCATGAACTCGGTAAACATACCAACCTCATAGCAGTCTCTCCATTCCTGAGTCATAGCTTTGAGAAGGTGCTCTCTGACAGCTCTGTTCTTCCAGTATGGGATGATTTCTTCTTCCTGAAGTTTCAGATCATCTTCGGTAACAGTAAAGTTAACCAGTTTACGATCATTCATAACGTGCATATCTTCGATGGTATGACAGCACAGCTCAGGGAAGGTAGGTGAACACTGAGGATCTTTACCTTTCTCACCGACGATAAGCTCATCATCTCCCAGATAAAGAGTTTTCTTGGAGAAATACTCTTTAAGAACCAGAGCTCTAAGTACCGGCACGGAAACAGAACCTTCGTACTCTTTGTATACTGCGGTCTCGATTTTTGCTCTTTCAAGATCAATATGCGGCTGTGTGGAGTGGCTGAGACGTCTGAGGCGTTTGATTCTCTCAGTACATCCGCGATCATTATCTTTCAACAGGCCTTCAGGTGTGTTGATTACGAATGAAGTATCAATTTTTTCTGCCATAGTATTATCCTCCTATATTAACTTTACTGAATCCTTGTTCTTCGAACATGGATTTAAAGTGCTGCATAAGTTCTGACATCGGTACGCTCATCTCATCGTCGCGATATTCCATGTCGAGGCTTGCGTATTTACCCTTTCCTATATCGTGATATGGTAAAAGGTTTACCTGACGTGCATGAATGTTGTTGCTTTTAAGAAAATGGATGACTTGCTCGATGTGTTCTTTGGTTGCATTTACCTGACCGATAATCGGAAGTCTTATATAAAGTCCGGCACCGGCAGCGCTGAGCTTTTTCAGGTTTTCAAGAATAGATGTGTTGTCTACACCGATAAATTTCTTATGTGCTACAGGGTCCATGACCTTAAGGTCGTACAGGAAAGCATCTACATAAGGAAGTATACGCTCAAGATTAGCGTAATCGGTATATCCGCTGGTGTCGATAAAGACGCTGACACCGTTTTCATGGAGCTTGCGACAGACTTCTTCGACATAGTCCATATTGCGGGATGCCATAACCTCGCCACCGGAAAGTGTAACACCTCCACCTGACTGGTCATAAAATATCTTATCCTTCATAGCTTCCTTGACAAGCTCGTCAACCGTATATTCCTTGCCGGCGATTTCTCGTGCTTCTTTAATACACCAGTCTGTACAGACACCGCAGGCAGTGCATTTGGAACGGTCAAAAACTATCTTGCCATCCACTATGGAGTTAGCACCCTGTTTACATTTTACAACGCAGCGGCCGCAAGTCGTACACTTGTGCTGATGAAAGATCAGCTCCTTGTGATATCGCTGACTCTCCGGGTTGTGACACCACATACACCGAAGCGGACATCCCTTGAAAAATATGGTGGTTCGAACTCCGTCACCATCGTGCGTTGAAAACTTCTGAATATTAAATACATAAGGAGTATCTGTCATACATTTTTCCTCCCTTAAAAACTAGACTGTGTTCTAGTTTTGAGTCTATAATACTACAATCATATTTATAAAACAAGAGTAAATTGAAAAAAATGAATTAATTTAATTTTTAACAGACTATTTTGCGGCGGACCTGAATTGTTGGCGATCGCGCCTGATTGCAGTAAAAACTCATTTAACATCATTAATATGTGATATAATTTAGCATAAATCATACAAGATAACAACTGTTAAAAGTGAGCATTTGTGATAGTCGATTTGAAATAATTTTGTGCATATTTTGATGATACAAAATAAAATTTCAAAGAAGTGAAAATATTCACTCTATTCAGAACAATAAATAAAAGGATGAAAATCACGGCGCATTCCTTTTTGAACTTGACATATTATATTATCGTGACTAAAATAATAGTTGTTTGTGAGCTGATTTTCCTTTATGCGGTAAATGAAACGCATATTTCAGGCACAATCGATTGAACTAAAAATTTAAAAGCTATGATCATGTTACAAGGAGCTGTTTTCGGTCAGAGAGAAGAGGTCACCGGCTGCAAGCCTTTTTACGTTCAGACAGATATCCGAATTTCGCATGGGAGCTGCATTGCTGAAACTGTCAGTAGGCATTGTCGTATGATATACGTTACATATCTTAAAGTGTCTGATGCAGACAGTGATTTTTGCTGACTGCTTTGGAAAGCTGGGTGGTACCGCGGTACAGATAAGATCGTCCCTTTGCATTTATGTATGCAGAGGGATTTTTTTATTACTTTTTTTACTACAACAGGTCAAGGAGAAGAATTATGCAGGATTTAAAAGAATTGAATGAAGTGATCGTTGCGATCAAAGAGGAAATCCGCCAGGGCGCTGATGCTCTGAAGACTTCCAGGAGCGTATACGAATTTAAAAAGACCTTCCTGGATAACAAGCAGGGCAAAATAGGCCTGCTTATGAAGGAAATGCGAAATGTTGCCAATGACCAGAAGGCAGAGTTTGGCAAGACCATCAATGGCGCCAAGGAATGGGCAAATAATTTCTTTGATGAACTCGACAATAAACTTAAGGAGAAAGAACAGCAGCAGCGCTATGAATCAGAAAAGATTGATATCACGATGCCGCCTGTTAAAATCCGCTACGGAAATCTGCATCCGGTTACAACCGTTCGCAATCAGCTGACAGATATTTTTACCTCGATGGGATTTGAGGTATATGAGGGAACTGAGATCGAGACAGATTATTATAACTTTACTGCATTAAATACACCGCAGGATCATCCGGCAAGGGATATGCAGGATACATTTTATCTTTCCCCGGAATTCCTTCTTCGTACACAGACGTCAGCCGGACAGGTTCATGTTATGGAAGCTGAAAAACCACCGATCAAGGTTGTTTCTCCGGGTAAGGTGTTCCGCTCAGATGATGATGCGACACATTCTCCGATGTTCAATCAGATGGAAGGTCTGGTTGTGGATGAGGGCATTACACTTTGTGATTTAAAGGGTATGCTGGATATGTTTGTACAGAGAATTTTCGGTGAGGGAACAAAAACCAGACTGCGTCCTTCATATTTCCCATTTACAGAACCGTCAGTTGAGGTTGATGTCAGCTGTTTCCAGTGTGGTGGTAAAGGATGTCGCCTGTGTAAGGATACCGGCTGGATCGAAGTACTTGGTGCAGGTGTTGTAAATAAGAAGGTACTCGAAAACTGCGGCATTGATTCCGAGAAGTACAGCGGATTCGCATTCGGAATAGGTCTGGAGCGTATTGCAATGCTGAAATATGGTATCAATAATATTAAGATGCTTTTTGAGTCTGATCTGCGTGTGCTGGATCAGATTGATGACTGATCAGGACAGGAGGATTAGAGATGCTTGTACCGTTAAGTTGGTTAAAGGATTATGTAGATATTAAAATTTCCGCGGATGAACTGGAAAAAAGACTGTTTGACTGCGGTTTTGAAGTAGAAGAGAAGTGGCAGGTTGGCAAGGACATAAGCGGTATCGTTGTAGGATATGTTGAGTCCTGCGAGCCGATTCCGGAGACGCATCTTCATGTGTGCCAGGTCAATGTAGGCGGACCTGAGCTGCTGCAGATTTGTTGTGGAGCTGACAATGTAAAAGCAGGTGGAAAATTCCCGGTTGCCATGGTTGGGGCAAAGGTATATGCAACTGCAAAGGATCATGTGACGATCGAGGGCGTTGCTACTATTAAAAAGGGCAAACTCAGAGGATATGAGTCACACGGTATGCTTTGTTCCGGTACTGAATTGGGACTTAATGAGGATCTTTATCCGGGTGCCGGATATAATGGATTGTTGGTTCTGCCGGAAGATGCCGAGATTGGTGCTGACGTAAAAGAACTTACGGGATTAAATGACTGGATTTTCGATGTTTCCATCACGGCTAACCGTCCGGACTGCCAGAGTATATTCGGACTTGCCAGAGAGGTTGCTGCAGCACTTGGAGAGCCGCTCAAAATGCCTGCACTTGACTATACCGAGACAGATGTTGAAAAAGACGGTTTTGATGTAACTGTCGAAGCACAGGATCTTTGCCCGCGCTATATTGCACATTATGTATATGATGTCAAGATAGCCCAGTCACCTGCATGGATGAGAAGACGACTTGCCCTGGTAGGTAATAATTCTATCTCCAATATCGTTGATATCACGAACTATATTATGCGTGAGCTGGGACAGCCTCTTCATGCATTCGACTGTGATTTCCTTGAGGGCAATGCAATAAATGTAAGGCGTGCCGCCGAGGGTGAAAAAATCGTTACACTTGATGAAAAGGAATTTACATTAAATAATAATAATCTTGTTATATGTGACGGCAAAAAACCGGTGGCTCTTGCCGGTATTATGGGCGGTCTGAATTCGGAAATTCGTGACACTACAAAAGAAGTCATGTTTGAGTCGGCTAAGTTTGCCCGTGACAATATCCGCAAAAGCTCACGTGCACTGGGTCAGAGCTCAGATGCGAGTCAGCGCTATTCCAAGGGTGTAGATGAGTACACTACAGAGATGGCGATGAAACGTGTCCTACATCTGGTAGAGGAGCTTGGAGCCGGAAAGATTTCAAAGACACATAAAAACGTAAATACGGGCAATTCTTTGGAACCGACTACATTTAAGACCAGTGTTAAGAAGGTCAATGGTGTTCTGGGAATCACGGTTCCTAATGAAGATATAATCCGCATTCTCACAGGACTTAACTTTAATCCTGAGATAAATGGGGATGAGCTGACCATGCATTTTCCGGCATACCGAGAGGATATGGAGGATTATCCGGACGTTGCTGAGGAAGTCATCCGTATGTACGGCTATGATCATATCAAATCGACATTTATGCCGACTGCAAAGGTTACAATCGGTGGAAATGACCTGCGCCAGAGAACTGTTCTTAAGGTAAAGAGAACTCTGTGCAGCGTCGGGGCGTTTGAGGGAATGCACTATTCATTCTTTTCTCCGGCCGATCTGGATGAGATGGGATATGCAGAGGATGCACCGGAGCGCAATGCAATCCGTATTATGAATCCAATCAATGAGGATCTGTCACTGATGAGAACCACTCTTGCACCGCAGATGATCCATGCGATGGGACGCAATCAGAAGAGAGGTGTTTTTGAGGGCAGAATATTTGAGATCGGCAATGCATTCATTCCGAAGTCTCTGCCGCTTACAGAATACCCGAAAGAGAGAGAGACACTTTGTATCGGCGCATTTGGAAAAGAAGAATCCTTCTTTACACTGAAGGGAATGGCAGAGGCAGTAGCTGATGTGTTAAATATCTCATTTACATATGAAAATACAGAAAAACCTTTCCTTCATCCGTATCAGACCGCAGCTATCTTCTGTGAAGGCGAAGAAATTGGATATCTCGGCAAGGTCAAATATGAGATCATGAAGGAAGAGGCAATGCGAGAAGATGCATACGTGCTTGAGATTAGCATGGAGGCTCTGGAAAAATGGTATGGAAAAGCAAAGGTATTTGTTCCGCTTCCTAAATTTGCTGAAGAAAAACGTGATCTGGCACTGGTTATGGATAAGGATATTACCTGCGGTCAGGTTGAAAAGTGCATTCGCGAGGCTAGCGCTTACGTAACCGACGTGACTCTGTTTGACGTATATGAGGGCAAACAGATTGCAGCTGACAAGAAATCAATGGCCTTTACTGTACGTTTTACCCCGAAGGATGAGGCATTTGGAGCAGATACCGTAGATGGTTATGTGAAGAAGGTGCTGAAACAGCTGAATAAAACTTACGGAATTGAGCTGAGAAGCTGATTTTAAGAAAAATAAGCATAGAATAAAAAAATGCTGCTGTTCAGAGTAAAGAAAACTTTGAACAGCAGCTTTTTGTTTCATAGGAAAATACGTCCTATGAAACAAAAACGCTCCGCGTGGATGCGCACTCGCGCGATGAGGAATCATGTCGCAAGCGACCGTGCTCGGCGCGAGAATGTGACAAGGCACATTCTATTTCTTTGCATAATTTAAGCATCCCTTGCAATCATTCCGATGTCTGGGTATAATTTCCGTAGGTATTTTAAAAGGCCAAATTATACGAGGAGGAGAAAGATGCTGTTTATTTATTATCCAAAATGCAGTACCTGCCAGAAGGCAAAAAAGTGGCTGGATGCACAGGGGATTTCATATACAGAACGTCATATCGTGGAGGAAAATCCAATGTATGAAGAGCTGAAAGAGTGGCAGTTAAGAAGCGGGCTGCCGATCAAGAAATTTTTCAATACAAGCGGCATGTTATATAAGGAAATGCAATTGAAAGATAAGCTGCCGCAGATGAGCGAAGATGAACAGTTGAAGCTGCTTGCTACTAACGGAATGTTGGTAAAACGCCCGGTTATTGTGGATGGAGATACCGTCTTGACGGGATTTCGGGAGAAAGAATGGGAAGAGAAGCTGCGGTGATGGAATGGGAGCAGTGTTTTCCTTTCCTGCGCGAAAAAGGGCATGTGGTTTCGCTGGTCGGCGGAGGCGGAAAGACGACACTTTTGTACGCACTGTCGGCGTGCTGCGCGGCGAAGGGCTGGCGGGTGCTGACCTCGACGACAACACACATCCGTAAACCTTTGAATGTGCCATGGATTGAGGTGGGAGAGGCGCAAGATGCAGAATTGGATATTTCGCCGGAACATAAATCTGTCAATGAGAAAACACAGTGCGAAAATGTCGCATGGGAAAGTACTGCGTGGGAGAATGCAAGAAAAGAGCGTGATCGTCTTTGGCAGAAGGGAACCTACGTTGTAGCCGGAACCCCGGCCTCACACGAAAAATTGACGATTCTGCCAAAACAGATCCTAAATGAATGGATTTTAGACGCAGATATCACATTTTTGGAGGCGGACGGCGCGAAACGTTTTCCCTGTAAATTTCCGGCGGCGCATGAGCCGGTAATATTGCCGCAGAGTGATATCGTGGTGGCGGTCGCGGGGCTGAGTGCACTGTATCGTCCGCTTAAAGAGGTGTGCTTTAGGGCTGAGCTTGCGTGCGAAGAGTGGAACCGTGAGATGCCCATTTCAAAGGAAGATGTTCTGACACCGGAAATTTTAGCGTGGCTTCTTGGCAGTGAAAATGGTGCCAGAAAAGATACGGCCGGGCGTTCTTTCCTTGTGGTGCTAAATCAGGCGGACACACAAAAGCAACGTAAGGATGGCAGAAAAGTACTGGATATCCTTGAACAGACGTATGGGATTCATGGAATTTTGACTTCCTTTTCAGAATTAGAACGGAATCAGGAGCGAGAAAAATGAGTGAGAAAAAGGATATAGTATTTTGCAGCGGTGGTGGCTGTACAGCGAAGCTTGGGGCAGGTGTTTTAAGCCGCATTTTGGAGAAATTGCCGCGCGGCGAGAAGGATCCGAACCTTTTAGTTGGCTTTGACAGCCGGGATGATGCAGCGGTGTATCAGATCACGGAGGAGTTGGCACTGGTGCAGACGGTCGATTTCTTCCCGCCGATGGTGGATGATCCATACATTTTTGGCCAGATTGCGGCTGCTAATGCACTGAGCGATGTGTACGCGATGGGCGGAGAAGTGAAAACAGCCCTTAATCTTGTCTGTTTTCCGGAGACGATGGATTTAAATGTTCTTGGAAAAATATTGCAGGGCGGTGCAGAGAAGGTGGCTGAGGCAGGCGGAATTCTTGCGGGAGGTCACTCGATTGCCGATACGGGTGTTAAATATGGACTTTCAGTAACCGGACTGGTAAATCCGAAGAAATTGTATGCCAATGATGCCGGGCAGCCGGGCGACCGCCTGATCCTTACAAAGGCACTGGGCGTGGGGCTGATTTGTTCGGCAAACCGTGTCGGGGAAGTAACGAAAGAGCAGATGGATGGGGCAGTGCAGTCGATGACGACGCTCAATAAAACAGCGGCGGCAATTAGCAGGAAGTATACGATTCACGCGTGCACGGATGTAACCGGATTCGGATTTTTAGGCCATCTGCATGAAATGATGGGGCGCGGGCTATCGTGCGAGATTGATGCGAACAGTATCCCGGTGCTCTCTGGCGCGCGAGAGTCGGCTGACGCATTTTTATACACGGCGGCGGGGCAGAGAAACCGCAACCATGTGGGGGCAGCGGTGCAGTTTGAAAATGTATCATTTGCGATGGAGGAAGTCTTGTTTGACCCGCAGACTTCCGGAGGACTTTTGATGGCGGTTGCCAAGAACGAGGCGGAAAAACTGGAACAGGAGCTTCAGGAAGCAGGGCTTCCGGCGCGGATCGTGGGAACGATCACGGTTCCGGGAGAAGTTGAAATTTTGGTACGAGGATAGGAGGAAAAAGAAATGATGAAGAAAGTGGATGCAAGAGGAGACGCATGCCCGATTCCGGTTGTCAAGGCAAAGCATGCGATAGAAGAACTTAATGGTGCCGGACAGGTGGAAGTTTTGGTAGATAATGAGATTGCCGTTCAGAATCTTACGAAGATGGCAGAGCAGAAGGGCTATCAGAGCAGTGCAAAAAAACTTGCAGAACAGGAATATCAGGTGATTTTTACTGTTGGAGAGAAGGAAACTTCTGCATCAGATAATCAGACGACGCAGGAAGCAACCTGTGTTCCGGACAGCCGCACCGACACGGTGGTTGTGATTGCAAATGACAAAATGGGCGATGGAAACGAAGAACTTGGAAAGACACTTTTAAAGGCCTTTACATTTGCCCTTACACAGCAGGACAACCTGCCTAAAACAATCTTATTTTACAATGGCGGTGCACATCTGACCTGCGAAGGTTCTCCGCTTTTGGAGGATCTGAAAACATTGGAGGCACAGGGAGTTGAGATCCTGACCTGCGGTACCTGCCTTAATTTCTATGGCCTTTCCGAAAAACTCGCTGTCGGCGGTGTTACCAATATGTATGTCATCGCTGAGAAGATGCTGGGTGCGGGAAACGTGGTAAAACCATGATTTATATGGATAATGCTGCCACATCACTGACGAAGCCGCCGCAGGTTGAGGCAGCCGTTATTGATGCTCTTCGCACCGCAGGAAATCCGGGGCGCGGCGCGCATGAGGCAACCTTACATGCATCAAGGCTTGTGTATGAGGCACGTGTGACAGTGGCAAAACTGTTTGATGCAAAAGATGCATCGCGAATTGCCTTCACGGCAAATGCAACAGAAGCGCTGAATATAGCAATTTCAGGGTTGATTCGTCCGGGAGAACACGTTATTACGACGGTCTGTGAGCACAATTCTGTGCTTCGACCGCTCTATCGTCTGCGAGATCAGGGGGCAACGATTAGCTTTGTGGGCGTGGATGCGCGCGGGAATTTGAAATATGAAGAATTTGAAACATTTTTGCGCCCCAATACTCGGGCGGTGGTGATTACCGGTGCGTCCAACGTAACGGGAAATGTGACAGATCTTTCGTATGTTTCTGAGTTTACAAAAAAACATGGACTGCTTTTGATTGTGGATGCATCACAGATTGCGGGCGAAGAACAGATTTCCGTGTTAAAATCCAAAATCGATGTGCTGTGTTTTACCGGACATAAGGCCCTTTTGGGTCCGCAGGGGACCGGCGGGATCTATGTGAGACCGGGACTTTCGGTGAAACCGTTTCTGGTCGGTGGAAGCGGCATTAAAAGCTTTGATGAGTATCATCCGAAGGAAATGCCGACGGCACTTGAAGCAGGAACACTCAATGTACACGGTCTTGCAGGTCTTACGGCAGGCATAAGATATTGTCTTAATCAGGGAATTGAAACATTGCAAAGACGCGAAAAAAGTCTGACGCGCAGATTTTATGAACAGGTAAAAGAAATTCCGGATGTCGTTGTATATGGAGATGTCATGGCAGAGCACCATTCACCGATAGTCTCCCTTAATTTTACAGGGGAAGATTCGGCACGGGTGGCAGATGAACTTTGGGAAGAATATGGCATCTGTGTTCGCGCTGGTGCACATTGTGCCCCGCTTATGCACCGGGCACTTGGAACTGTTAATCAGGGCGTGGTCAGATTCAGCTTCTCGTGTTTCAATACGGAGGAAGAAATAGACCAGGCGGCACAGGCATTATACTCACTTTCAGCAAAGTGAAATAGAAGGAGAAAAGGTAATATGCGGGAAAAACAACCATTTGTGGTATTATCATTTCATACAACCCTGGCGGCGATGAAATGGGAAAAATATTGTATGGAAAATGGTATACCCGGTAGACTTATTCCTCTGCCCGCAGAGATTGATGCCGGCTGCGGCCTTGCCTGGAGGCTGCGTCCTAAGGAATGGGAAGAGTGGAAAGGCAAGATAGATGCTTCCATTTATGATAAGGTATCATGTGTGCAGCAATAAGAATCAGAAAAACCTGACGGGAGAAATATTTTCATGAAAAAAGATGATTTAATTATCGTGCGCGGCGGCGGAGATCTGGCAACGGGCACTATTCACAGGCTTTGGTCGGCCGGATTTCGTGTGTTGGTACTTGAAATTGCAAATCCGGCGGCGATCCGACGCCAGGTGGCACTTTGTGAAGCGGTATATACGAAAACAACCGAGGTAGAAGGGCTTCGTGCGGTTCGAATCGATAAGTATGAGGAAGCAAAGGAAGTCTGGAATGAAAACAGTGTCCCGATTTTGATTGATCCGTCAGGCGAGTCGATTGAAAAATTAAAACCGGCCATTTTGATAGATGCGATTTTGGCAAAACGTAATCTTGGCACCAATAGAGATATGGCACCGCTTACGATTGCCCTGGGCCCTGGATTTATCGCGGGAAAAGATGTGGATGTCGTGATTGAGACTAAGAGAGGTCATCGTCTTGGGCGTATTATCCGTGAAGGTGCGGCAATCCCAAACACAGGAATACCTGGCGTGATTGGCGGATACGGAGCAGAGCGGGTAATTCATTCGCCGGCGGCAGGCATTTTTCATAATGTACGTACAATCGGCGATATTGTCGAAGCAGGGGATACAATTGCTTTGGTTTGTAAGGAGGACGGAGATAAGATTCCTGTACAGACGCAGATTACAGGAATCTTACGTGGCCTTCTGAGAGATGGATATCCTGTGACTTATCACTTCAAGGTAGCTGATGTAGATCCTAGAAAGGAAGAGCTTTCCAACTGTTTCCTGATCTCGGATAAAGCAAGGTGCATTGCAGGAAGTGTGCTGGAGCTTATATGTGCCAGGTTGTGAGAGGGGCGAAGGTACGAAGCAACCGAAGTACAACCATAGTGTTGCCGGCGTCAGGCGGCACGCCAATTACTCCTCACGATCGTCGGATTCTATTTCATATGTGTAACCGGCATCTTCGATTGCCTTTATGGTATCCTTTATTCCCTGACCGCCTGCAGTCAGATATCCGGATGCAAAGATAGAGTCTACAACACTTAACAGATCCGCTTCACGCCCTTTAAAGTAGACCTCACGACCGGCTGCACAGCGCAGATCGGTCTGTGGAACCATCAGGCGGGCAAGACAGAGGACCTTTAAACAGTATTCAGTAGTAAGACCGGAAGTATCGGTATGCTCTAGCGGTGTTCCCGGAATCGGAAGAAGGAAATTTATCGGGAGTGCCTGTGGGGCAATCTCACGCAGTTCCAATAACATATCAACCACATCCGCGTGGCTTTCGCCCATTCCTATGATGCCGCCGCTGCAGATCTCGAAACCGAGGCGCTGCAGCATTTTTATGTTATTAACACGCTGATCAAAGGTATGTGTAGTACAGATATTGTGATAATAGGAACGACTGCTGTTTAAGTTGTGGTTGATGCGGTCGAGACCGGCTTCCTTGAGCATCAGTGCCTGTTTTTCGGTCAGAAAACCGATGGAGCAGCACAGATGAGTACCCTGCTTTTTCATGATGCGGATGCGGTCGGCCAGTTCCTTTATTTCATCATCGCTAAAGCCCATTCCGCTAAGACCTATGCAGTGGCGTGCCAGATGATGCTCATGCACAAATTCATTGTCATCGTAGAGTTTTTTGTCGTCAACCCATTTGTATTTTTCAATATCGGCATGAGAGCGGCAGGACTGGGCGCAGTAGGCACAGTTCTGTGAACAGTTTCCGCTGCGAGCGTTGGTAAGTAGATGTATGCTTACGCGATTGCCTTTATATTTGCGTCGGAGAGCTCCTGCCCGTTTTAAAAGTTCAGGCAGTTCACTGTCAGGACTGTCAAGAATTGCTATTGCCGAAGCTCTGGTCAGAGAAGTTTCAGAGGTATTCTCTGCGTTATCGGAAGGACATTTAGTGTCGTCAGTGGTAATAGTCTTGTCGGATGTTGCATTCATTGTATAGTCTCCTTTTCTCAATTCAAAGATAACCTATCTAAAACGTAGGAAATAACAAAATCATTAGTGACGATTTTATCATTAGGATCATGCAATGTCAACTTAAAAGTGTATAAAAGTTTACAATTTCACAAATATGGAGGTTTACAATTGTTAATATGTAAAAAGTTACAATGTAAAGGTATAAAAGAATACGCTCAAAACTGGACAATTGTACGGATTTTTGATATCATGAAAAAGTTAGAATATACTAACCAACCGGATGAATTGTAAGGATTGATAATGAAAGAAACTAATAAGTTAACGGATAATTGGCAGAAATATTTTGGACCGATGCTTGGAATCGGAGCGGTATTTCTGATATGGTATTTTGTCTGCAGAATGGAAATTGTAAGTTCATATGTGCTGCCATCGCCGGCTCGTGTATGTACGAGCTTTTTAAAAATGGTAAACACCGGAGAGTTGTGGCAGGATATTTCTATTAGTTTTTTTCGAGTTGTAAAGGGATTTACGATTGCTTTTCTACTTGCTTTTGTGCTTGGAATGTTTCGGGCACTTTTTCCGGGAAGCGGTGCCTATTATGAATATATAGTGCAGTTTTTCAGAAATGTGCCGCCTCTCAGTATGATTCCGCTTTTGATTCTCTGGTGCGGCATAGGAGAGACAACCAAAACGGTAATTATAGTTCTTGCATCCTTTTTCCCGATGTATCTGAATATCGTGAAAGGATTTACCGGATGTGATCCGAAATTACTGGAAGTCGGAGAGATGTTTGGCTATTCAAAGAAAAAAAAATTTTTAAAGATCATTCTTCCTTATGCGACCGCAGATATACTGGTAGGGATGCGAATAGGTCTTGGTTACAGCTGGCGTGCTATCATCGGAGCAGAGATGGTGGCTGCGTCTACAGGTCTTGGACATATGATTCTGTTTGCACAACAGATGTCGCGGACGGACAAGGTAATTGTAGGCATTTTGGCGATAGGGGCAGTTGGATACGCGACAGACCGCCTGTTTGGCTTTGTAATACGAGTGGTGTTGAAAGGAACAGGGGAAAATGGCTGGAATTGAACTGATAGATATTCAAAAAAGCTATATGGTGGATGAGCGTGAACTCCATGTTCTAAATGGTATCAACCTTTCACTTCCATCGGGTGAAATTACCGTAATTCTGGGTCGCAGCGGATGTGGAAAGACTACACTTTTGCGTGTGACCGGAGGACTTGAAGCTGCAGATGGCGGGGAAATCCGCTGTGAGGGAAATCATAAGACAGCTTTCGTTTTTCAGGAGCCGCGCCTTATGCCATGGCTGAATGTCAGGGATAATGTTATATTCGGGCTTTCAAAGAAAGAGGCGGGGCGTGATAAAATTGATTCGATTATTCACACGGTGGGGTTGTCAGGGTTTGAAAAAGCCTTTCCCGCACAGCTTTCAGGCGGAATGCAGCAGCGGACAGCCATTGCGAGAGCACTTGCATATGAACCGACTTTTATTATGATGGATGAGCCGTTTGCAGCCCTTGATTACTTTACCAGAGAACAGATGCAGAAAGAACTTCTGCGTGTGCAGAAAGAACGTAAAATCAGTATTTTGTTTGTGACACACAGCATCGATGAAGCTCTTATTCTGGGGAGTCGTATTGCAGTTATTGAAAACGGTGTCATAAAGGCGATACATGATTTAAATGCACAAAAGGAAGAAAGAAATCTTTTGAATGATGATATGATAGCCCTTAAAAGGGATATTATAAATGAATTAAAGTTTGTTTAGAGGAGGAACAAATATTATGAGACGATTGGTTGCTATGGGAATGGCGCTTAGCCTTTTCGCGGTTTCACTGACAGGGTGCTCAGGAACAGCGAACACAGCAGAGAGTACGCAGGCAGGTGAGGAAACAAAAGTATCTGAATCAGCAGAAGAGACCGATGCTTCGGCGAATGAAACAACAGATCTGGAAAAGCTTACATTTACTTATGTAACTTCTCCGCTCAATGTGCCTACAATCATCGAGAAAAACCAGGGTATTTTTGAAAAAACATTTGGAGATATGGGAGTTGATGTTGAGTACGCTGAGCTCACTTCGGGAGCAGATCAGACACAGGCTCTGGCATCGGGAGATGTTCAGGTGCTGTATGCAGTAGGCGGAACTTCCGTTATTCTGTCAGCAGCAAATGGGGCAGATATCAAGGTATTAAATATGTACAGCCGTTCTCCGAAGGCATTTTGCATGTATTCAAAGGATGAAACACTTACTACACCGGAAAGCCTTAAAGGAAAGACAATTGCAGGGCCTACAGGTACAAACCTGCATGAGCTTTTAGTTGCCTATCTGGCGACTGCCGATATGACTATTGATGATGTAAATTATGTGAACATGTCTATTCCGGATGCAAAAGCCGGTCTGGATGGCGGCAGTGTAGATGTGGCACTGATTGCAGGTGCAACTGCATACAATGCAGGACAGCAGGGATATCATCTGGTAGCTGATGGTGAGGGGCTTATTAAGGCAATTATCGCAGTGGCAGTGACACAGAAATTCTATGATGAGCATCCTGAGATTATCGAAAAGTTGGCCAAAGCACAGACTGAGATAGCAGATTTCATGGAAGAAAAACCGGATGAGACCATGCAGATCGTAGCTGATGAGCTGGATCTGGACGCTGATGCAGTCAGAAGTATGTACGATCTCTATGATTTCTCCACCGAGATCACTGATGATGATAAAGATGGTTTCCAGAAGACCGCTGATTTCATGTATGAATCAGGCATGATTGATGAAGCATTTGATGTAAATGAGTTGTTTATTGCTGAATAATGGTTCGAGTAAACGGACATGTCACATGATAATGTCACATGATGGTGATATTATCATGACTGAAAAAACAGCTCCGGGAGTGTGCATCCCGGGGCTGTTTTACAGTTTAAATATAAATTTTAATCTAATACTTTTTTGATCGCATCAAACAGCTCATCATATGTCTCATACGCAGGAAACTGCGGATATTCTGCCTTTATCTCGTCAGTAGTGCGGAAAAGAAATCCTGCTTTGCTTGCCTCGATCATGGCAAGGTCGTTGTGGCTGTCACCGCTGGCGATGGTCTCAAAACCGCAGGACTGGAGTGCCTTTACGGTTGTATACTTGGATTTTTCACAGCGCATCTTAAAATCCGTGATTTCGCCGTTATCAGCGACTACCAGGGAATTGCAGAAGATGGTCGGATAACCAAGCTTCTTCATCAGAGGGCCGGCAAACTGTGAAAAAGTGTCACTGAGTATAATTACCTGAGTTATTTCTTTGAGTTTGTCTAAAAATTCTTTTGCGCCCGGAAGAGGATCGATTTTGGAAATGGTCTCCTGAATCTCCTTGAGACCCAATCCGTGTTCACGGAGAATATTTAAACGATAATTCATTAATTTGTCATAATCCGGTTCATCGCGGGTGGTGCGTTTTAATTCCTGAATTCCGGTTTCCTCTGCAAAAGCGATCCAGATTTCCGGTACTAAAACACCTTCCAGATCTAAGCATACAATATCCATATTTCCTCCTAATCTGATACAGCGAAGGTATCTGCTGTGTTCGGTTAAAAAAATTTCTTCCTATTATAGACGAAATATGAAGGAAATGCCAGTGAAATTTTTCAATGTTAAAATTTCGAAAAAACTGGACATGACCTTATTTTGCAGTATAATAAATACCTGTCAGCCATTTTTTGCGGCTGACAATTACTTTTTAACTTTTATTTATACATTAAAAAGGGAGAATTTGAGTTATGGAAAAGATACGCCCAATGTTATTTACGACATTGAAGAAGTATTCCGGTGCACAGCTTGCGTCTGATGTGGTTGCCGGTATAATCGTAGCAATCATAGCCTTGCCGCTTTCTATCGCGCTGGCACTGGCCTCCGGAGTGGGTCCGGAACAGGGTATCTACACGGCTATTGCTGCAGGATTTGTTATTTCATTTTTAGGCGGCAGTCAGGTGCAGATTGCAGGCCCAACGGCAGCATTTGCAACGATTGTTGCCGGAATTGTGGCAAAAAGCGGAGTAGAAGGACTGGCAGTAGCGACGATTATGGCCGGTATTATCCTTATTGTCATGGGATTTTGTCATTTCGGCTCACTGATTAAGTTTATTCCGTTTACTATTACAACCGGATTTACTTCGGGTATTGCAGTTACAATTGTAATCGGTCAGCTGAAGGATTTCTTCGGAGTGACTTATCCGGCAGGCATGGAAACGATCGAGACGATGCAGAAACTTAAAGCATTTGCAGCCGGATTCGGAAGTGTCAATATACATGCGATCATTGTGGGTGTCGTGTGTCTGGCAATTCTTATTGTGATGCCGATGATTACCGAGAAGATTCCGGGATCACTTGTTGCGGTAATCGCAGGTATACTGATGGTAAAATTCCTGCCGCTTAATGTCAATACGATCGGTGACCTTTACACGGTAAGCAACAAGCTTCCGGCATTCAGACTGCCTGTTTTCAGCTACAGTGTAATTCAGGGTTCGTTGTCAGATGCATTTACAATCGCTGTACTGGCAGCAATTGAATCGCTGCTTTCATGCGTTGTAGCGGACGGAATGATAGATGGTAAACACCGTTCAAATACAGAGCTGGTGGCTCAGGGAGCCGGCAACATCGTTTCGGCGCTTTTTGGCGGTATTCCGGCTACGGGTGCGATTGCACGTACTGCTGCCAATGTAAAAAACGGCGGCCGTACTCCGGTAGCAGGCATGGTTCACGCGCTTGTGCTTCTTCTGATTCTCGTAGTGCTGATGCCGTGTGCAAGCTGGATTCCCATGCCTACAATTGCGGCTATTTTGTTTATGGTTGCCTATAATATGTGTCAGTGGAGAACTTTTGTGCGCCTTACCAAAACCGCACCTAAGAGTGACATCGCGGTTTTGGTCCTTACATTTTTCCTGACAGTAGTATTTGATCTGGTCGTAGCGATCGAGATAGGCATGCTTTTAGCCTGCCTGTTGTTTATGAAACGTATGAGTGACGA
>CAVHPN010000021.1:0-14631 GCA_963637995.1 Prevotella sp. CAG:279 | reverse complement strand
GAAGTGCGCGATGTGACCAGATGCCTGATTTTGCGTATGCGTGCGGTGCCGTCGGCAGACAGTACTGCCATGAATTCCATGTTTGCTTTATACGAGCGTTGTAAAAAGAATGGAGTTACTTTGATCTTATCTCATGTAAATGAGCAGCCGATGCACGTTATGGAGAAAGATGGCTTTGTAGATATGGTAGGAAGAGAACATTTCTGTAAAAACATTGAAGAGGCTCTTGACCATGCGGATGAGGTGCTGGCAGCAGAAGCCTGAATAAAAAAAAGAAACAGACAGGCTATGGTTTTAAAACCATAAGAAAAATGTAATAACCGTAATAAATAAAGTGCTTGCAATACTCCGGAAATCAATGGCATAATGTAGAGACTAAGGAGGTATATTACAGATGAAAAAAAGATATTTAACATTAGTGTTTGCTGTTGCAGTGGTTGGTAATCTTTTAGCCGGCTGCGGTTCAGCTTCTAAGGTTGAGACTACAGAGGCAGTTTCAGCTGATGAAGTGTCAGAAGAAGAAAATGGACAGATGATCCCTGCTAATTTTCTTGAAGAGCGTGTGCAGAAGGACACTTTTGACAGCTATGAGGAAATTATAAGTTATCTCAATGGCGAAAATGAGGGATTCGCCTATATTCAGCTTGCAGGATCTACAGAGTATGTTCTTGGTATATCCGACAAGGTATCCAAGGAAGATGGCATGTCCAGTGAAATCTCATTGTATGCATACAATAGTGACGGAAAGCTGGTTAATGTAGGAAATGCTTTCGGTGATGACAATCATCCTTTGCGTTCAGATGGCAATACATTATATACATGTACAGATACTGAATATGGAGAGATGCAGATAAACAGCGATTCCAACGGATTGACCTTTGTAAAATGCATTGACAAGCTCGATTCCGGAGAATATTCAGGATTTGCCCGTGAGAATGCAGAAGCTGACAGCTCTGATGTGACCGATATTACGACAGAAGAACAATTTCAGGCACTGTTTGATGCTATAGCTGATGTTCCGGCTATCACATTTAATGCAGCTGAATACGATTCTTATGATGATATTATCTCTAAGCTTTCCAAAGACAGCGGATATGCCTATATTAACCTGAATGGCTATGATGGAGATATACTTGCGGTTTGCTCTGGCACATATGAAGATGATGGAATTAACTGTGCAATTGATGCAACACTTTATGTAAATAATAATGACAAGGCAGAGCTTCTTGCATCAATTCAGACGGGTGGTACCGCATATCCTATAAAAGTTGACGGAGGTATTCTCTATTATAATACTCCTGTACAGTATGCAGAGGCTGATGTAGCTGAAAATGATGACGGAAAATATCAGCTGAATTATATAAAATTTGCCCGCATCAAGTATGATAGTGAAGGAAAATCAAGCTTTGAAGTAAAAGGTGATATTAAGGAATCCGATATTAAGTCAGAAGACGATTTCTATAACCTTTATGAAGGAAGCGAAGAAAAAGCAAAAGTTGATTTCACTGTTGTGAAATGATAGTGCCGGAAAGTATGTTGTTGCCCATGTAATGCATGAACAGTAACGAAGATACTGCCAACAGTTGCATATAACGAAAATACTGCCAACAGTTGCTGTTGACATTGGAAATGATTTATAGTATACTCCCTCATGTTCATCGGAGGGTGAGTTGTTCACGAAACAATAGCTGGATAAGATGTCAGATTGAAATATCTGCATTTTATTCAGCTTTTTTTATTATATGTTATCGGAGGTAATTTTGATGGAAGAGAAAAATACATTTACACACGGAAAAATCATGAAGCCGCTGATTTTATTTGCGGTTCCGGTGCTTTTTGCGCTTTTTCTGCAGGCAATGTACGGCGCAGTTGACCTTCTGGTTGTCGGAATATTTGCTTCGTCGGCAGACATATCGGCAGTTTCAACAGGTTCGCAGATTATGACGACACTGACAAATCTTGTGAGCAGCTTTGCCATGGGAACGACTATTCTTCTGGGACAGCAGATTGGCAGCGGAAAGCGAAAAGAAGGAGGTCAGACCGTAGGATCTGCCATGGTAATGTTCGGAATCATTGCCATAGTCATGACGGTAATACTGACAGTTTTTACAAAACAGATAAGCGGAATCATGAACGCACCGGAAGAAGCCTTTGAAAAGACCGTAGGATATGTTAGAATATGTGGCAGCGGCATGATAGCGATCGTTGCATACAATCTTATAGGCTGTGTATTCAGAGGACTGGGGGATTCGAGAACACCGCTTATCACGGTTTCTATAGCATGTGTCTGCAATATTGCAGGAGATTTGCTACTTTGTGCCGTGTTTGGCATGGGAGCAGAAGGAGCTGCAATTGCCACGGTATTTGCACAGGTGGTTAGTGTTATTGTATCGTTTGCCATAATACGGAAAAAAGAGATGCCTTTTGAATTGCACCGTGAACATGTGAAAATGCATGGCCAGACAGTAAAGAAAATGATATTTTTTGGCGCACCGATTGCACTTCAGGATTTGCTTGTAAGTGTGTCATTTCTGATAATTCTTGCAATAGTCAATTCGATGGGAGTTGTTGCATCAGCAGGAGTCGGTGTGGCAGAAAAAGTATGTGTGTTTATCATGCTGATTTCATCGGCATTTATGCAGTCCATGTCAGTATTTGTTGCTCAAAATTATGGTGCCGGAAAGATGGACAGGGCAAAAAAGGCACTTTATGGCGGAATAGCAGTATCATTTTCAATCGGGGTCTGCATGTTCTTAATATCATTTTTTCATGGAAATGCTCTCGCCGGAATATTCTCAGGAGATCCCGACGTAATAAAGGCAGCGTCAGATTACCTGAAGGCATATGCCATTGACTGTATGTTTACTGCAATTTTCTTTTGCTTTACAGGCTTTTATAATGGTATAGGCATGACCAGATTTGTCATGATACAGGGAATTATAGGTGCATTCGGTGTCCGTGTCCCGGTATCATATTTCATGAGTCGTCTTGAAGATACAAATCTTTTTAAGATAGGACTTGCAACGCCGATGTCCTCTACGGTGCAGCTGATATTGTGCCTTGGCTGCTATCTGATAATGAAGAAAAAATGGAAATAATCAGTTGCTATGAAAAAAGATGGGAGTAAGTGTTATGGATGAAGAAATAAAATCCAAAATTGTCGCTTTGCGTCATGTGCTTCATCAGGAGGCAGAACTTTCAGGCAGGGAATTTCATACAAAGAAAATTCTGATGGATTTTTTAAGCAGAGAGACAAAACTGTCGGTAGTTGATCGCGGAGAATGGTTTTATGCATATTATGAGCCGCAGGGTGTAGTATCAAAAAAGCCGATAGCCTTCCGTGCGGATTTTGATGCCCTTCCGATACCTGAAACCATAGAGCTTGAATATGCATCAAAAACTCCGGGAATTTCGCATAAATGCGGGCATGACGGACACAGCGCGGCATTGGCGGGTCTTGCCATGATGCTTGATCGTGAAGGTATGGACCGTCAGATTTATCTGATTTTTCAGCATGCAGAGGAAATCGGAGGAGGAGCAAGAGCATGTGCGGGCCTGTTAAAGGAAAAGGCAATTTCGCAGATTTATGCGTTTCATAATTGGAGTGGTTTCCCCGAGGGAAGTATAATGGTTCGTTCGGGAACGGTGCAATGCGCCTCAAAGGGGCTTACAATTAATTTTACAGGCAAAACAGCTCATGCCAGTCAGCCTGAGGATGGGATAAATCCCTCTGTTGCGGTGGCTAAATTGCTTCTTGCGGTGGATAACATTTCTAAGGAGGCCGAGTATTGTGGATTGGTACTCTCGACACCGATTTATACAAAGATTGGTGAAAAAAATTTCGGTATTGCAGCATCGAGAGCCGAGGTATCATTTACGCTTCGTGCCGAGTGCGAAAATGAGTTGAAAAATCTGGAAGATAAAATAAAAGAGAAAGCTAAAGAACTTGCCGAAGAGGAAAAATTGACGTATTTCTTTGAAGAACAGGATGTATTTCCGGAGACGAGCAATGATCCGTATTGTACTAAGAGGATTATAGAGGCAGCAAAGTCAGCAAAAATACCTCTGTTTCAGATGGAAAAGCCGTTTCGGGCGTCGGAGGATTTCGGCTGGTATCAGAAGGAGTGCCCCGGGGCAATGTTCTATATTGGAAATGGTGAAAATTATCCGTCAATTCACACAATGGAGTATGATTTTAATGACCATATTTTGGAGATAGCCATAAAAATACTGAATACGCTTGCTAAATAATTTGAATTAGTTATATAATAAGGCCTAAATTGGGAAACAGTTGTCAGAGCGGAAATGAAAAACGGAAAGGCGATTGCATGAAGGCTTTAAATAAAAGAGAAATGTCAGGTGAGTTCAGGGCGGCAGGGGAGATTCTTGCGGCAGGTTTTGGATGGGGAATTATAGGAGTTTTTTCCCGCCCTTTGGCAAATGCAGGGCTGTCGGTCGTGCAAATCACGGCACTAAGGTGTGTGATTGTCACGATCTGCATGGCTCTGTTTCTTTTGTTTACAGAGAAAAGAAGATTCATGATCGAGATAAAAGATTTCTGGATGTTTTTGGGAATGGGAATCTTGAGCCTTGTTTTCTTTAATGTGTGTTATTTCATGACAATAGAAAAGGCAACCCTCGCCGCAGCCTCTATTTTACTCTATACCGCACCGTTTTTTGTGCTTTTGATGTCAGCGCTATTTTTTCATGAAAAACTGACAAGACGAAAAATAACGGCACTTATTCTGGCATTTTTGGGCTGTATGCTGGTAAGCGGATTTTCCGGCGGCCATATAGATCGCATGGCGGTTATGACGGGAGTTGCATCAGGCTTTTGTTATGCACTTTATTCAATATTCGGAACTGCGGCACTAAAAAAATATCATCCGTTTACGGTTGTATTTTATGCATTCCTTACAGCCGCAATAAGTCTGATTCCTTTTGCGGGGATACCTGAGATTATGTCGGTTTTGGAGACATCACCTTTAATTTTTGGAAAAGGGATCGCTCTTGGCGTTATATCTACATTCCTGCCTTTTGTGTTTTATACAACGGGACTTCGCAGTATGGAGGCGGGAAAAGCATCGGTTCTTGCATTTGCAGAGCCTATGGTAGCGTCAATTGCGGGGGTTTTGATTTTTAAAGAAATGCTTTTGCCGGCCAATCTGATTGGCATTATTTTGATTTTCACATCACTTGTGATGCTCAATTATAGTAAAAGAGCTTCTGCCGTGCAATAGCGCTGCGGCAGCAGGAAGGACGGTATTACAATGCCATCAAATTATAAAAACGGAGTAAGTCTTAAATTAAATGCGGACGAAATGCGGATTTTATGCAACAGTCCGTTGTTTCACAATTCGAGTGATAAAGAGATAGAAGAAATGCTTTCGTGTCTGGGAGCAGAGATGCGAACCTATGATAAGGAAGAAATCATATACCGTGTGGGTGATACGGTGGCATCACTGGGCATAGTCATGCAGGGCAGTGTGCTGATAGTTAATGATGATCTTTGGGGAAACAGAAGCATTCTTGATCGTGTAGAATCCGGACAGATTTTTGCAGAGACATATGCGTGTGTTCCGGGAGAAAAATTGCTGGTTGATGTATTTGCGGCAGAGAAAACCGAAGTGTTATTTTTAAGCGTGGGAAAGATACTTTCGCAATGCCCTGAGTCATGCGGACATCACATGCAGCTTATACAGAGTCTGCTTATGATCTCCGCACAGAAAAATCTCAGACTTTCCAGACGAATCTTTAATACATCATCACGGTCGATTCGCGGCCGCCTTTTATCATATCTGTCAGATCAGGCAGTGCAAAATTCAAGTGGCATTTTTGACATACCTTTTAACCGCCAGCAGCTCGCCGACTATCTGGGTGTGGACCGGTCAGCATTATCGGCAGAGCTTGGAAAGATGCAAAGGGAAGGGATTCTGGAATTTAAAAAGAATCACTTTGCCCTGAAAGCGCTATAGATGTCACATATGAATCTCTCCGTTCGGCTGCTTCAGCATATCAAGAAAAGCCTGAGCCGACGGCGTCAGAGGACGCATCGGATTTTGCAATACAAGTATTTGCCGTTTTGGAATCGGTATGTTGAGCTTAAGTGAAAATACGCGGTAGTTTAAAAGATAATTTCTCGCAAATTCCGATGGGACGAATCCGATGCCGAGATTATGCGATACCGTCGGTGCGATCAGATCGTTAGAAGATACCTCGATGCTTGGCCGCAGATCAAGGCCATGTTCTTCAAAAAGATTGTCCCAGAAAAGTCTGGTTGTCGTGCCGGACTCCATACTTATAAGAGGATGCATGCAAAGCTCTTCCAGGGAAAGAGTACGATTTTGCAGTTCGTTGAAACGATTTCCTGCTATGATGATATCCTGAAATTCGGCGACAGGCATCACATGAACCACATCAAGCTCCTTTAAAATTTCATGAATCGGAGAAATGATGACTGCAAAATCATTTTCTCCGTCTTTTATTGATGCAGCCGTGATCGGTGCAGAATTGGAATGGATCTGCACGGTTACATTGGGAAAACGCTGTTGAAACTGCTCTAAATAAGGTAGCAGAAAAAAGCGCATCGTAAGTTCGCTTGCGCCTATGGAAACCTTGCCGCTCTGGCTGTTTGTATAGTCTCTGAGAATCTCTTCTGCCCGTCCCATCTGCTGACACGGACGATTGATCTGTCTAAATAAAATCCGTCCTTCATCAGTCAGCGTCACACCCTTTTGCGAACGGTTGAAAAGCTTGCAGTTAAGCATGCCTTCCAGATTATGAATATATTTTGTCACCGTAGGCTGTGTGAGACAGAGATTCAGTGCGGCCTGAGTGATGCTCTGACACTGTGCAACCTCGTAAAAAACTTTATAATAATCAAAACTGATGTCCATCTAAGCTGTAAAATCCTTCCTAATAGTAAGTTTTTGAACCTCATATCTTAATATCTCATTTAAATTCAGAGATCACAACACAGTCACACTCTAAACTATTTTCCCGGAAAAGTCCAGTTACATTCATATTAAGATGATAGTTATGTCTTTTTTGTGTCCGCCATTCAAATTTTCTATGGACATAGAAAAAAAATATGATTTTACCATTTTTGTTTCCGGGAGTAAGATATGGAACAGGCGGGAAAAATGCAGATATGATAATTACCCGCAGAGAGGAAGTGACAGTATGGGAAATCTGGGAGAGACCCTGATCGAGGAATTGAATTGCGATACGGCCTTTACCATCGGTGGTATCGGAATATCCGAATCAGTTGTTGTTACATGGATTATGATGGCAGCAGTACTGATAATTTCACTGACAATTACTCATCGGCTTAAAGTTGATAACCCCGGACGCGGCCAGCTTTTATTGGAGAGCGCAGTAACGTGGCTGCAGGGTATCGGTGAGGGGATCCTTGGAGAAGAAGGAAAAGGATATGCACCGTATCTGACGTCTGTACTGATGTATCTGGGCATAGCAAATCTGCTCGGTATACTGGGGTTCAAACCTCCGACAAAGGATTTGAACGTGACGGCAGCGTTGGCACTGATGAGTATTGTACTTATCGAGACGGCCGGAATTAGGGTTAAAGGTTTTAAAGGATGGTTAAAGAGCTTTACACAGCCGATTGCCATCGTAACACCTATCAATATCATGGAGGTGTTTATAAAACCATTGTCGCTGTGTATGCGACTGTTCGGAAACGTACTGGGTGCATTTGTTATCATGAAATTGATAGAATACATACTTCCGGTAGGACTTCCGGTGTTGTTCAGTGCTTATTTTGATATATTCGACGGTCTGATTCAGGCATATGTATTTGTATTTCTGACCGGACTTTTCATCAAGGAAGCAATAGAATGATGCCGCCATGAAATGTGTCATAAAAAGAAACATATGTGACCATGACGGCATTTATCCGGGATGTCGGTTTAAAGGTATCAGATTAAGAAGTAAAAAATGATATCGGACAAAAAAGTATAAAAAGGAGATTTTTATTATGGGTACAATTATTGCAATCGGAGCAGGACTTGCAGTTCTTGCAGGAGCAGGAGCCGGAATAGGAATCGGTATTGCCACATCAAAGGCAGCAGAGGCAGTTGCAAGACAGCCTGAGGCAGAAGGTAAAATTACTAAAATTCTTTTATTAGGTGCGGCACTCGCCGAGGCAACCGCTATTTATGGTTTCGTTATTGCCCTTTTGATTATTATTCTTTTAAGCTGATAATTATTAAGAAGAAAGGTGGGGCAAGGCTATGTTACGGTTGGACATAAACCTGATTTTTACGATTATCAACCTGTTAATCTGGTATGCGATTATTCGTATTTTTCTTTTTAAGCCGATCAATAAGGTAATTGATAAGCGCAATAAAGCAATTCAGGACAAGTATGATGAGGCAAAGAAATTGCAGGAAGAGGCGCAGGCTGAAAAAGATAAGTATGTTGCCTGCCAGAATGAAATAGAAGAAGAAAGAAATAAGGTGCTTGATGCAGCACGTGAAAGTGCACGTGATGAGGGGCGCCAGTTGATTGAAAATGCTCAGAAAGAGGCAGATAAGGTTATCCGCAAGGCCGGAGAGGATGCGCGCAGGGAGAAGGATAAGATGCTTGAACAGGCAAAACATGAGATTCTTTCGCTTGTTCTTGACGCAGCAGCCGGTTCGATGAACAAAAAGTCGGATGACAGCGCTCTCTACGATGAGTTTTTAAAGAAAGCGGGTACGACAGAAAATGAAGAAAATTGATGTCTATTTACAAGAAATAAAGAGACAGAAAATTTCTGCTGATGATCTGCAGCATGCAGCTGAGATACTGGCTGCGGCACCACAGCTTCTGACGGAACTTGAGAATCCGGATTTGACACATGAGAAGCGGGAAAAACTGATTCAGAGTTTGTTTCCGTTGGCCGTGCGTGGAATCATCGAGGTGATGTCGCAGGATCAGACGCTGGAAATGATGTCAGAGTTGATCAAAGAAACAGAAATGCTTGAAAAACCGGATAAATACCTGCGGTGCGTGCTGGAATACGTAAAAGAGCCGGATGAAAAGCAGACAGCCGGAATTCGTGAATTTCTTGAGAAGAAATATCCGGGACGTGATCTGCAGTTTGTAAAGAGAGAGAATCCGAAACTTGGCAGCGGTTTTATCCTTCGTGTCGGCAGTGAGGAATATGACTGGAGCACAGAAGGAAGAAAACGCGCACTCTCAGAAAAATTAAAGAATATGGCAAAGGAACCGGAGTCAGGCGATTTCTTCACACAAAAGGGTGTCATAGGAATCTTAAAAGGAAACCTTGACGGAATTGATATTTCAGCCAGAGAGATCGGTACAGTCAGCCGTGTAGGTGACGGCATCGCTTATGTAGATGGTATAGATCATGCCAAATATGGTGAGATCATTGTATTTGACGGCAACATAAGGGGCATGGTACAGGATATCCGTGCAAAGGAAATCGGCTGTATTCTCTTTGGACGTGCAAATATCATAGGAGAGGGCAGCCGTGCAATGAGAACAGGCAAAATGGCCGGTATTCCCGTAGGAGAAGGCTTTTTGGGCCGTGTTGTAGATGCACTGGGCAACCCGATAGACAACAAAGGCGACATAGATGCATCACAGTATCGCTCGATTGAATCTCCGGCTCCAGGCATCGTAGAACGTCAGTCAGTTGATACCCCTATGGAAACGGGTATTTTGTCTATTGACTCGATGTTCCCTATAGGACGCGGACAGCGAGAATTGATTATCGGTGATCGCCAGACCGGAAAGACATCGATTGCGGTAGATACGATGCTTAACCAGAAGGGAAAGGACGTAATCTGCATCTATGTAGCCATCGGACAGAAGGCTTCGACGGTATCGAGACTGATACATACACTGGAAAAACACGGTGCCATGGAGTACAGTATCGTACTGGCAGCGACCGCGAGTGATTCCGCATCACTGCAGTATATTGCACCTTATGCAGGAACTGCGCTGGCTGAGTATTTCATGCATCAGGGCAGAGATGTTCTGATTGTTTATGATGATTTGTCAAAACATGCGGTAGCATACAGGGCATTGTCACTTTTGATGGAGCGTTCTCCGGGCCGTGAAGCATATCCGGGTGATGTATTCTATCTGCATTCACGTCTGCTAGAACGTTCGGCACGACTTTCTGATGAGCTTGGCGGAGGATCGATTACCGCGCTGCCAATAGTTGAGACTCAGGCAGGAGATGTATCGGCGTATATCCCGACCAATGTTATTTCCATAACAGATGGTCAGATATTCCTTGAAAGTTCACTTTTCTTTGAGGGAATGAGGCCGGCTGTCAATGTCGGACTTTCAGTATCACGTGTCGGTGGTGCGGCACAGACGAAGGCGATGAAAAAAGCGGCCGGAAGTATCCGTATCGATCTGGCACAGTATCGTGAGATGGAAGTATTTACACAGTTCAGCTCCGATCTTGATCCGGCAACCAAGGCACAGCTTGCTTACGGCAGCGGAATTATGGAACTCCTTAAACAGCCCCTTGAGCATCCTCTGTCGATGGAAGAGCAGGTTGTCATTCTTTATGCTGCTACAAGCCATCTGCTGACGGATATTCCTAAGGAAAGGCTGAAGGAATTTCAGGGAGGGCTTTATGAATACATAAGAAGCTCACATCCTCAGATTAGAGATGCACTTCGCACGACCAAGGTGCTGTCTGATGATATTAAGCGTGAGATTGCAAATGCAGTGGGTGAATATAAGAAAAGTTTTCTGAAAACACCCGAAAATGCTTCACAGACAGGAAATGAAGATGCAAAAGCAGAAAAAAAGTAAGGCGGTGATGGAAGATGGCAGGACTTAGAGAGATCCAGAACCGAATCCGAAGCATACAGGATACACGCAAGATTACGAATGCCATGTATCTGATTTCGTCAACTAAATTAAAAAAAGCGCGAAAAGAGCTGGCAGATACAGAACCGTATTTTTACTCACTGCAGAATGTGCTGCGTAGAATTCAGCGTCATCTGCCGAATATGGAAAGTCCGTATTTTGAAAAGAAAGATCATGAGTCGAAAAAAACCGGACTTCTGGTGATTTCAGGTGATAAAGGCCTAGCCGGTGCGTATAATCATAATATTATGAAGCTTGCCGATGAATATTTGAAAGATCCGTCAAGAGAGGTTTACCTGTTTGTCGTAGGAGAGACGGGGCGCCAGTATTTTGCATCACAGCATATACCTATTGATGAGAACTTCAAGTATACGGCACAGGATCCGACATTCAATCGTGCGAGATGGATTGCCGGCACACTTTTAGAACGCTATATGTCAGGTGAGCTGGACGAGGTGCATGTACTGTATACAAGAATGGAAAATGTGATGCAGAGTGTGGCAAAAGATAAGCGTGTACTTCCACTGATGAAGCCTGATATGCATGGAATTCCGATAGATGTACGGCTGGAGGAATTTTCACTTCGACCGACTCCGGAGCAGGCACTAGATGCAATTGTTCCGAATTACGTGGCCGGCTTTATCTACGGTGCATTGGTCGAGTCATTTTGCAGTGAGCAGAATGCCCGTATGATGGCCATGGATTCGGCAACGGACAATGCCGATGACCTTTTGAAGGAGTTAAATACAATGTACAACCGTGCACGTCAGGCTGCTATCACTCAGGAGATTACCGAAGTGTGCGGCGGTGCGGCTGCACAGAAACGAGACAGAGAATAGGAGATGAGAGTGTTATGGGAGAACAGACTGCGCAGACAGCAAAGACTGAAACTGTTTTGCCACAAGGCAAGATTATTCAGGTTTCGGGACCTGTTGTTGATGTAAAATTTGAGAGTGGTCCTCTTCCGGAGATCCGGGACGCGCTCACGGTAGAAAATGAGGGAAAGACATGTGTGATGGAAGCTGCCAAGCACATGGGAAATAATATAGTGCGCTGCATCATGTTGTCGGCCAGTGAAGGGCTCGGCCGTGACATGACGGTAACTCAGACTGGAGAGGGAATCAGTGTTCCTGTCGGAGAAAAGACGCTGGGAAGACTTTTTAATGTTCTCGGTGATACAATAGACGGAGGCGAGACGCTTGAGGGCGAGGAACATTGGTGTATACACAGAGATCCGCCGCCATTTGAAGACCAGAGCCCTGTAGCTGAGATACTTGAGACCGGTATCAAGGTTATAGATCTTCTGGCACCGTATTCAAAAGGCGGAAAAGTAGGTCTGTTTGGCGGTGCAGGTGTAGGTAAAACAGTCCTTATACAGGAGCTTATCAGAAATATTGCCATGGAACATGGCGGATATTCGATTTTTACCGGTGTCGGCGAGCGTTCCCGTGAAGGAAATGATCTTTGGAGCGAGATGAAGGAATCCGGAGTGCTTGAAAAAACGGCACTGGTGTTCGGACAGATGAATGAGCCGCCGGGATCCCGTATGAGAGTTGCTGAGACCGGTCTTACGATGGCAGAATATTTCCGTGACAAAATGCACCGCAACGTGTTACTATTTATTGACAATATATTCCGTTATGTACAGGCAGGCTCAGAGGTTTCGGCACTCCTTGGACGTATGCCGTCGGCGGTTGGATATCAGCCTACGCTGGCCAATGAGATGGGAGAGCTGCAGGAGCGTATTGCATCTACAAAAGACGGTTCCGTAACCTCGATACAGGCGGTTTATGTGCCGGCAGATGACCTTACTGACCCTGCACCCGCAACCACATTTACACATCTGGACGCTACGACAGTTCTTTCGAGAAAAATTGTAGAGCAGGGTATTTATCCGGCTGTCGATCCTCTTGAATCTTCTTCGCGTATTCTGGAACCGGATGTGGTAGGTGAGGAACATTATCAGACTGCCAGAAGAGTGCAGGAGATTCTGCAGAAATATAAGGAATTGCAGGATATCATTGCCATTCTGGGTATGGATGAGCTTTCCGAAGAAGATAAACTGACTGTAGGGCGTGCAAGAAAAATACAGCGTTTTCTGTCCCAGCCGTTTCATGTGGCTGAAAACTTTACCGGTGTATCCGGAAAGTATGTAGCACTGAAAGATACGGTTAAGGGCTTTAAGGCTATACTTGACGGAGAGATGGATGCCTATCCTGAGGCTGCGTTCTTTAATGTCGGAACGATTGAAGATGTTATTGAAAAAGCTAAGGATATGGAAAAACAGGAGGCATAGAAGCAGATGGCAGATTTTCATGTAAAAATCATATCCAGCAACAGGACGTTCTATGAGGGAGTCTGCCACTGTCTGATACTTCCGGCGGTGGACGGCGAGATGGCTGTCATGGCGCATCATGAAAGTGAGATTGTGGCAGTAAAACCCGGTTCGATGCGCTATCAGACAGAAGATGGCGGCCCGTGGGTTGATGCTGTCGTAGGTCAGGGATTTTGCGAGATTGCCAACAATCGTGTAATGTTACTGGCAGATACTATAGAAAAACCTGAGGAGATCGACCGAATCAGGGCTCAGGAGGCGCTTGAACGCGCTAAGGAGAGACTGAGACAAAAGCAGAGTATTTCCGAATATTACAGCACCCGTGCAGCCATGGCGAGGGCCCTGGTTCGCCTTAAGGAAACCGAAAAATATGTACAATAGTGACATGTATCTAAAAGACACAGATTTGTATTTTTTCCGGCAGTAAAGGAATAAAAAACAGATAAGAATGGAGAAGCAGGCATGACATTACTTCAGTTAAAATATGTGGTGGAGGTGGCAGCTGACGGAAGTATCAGCAAAGCGGCAAAAAAATTATATATTGCACAGCCCAGCCTTACGGCTGCTATCAAAGAACTGGAGCATGAGCTTGGCTTTTCCCTATTTACACGCACTAACAAGGGCGTGGTTATTTCTCAAAACGGTGAAGAATTTCTGGGCTATGCCAGACAGGTTATAGAGCAGGCAAATCTGATTGAAGAACGATATTTTGGCGCAGCACAGAAAAAACATCAATTTTGCGTTTCTACCCAGCATTATTCCTTTGCGGTAGAGGCCTTTGTCGATCTGATCCGCGAGTACGGAGGAGAGGAATATGATTTTCGTCTCCGCGAGACACAGACATACGAGCTTATAGATGATGTGGCGAAGCTTCGCAGTGAAGTGGGAGTGCTTTATCTTAACAGCTTCAACGAGACGGTGATACGGAAAACACTCAGGGAAAATGATCTGAAATTTACGAGCCTTTTTAGGGCCAAACCGCATGTGTTTATCGGTGCCGCCAATCCGCTTGCGGGACGAAAATCGATTACTTTGTCGGATCTGGAACCGTATCCGCGTTTGTCATATGAACAGGGAGAACACAATTCATTTTACTTTTCTGAGGAAATCTTAAGTACACTGGACAGTAAAAAGGATATTATGGTATCAGACCGTGCAACCCTGTTTAATCTTCTTATCGGACTCAATGGCTATACAATCTGCAGCGGTGTCATCAATGAGGAACTGAATGGTCCGAACATAGTGGCGATTCCGCTCGCAGTGGATGATTATATGGAGATCGGCTATATTACACACAGCCGGATAACACCGGGACGTTTTGCGGGACTATATATCGAGGCCCTGAAGCAAAGAGTAGGGAGTGCAGAATTATAGCATCGCATTTTGGCGAGAAAATTTTGAACAGCAAGAGATTAAGCCTTAAAACAGCATAGATAAAA
>CAVHPN010000020.1:0-14291 GCA_963637995.1 Prevotella sp. CAG:279 | reverse complement strand
TGTTGCATATTCTGCTTTTCCTGCGGCAATGTCCTCCGCTTTTGCAAGCATTGCTTCTGCCGCCGGTCTAATTTGTGCCTGCCGATTTTTAAACTCTGCAAGCAGTTCTTCCCCGGATAGACCTTCCTTAATCAAATCGGCCAGAATCTGTTCCGCAAATTCACCGCCTGCCACAGTCTTGATTGGACGAATAACAAGTTCATCACCACGCACAACACATTCTGCTTCATCTCCAAAACCGAGAGACTGACAACACTTTCAGAGAAAAAAGCATTCAAAAAAATAAATTTGTCCCACATTTGTCTTACTTGACATGGTATACTTATGAGTAGTGATGAATGCAACTGTAAAATAGGTATAGGTTTCGATACAGGGGGTATATAAAATGCCAAAAGGACAGAATAATCAGGCCAATGGAAATGAAAAATATGATGATGCACTAAAGAAATTAAAAGATGATTATGAAAAGATAGCCACTACAGAGATCAGAAGCTTTGATGAATATTACGGCAGAGAAGAGGCTGCAGAAGATAAGGAAAAAATCAAGGCTGTAGATGAATATTTGGACAATCTGATGAATTTGTATGACCATATGTCTGAATTGTCACCGGAACAGAAGAGTATAGTCAATGATGTTTTATTCAATAAGCCTACAGCCCTGGTCGGTGCAGCAGATGATAAAATGACAGGTCTTACAGCTCTTCAAAAGCGTCTTCAGAATCGAACCCTGGAGGTGCTTAGCGAAGCCGGACCACATCCAACTGAGGACCAAATTAAGACGGTTGGGCGATATAGCAAGTTTTTGGATATCATGACGCTCGGTGGAGGCAAAGCATTTAAGCAACAGGCAGCGATAAATAAAAAAGCAGAGGAGGGGGGCTACAAAAAAGAACTCAGTGCCTTGAGAAACGAAAACAAAAAAGATAATCGTTTATTTGAAGCTCTTGCGGTTTTTGGTGAAAAGGCGGATTTTGTAAGAAATTCCTACTATTTTGAATCGTATTTCAATGCGTGTGAAGAAATCAAAAAGAAGGATGAGCCATGGAAAAAGGAGTTTCTGGAAAGCAGACAGAAACCAATTATTGAAAAGCTGGAACCAAAGGAAAAAGAACTGAAGGAATTAAACAAGGCAATTGACAACAGAACAAATTACATCAATCAGATGTATGAAGAGTACAATAAAACCACAGCTTTGGTTCAGTCATATAAAGAACAGACAAATAATAAAACGCAGGCTGTCTATAATACCACAGAAAAACTGGAAAGCAATCTGACAGCTCTTGAGAACACGGATAAATCGGCTAAAACTCGGCAATTCGCAGACATGCTGGGCGAGCTGCACCAGTTAAAGGAAATCGATCTCAAAACAGGAACGAGAAAATCGATCTTTGACAGTATTTCACATCCTAATGGAAGCAAGGATACATTTTTTAAGCTTGGCAGTAGTGTATCAGCACGAGATTATATCAACAGAATTGATAGAATCAAACAATATGTGGATGACTATGTGGCAAAAAAAGGACGTCAGGCAAGCCGCTTTTTTGGAAACGGAAAGAAAAGGTATAAAATCGCACTGGATATCCAAAAAAATCTGGCAGAATTACAAAAGGGAGTTAAGGATTTTTCTCGTTTTAGAGAGGAACAAGAAGGACTTGACGGTAAAGTGGATGCTCTTGAAAAAAGGAAGTCCTATGCTGAGGCAATCAAGGATAATATGAGACAAATGGAAGCAGACAAGGAAAAAGCAGCCGGTCTTAAGAAGGAAGTGGATGACTTAAGATACAATAAGAGAATGTATAATCCCCTTAGCAAAGAGAGAATTTCCCTTAAGCAGATGATGGAACGGAGTAAAATGGGTCAGAGAATGAAACGAAGCAACAGTATCAGTTCCCTGGAGAATAAAGCAGAGCGGTATAAACAGGGAAAAGATAAAACAAACTCGCAGAAAGACAATGGTTTTGTAATAATTGAAAAAAAGGGGTTTGCAAAATAGAAAAATAAGAGAATGGGAAATTCTGGGATAGAGATGAAGTGGAAAAAGATCGTACCACTCCTGTTGACGACTGTTTTATTGACAGGCTGTAGCGGGAATAAGGAAAAAACAGAAGGAACAGAAAAAATAAAAAAATCAGAAACCGAAAAAACAGAAGAAACAGGAAAAGTAGAAAAAGTAAAAGAAATGGATCGAGCCGTTTTTGCGTGGGAAGGTGTAGATGAAGAGGGACTGGATTTAATCAGGAAGTATGAAATTAACACCGTCCTGCTGGATTACAATCACACATCTGACTTTCCCATTCTCGCTTCTTATACTACTTTCGTTTTAGCCGGATCACCGGAGTGGGGATCGGATGAAATGAAAAAGGTTGCAGAAGAGGCAGAAACGCTTGGCGCAGATGGCGTAGTGTTTGACATAGAAAATGATTATGCTACGCTGGCTGATAACCTCGAAAACCTTAACACTTCCTTCCCTGTTTATGTTTGCATACCATTTTGGCTTGATGATCTGGAAAAGGGAAACGAGCAGGTGGGTGATGAAAGCGGGAAAGAAGTAGTAGAGAGAATCATAAAATTCACAGACGGAGTCTTTGTTATGAATTATTACAAAGGCGAGGAAGGAAAACAGGCTGAGTTTGAGCTGAAGCTAGCGAGACAAAACAGAAAGAAAATCTGGACTATATATGAGCTCCAGCCACCGGGAGTCTATGATCTCAAGGAATATAACACATACTATTCGGATGGAATCGCAGCGGTAGAGGAAAATTATAAAGAGCAGTTTTCCGGTACCGAAGTGGGAGTGGCTTTTCATAATTTAGAGATGATGAAGGAGTTGGATAAATAAAACGACATGCCGCTTGACGGCGGCTTCGCCATGATTGAAAGTCAGTTGTTTCGTGCTTTTGGCACTTTTAGAAAAAATATCTTGCAAACACATATCATCTATGATATGATTAGAAATCATAAGCCGTGAAAAGGAACAGGATGCACATGCAGGAGAATATACAATATTATCGTGACGAAAAAGAAATGCGTGAAAGGCGTCTGGAAATCTACGCAGAGAAGATTCAGGAAGTAGTACTGGCTCGGACTGAAGAGACAATCCGGGAACTGGTCAAAGAAAGACATAGTCAGAAGATGACACAGCAGGAGATTTCAGATATTACAGGGATAAAACCATCTAACCTGGCCAGGTTTGAAAGTGGCGGCAGAGTGCCGACTCTGATTGTATTGGAGAAATATGCGAATGCACTTGGAAAACATATCGAGATAAAGATCTGTGATGACTGACTTTCATCAGTGACGAGGTCACTTCAGTCGCGGACGGAGGATCCTGTAAGCAGGATTCTCTGCTTTTTCGACACAATCATAGATGATAATATAAATAAAGATAGTTCAAGCAAAATAAAGACTGGAATAAAGAGCGCAATAAAAAGCGCAAGAAAGAGGGGAAGGAAGATAGCGAGAAGATTAAGAGCCTGGTTTCCGGGCGCAGTCTACCATATCATGCACAGAGGGGTAAGAAGGAAACAGATATTTGAGGATGAAACTGATTATCAGATGCTGTTGCAGATATTGAGAACATCGTTGGACAAATATAATTGCATTCTTCATGCATATTGCCTGATGACAAATCACATTCATCTCTTGATTGAGACCGGTGACGTGGAAATAGGAAAATTTATGAAATACATGTCGGAATGCTATGCCATGTATATCAACCATAAATATTGTTACAGAGGCCATGTTTTCGAAAGCAGATATAAATCATGTCTTGTGCGGGAAGATACATATTTTCTTCAAACGAGCCGTTATATTCACTTAAATCCGGTAAAAGCACAGATGGTGGGGCATCCGGAGGATTATCTATGGAGCAGTTACCGGACCATGATTGGAATTGTGGATGACAAAATCACAGAAAATCATAAAACACTTGCATATTTTTCTAATAACAGCGTCTTTCATTACAGAAAATTTGTAGAGGATGCAGGGCATAAATATATTGTAGAGGAGCAGTATATCAGGAAAGTGATAGGGGAAGATGAATTATGGCTACCGTGGTAAGAAGTTTTGCGATTCAGGGGATAGATGGTTATCCTGCCGACATAGAAGTTAAAATGTTGGAAGGACAGCCGATGATATCAATTATAGGACTGGGAGATCAGGCTGTCAAGGAAGCAGCGGAGAGAATTCAGGCAGCTATTGATGAGAGCGGATATGTTTTTCCGAAGAAACGGGTGATCATTAGCCTTGCACCGAGCGACAAAAAGAAAAGAGGTTCGCATTTTGACCTTGCTATGGCCATAGGTGTGCTTTGCCAGAATGAAGATATAGGGGTGAAAAATCTGTCTGATTACGGATTTATAGGAGAATTGTCCTTAGATGGGAGACTGCGCGCATGCAGAGGGATTCTTCCGATGATTATTGCCGGACAGAAAACGGGAATAAAAAAGATTATCGTGCCGAAAGCCAATCTTAAAGAGGCTGGTTTGGTGCATGGAGTGGAAATTTTAGGATTCCATGATTTGGCGGGAGTGATCCGTTGCCTTGAAGGGAAGGTGATAGGAACCGAAAGTCAGATGGATGAGGCGGAAAATGTTTTGGAGGAGTCGGGAAGAATCCTGGATTTTAAGGATGTAAAGGGACAGGATGAACTGATAGAGGCAGTGGTACTTGCAGCGGCCGGCGGTCATAATATGCTTATGATAGGGGAACCGGGGTGCGGCAAAACCATGATAGCACAGAGGATCCCGACCATCCTTCCTCAAATGACAGAGGAAGAATGTCTGGAAGTCACGAAGATATACAGTATTGCCGGTTTGTTGTCAAATGGGCACAGTCTGATGCAATATAGACCGTTTCGGGCACCACATCACAATGCATCATTAAATGCGTTGATTGGCGGAGGTGTAAATGCGATGCCGGGGGAGGTGTCGCTGGCACATAACGGAGTGCTGTTTTTGGATGAGCTTGCCGAATTTTCAAGACGTACCCTTGATGCACTGCGTCAGCCGATAGAAGATAAGAGAGTTTCTATTTCAAGAGTAAACGGTACTCATACATTTCCTTCAAATTTTATGTTTATTACAGCAATGAATCCCTGTCCGTGCGGCTATTACCCAGGAAATAAGTGTAAGTGCACGGATTATGAGATTATTAAATACAGAGGCAAGATTTCCGGCCCTATCATGGATAGGATAGATATACAGAAAGAGGTTCATCCGGTGAATTTTTTTGCGATAGCAGATCATAAGGCGGGAGTTTCTTCGGAAGAACTGCGCGCAAAAGTAGAAAGAGCCAGAAAGATACAGCAGATAAGGTATGCACAAGAAAGTGGTATTAACTGCAATGCACAGATGACTACTGAGTTAATTCAAAGATATTGTGTTCTGGATTCGGATTCATTACAGATATTGCGGGAAACCAGTGAAAAATACGGATACAGTGCCCGGGTGATCCATAAGCTGTTAAGACTTGCCAGGACAAGTGCTGATCTGGATGGAGAAGAAAAGATTCGCAGGAAAGATATAGAAACGGTCCTGACATGCAGGGAATTGGACAAGAGTAACAGCAAGATGGTGGTGGTAAGATGATGATATACTGGATATGGCTCGCCCAGCTGCCTTATGTGGGGCCGGTCACGGCCAGACGATTGGTGAAAGAGTTTGGAGATGCAGAGAAGGTTTATCAGGCCGGATCGGATCTGCCGGCACAGATACCGGAGCTGTCTGCGAGACAAAGAGAAAGTATCATTCAAAATCATTCATTGGAAAAATCAAAAAGAATCTTAGAAGAATGTCAAAATAAAAATATCTCCGTTTTGTGTTGGGATGATGAACGTTATCCCGAACGTGCGAAAAAACCGACTGACGCACCGATGGTATTGTATTATAAAGGTAGTTTTAGAAAAATGGATCAGACGATTGGGATAATAGGAGCCAGACGATGCAGTCAGGAAGCTAAACAGAAAACAATATTACTTGCATCGGAATGCGCAAAGAAACAGATAACTGTTGTCAGTGGCATGGCAAAGGGCGTTGACAGTTATGCCCATACCGTATGCTTAAATACCGGCGGCTATACGGTAGCGATATTGGGTAATGGATTGGATATCTGTTACCCGGCCGAACATAATAAATTAATGAAGTGTATAGAAGAAAACGGCCTGCTTATCTCTGAATATCCACCGGGAACTCCTCCTGACAGATATAGGTTTCCGCGCAGAAACCGTCTGATTGGCAGCTGGTCAGACAGATTATTCGTCATTCAGGCGGGAAAAGGCAGCGGAGCATTGATAACAGCAGACTATGGCAGAAAGTATGGATTGGAAGTGAAGATCTTGCAGCCATAGCCTGTAAAGCCTAATCACTTATCCGACCAGATAACACCAGATTGGCAGTGTAATCATTGATGCTAATGTTGTCATGACAACACATCTTGTGGCAAACATGGCATCGCTTTCATATCTTGCTGCAAAGATGGCCGCCGTAGCTCCGGCAGGCATACCGGTCATCAGAACACTGATTCCCAGAGATGTTGTGTCCAGTCCAAGCCCCAGACCTACTGCAAGCGCTGCAGCCGGAAGAATGATAAGACGGAACACAGAAAACAGCGCCGTATCCTTGTTAAGAATTGTTGTGATCTTTACATCTGCCAGAATTGTTCCCACGATAAGCATCGTAAGTGCACTGTTGCAGTTCCCAAGATATTTTACCGTCGCCGTGATGACCGACGGCAGTTTTACCTGGGTTACCATGCAGATAAGACCTAAGTAGATGGCCACCAGACACGGATGGGTCAGTACGTTCTTTGCGACCTTCTTCTTATCTACCTTTTCGTCAGCCACAAAATAAGTGGTACCTACAGACCACATTATGATCCTCATCGGGATCAGGAAGATGGACGTATACAGGACACCGATCTCATTGTAGATTGCCTCTGCGATAGGATTTCCGAGAAAACCGCTCATCGGCACGATCGTACAGTACTGGAGTACTTTCCTTCGCTGCGGCACATATCCGTTAAAGATAAACTTATTTAAGATCAGGCATACCGCCTGCATGATTACCGCCGCAAGCAGAAGCAGCGCGCAGGATTTAAATATCTCCATATTAAATTCAATCAGACATGATTTAAAAATATTACACGGGATTACCACGTTGATGCAAAGATCTGTCAAACATTTCTTGCCGTTGGCGTCGATGATACCCTTTTTCTTCAAAAGCGCTCCAACTATCATCAATGCGAACAAGGTTCCCTGAAGACTGAATAGATCAAGTAAATTCATAAATCCGCCTCCCTTATCGCTTCTTAAGATTAGATATGTGTGAATTTGAGATTATAATAACACGGTTGAAATTTTTTGTATAACTGTTTTATTCGGTTCAAGATACAGGGATTAACTGTATCAAGAGATGGTGACATCATGACTGAAAGTCGGTTGTTGTGAAATCAAGCCCGGAATGCTATAATGATTCCGAAAGAAAAACAAATGGGATTTGGTATAAAAGGAGATTGGAAGTATGGATATCAATTATTTGTTGTTTTTACAAAATTTCAGAAACGGAGCCGGAGGATTTCTGGCCCCGTATATGCTGTGGGTAAGTGATTTTGCCCTCAGCTTCTGGCCGATTGCAGCTATGTGTATACTGTATTGGGCAGCAGATCGCAATGGTGGAAAGAGGATACTGTCAGGATACGGATTCGGACTTCTGATCAATGGATTTTTAAAACTGACATTTTGCATATATCGTCCATGGATCAGAGACTCAAGAGTATTGCCGTACGGAGACTCCAAGACGACTGCTACAGGATACTCATTCCCCAGCGGCCATTCCACTAAGGCAACAGGAACTCTGGGAGCTATCGGTATGTGGATGAAGCAGCACAGATACAGAGTGCTCATGTGTATCTGCTGGTTTCTTGTGTTGAGCGTCCTCTTTTCCCGTAACTATCTGGGTGTTCACACCCCACAGGATGTTATCGTGGGCTTTGCTTCCTCAGCGCTGATGGTTTATATGGCAGGCAGGATTGAAGACTGGACCGATAAAGATACTTCGAGAGACATGATTGTGATGATTGGTATTATTCTGTTATGTGTTCTGTTGATGCTGTACTATGAATTAAAACCATATCCTCTGACCTATCTTGAGGACGGAAGCTTACTGGTAGATCCGAAGAAAATGAGAGTTGACTCCTATCAGGGCATCGGATTTGCAGGTGCATACGCAGTCAGCAGATATTTTGAAAGAAGAGGATTCGCCTTTGATGAGAAGATGGACTGGAAGAGCCGCCTTGTAATCGGTCTGGTGGCCCTGATTCCGCTGTATGTCTGGATTGAGAATATCTATCCGGTACTTAAGGCTACGATTCCGGCTTCACCGGCAATGTTCCTCAGATTTGCGGTATATCCGGTTTACATAATGTTGGTTGTACCAAATGTCATGAGACTCATTCATGCAACAAAGAAAGAATCATAAAAACTGAATCATAAAAACTGACCTTCAGATGTGATAACATTACCACAAAGCAATGTGCCAGTTTGCACGAAAAAGAATGTACCTCGGCGCGAGAATATGTCAAGGCACATTCTTTTTTGTTGCTTGCGTGGGCTATTTGATTGACTTGCGCATATGGGTATGCTACACTTAAAAAGTATGTGTAACTGTACATGGAGGCATTTTTGATGATGGTTTTCATGACGATGCCAAGCATTTAAGAATGCAGTTACGAATAGGTATTAAAAGAGGATATATTAATGTATCAAAAAAAACAGGCTGTGGACCATGTCCTGATATTGACAGTGGATATTCTGGCGCTGATTTTAAGCTCCGTGCTGGCATTCTGGCTGAGATATAAGCAGATATGGGGGATAGCAGATGACTATGATCAGTTCGGACAGATCGGATTAATCATAGCTATTTGTGTCTTGAGCTATTTTATAAATGATTCGGGACATCATTTTTTCTCCCGGGGGAAATTCACTGAATTAATCGTATTATTAAAAGAAAAACTGATTTTTTCCATGATATGGATAGTTTTTCTGTATCTGCAGCATCAGGCAGGCCTTCTTTCGAGATTAGTTTTATTATACTTCATACTTATCGATACGGTTGTCACGTATGCGGCCTATCTGATTTTAAAAGAGGGATTATTAAGGTTTTATCAGAAGAGCAAGTACAGCAGCAAGCTGCTTTTGGTAACAGTCAAAAGTCGAGCAGAAGAAACGGTTGAGAATATCGTATCCTATAATGAATGGACACGGAAATTAAACGGAATAGTCTATCTGGACGGTGACGGAACAGAGGATGCACTGGGAGAAATCCCGATTGTATCCGGCCCGGATAATTTCATGGATTATGTGATCCATCATGATGTGGACGAGGTCTTTATTGTAGATGATGGGTGGCATCACAGAGAAAAGGTAGAAGCCTGGATTCAGGAATTGGAGATGATGGGTGTCGTCGTAGATGTCAACATAGATATTTTCGACCTGAATATTCATGGAAAGAAAAAACTGAATAGAGTCGGCAAATATGCAACAGTCACATTTACGAGAAATATATTTTCCATGCGTCAGCTGTTGGCAAAGCGCTGCCTGGATGTATGCGGCAGTCTGGTAGGGATGGTTATACTTGCCATAGCAACTATATTTGTTGCACCCGCAATAAAGCTTGAATCACCGGGACCGGTGTTTTTTGGACAGACGCGTGTCGGTAAAAACGGAAGAAAATTCACATTTTACAAGTTTCGCTCCATGTATCAGGATGCAGAGCAGCGAAAGAAAGAACTGATGGCCAAGAATGAAGTAAACGGCCTTATGTTCAAGATGGAGGATGATCCGCGTATTACCCGGGTGGGAAGATTCATCAGAAAGACAAGCATAGACGAGCTGCCCCAGTTCTGGAACGTGCTGCGGGGGGATATGAGTCTGGTAGGCACACGACCTCCGACAGTGGATGAGTTTGAACAATACGAAGCAAAGCATAAATGCAGACTCAGCATGACGCCGGGACTTACCGGCCTCTGGCAGATAAGCGGTCGCAGCGATATCAAGGATTTTGATGAAGTTGTAAAGCTGGATATGCAGTACATCGACAACTGGAGTATACTCAAGGATATAAAGATTCTGCTCAAGACAATAATAGTCGTAATATTAGGAAAGGGATCCAGATAGATAATCGTCTGGTAAGAAGAAAACCATGGAACAGAGAAGAGTTATGGAACAGGAAGATATGGAGATTGATTTAATCAATTTACTTTTTTACCTGCTGCGCAAATGGAGAGTATTTGTGCTGGCGATGGTATGCGGTGCCGCCATTCTGGGCGGCTATAAGGTTGCATCAGCCATGAAGGTCAGATTAAATGGATCTGAATTTAAGGAGATGCAGCAGCAGTACGAACTGGACAAAATCGCATATGAAAGAACAAAAACAGGCTATGAACGGGATATGCAGACACTGACAGATGCAATAGAAGCACAGAATAAGTATCTGCAAAATTCTGTACTTATGAAGATCAACCCGTTTGCACAGTGGATGGCCCGTGTAGATGTGTTGGTTACAGTGCCGGATGCCAATGCCGGAAATGAAAATCTGACCTCAGATGTGACAGACAGCTATGTGCAGCTCTATGCCCAAGGAATCAAGAACCGCAAGGACATGGAAGAGCTCAGCAAAGCACTTGGGATGGAAGAAAATTATCTGGATGAGCTGATTACAGTTCAGTCAGACTACGACAGCAACACTATCAGTATTTCAGCAACAGGAGATACAGAAGACTGCGCCAATCAGATACTTGAGGAACTAATCAAGCAGGTTGATGAGAAAAAACTGGAGATCGAGAGCAAGGTCGGAGCTCATTCCATAGAGTTTTTAAACAGAAATACAACCAAGGTCATGAATCAGACCCTTGCCGACCAGCAGAAAGCGAAAAATGACTCCATAACCTCATATCAGAACGCTCTGACAGATAAAGAGAAAGCTCTGCATAACCTGGAAGAACCGTCACTGCCGGTGGAAATTTCAAGAAAAGAAATTATGAAAAACGGCATGAAGTTTGCCCTTATAGGTGCTCTGGTCGGTATCTTTGTTGTAGGCGGCATATACTGCGGACTCTATATCCTGAGAGGCAGACTGCATGAGTCTGATGAACTCTGCAAAATATATGGAGTAAATATACTGGGAGTATTTCCAAAAAAACTTAAAAAACACGGAGTATTTTCAGGCATTGACCGTCTGCTCCTTAAGCTTGAGAACGGCAATGAGAGAAGCGACGAGGAAGTGGCACTTAGAAGTGCCCTGGGAATAGAACGCAAGATTCAGACCGGTGACAATATACTGGTTACGGGAACCGCAGAAAAAACAGAGCTTGAAAAGGTGCATAAACTGCTCTCGGACAATCTTTCGCAGGTTAATATTTCTACAGGCGAGGACATGACAAAATCCGTAGAGACGGTGCGTCAGCTTAAGGACGGTATCAGCAAGGTGATTTTAGTAGAGCAGAGAGAACATTCCGCGCTTAAAAAGATAGAAGAAGAGATCACGACGATCGATGAACAGGGAGTCGAAATCATCGGAGCTATCGTGCTGTAACTGAGGAGAGGCTTACAATGTACAAGCAATATTCTGTACTGATGTCCGTATATCAAAAAGAGCGGCCGGAATATCTGTATGCGTCTTTGAAAAGCATAACCGGCCAGACACTAAAGCCGTCGGAGATTGTCCTGGTCTGCGATGGACCGCTGACGGAAAAACTTGAGTCGGTCCTTAAAATGGCAGAATTCAGTAGCCTTTTGAAAATCATTCGTTTAAAGGAAAATGCCGGTCTCGGAGCAGCTCTTGCCAAAGGACTTCCGGAGTGTTCCTTTGAATGGGTGGCGCGCATGGACAGCGATGATATTTCAGCTTCAGATCGCTGTGAAAAGCAGCTTGAATATCTAAAAGCGCATCCGGGGACGGATGTACTTAGCGGAACAGTCGCGGAATTTTGTGGAGAGGCCGGGACAGAGCGCGAAGCGAAGGCTTTGGTTGTATCGAAAAAATACGTTCCGCTGACCCAGAAAAAGGTCGAATCCTACATAAAGATGCGCAATCCGGTAAATCATCCGTGTGTCATGTTTCGCAAGGATAAGGCGCTGGCAGCAGGCGGGTATCAGTCTTGCGAGCTTTTTGAAGACTATGATCTCTGGGTGCGGATGCTTCAGTCGGGATGCCGGTTTGCCAATCTGCCGGACACTCTCCTTTATATGAGAGTAAACAACATGCACATGCGCAGAGGCGGCATATCATATATCAGGCCGCTTGGCAGGTTCTGGCTTAAGATGTATAGAAGAGGGATGTTAAATCCCGCACAATTTATATTTGTGCTTCTTTTAAGAATTACAGTCAGCCTGATGCCAAATGGTGTCCGGAAAATGGTTTACGATCGGAAACTACGAAAGAGATAGGAACAGAGCTTAGGAGTTCTGAAGAGATATTAGGGAGTCTTAAGAGTTGGAAGGATGGGAGCGAAAGATGCGTTTACAGAGTATTTTGTTTCCGGATGTCAATGTATGCCGGGTGGAAGAATTGTACTTTCATCGGTATGAAAAAAAACAGGGAGACAGAATAGATTTTGACGGTTATTTCAATCTGTTTTATATTGAAAAAAGAAAAAAATATACCCAAATTGAAGATTTAAGTCTCGAATTAACCCTTTGCGGATATAAAGAACTGATTCTGGTTCATGACGGGAATGACATAAAAACACTCACTTTATCATCGACGGAAAAGAAGAAATATTCCGTCGAATTTCCATATAAAGAAGTGAATGCCGGTGTTTTCTGGTTCGCATTAGTTAGAGACAGTGACGTTGATGAAACGTATGTGTCCGGTGCTTATACGACAAAAAAAGCGTGGAATCCGGTTTACATAGGAGTGGATATATGCACGTTCAGACGTGAGGCCTATGTGGAGAGAAACCTCCTGCAGTTAAAAAAACGAATTCTTGACAATCATGAACTGGAAGTATCCGAAAATGTCACGATTTACGTGATCGATAACGGAAAAACTCTTAAAAATGTTGAGTCTGTTCAGAAAATCAGGGAAGAATCCGGAGGAAAGATTCATATTCTCGAAAATAAAAATGCCGGCGGAGCCGGCGGATTTACCAGGGGCATGATTGAGGTCCTTAAGGCACGCAGACAAGGCGAGAATCCATTTACACATATTCTTCTGATGGATGATGACGCGGTAGTAGAGCCGGATGCCATAGTTCGCATCTATGGTTTTTTGTCAACAGTACGCGAAGAGTGGAAGAATATAACACTTGGTGGTACAATGATGAGGGAAGACTTCCCGTATATGCTTTTCTGCGCCGGAGAGTGGTGGAGAAACGGTACGATTGAGCGGCCGAAGATGAATGTAGACGTTCGAAACCGTGAGGCGGCCGCAAGTCGCTTCCTGACAGAAACAGGAAAAGAGAGAGAACTCTACTCCGGCTGGTGGTGCTGTTGCTACTCACTGGATACGGTGCGGGAAGACAATCTGCCCATACCGCTCTTTATCCATCATGATGATATTGAATTCGGAGTGAGAAATAAAGACCGTGGAATAGTCTTTCTAAACGGCGTGGGAGTGTGGCATAAGGGGTTTGAACTTCTTTTTTCGGGTGCCAACATGTATTATGATACGCGAAACAATCTGATGCAGATGGCTCTCCACCAGAAAAAGAGCGTAAGAATATGCGTGACACGCTATTATTTTAAGATGCTGACGGTGGCACTTATCAGGATGCGTTACAAGGATGCAGAACTTATTTACCGCGGTCTAAAGGATTTCCTCAAGGGACCGGGTTGGCTTTATGCCCAGGATCCGGATAAGCTTAATCAGGAAATACGAGGAGCCACGTACCAGATGAAAAAGATCGAAGACTGCAGGGCGGAACTAAAACCGGCTGAAGTGACAGCTATAAAGCAGCAGATAGCCGCACGCATGAAAAACTTTTCACTGGAAGAAATCATAAAAGACAAAACAGTCAAGAAAAAACCGACACTTTTACATTACCTCACCCTAAACGGATGGTTACTTCCCACGGACAGGGATAAAATAGTATTGACACTGTCGACAGATTCACCATTTGCGACATTTCGCAAAAGAAAAATCGCATGCTACGAACCACCGAGCGGTAAACTCTTTATCACGAAGAAGAGCTACAGAAAATTAGCGTGGTTAGCCGCGATTTATGCCAAGTCCCTCCGGTTACTGCTATTCAACCTAGCTCCTGCGATACGGGACTATCGGACGCATATGCCGGAG
>CAVHPN010000019.1:0-27163 GCA_963637995.1 Prevotella sp. CAG:279 | reverse complement strand
TAGCTACTTCCTTTTTGAGTTCCATGGCTTTAACCACGGTTACTTCTTAGGAGGCTATCGTTATATCCATTTAACTAAGAGAACAAATGCCGTATTTTCGGGCTTTTTCAGCCTTTCCGGCCACGGCGACCAACTTTATAAACTCAATCACTTTGCATCCAACTTTAATGTTTCACGTGAAACATCAACGTTACATCAAAACAATGTTTATTATAATGCATTTTGGTATGTTCCGCAACTGTTTTTATGAAAAATGTGCTGTACCCATCATCCATATTTTAGCCTTCAAACGGCGACCTGGTAGTGGTTCTCCGAGCAAATCCATCTTGTTAATACCTATCCTAAAACACAAATCATTGCACTCCACCATGAGGTCATAGGTTTCTTCACCGGTAAATCTATTTCTTTTACTTTTTACTTCCTTGATTTCTCCCAAAATTGAGTATTGGTCACATTCAATTCCGCTTGGCATGAATGTTGTATCTACTATTGAATATATATCTTCTCTTGTTGCGCGTCTGGATGCCATAGAATAAAGATCAATGTCCTCAATTGTCAGTGATTCCATTGCATCCTCATCTCCGTTTTTTGCAGCCTCTAAAAGTTCATCTCTTGCCTTTGAAGCCACTTTTGCCTTCTCAATCTGCACAGCAGTCTTTTTGATTGGAAGTAACACCTTACCCCTGTTAGCAAATCCTGACAAGCTGACATTTTTTACATTTAATCTTTCTCCTACTTTCATATGAAGTTCTCGATATTCAAACGGATTTAATAAATAAAAAATCAAGGATATTCCAACTTTATATTCATCAAGAAGTCCCGCATAGGTTTCTTTTTCAGTATGACGCTGAATTGAACATTCCGCACTTGATGTAACTTCATGATTTAAAATATATGGATAGTAGTACTCTACGTGAATTTCATCGCCATCATCCATTTCCCCATACATGGCAATGCCTATCCCAGGTGCTACCTCTGTCTTTATTTCATATAATTCCGTTTCCCTGTCCATCTGAATGCTTTTTATACTTCCGGCATCTCTGACCAGACATCTAAGCAAGGCACGAATATCTTTATTTCTTTTATACATGCTAAATCCGGCAGCTCGCAAAAAACGATGCATAAAAAACTCCTTCTAAATTAAATTGACCTGCCGCCCGTATTCGTAATACAGGCTATGTTTTTACTTATAACCAAGTGCTCTTTCCAATGCTTCTTTTTCTTCATTTCCCAAAAGCACTTCTGTCTTCCCTTCAATTACATCTTTTAAATAAAGATAACATCCTTCACGGCTATGAACGGAATTTAACACAAATCCGGTATTATTGTCATCTAACATGGCTATAACAAAGCTCAGATTTCCTCCCATACCTTTAAAAGCATTATATTTTACAATGCCGGTTTTCTGATATCCAGCCTGCGCTTTTGAGACAATAGAATCAACCAATCGCCGTGTATCACTATCTTTGGCTCTCAGATATTTTGCCTCATCAACAAGTTCCATAATTGTATTTTCAAGCGTTTCAGCATCTTTTCCTCTCATAAATACATCATATCTGCGATATAATTTGCGATATTGCGAAAAACATATAACCGATGCAATAAACGATATGAGTGTGAGAATCGCCAATACAATAACTATAATTCCAAGATCTACTCCATTAAAAATATTGCTCTGCATATTGATTCCTCATTTTCACCTATCTTAACGACTCCAGAAGCTCAATCAGTCGCTCTAATTCTGCAGGTGAATAATATTCTATCTCAATTCTTCCTTTATTTTTGTCCTTGCGATTTATAGAAACTTTCGTTCCCATAACACCCTTAAGTTTATCTTCAACATCCTTAAAAAATATTTCAAGATTCTGGTCATCTTCAGGTTTTTTCTTTGGTTTTCTAGGATTTTGAAGTTCCTTTACAAGTTTTTCAACTTCCCTTACACTCAGATTATTTTCTACAATTTTTAATGCTATCTGATATTGTTTTTCCCCATCTTCCAATGAAAGAAGTGCTCTTGCATGTCCACTTGTAATTCTGCCATCTATAAGCATTTCCTGTACACGTTCATCCAGTTTCAAGAGACGCATGCTGTTCGTAATTGTTGCGCGATTTTTAGCAACTCTGTCTGCGACATCTTCCTGCCTTAATCCAAATTCCTGTATCAGCATCTGATAAGCTCTTGCTTCTTCAATCGGATTTAAATCAGATCGCTGGACATTTTCAATCAGGGCAATCTCCATTGTCTGCTGTTTTGTATACTCACGCACAATTACAGGTACTTCCCTAAGACCAGCAAGTTTTGCAGCTCTCCACCTGCGTTCTCCCGCAATTAATTCATATCTATCGTTTCTTTTTTGAACAAGAAGCGGCTGCAGCACTCCATAATTTTTTATAGATTCCGCCAGTTCACTTAGCTGTTCCTCATCAAATATTTTACGAGGCTGATTTCCATTAGGTTCTATTTCTGAGATATTTACAAATTTTTCTTTTTCTACTTCAACAATCTTCACTTCTTGTTCTTTTTTTATTGTCTGTGAAGTGCCTGATGCGGCCCGACTATTTTTTTGAATACTTGTATTTTTCTTTCCTGCCTGAGTACTTTTTGACGTTCTGTTTGCCTTTTTTTCAGACGTATTTTTCTTTTGTTTTTTTGAGCCAGGAAGTACCATATCCAAATCTTCCAGACTCTTCTTTTCGTTATCATTCTTTGATGACGATTTAATTACCAAATCATCATTTGATTCTGATAATGATGTTACATCCTGTGTTTTTTCCTTGTTCTCTAAACTATCTTTTCCATCTATGTCGCTCCCAAAAAAAGCCCCAAGGCCTCTTCCAAGACCAGTTCGTTTTGACATTTATTTCCTCCCTGTAAGTCTTATTATTCTGAAAGTTATCATGCGGTCGCGCGTACTGCTCACACGTGAAAATGAATAAGCATCTTAACAATCAACTTTTAGTCGCGATGGCATTATCGCTAGATGTCATACCACTTACTATAGTTCTGTTCCTCTGCTTATAACCTCAGCAGCCAGCAGACGATAACTTTCAGCACCTGTAGACCTGCTATCGTACACGTTGATAGGCATTCCATGGCTCGGTGCTTCAGCCAATCTTACATTTCTAGGTATTATTGTTTTGTAAATGCGCTCATTCAAATTTTGTTTAACATTTTCAACCACTTGCAGCGAAAGATTCGTTCTTGCATCATACATTGTAAATACGACTCCTTCTAATTCCAGTGCTGTATTCATTTTCTTTTTTACAAGACTAATCGTTCTCAGCACTTGGCTAAGTCCTTCCAATGCATAATATTCACATTGTATAGGCACAAGCACCGTATCGGCCGCAACAAGTGCATTTATCGTCAGCAAGCTCAATGATGGCGGGCAATCAATTATAATGAAATCATATTGATTTTTTATTGATTCCAAATGACTTTTTAAGACTTTCTCTTTATTATCCACATCAAGTAGTTCTATTTCCGCCCCCGACAAGTTAGAATCAGAAGGAAGTATATCCAGATTTTTCTGAACATTTTTCATCAGGCAGTCGTTCAATGTGCAGTCACCTAAAAGCAGTTCATAGACGGTGTCTTCAATCTGTTCCTTTTCTAATCCCAAACCGGTAGTCGCATTCCCCTGTGGATCAAAATCTATTGTCAAAACTCTTTGCCCGGCCTCAGCCAGACAAGCTGACAGATTAATCGCAGTAGTCGTCTTTCCCACTCCGCCTTTTTGATTGGCAATTGCAATTGTACGTCCCATACCATATTCCTTCCATTTTAACAACTTTTTTCCTTTTTCATGCATTATAGTATAACACACTTAAAACTTATTTCATACTTTTTTCTTTTAACAACCAAGCTCATTTAATAAAACACTAAGCAAACTGACATGCCGCCTGACAACAGCAACCCCAAACTGAAAGTTAGTTATTCTTTATTTTAAATGTTTCACGTGAAACATTGGTTTCACAGTTTCATGCAATGCACACCATTTATCAACCAAGCACACCAACCATGCCTCTCTGCATTGAGGCGGCACAGGCACAAGCGGAAACATATGTCGTGAAATAATATTTTTTTCAGTCCAATTTAAAGTGTAATCCTTCTCTGCATTCTTGAGAGCCGCTTTAGGATGACTAAATCCATGTAATCGATGTGAAGAATCATATACATGCCAATCATACAGAAAATAATCATGCAAAAGGGCTCCTCTGATCAGAGATTCAACATCTAAAGAAAGTTTATATTTTTCAGCAATCCATAGACTTGTATAGGCAACATTTAAACTATGACGATAAATCGATGTAGTCCCATGCTGCATTGCCTTTTTTTCTTCCTTTAGTCGACCATTCTTCTCAAGTTCCTGTATGGTTTTCAATAATACATTCTGTGCTTTAGTAGACAATCTTCTTGTCTTTAATTTATCTGTACTCATTTTATTGGTTTCGGTCATTGTAATCTTACCTTTTGATACTAATATAAGTTCATTAATATAAGTTCATTAAACTTTTATTTTCTCATTAATTGATTTTTTTATACTTGAACATTATAATGATCTTGATTCGATTTTTCAATCATCTTATCCATAAAAACTGACATGCCGCCTGACAGCGGCATCACCATGACTGAAAGTCAACTGCTTTGTGTCCTCTGCACTCTCGCGGCACTTTCAGAATTACAGGAGATTTTCTATGAATACAAAAAACAAAGCAATTACCTATCTGATGTTATCAGCCGGAAGTGCCGTTTCTCTGGCTTTTTTAAATAAATACATACAAATTTCATCTACATCAAAAAATCTTACCGGAGAAGAAAATTCACTGTGTTACAAATGGAGACTTGGAAATATTTACTATACAAAATGTGGCTCAGGAAAACCTCTTCTTCTTATTCACGATCTGCATTTTGCATCAAGTGGATTTGAATGGGAATCAGTCAGAGAATCGCTGAGTAAATCATATACAGTATATACAATTGATTTGCTGGGGTGTGGACGTTCTGAAAAACCTAATCTTACTTATACAAATTATCTTTTTGTTCAATTAATTTCCGATTTTATTAAATCCGAAATCGGACACAGAGCTAATATCATCGCAATAGGAGAATCATCTGCGCTTGCAATCATGGCATGCAGCAATTCGCCGGAATTGTTTGATCAGATTTTACTGATAAATCCAAGCAGCTTAAATGATTGCTGTCAGCTTCCGGGGAAAAATGCCAAACTTTACAAATTTTTATTAGACCTTCCTCTCGCAGGAACACTTATTTACAATATTGCTGCAAGCCGTTCACTGATTGAAGAATCCTTCAGGACAAAATACTTTTACAATCCATATTCGGTAAAACCCGCCCAAATCGATCGCAGTCATGAAGCTGCCCATCTTGGAGAATGTCCTAAAGCAATATTTTCCAGTATTGAATGCAGATATACAAAATGCAATATCACAAACGCTTTAAGGAAAATTAACAACAGCATTTTCATAATCGGCGGCTCTGAAGAGCCAATGATAGATGATACAATTCAAAATTATAAAATTTACAATTCTGCCATTGAATCATCGGTAATTTCAAAAACGAGGCATCTTCCTCAATTAGAACAACCGGAAGCTGTGCTGGATGCAATACACATGTTTATTTAACTTCCAGTCCAAAAAACCGTGACTCTCAAATTGTTTTTGAAAGTCACGGTCCCTCTTATTGCATATTCCATTTGCGTTCTTATCTTCTAAGCCAATAAAAACGATATGTCTCTCAACTGTAGCACTGCCTTAGCTGAAAGGCAGCTGTTTCATCCCTTCAGCATTCTCACAACTGCCGCCAGACAACACGTTCAGAGTATACTACTGTCTCTGAAGAACAACATCATTTCCATAATAATCCCAGCTATCCAGTAAACCAGAACCGGCAAAAGTTAAATAATCTTTATCTACGTCAGAAACCAGTTCAAACATAATATGTCCATTATAAAAAGTTGGTCCAACGTAGGCATATTCCTCAACAACGTTATAATTCCATCCATCACTAGCATTACCCCAGAAGTTAGACGTAATAGAATTAGTTGCCTTGTTGTATTTTAAAACCCAAACCTTATGAATAGCAACTCCATCTTCATCGAAATAGTCCTGTACATATGTACCACTATAATCATCATCATATGTCTGACTTGCAGCCGACTGCTGGCTCTGTGTGGAAACTGCAGCTGTCTGTGTCTGGACAACTCCATCAAGAACCCATGCTCCCTCAGAGTTTACAGTATTTCCGTCAGGTGTTTTAGTATTCTCCAGCATATATCCGGTGTTGTCAAAATAATAACACTCTGCGACACCATCCTTGTTTCCGTCAAGCCACTGCCATGAAGATGTTGGATAACTTCCGTCATCATTCTGCCACCACCAGCCTTTGGAATCCTTTTTCCACTCACCTGCCATAGCAGTTGAAGCCGCTCCGACTGTCATCACTGCAGCCAAGGCCAATGCTGCAAATCTCATACCTTTTCTCATATCCGATTTCCTCCTGTATCCTGTTTTTTAGTTCAGACTCTTCATTGCAAATATACACTCTTAGCTAACATTTGCATGAAAGTTCAAACCTTATACGCGTATTTTAATACCAGCCCCCCCCGTTGTCAACCAATATAGTTAAAATTCTTAACCATTCAGATCGAACGTTATAATTCACGCGTTACGCTATCAACAAGAGATTTTTCCGATGCTTTGCATTACTCACTTAAAGCAACCGACTTTCGTTTATTTTGGCACCACCAGGCAACATGCAAGTTTATTTAAGCGGCTCTTTTGCCGGTGTTCCGGCTTTTCTTGGATACTTTTTTCCTGTTTTTTCTATCTTGTGTATCCGAACCAAATTTCTCTCATCTTCATTGGCAAGACTGAATGAAATTACATTTTCAAGTTCGCCACCCAATTTTCGAATTGCTCCTTTTCCGGTTTTCATTTCCTCATCCAGCTTACCTGACTTATAAGGTATAAACCATCCGCCAACCTTTACAAACGGAAGGCAGTACTCTGAAAGTGTAGATAAATTAGCAACTGCACGTGAAACGCATATATCAAATGTTTCACGTGAAACATTATCATGTGCTGCATCTTCAGCTCTTCCATGAATCGCCTGAATATTATTCAAACCCAATTTTTCGATAACTTCATTCAAGAATTTTACTCTTTTATTCAAGGAATCAAGCAATGTCACTTTAAGATTTGGAAATGCAATCTTCAACGGAATTCCCGGAAATCCTGCTCCCGTACCCACGTCAATCAAAGCATAATCACAGTTTTCCAAATCCGGCATTGCTTTAGCAAGAGCCAGACTGTCAGCAAAATGCTTAGTTACGACTTCTTTCTGCTCCGTGATGGCAGTCAGATTTACCATAGTATTCCAATGAATAAGAAGCTCATAATAATCGTAAAACTGCTTAATCTGATATTCGTTAAGTATCACTCCCATTTCAAGAGCCTCATTTTTTAATTGCTCAGAAAAGTCAAATGAAGGCATAATATCTGCATTTTCTCTATTATTTTCATTATCCATAAATAATCCCTCTTGTCATCTGCAACCGGCTTTTAATTATAAGACATTACCGTCCGATAAAACCGACATATCACTATTTTTTCTGCTCAAGATGAACCAGTAGAACTGAAATATCTGCTGGCGATACTCCTGCAATTCTCGATGCCTGACCGATATTGGCCGGTTTATACAAATTCAACTTTTGCACTGCTTCACGACGAAGGCTTCCTACTGTTGAATAATCAAAATCTTCATCAAGCTTTCGATTCTCCATCTTTTTAAACTGTGCTACCTGCTGAAGCTGACGACGAATGTATCCATCATACTTAATGTTTATATTAATCTGCTCAATCACATCATCCGGAAGTTTCGGACGGTTCGGATCCATCTCTGCCAGCAATTCATAGCTAAGTTCTGGACGTCTCACAAGCTCTGCCAGAGTTGCCGCAGTTTTAAGAGGAGTACTACCGTGTTTTTCCAGGAAATCCTGTACTTCTTTACCGGCGCCAACATTTATGTTTTCCAGACGTTTAACTTCCCCTTCTATCATCTTTTCTTTCCAAAGTACACGTTCATACATCTCATCACTGACAAGACCTATCTCATGTCCAATAGCTGATAATCTCAGATCCGCATTATCCTGACGAAGAAGCAACCTGTATTCAGCACGTGAAGTCATCATTCTGTATGGCTCATGATTTTCCTTTGTAACAAGATCGTCAATCAATACACCAATATAAGCCTGTGAACGGTCAAGAATTATCGGCTCTTTTCCCAGCACTTCTCTTGCTGCATTGACACCTGCCATAAAGCCCTGTACAGCTGCCTCTTCATATCCCGAACTTCCATTGAACTGACCGCCGCTAAATAAACCTCTTATCGATTTAAATTCAAGCGATGCTTTTAATTGTCGCGCATTTATGCAATCATATTCAATTGCATATGCATTTCGAACTATTTTGACATTTTCAAGTCCCGGCACAGTTCTGTACATTGCATACTGTACATCCTCTGGAAGGGAGCTTGACATTCCTCCCAGATACATTTCATTTGTATACAGTCCTTCCGGCTCCACGAAAACCTGATGGCGGTTTTTATCCGGGAATTTTACGACCTTATCCTCGATAGAAGGACAATAACGAGGGCCTGTTCCCTCGATTGCTCCGGAAAACAACGGAGAGCGATCCAGATTATTTCTTATAATCTCATGTGTCTTTTCATTTGTATAGGTGAGCCAGCACGAAGCCTGTTCCTTTTGTACTGATTCAGGATCTGTAGAAAAGGAAAACGGCACTACTCTCTCATCGCCAAACTGTTCTTCCATCTTAGAAAAATCTATACTTCTTTTATCAACTCGCGCGGGCGTACCTGTTTTGAAACGGAACATCTCTATTCCGAGTTTTTTCAAAGAATCCGTGAGATGATTTGCTGCCTGCAGTCCATTTGGTCCTGTAGGATTGCTCACATCACCGTATATACATCTCGCTTTAAGATAAGTTCCGGTAGCCAATACTACCGCTTTACAATAATAAATCGCTCCAGAGTAGGTTTTAAGCCCCCTTATCTGACCGTCCTCTACAATAAGCTCTGCAACCTCGGCCTGACGAATGGTCAGATGTTCCGTATTTTCCAGTGTACGTCGCATCTGACGAGTATATTCCTGTTTATCAGCCTGCGCACGCAGTGAATGAACCGCAGGTCCCTTTGACTGATTCAACATTTTTGATTGTATAAATGTTTTATCTATATTTTTTCCCATCTCTCCGCCGAGGGCGTCCAGTTCACGAACCAGATGTCCCTTGGAACTTCCGCCTACATTGGGATTACAAGGCATGAGTGCAATACTGTCCACGCTGACTGTAAATACGATCGTCTCAAGTCCGAGTCTTGCACTGGCAAGTGCCGCCTCGCAGCCAGCATGTCCTGCCCCGACTACCGCCACATCATAATTTTCTGTTAAACAGGGCATATTTTTCTTCCTCTCTCTATATATATTTGAACGTCATAAATAATGACCCACACAATCATATCACAGGTAACAAGATCCTGCAAAATTTTTGTTTTTCTATTTTTCCTCTAATATTTTCTATTTTCCCATACAAAAATGGCTGAAGATTTCATTTACCAAATCTTCTTCCAATGACTCTCCGATAATCGTTCCCAGATGTTCATAGGCATCCATCAAATCTATAGAAAAGAAATCTTCCGGCATCCCGTTATCTATGCTTGTCTCAACAAGCTTAAGGCTCTTAAGTGCCTCTTCCATGGCAGTCTTATGACGTACATTTGTCAGCACAACCTGATCATTAAAATCAAGATTACCCTGTAAAAACATCTCCTGAATCTTTTCCTCTAATTTTTCAATTCCCTGCTCTTCCTTAGCAGATACCGGTATTACTTCCTGCCCGCAAGCCGCCGAAAGCTCCTCTTCAGTGATAACAGGTTCAAGATCGGTCTTATTTAAAAGCACTATCACCTTTCTTCCCTTTACAAGTTCCAGTATTTCGCGATCGTCCTCGTCCAATTTTCTGGAACCATCTACCACATACAAAATCAAATCTGCTTCATCAGCTATCTTCCTTGCTCTTTCTACTCCTATTTTCTCTACAATATCCTCTGTTTCACGTATACCTGCAGTATCTATCAAATTAAGGCTTATATCACGCATGCGAATATTTTCTTCAAGTGTGTCTCGAGTGGTTCCGGCTATCTCTGTTACAATTGCCCTTTCCTCACCGAGAAGAACATTCATAAGAGATGATTTTCCGGCATTCGGTTTTCCCAAAATAACCGTTTTTATTCCCTCTGTCATGATGCGTCCATTATCAAATGTTCCAATCGATTCTTTCAATTCTTTTTCAATTGGATTAAGCACTTTACGAAGCTTTTCAGGATAACCTTCGAGTGAAATATGCTCCGGATCATCCAGCGCCGATTCTATAAATGCAATTTCATATATAAGCTTTTCTCTTAAGCTTTTTATTTTTCTGGACATCGAACCGCTCAATTGACTCACTGATGACTGTAAAGCATACTCATTCTTTGACTGTATCACATCAATCACAGCTTCTGCCTGCGAAAGGTCTATTCTACCGTTTAAAAAGGCTCTTTTGGTAAATTCTCCCGGTTCCGCCAGTCTCGCACCGCATTTTACGGCCAGTTCAAGAATTTTTTTCATAACCATCACACCACCGTGACAGTCAATTTCTACAGTATCCTCTGCCGTATAACTGTGAGGTCCTCTCATAAGAAGAAGTATTACCTCGTCTATTTTCTCATTTCCATCACAAATATATCCATAATGAATTGTATATGTTTTTTGCCGAGAAAGCTTTTTTCCCTGTGTTGCCGGTTCAAACATTTTCTCTGCCACATCGATTGCCTCAGAACCGCTGATACGGATAATACCGATTCCGGAACTTGTAAGCGGAGTTGCAATCGCAGCAATCGTATCTGTATTATATAGCATATATTTCAAAATCCTTCCTGATTCATTTTTGACCAATTAACTCTGGTAACATCTTATAACATTTCAATTCATTTTTCCATAAAAATACGTGCTCATTCTCGCAAAGCGTTTTTCTCATCACATGAGCTTGCATTTCACTTTTCTATAACGAAAAAGGAAGATCCCATCTTCAGGATCTCCCTAATTTTCTTACATCCAATTCATTACATTATCTATCGTATTTTCTGTATCCTTCGTTTCTGTCTGTTCTTCCTTCACGCTTAAGTGAAATAATAACATGGCGGAACGGATCCTCTCCCTCACTGCGAGTCATTACATATTTATCATTCTGAAGAGCAGAATGAATAATTCTTCTCTCGTAAGGATTCATCGGCTCGAGTGATACAGAACGTTTTGTTCTCTTTACTTTGTAGGCAATGTTCTTTGCCAGGGTTTCAAGAGTTTCTTTTCTTCTGCCGCGATAATTCTCCGTGTCAAGTTTAACTCTTACGTAATTTTCGGTTTTTTTATTGATTACAAGACTTACGAGATACTGCAGTGAATCAAGCGTCTGTCCTCTCTTTCCGATAAGAACACCCATATTTTCACCGGACAAATCGATATTCATCTCGCTCTCCTCCTCATTGAAGGCTGCAGCAATCTGTACATCAATATGCATGGCATCAAATACCTGAGTTAAAAAGTCTATTGCAATGTCTTCGATAGTCTCTTTCTTTTTTGCACGGATGATAGCCGGTTTCACACCAATTCCCAGAAATCCGGCGCTTCCTCTTTCGACCACTTCATACTCTAATTTATCACTGGTAGTTTCCAGTTCAATCAGTGCCTTTGTTACTGCCTCTTCGACTGTTTTAGCGGTAACCGTAATCATATCCATACTGCGCCCTCCTTCTATTTTTTAGCATGTTTGTCGTTGTATTTCTGAACCATCTTAGCCTTTGCGGCGAGACTTCCCGGTTTAGGTTCTGAATTATAAAATGCCTCTGAAGCCTCCATCTGCTTCTTATTGCGTGATATCTTGTCCTCTTTCTCCTGAACCTGAGCATCTTCACGTGCCTGAAGTGTCTTTAAGTTTATGCTTGCCTTGTCAGTTACATTGGCCGGCGGAAGACCTTTTCTTGCTCTCTTCTTGTTCATTTTCTCGACATTGCGGCGAATCAGGTCATCCACATCAATTTTATTCATGTGAGCATTTACCACTAGCTGCTGTACAAGCTGGAAAGCTCCCTGTACAACCCAGTAAATACCGATTGCAGACGGCAGAGAGAAACAGAAAAATACCGACATAAGCGGCATTGTAATCATCATGCTGTTCATCATGCTCGCACCCGGTGCATCCTGATCTACCTGCTGTAAATTGGAAATCAGTCTCGTTGATCCCCACTGAGTAAGTCCTGCAAGGATTGGAATTATCCATGCAATAGTGATGTTTGTAAAACCGGTAAATGGCGGAGTTGCAAGATTAATACCGAAGAAATAGTTCATCTGCTCAATTTTGCTTGCATTTTCCGCAATAGTTGACGAAATCTGCGGGAAGAGATTCTGAAGGGTTTCCCATCCGGCCGGTGTCAACTTATATAACATATCTACTACTTTGCTTTCCACTTCAAAATTGGCATTACCCAAACCTACACTGCTTGCCAGATCTGAAATTTTACTTATATAATCTGCCTGCTGCATAAGCGGATTCGCAACATTGTCAAAGAATACGCGAACCGAAGGCACATATGCCGGAATGTTGTAAATAACACGGTACAAAGCAAAGATAATCGGAAGCTGAATCGCCATAGGAAGACATCCTGCCATCGGATTCGAGCCATATTTCTCGTATATTGCCTGCATCTCGACCTGCTGTCTGGCCATAGATGCCTGATCTGTCTTTCCCTTATACTTATTCTGAACCGCCTTGATCTCAGGGTTCATAAGTGACATAAGTTTTGACGATTCCTGCTGCTTGATTGTCAGAGGAAATAAAAGTAACTTTGTAATAATAGTAAACAGTATGATACACAGACCTATATTCATGATTCCCATGCTGCTGGTAATCCTGAACAAAAAGTCCATGATATAACCAAACACACTGGCAATCGGGCCCATGATCGAACCTGCTTTTGTCGCAACTAAAACGCTAACGTCCAATGAACTACCTCCTCATCCTCTACGGAACTGGATCATAACCGCCTTCTGCAAACGGATTACATCTGATAATCCTTTTACAGGCCAAAATCATACCTTTTACAGCGCCGTATTTTCTAAGTGCCTGGATGGCGTACTCCGAGCACGTCGGCGTGTACTTACAGTGAGGTCCTGTCAATGGGGAAATGTAAAGCTGGTATCCCCTTATCATTTTTATAAGAAATTTCTTAACCAATATTCTCACTTCGATTCTCTAAAATGTTATGCAGTCCGCATAAGTGCAGGTATGCACTTTCAATTTTTTTGAAGTCTGATTCTTTGGCTGCCGGTCTGGCAACCACTACGATGTCTAATCCTAGTCTTACTCTGTCTTTGTTTAATCTGTAGGACTCACGTACCAACCTTGTTACGTGGTGACGAACTACGCTGTTTCCGACCTTTTTACTGACTGAAATACCAATCCTCGAGTCATTCTCATCGTCGTTCCTTTTCACATACATAACCAGAAGCTTATTGGCATATGATTTTCCTGTCCTATAAACCTTTTGAAATTCACTGTTCTTCTTGATTGAATTAAAACGCTTCATTTAAAATAATCACCAATGATAAATAATAAAATAGGCCACAATCATACCATTGATTGCGGCCTCGTTCATTAAGCAGATAATTTTGCTCTACCTTTTGCTCTTCTGGCAGCCAGAACTTTTCTTCCACCTGCGCTGCTCATTCTCGCACGGAATCCATGAACTTTTGCTCTCTGTCTTTTCTTCGGCTGAAATGTCATCTTCATATCTACATACACCTCCTCTTCCATAATATAGTAAGAGAAATCCATGCTTCATCCATTTACACAGGAATCAGCATTTACCTCAACATATTTAGACTATTGTAATTAAACATCCCCTCAATTATATAGAAGAAATGCACTTTCGTCAACCACTATTTTTTTTTAATTGTCAGAGTCACCACCATAACCGAAAGTCTATTGTGGATAATAAAACCCTTATTTTATAAGCATTCCCACCATCTATTCACACTCAATCCACGGTTTATCCACATTTTGGGGATAACTTGTGGAAAAATCGTGGACTATTATATGGATAACGCCTTATTTTTTCACATTTATTCTTTAATTTCCTTATTTTTCAACGTTTTTCTCACGTGGATATCTTAATTTAACTTATTCACATTACTGTTTATTATTGAAAAATGTGGAAAAATCATGTAAAATAAAACTTAGATTGGGCTTTTTTGCAATTTTGGCCGTTTTACGTTTAGGAGACACAGATATGATAGAGAAAATTAAGGAAAAATGGGATGAAATTCTCCTGCATATTAAAGAAGAACACGAACTGACGGACGTTTCTTTTAAAACATGGCTGCTTCCGACGCAGCCTTACTCTATGAAAGGAAGCACTCTTCAGATTCTTGTTCCAGATGTACAATTTCTCGGCTATATTAAGAAGAAATACGGACTTTTGATCCAGATCACAGTCGAAGAACTGACCGGAATTGAGTGTGATGTTGATTTTGTAACCATCGAACAGGTAGATGAGCCTCAAAAAGAGACCGACAAAAGTCATCTGATCAACCGTCCATCAGAAGTCAGCCGACAGCTTATTCAGGATGCAAATCTGAATCCCAGATATACTTTTGACACATTTGTAGTCGGAGCTAACAACAACCTGGCGCACGCAGCATCCCTGGCCGTGGCCGAATCTCCGGGTGAGATCTACAATCCTCTGTTCATTTATGGAGGCGTTGGACTCGGGAAAACCCATCTGATGCATTCTATTGGACATTTTATATTGAAAAACAACCCTAAAGCTAAGGTTTTATACGTTACAAGTGAGAAATTTACCAATGAGCTTATTGATGCAATCAGAAATAAAAATAATATTTCAACCACTGAATTTCGTGAAAAATACAGAAATAACGATGTCCTGCTCATAGATGATATCCAGTTTATTATAGGTAAGGAATCTACGCAGGAGGAATTTTTCCATACCTTCAATGCTCTCTATGAAGCAAAAAAACAGATAATTATCTCCTCAGATAAGCCTCCTAAAGAGATCGAAACTCTCGAGGAACGTCTTCGTTCACGTTTTGAATGGGGTCTGACAGTTGACATCCAGTCACCTGATTACGAAACCCGTATGGCTATTCTTCGAAAGAAAGAAGAACTCGAGGGATATAATATAGATAATGAAGTAATTAAATACATAGCTACCAACGTAAAATCCAACATTCGTGAACTCGAGGGTGCACTTACAAAGATAGTCGCACTTTCCAAGCTTAATAATAAGGAGATCACTACCGAACTTGCAGAGGAAGCTCTCAAGGATCTCATCTCTCCTAATGCCGATAAAGAAATTACTCCTGAGCTTATAATTCAGGTAGTTGCCGACCACTTTGGAATCACTCCTCTTGATATTTCATCTCAGAAGCGCAACAAAGAGATCGTATTTCCTCGTCAGATCGTGATGTATCTGTGCCGTTCGATGCTTGGAACGTCACTTCAGAACATAGGAAAATATTTAGGCGGACGAGATCATACCACCATTATTCATGGACACGATAAGATTGCTGCAGACATGGTTAAGAATGAATCTCTGCGCAATACTGTGGAAATTCTGACTAAAAAAATAAGTCCGCAGTGATCTTTGTCCACAATTTTGGGTGGATAAGTGGTTGAAAACCTGTGGATAACATTATGCCGATTTTGATGAATTTTACACCTGTGGATAATTTACAGGTTTTCCATCGGATTTGTGACAGTTATACACAGCTTTTTTAACTGTTATGAAGTATCCCTATCCCTTTTGTTTTCAAGGATATTTTCATAATTCCACATATTCACATGCCCTACTACGATTGCGACTGAAATTATATCTTTTATTTCTTTCCGCTCCACCTTATTTTTTACAAAGGAGTTATCAACAAATATGAAGCTTTCATTTGAAAAAGATAATTTAATGAACGGCATCAATATCGTTTTGAAGGCTGTTCCTTCAAAAACTACTATGCCGATTCTCGAGTGTATTTTGATAGACGCTGTCTCAGATGAAATAAAACTTACCGGCAACGATACTGAACTTGGAATTGAGACTAAGGTTGAAGGAACAATTCTTGAAAGAGGTAAAATTGCACTTGATGCAAAGCTTTTTTCTGACATTGTACGTAAGCTTTCCGGCGAGGACTCCATTATAACTATTGAATCCGATGACAGATACAATACCACCATTACCTGCGATAAAGCTGTTTTTCATATCCAGGGTAAGGATAGCGATGAATTTCCATATATTCCACATATTGAAAGAGATCAATTTATAACTCTTTCCCAATTTACATTAAAGGAAATCATAAGACAGACTCTTTTTTCCATTTCACCTAATGACAGCAACAAACTGATGACAGGTGAGCTTATGGAAGTTAATGACAATGAATTAAGACTCGCCTCTCTTGACGGTCATCGGGTATCTATCAGAAAAGTTATTTTAAAAGAACAATACGGACACATCAAAGTTATCGTTCCCGGCAAAACATTGGGAGAAATCAGCAAGATTTTAAACGGTGACAACGAATCTGAGGTAAAGGTTTTCTTCAGTGAAAACGACATAATGTTTGAATTTGATGACACGGTCGTACTGTCGAGACTTATAGATGGCGAATATTTCAGAATAGATCAGATGGTTTCATCGGATTATGAAACGAAAGTTACTCTAAACCGTCGTGATTTTATGGATGCGATCGATCGCGCAAGTATTCTCGTCCGTGAAAATGATAAAAAACCTCTTATTTTGAAATTTACCGACGATGAGATGGAGTTAAAGATGAACTCGGCCTTTGGTACCATGGATGCGCGTCTTCCGGTTACCAAATACGGCAATGATTTAATGATAGGATTTAATCCTAAGTTTCTAAGCGATGCCCTGCGTATTATTGATGACGAAGAAGTTACCCTGTATATGATGAATCCGAAATCCCCATGTTTTATCAGAGATGAAGATCAGAATTATATTTATTTGATACTGCCGGTAAACTTCAATGCGGCATCTATCTAGCAGACTGATATTTCAGTGTATTTTTTTATCATTATATACATGGACTTTAACATGAAAGGATCTGAAACATATGGAGATTAAATTGAGGGATGAATATATAAAACTTGGTCAGGCTCTCAAGGCCGCAGGATTGGTTGAGTCGGGTGTGGATGCAAAATTTGCTATTCAGGATGGACTTGTCAAGGTAAACGGAGCAGTGGAGACACAGCGCGGAAAAAAGCTCTATGACGGAGACGAGATCCAATATGACGGGGAGACCGTAACCATTTCCAAATAAAGGATGATTTCATGTTTATCGAATCGATTGAGCTCAAAAATTATCGTAATTACGAAGAATTGCATATGGATTTTGATCCTAGAACAAATGTTCTTTACGGAGACAATGCTCAGGGAAAGACTAATATCCTCGAGGCAGTCTATGTATGTTCCACGACCAAATCTCATCGTGGAAGCAAAGACAGGGAAATCATCGAATTTGGCAAAGATGAGTCTCACATCAAGATGCAGCTTCGCAAGAATGATGTTCCGTATCGGATAGACATGCATTTGAAAAAAAATAAGACCAAGGGAGTAGCTGTCAACGGTGTTCCGATCAGAAAGGCCAGTGAGCTTTTTGGCATCGTAAATGTGGTTTTTTTTTCACCGGAGGATCTTAATCTTATAAAAAACGGTCCGGCTGACAGGCGGCGTTTTATTGATCTTGAATTATGCCAGTTAAATCGTCTTTATGTTCATTCTCTTGTGCAATATAACCGGGTTATTGTTCAGCGAAATAAGATTCTTAAAGATCTTTTCTTTCATCCTGAATATGAAGAAATGCTGGATATATGGGATATGCAGCTTATTTCGTATGGAAGAGAAGTTATTAAATTCCGTCAGGAATTTATCAGCGAATTAAATGATCTTGTAAATCCGATTCATCGTAAACTATCCGGTGAAAGAGAAGAATTGATTGTGAGCTATGAGCCGAATACGAGATCTGAGGAACTCGAGACAGCATTAAAGAGATGCCGTGAGGCGGAAAAAAAGCAGAAGATGACTCTTGTGGGTCCTCATCGAGATGACATAAGCTTTCATGTAAACGGGATCGATATCAGAAAGTTTGGTTCTCAGGGCCAGCAGAGAACGGCAGCTCTTTCACTAAAGCTGGCTGAGATTGAGCTGGTAAAAAAGCAGAAAAACGATTATCCTGTGCTTCTTTTAGATGATGTCTTATCGGAACTTGACGGAAAAAGACAGGAGCACCTGCTCTCAGGCATCCGTCATACACAGACTTTGATTACCTGTACCGGTTTGGACGATTTCATAAGTCATAGTTTTCAGATCGATAAGACATTTCAGATTGTAAAAGGAACCGTTGTTAATGTAAAAAAATGATTTAATCGCAAACGTAACTGTAAAATCGACATGCCGCCTTAAGGCGGCACTAGCATGACTGAAGGAGGAACTATGGGTTCAGAATATAGTGCAGATCAAATACAGATTTTGGAGGGTCTTGAGGCTGTCAGAAAGCGTCCCGGTATGTATATAGGCAGCACATCCGTAAGAGGCCTTCATCATCTGGTATATGAGATAGTAGACAATTCAGTTGATGAGGCGCTCGCAGGATATTGCAGTCATATTGAAGTTCAGATAAATGAAGATAACTCAATCACGGTTCAGGATGACGGACGCGGTATTCCGGTTGATATCCAGAAAAAAGCAGGACTTCCTGCCGTAGAGGTAGTATTTACGATATTGCATGCGGGCGGAAAATTCGGAGGTGGCGGATATAAGGTGTCCGGTGGACTTCATGGAGTAGGTGCATCGGTTGTAAATGCTCTTTCGGAGTGGCTCGAGGTAGAGATATGCCGTGACGGTAAGGTATATAAACAGAGATATGAGCGTGGAAAGACAATGTATCCGTTAAAAGTGGTAGGAGAGTGTGATCCTGACAAGCATGGTACCAGAGTTATATTCCTGCCGGATAAACAGATTTTCGAGGAAACGGTATATGATTATGATACTCTGAAGGTAAGGCTCAGAGAAACCGCATTTCTGACAAAAAATCTGAAAATCACACTGCGTGACGATCGCGAAGTTAAACATGAGAAAGTTTTCCATTATGAGGGCGGAATCAAAGAATTTGTCACATATTTAAACCGCAGCAACGAAAAACTCTATGATCCGGTTATATATTGTGAGGGAATCAGGGATAAGGTATTTGTCGAGGTGGCAATGCAGCACAATGATTCCTATACAGAAAATATTTACACATTTGTAAATAATATCAATACTCCTGAGGGCGGTACTCATCTTGCAGGTTTCAAGAGTGCGCTTACGAAAACCTTCAATGATTATGCCAAGAAAAATAAGTTATTAAAGGAAAATGAGCCGGCACTTAGCGGTGAAGATATCCGTGAGGGCATCACTGCAATAATAAGTGTAAAGATTGAGGAACCTCAGTTTGAGGGACAGACAAAGCAGAAACTTGGAAACAGTGAGGCACGTGCAGCGGTTGATGCCGTCGTAAGTGAGCAGCTTACATATTTCCTTGAACAAAATCCAGCAGTGGCCAAGATAATATGCGAGAAATCAATTCTTGCCAAGAGAGCCAGAGATGCGGCCCGCAAGGCACGTGAAATGACACGCCGCAAGTCAGCTCTTGACGGTATGGCACTTCCCGGCAAGCTTGCGGATTGCTCAGATAAAAATCCGGAGAACTGCGAAATCTACATCGTAGAGGGAGATTCCGCCGGTGGTTCGGCAAAAGAAGCCAGAAATAAATCCAATCAGGCAATTCTTCCGCTTAGAGGCAAGATATTAAACGTAGAAAAAGCCCGTCTTGACAGAATATACGGAAATGCCGAGATCAGGGCCATGATAACGGCATTCGGAACCGGCATTCATGAAGATTTTGATATAACTAAACTTCGTTACAACAAGATTATTATCATGACGGATGCCGATGTTGACGGAGCTCATATAAGCACTTTACTTTTGACGTTCCTCTACCGCTTTATGCCTGATCTGATTCGCGAAGGACATGTATATCTTGCGCAGCCACCGCTTTATAAGGTTGAGAAAAATAAACGTGTATGGTATGCATACAGCGATGATGAGCTTAATTCAATCCTTACGGAGATTGGACGTGATAATAGCAACAAAATACAGCGATACAAAGGTCTTGGAGAGATGGATGCAGAACAGCTTTGGGAGACAACCATGGATCCGGAGCGCCGTATCCTGCTGCGTGTCCAGATAGACAGTGAGACGGCCTCAGAGGTAGATCTCACATTTGCAACTCTTATGGGAGACCAGGTTGAGCCAAGACGTGAGTTTATCGAGGCCAACGCAAAGTATGTAAAAAATCTGGATATTTAATCAAATCCTTTTGAAGGACGAAAGGAGTATAGATGGAACCTAATATATTTGACAAAATTCATGATATCGATCTGAAAAAGACGATGGAGACGTCCTACATCGATTATGCGATGAGTGTTATCGCTGCCAGAGCTCTTCCGGATGTAAGGGACGGTCTGAAGCCGGTGCAGAGACGAGTTCTTTATTCAATGGTTGAGCTGAATAACGGACCTGATAAGCCACACCGTAAATCAGCGCGTATCGTTGGTGATACAATGGGTAAATATCATCCGCACGGTGACAGCTCCATTTATGGTGCCTTAGTTAATATGGCACAGAAATGGGCTACACGTTATCCGCTGGTAGACGGTCATGGAAACTTTGGTTCTATGGACGGAGACGGTGCTGCCGCAATGCGATATACCGAGGCAAGACTCAGCCGTATTTCCATGGAGATGTTGGCTGATATTGGAAAAAACACCGTTGATTTCATGCCTAACTTTGATGAGACAGAGAAGGAGCCCAAGGTTCTGCCGTCACGTTTTCCAAATATTCTGGTTAACGGAGGCACAGGTATAGCTGTCGGTATGGCGACCAATATTCCACCGCATAACCTGCGCGAGGTTATAGCTGCAGTCGTAAAGATCATTGACAACCGCATCGAGGAAGATCGTCCGACATCCATAGAAGAATTGATGGAGATCGTTAAGGGACCGGATTTTCCGACCGGTGCTACCATACTGGGAAAAGCCGGTATCGAGGAGGCATACAGGACAGGACGCGGAAAAATACGTGTACGTGCCGTATATCACATCGAAACTATGGCTAATGGAAAGAGCCGTATTATAGTTACGGAACTTCCTTATGCGGTAAATAAGGCGCGTCTGATCGAAAAAATTGCTGAACTTGTAAAAGAAAAAAAGGTTGACGGAATTACAGACCTTCGCGATGAATCCAACCGTGAGGGTCTTAGAATCTGTATCGAACTGAGACGTGATGTCAATGCAAATGTTATCATGAATCGTTTGCTCAAACATACACAGCTTCAGGATACATTTGGTGTCATAATGCTGGCACTCGTAGATAATCAGCCTCGTATTTTGAATCTAAAACAGATTCTTGAATACTATCTTAAACATCAGGAAGATGTTGTAACGAGACGTACAAAGTATGACCTTAATAAGGCAGAAGAAAGAGCTCATATTTTAGAGGGACTCTTAAAGGCACTTGATCATATTGATGAGGTTATAAAGATTATTCGTGGTTCGGCCAATGTGCAGGCTGCTAAGACGCAGTTGATGGAGAGATTTGAGCTTTCGGATGCACAGGCACAGGCGATTGTAGATATGCGTCTGCGTGCCCTGACAGGTTTGGAACGCGAAAAACTTGAAAATGAGTATAAAGAACTGGAGGCAAAGATAGCAGAATTAAAAGCCATTCTGGCGGATGAGAAGAAGCTGCTCGGAGTTATCAAAGAGGAAATTACGTTGATAGCAGACAAATATGGCGATGATCGCCGTACTGCGATCGGATATGATGAATATGATATGTCTGCAGAGGATCTTATTCCTGACGAAGATATTGTGGTTGCCATGACCAATTTCGGCTATATCAAGAGAATGTCCAGTGATAATTTCAAGAGTCAGAATCGCGGAGGAAAGGGCATAAAGGGAATGCAGACAATAGATGAGGATTATATCGAGGATCTGCTTATGACCACAACCCACCATTATGTGATGTTCTTTACCAACAAGGGACGTGTATACAGGTTGAAGGGATATGAGATTCCGGAAGCCGGACGAACAGCCCGCGGCACTGCGATAGTAAATCTGATTCCGCTGATGCCGGGTGAGAAGATTACGTCCATCGTACAGATGAAAGAGTTTGATGATGAAAAATATCTCTTTATGGCGACCAGAAACGGCATGGTAAAGAAAACTCCGATGAAGGAGTACAGCAATGTCAGAAAGAATGGTCTGCAGGCAATTGTCCTTCGTGATGAAGATGAGCTTATAGAAGTAAAGGCTACAGATAATTCTGAAGATATATTCCTAGTCACAAAGAAGGGCATGTGTATACGCTTCCATGAGACAGATGTGCGTGTGACCGGACGTGTATCAATGGGTGTAATCGGTATGAAATTTGCCGAGGGAGACGAAATTATCGGAATGCAGACTTCCAGTCAGGGAGAATGTTTGCTGGTAGTATCGGAATATGGCTATGGAAAACGAACCTCAATTGATGAATTCACGGCACAAAACCGCGGTGGCAAGGGCGTACATTGCTATAAGATAGTGGATAAGACAGGTGACCTTGTAGGTGCTAAACTGGTTGACAATGATCGCAAGATTATGCTTATTACCAACGAAGGCATAATCATCAAGATGGCAGTCAGCGATATTTCCATTATCGGAAGAAGTACATCAGGAGTTAAACTCATGAGTATAGATGCCGAGTCAGGCATTACTGTCGCAAGCATCGCAAAGGTGCGAGAGAGTGAAAATAAAGATGAAGATGAAATATTCGACGATCAGGAAGATATGGAGAACGAAGATTCAGACAGCGAAGAGATGAGCACTGAGTCATCGGAAGATGCCGGAGATGATGAATAAACCGACATTTTGACTGACGGATTTTGCTCGTTTAAATCAAGGCTGGGGGAAGTTCCCTCAGCCTTGTTGCAGAAAGGTAGTTTCAAATGAGAAGGATAAATGTAGAAAATATCACACAGAATATCAGGGAAATGTGCATTGAAGCCAATCATTTTCTGTCTCCGGATATGAAAAAGGTATTTGATGAGGCGGCTGCGACTGAGGAATCACCATTGGGACGTCAGATTTTAGGACAACTCGAGGAGAATTTGTGCATAGCAGGCGAGGAAATGATCCCGATTTGCCAGGATACAGGAATGGCTGTCGTATTTATTAAAGTCGGACAGGATGTGCATCTTATAGGCGGTTCGCTGACTGATGCTATTAATGAAGGTGTCAGACAGGGATATGTCGACGGATATCTGAGAAAATCAGTTGTAAAGGATCCGATTTACCGTGAGAATACGAAAGATAATACACCTGCAATCATCCATTATGAGATAGTTGAGGGAGAGCAGGTGGAGATTACCGTGGCACCTAAAGGATTCGGAAGTGAAAATATGAGCCGTGTTTTCATGCTTAAACCGGCAGATGGCATAGAGGGTGTTAAAGAAGCAATTTTAACTGCAGTTCGTGATGCAGGACCGAACGCCTGTCCTCCAATGGTGGTTGGTGTAGGAATAGGCGGAACTTTTGAAAAATGTGCTGAAATGGCAAAACACGCCCTGACCAGAAATCTCGAAGAAGAATCCACGGTAGAGTATGTCCGAGAGTTGGAAAAAGAGATGCTTGAAAAAATCAATAATCTTGGAATAGGACCGGGTGGACTCGGTGGAAGAACCACGGCACTGGCAGTAAATATTGAGACATATCCGACACATATAGCAGGACTTCCGGTGGGAATCAATATTTGTTGTCATGTAAATCGTCACGCACACAGAATAATTTAGGCAAAATAAAGCTTCGTAGAGGTAGATTTTGCGAATGGGTTTTATAAAGTGCAAGGATAAATTCAAGATAAGTTTACATAAATTAGGAGGATGAAATGGACAGAGAGATAACAGCTCCTATTGACAGAGATACTATAAAAACTCTGCATGCAGGCGATTACGTATATATCAGCGGAACTATCTATACTGCGCGTGATGCGGCACACAAACGTATGACAGAGACACTTGATGCAGGTGGCGATCTTCCGCTTGAAATAAAGGGTAACGTTATTTACTATATGGGACCTTCACCGGCAAGAGAGGGACGCCCGATAGGTTCAGCAGGCCCTACCACAGCCAGCCGCATGGATAAATATACACCGAGACTTCTGGATCTCGGCATGGGAGCAATGATAGGCAAGGGAAAAAGAAGTCAGACTGTAATAGACGCAATTGTGCGTAACGGAGCAGTTTATTTTGCAGCAGTCGGAGGCGCAGGCGCTATCCTTTCAAAATGTATTAAGAAATCTGAGGTTATTGCTTACGAAGATCTCGGAACTGAGGCAATACGCAAATTAACTATAGAAAACCTTCCGGTAATTGTTGTAATTGACGCGGAAGGTAATAATCTTTATGAAACTGCATTTAAAGAGTATCAGAGATAAATTATAGAGGTGGTTTCCTCTATATTTGATACAGGTAAACCATTATAGGCATGCTTATCATGCATAGCAGAGTGGTTATTACATTAATGGCACCGGCGTATCGGGAATCTTTTCCGTAAACCTGTGCCATTTGTGTTATAGTGGATGCAGATGGGGTAATTGTGGCAAGTAGTGTTACCAGTAAAACCTGTCGTCCATTATCAGAAAGAGAGGCAAGGCCACTAAATTTTAAGAGTGCAATAGTCAGCAGAGGAACTCCGACCAATCTTAGGAATGTTACCGGTATTATATGTGGATGAGAGAATACCTCCTCAGGAGTAGTACCGGCGATAAGCATTCCGGCAATAAGCATTGCAAGAGGTCCGATCATAGAACCAAGAGAGCGAACTGCACTGTCGACAGGTCCTGGGAGAGAAATCTGAAATATAAAAAGAATGATTCCTATTATGATAGTAATCATATTTATATTTGTAAATATTTTTTTCAGATCAGGAGATTTTTCTCCGCATATAATCATTTTACCGTGACTCCAAAGCAGAAACAATTGCACTGATACATAGGCGCTGGAATATATTACCCAGTCGGTACCCAAAATCGAAGAAACCAGTGGTATAACCAGATTCCCTGCGTTGGAATAAATGATGGATGCTTTTTCGATGCCGTTTAAGTGCAGAACGGGACCAATGAATGTGAAAAGTCCGATGAGGACAATATGCACCAAAATAGCTGCACCGAATGCCAGCAGGAGGCCGCTTTTGATTGATGGTGTATATTTAACCTGAAATGCTGACAAAATGGAACATGGAACAACAAGATATATACACAGCCTGGAAAGAACTTTACTGTCCTCTGATTTGCATATACCTTTCTTAACGAGTAAAAAACCTGAAAATAGAACAATAAATAAAGCAATAATTTTACTGATTAAAATTCCGATGGACATAAAGCGCGAGCAACCTCCTCATAACAAGGCATGGAAACAGAGTATTTTCTGCCAAGCCGAACTACTTCCATAACTAATCCGTCGATTTCAGATGGCTTTCCGTCCAGAATATCGCGCTGCATGGAAGTGGTGGCGTCTGCGGAAAGATGCGATAAAATGTCCAGATTAACTTCTACATAATCTTTTTCAAATGGATATCCCATGGCGTCAGCCAGACTTGAAATTTCACGAATCATTGATTTGAATAAATTCCTTGCAGCTCCTTCTTTTTGAAAATCACCGGCGACGGCATTCAGATAAACACCGGCAGCTCCGATAGGTGAAACATAAGAAAATTTTTCCAGAGCATCTCTCTGAATATGAGATGAGAGGACTCCCTCGATGCCGCTTTCGGCCAGATCTGTCTGGATATTCTGCATAATATCAGATATATCCGAAGAATTGCGCGGTCCAAATACAACTCTGAGAATCGATCCGTGCTGGACAAGTTTCCCCGGATGAGTGAGTGCGGCAGATACATATATGCATCCATCTAAAACGGTGGTGCCTTTTAGTTCTTTTTGTATTCGTGCACCGGTTCCGTATATATTTAAGATAGGAATTATGATGGTATGGGAGGCGGCTACATTTTTTATAAAAGGAAGAACTGATTCAATGGAGTATCCCTTGACACATACAAAAATGACATCAGGAATTTTATTAGTGCGTTCATATTCTTCCATGGAAAGTGCGTGTACCGGAACTACATCGTTTGTCTGATTCCAGAGATGAAGGATTGTAAGTCCGTTTTTGCGCATTGCATTTAAATTGTCACCCCGTGCGATCATTGTCACGTCCTTACCTGCCTTAGTCATGGATGCCCCTAAAATGCCACCGGTTCCACCGGCTCCTATGATAAGATAATTAAGATTCATAAGTACTCCTTTTCATTGTGGTGCCGCAGTAAGGCGGCATGCCAGTTTTATAGTAATATTTTTACCTTTATATAATAACACTTATGTAAAGATACCGGGGAAAAAAAGGATGGAAATCGATTGTGAAAAAAATAAAAAAACCGCTTGACAATAGTATGCTAAATTAGTATAATAAAAAACGCGTCTGACGGAAAAACGTTGGATTAGCAATTGAATAGTTATTTATGACTGCGGAGAAATACTCAAGAGGCCGAAGAGGCGCCCCTGCTAAGGGTGTAGGTCGGGCAACCGGCGCGAGGGTTCAAATCCCTCTTTCTCCGTTCTTTCTAAGAAAAAAGATTAGATAAAATCAAAAAAGTGCTTGACACAAACATGTCTTCATGATAAACTAATCAGGCTGCTGAAAAAGACAGCGACTTAGAAAAAAAATAAAATAAAAAAAGTTGTTGACAAATGCAAAAGCTTATGATAAGATATACAAGCTGTCGCCAAGACAACAACAAAGAACTTTGAAAACTGAACAGTATGTAAAACCCTGAAAATTCTAAGAACAAAGGCTTTTGGTTAAGCCTTGAAGTT
>CAVHPN010000018.1:0-41361 GCA_963637995.1 Prevotella sp. CAG:279 | reverse complement strand
TAATAAAGGAACATTCATGGATGGGTTCTTCCATCTGTCACGGGAATCCGGATTCCCGATGATCTGATACAAGATTCTAAAGTTTATGTCAATGAAGTATTCAATTTTTTTCAGCGAAAAAAACGAAAATTTGTGATGAAAAATATGTAATGAGGAGGGGATAGGTTGACCCTTGTATTGCTGTTGTTTACGGGCGGCTGTGCATGGTGTGATCTGAAAAAAAGACGTATTCCAAACAAATTGATTGTAACCGGCGGATTGATATTTATATTGATGCGGTTTGCATTGGGATTTGAAATAGGATATGCATCCGGCTGGAATGAAATTTTGCCGGGAATACGGGCGGCGCTTATCTCTGGAATGCTTGAAGTCGGAGGTTTCTTTTTGCGGGCGGTAATTTTGATATGTGTTATGTTCCCGGTGTATGCACTACGGATGATGGGGGCAGGGGATATTAAATTAGCTGCGGTATTGCTTGGCGGCGCCGGCATGGAGTCAGGGCTTTGGATAATATTCTGTGGATTGGCGGCAGCCGGATTATGGTCTCTTTTTATTATGATTTACCGCAGACTTGTGAGACAGCGTATTCGATATTTATTGTTTTATATGTGGAATTTTTGGGTTACAAAAACTGTAGAACCTTATTACATTGAGGCGAGGGATGGAAGAGAGATGTCTTTTTGTATGGCACCGTCGTTATTTTTCGGAGTTATTGCAGCCGAGATAATCCGACACATTTGATCAGGTAAGATGGGGAGGTGGTGCGATGAAGCACATCCTGGCAGTATACGATGTGGACTCTGTTTATGCAGCCAGATTTGCAGAAGTAGTTAATCAGAAGGAAAAGATACCGTTTGAAGTCGTGGCATTCAGTTCTGTGGAGAAACTTAAGGCATTCGCAGCGGAACATCCTATCAAACTACTGCTGTTGGGAGAAGGAGTTTCCACGGAAGAGAAAGATTCAATTAACGCAGAAAAGGTAATATTGCTTACAGACAATGACACAAATGCATACGGACAGGCTGTACCATGTGTATACAAATACCAGTCAAGCAATGCGGTAGTGCGTGATGTTATGACCTGGTACGGAGACAGTCAGGGAGAGTTTAGGGAAATATCGGGACGAGGACTGGCAAAGGTCTTGGGAGTGTATTCACCAATCGGGAGATGTTTAAAAACATCGTTTGCGTTGACACTCGGCAAGCTGCTTGCACAGGAGGAACGGGTATTGTATCTGAATCTTGAAGAATTTTCAGGTTTATCGGTTCTAATGAAGGAAGAATATAAAAGTGATCTGTCGGATTTGCTGTATTTTTATACAGGAGGAAGCTATAATTCGCTGCGCCTGAACAGTGTTGTTCATACAATGGGAGAGTTGGATTATGTTCCGCCGGTGAGATATCCGGAGGACCTTGATCAGGCTGGTGAGGAGGCGATAGAGGGGCTTATTCGAAAGATTGCCGAGGAGAGCGCATATGATACGGTGGTGGTGGATATAGGAAGCGGACGTCGCACGGCACTTGCGATAATGAAGCTTTGCAGGATCATATATATGCCGATTCGCGAGGACCCGGTATCTATGGCAAAACTTGAAGAATTGGAAAATTATCTTACGCAGACCGGAAACGGCAGGTTGAACGAGCGGATAAAACGTCTGAAACTCCCGTATCACGGCAGTTTTGGCCGCAATGATTATATAGACCAGCTGTTGTGGGGAGAGTTGGGAGATTATGTCAGGCAGATATTGAGAAAAAATGGTGATGACACCGTCACGAAAAATACAGTCTTTTAGGGGGAAGTATGCAGGAACGAAAAAGAATATTGCGGCAGCGCCTGATGGAACAGATGGAGAGCCGGATGCATGTGGAAGATAGTGAACTTTGTGACATGATAGATATGGCGATTCTGGAGGCAGGAGAAGGGGCATATATGCCGTTAAAAGAGCGGCTGCAGTTGAGAAAAGAGCTGTTTGATTCGTTCAGAAGACTGGATATTTTGCAGGAACTGGTGGATGATCCTTCCATAACGGAGATCATGGTAAATGGTACGGATCATATTTTCGTTGAACGGCAGGGACGTGTTGAGGAACTGGAGAAACATTTTGACTCTGTGGGCCAGTTAGAAGATCTGATTCAACAGATAGTGAGCAGAGTAAATAGAACGGTTAATCTGGCATCACCTATTGCCGATGCCAGGCTGGAAGATGGCTCTCGTGTCCATGTTGTGCTTGCTCCCGTGGCTCTTAACGGTCCTATTTTAACAATTCGAAAATTTCCGGAACCTATCACGATGGAACGCCTGATTGAATTAAAAAGTATCAGTATTGAGGCCGCTGATTTTCTGAAAAAAGCGGTGGAAAATGGCCTGAATATATTCATAAGCGGAGGAACCGGTTCCGGAAAGACTACGATTTTAAATGCAATGTCCGGATTTATACCGCAAGAAGAACGAGTTATCACTATTGAGGATTCGGCAGAACTTCAGATTCGCCATGTGACAAATCTGGTAAGTTTGGAAACCAGAGTTGAGAACCGAGACGGATCAAGGGAGATTTCCATGAGAGATCTCATTCGGGCAAGCCTCAGAATGCGTCCGGATAGAATCATCGTAGGGGAGGTTCGCGGTGGCGAAGCATTGGAAATGCTGCAGGCGATGAATACGGGGCATGATGGTTCTCTTTCAACAGGACATGCAAACAGCGCAAAAGATATGCTTTCAAGATTGGAAACAATGGTGCTTATGGCGGCAGAACTTCCGCTCGCTGCGGTCAGGAGCCAGATCGGTTCGGCGATTGATCTGATGGTTCATGTGGGAAGAATGCGGGATAAGAGCCGTAAAGTACTGGAGATTGCGGAGGTAATGGGTTATGAAAATGGAGAAATCCGTCTTTCGCCACTCTATCAATTTAAGGAAAGTGGAAAAGCTGACTTGGAGCGGGTTGAAGGAGAACTTGTCAGGATTGGCCAATTTGAGGGCCGGCGACGGTTCGCAGGAAAATGTTCTCTGTGATTACAGGAGTTATTGTCTGACACGATATGAATGGGCACGTTATTTCCTGGAAGGGGCTTTTATATGTGGAATAACAGCATATGTTTTTTATCGTTCGTTGGTGGTGTTTATTTTGATGCTTCCGGCTGGAATATTGAGGCCGTTATTAAAGAGAAAGGAACTTTGCAAAAGAAGAAAGGAGGAACTGAGGCTCCAGTTTAAGGAGGCAATACAGATCGTGGCATCATCGCTGGCAGCAGGATATTCGGTAGAAAATGCATTTATAGCGAGCGTGCGGGATCTGGAGGAACAATATGGAAAGGAGGGAATGATAACCCGAGAATTTTCGTATATAGCCAATCAGCTTAGAATGAACAGAACAGTGGAAGGACTGCTTACGTCTTTTGCAGAGAGAAGCGGCCTTGATGAAGTGGAGAGTTTTGCTGTGATATTTACGGTATCTAAGCGCAGTCGCGGAGAACTGGCGAGTGTAGTTAATCATGTGGTTCATGTGATATCCGATCGCATACAGGTTCGCGAGGAAATTATGACGATGACGGCTGAGAAACAGTTTGAGCAGAGAATTATGAATCTGATGCCGTATCTGATAGTGCTCTATGTGGATTTGTCATCACCCGGATTTTTTTCACTTATGTATGAAACATTAGCAGGAAGAGTGGTAATGACGTGTTGTCTCGCGATCTATTTGCTTGCATGCATGATATCGGAAAAAATTCTTCAGATAGAGGTGTAAAAGTCATGTGGAAAAAACAGATTTTATGTGTCATTTTGGGGATAATCCTGGCATATGCAGGATATTTAGTGGAAAAACGCGATGGAGAGCTTAAGGATGGCAACATAATCAGTCGTTATTCATATGGAGAAGGAGATCGTCAGCAGGAAATATGGGTACGGGGACTGGGGGAGAAGGAGATCCCACTGGAACTTGTACTCGGGGAGCGGGAATATGGAGAAGAAGATGCTAAGAAAGCGTTGCTGGAGGCAGGGGGAAAGCTTGCTGATTTGATCCGAGGCAATAATACATCTTTAAATGAGGTCAGAGATGATTTAAATCTTGTCGGATGGATGGAGGAGACGGGAATACGAATTCGCTGGACACAGGCAGATGCCGACCTGATTAGTGTGGATGGAACCGTATACAATGACGAATGTCCTGAGAGCGGGATTAAGACAGAACTTACGGCTTCATTACAGGCAGGGGCATATAGCAGAGAGTATAGATTCCCGGTAACAGTGTATCCGCCAATCAGAAATGCGCAGCAGGAGAAGGAAGCAGGCTTTAAGCGTCTTTTAAAGCGATTGGATGAGGAACAGAAGACTGAGGGACAGCTTATTTTGCCTGAGACATATGAAGGAGAAAGATTATCTTATCGAATCAGGGAAAACAGGGAATATCTGCTTTTTCCGGTGCTTGGTACGGCAGCCGCTTTTTTGATGCCGCTTTATGAAAAACAGAAAGAAAATGAGAAAAAGAAGAAGAAAAAAATGGAAATGATGGGAGATTATCCTGATATTGTATCTAAACTTACAGTGTTTTCAGGAGCAGGTCTTCCGGTAAGACGGGCATGGGAACGTATTGTACTGGAATATGAGGCAGCATGCCGGGATGGAAGCCAGACAGAGAGAGCGGCGTATCAGGAGATGGCAGCGGCATATCATCGCATGCAGAGAGGTGTCCCGGAATTGCAGGCGTATGCGGAATTTGGTGCCGGATGTCACTCAAGAGAGTATCGAAAACTCGCCGGACTTTTGGAACAGAACGTAAGAAATGGTGCAGAGGGGCTCAGAAAAGCACTGGAAACAGAGATGGAATCTGCGTTTGAAGAAGAAAAAGCTATGGCGAGAAGGCGGGGAGAAGAGGCCTCGACTAAATTGTTGTTACCATTGTTTTTGATGTTGATGATTATTATGGTAATGGTTTCGGTTCCGGCATTTTTATCATTCGGAATCTGAGACAGGAGAGGAGAAAAAGTATATGGATAAAGCATATCTGGCAAAGGAAATAAAAGCATTTTTATTGGATGAAGATGGCGTCGGAGTTATAGAAATAGTGTTGATCCTTGTGGTTTTGATTGGATTGGTACTTATCTTCAAAAAACAGATTAATGCGCTGCTTGAGAGTATTTTTAAGCAGATAAACAGCAAATCAAAGGAGGTATATTGATTCGTACCGGACGAAAAGCTGAACCGGAAAGATATGTAAGTGGGTCTATTACAGTCTTTTTGAGTCTGATTCTTACCTGTATCTGTGCACTTATGGGGGGACTTTTTGAGTCGGCCAGAGCGGCCGGAAGCGGATGGTATATGCAGATGGCGCTCAATTCATCGCTGGATTCTCTGATGAGCTGTTACCATCGTGATATCTGGGATCAATACAGGATATTTGTGCTTGAGTGTTCCGACAAGGAGCGTCTGGCAGCAGAAATGAATCCTCAGATGGAGAAATATCTCGGGGCGGCACCGTTTTATACGCTGAAGGACGGCAAACTCAAGATCGAATCACTGGATGCCATAACAGGCCAAAATGGGGATGCTTTTGCAGCTGAGGTAGTAGATTATATGAAGGTTGGTGTCTGGACACTTGGGGATGAAGTGTCCGGACTTCCGTGGCAGGCTAAGCAGATGACGCAGGCCAGGGAAGTTCACGACATTACAGAAGGATATCAGGAAAACGGCAGAAAAATGCTAAGGCTTGAAGAGTCAATAGAAGCAATAGGCGGTTGTCTGCAAAAACAGGAAAAACATATGCAGGAAATGGATACCGCAATAAAAGATGCAGACGGAACATCTTTTTTTGACTCTGCAAAGGAACTTGAAAAGGAATTAAAAAAAATTCCTGATTTGGTTGCCGAGTATGAAAAACAGGCTGATCACCTCGCAAAAGAGTTGGATATATCAGAACAGGGAGCAAATGAAGTAAAAGCAGATCTGGAAGATAATAACTGGGAAATGGTTCAGAAAGAAATGCAGGGATATCGTTCATATCTGGATACCGATGGGGAACGGCGCCGAGAAGTAAAGAACACAAAAAACATTGCTTCCGATAATGAAGTTATACTTGCTGAAGCGGTAAAAAAAGGAAAAGAGATACAGGAGTATATTGATGAATGGGAACCGGATGATGAAGATGATGAGTTAGATGAAGAAGCATTGTGGGAACCGGTTCTGACAATTACGAAGCGTTTTAAAAAGGATGAGCGATTTAGAACTCCGGCCATAAAAGATAAGAAAAAAATGAATGTTTTGGAGACGGTCAGCCGCCTTTCAGGGACAGATCTGCTGAGTTTTTGTGTGCCGCAAGGGACAAAAATCTCAAACAGTAAAATTTCAAATTCGACATTTCCATCCAAATTATACGGGGACGGAAAATCAGATAAGGGGAGCGAGACGAAAAATATTTTGACTGCAGGTCTGGAAAAAGCTCTTTTAGATGAGTATGCAGCGCATTTTTTTACTAGATTCGGACAGGAAAAAGCTGGTGATATTCATTATGAACAGGAATATATTTTGCAGGGAAAAACATCGGATCGTGAAAATCTGAAGCAAACGGTAAATGAACTTTTGGCAGTACGCGAGGCGCTTAATCTGGCTGCTCTGTATGCGGATGCAGAGAAAAGATCAGAAGCGGAAACATTGGCACTTGCCATTACCGGACTTACAGGAATTGCACCCATAACCGCAGCAGCGTCATTTTTTATCATGACGGTCTGGGCATTTGCAGAATCAGTTGCAGATGTGAAAATATTGCTTGCAGGCGGAAAAATCCCTTTTTTTAAGCAGTCCGGAGACTGGAAAATATCACTTTCTGCCTTGGCTGAAGGCGGAACTTCGGTATTTGCTGATAGTGAAAATGGTATTCAGTCGGATAGTGATGATAATGGACTTGACTATCAGGAATGGCTAAAGCTTTTTTTCCTGATACAGGAAAAAAGTAGTTTCTGTTATCGAATGATGGACATGATCCAGAATCGAATTTCAGAAAAAGAGCCAGGATTCAGGATGGATCGATGTCAGTATGGGGTGAGTGTGTCTTATAGTGCGCAGGGGAACCTAATCAAGCTCGGTCGTACGTCCAGGAAGGAGTATTAACAACTGACTTTCAGTTGTGGTGGCACCGCCGTAAGGCGGTATGGAAGTTGTTTTGCAATATTTATCAGGGAAGCGGAGGACAGTGCCCTTTTTCGGACACAAATGTGCCTCTCCAAGTACATAGAAAGCCAGTAGAAATGATGACAAATAATAAAACTAAACGGATAAAAGAAAGTGTCTGTGTCGCGGGAATACCCGTTCTTCGGCGGCACAGAGTCCAAGTAACACGACAACTCCGGAAAAGGACATTGTCTTTAGCTTCCCTGAGTGCAAGTCTTACAATCGAGGCAGCACTCGCATTGACATTATTTATGTTTACAGTGATTCTGCTGTCGGTTCCGATGGAAATACTGGATACACAGCGCAAAGTGCAAACAGTTCTTGAGACAACAGGGAGAGAACTTGAGTGGCTGGTATATCAAAGATCCCATAAGGTTCATCCGGCAGAAAAAGAAGAGAAAAATGTGGCAGGTAAAACAGCCGGTTCAGATGAAACAGAATTTGATATCTGGTCTAAAGTGCCGACGGATATGATTTTAAGAATGTATTTAAAAGAAAAAATTCAGACGGAAGTAGGGAAACGGGTGTCGGATGTGCGATGTGATGCCAGCCGTATATCGGATAACGGAGAGTGGATTGATTTGAGAGCCGTCTATCAGGTGAGGCTGCCTTTTTCGATATTTGCATTGAATCATATCAGACTATCGTCACGCAGCTGCAAAAGAGGATGGATTGGAGTGGAAGGCGGATATTTTTCTAAGGATGCGGATTCGGAAAAAGAGGATGAGTGGGTTTATGTCGGGAGAGACAGCACCAGATATCATATTTCTGAGTCGTGTCATTATATTTCAAATCAGATTACTGCTGTTGCATATGAAGATGTGGGGAGCCTTAAAAATGCCGATGGCGGTCATTACAAGGCATGCAAAAGATGCGGCAGACATATAGCGCAAGGAGGTACGGTTTATATTCTTCCGTCCGGAGATGCTTATCATGGAAGTGAGGATTGTTCATCTCTGGCATATTATGTCAGAAAGGTAAGGCTTTCTGACGTAGAATATCTGGGAAAGTGTTCATACTGCGGTGGTGGATAGATGCCCTTGAATGGAGAAAATTAAATGAAAGAATTGATTTTTTCGATATTTTTAATCATATTTTCATGGCAGGATTTTCGCAGAAATCAGATTAAAATTGGATGGCTGTGCGGATTTGGCATTATGGGAATGGTAATTTCAATAGTTTTGGGTATAAATCATGCTATGATTTTCGGATTAAATCTTAGGAAAGCTGCAGTGGAGCTCATAATGTTATTTTTAAGTTTGTTTCCGGGACTGTTTTTGCTTTTTATTGAGCGTCAGACACACGGATCGATTGGCAGCGGAGATGGAATCTTTTTTTTGATTACAGGATACTATCTTGGCCTGCGGCGCACGTTTAATCTGTTGATGGGGGCTGTATTTGTCAGCAGTATTGCAGGAGTTATATGGATGATTATATTGCTGCTAAGCGGAAAGAGGAGTGCATTATGGGAAAATATGCGAAGAAAAAAATTGCCGTTTCTGCCATGTCTGATTCCGGTTTGGATGTGGATGTTTATTTCAGAGAACATATGAAAAAAGAGGTTTCTGCCAGTTACACGGTGGAAGCTTCATTTGTGATGGCAATTGCCCTTTTTTTCATAGCAGCACTGCTGACAGGGGTATTCGAAGTGCATGGGAGAATTACAGGCCGCTTTATATTGCAGGATGCGATGGAACGATGCATGTACCGCGAGGAGAAGTCGTTGCGGGGAGACGGAATGACAGTAGATGAAATAAGCGGCAGAGCCGGACAATATTTGAAGGGATTTTTCAGATGCGACGATGCGGTTTTAACAATCAGAGAAAAGGGGAGAAATCTGAACGGAACAGTAAAAAGCAATACCGAAACAGAAATTTCTATGCATGTCAGGGAACCGGAACAGGCAATCAGATTGCTGACAGCACTTGAAAGTGGTATGGAGGAAGCAGGATGGAAATTCGATATAGCCGGGAAATGAGCCATAACTATATGATAATTGAAGCCCCGGAGAATGAGAAGGGGTATGAAGCACGGATGCTGTCAGCAAACATAATAGAGGGACTTCTTAAATTTCGTGTTCGGCAGACAGAGGAATCAGAAGAGTATTATTATGAGATAACCTCCAGACAACCGCTCAAACGCGTATTGGAAAAGCGGGTATTGTCAGGAAGAGAATTGCGGTCGATTTTGCTTGGTGTGATGGGAGTTATCAGGAGGGTGGAAGAATATCTGCTGAAGGAAGAACAGCTTTTGTTAGATCCTGAATATATATACATTGAGCCTGATCAATTTACGGTAAATCTGTGTCTGGTTCCCGGATATACACAGGATACACCGACATCGATATCTAAATTGCTTGAATATCTGCTGGAACGAGTTGATCATCAGGATCGAGAGGCCGTGGTGCTGGCTTATAACTTATACCAGATAAGTTTGAGAGAAAATTATGGAATGGCAGATCTTATGCGAAAGCTTTCCGGTGCAGATCAAATTTTCTCTTCAGAAAGAGGTAAAGAGAATGAAGCGCATTCGGAAATATCAGAAACCGGAGATGAAAAAAGAGAAACAACAGTAAAAGAAACTGCAGAAAAAAGTGTATATGAAACATCATCAGTTGTATACGGAAATACTTCCGTGACCGGCGGTTTAGACAGAGCGGATGGTGAACGGGAAAAACGACATAAAAAGAATAAGAGACGATGGCCAAATTGCGTGATAAGGGTCATTGGGTGCGCTGCAGTGGCCGGTATTGTATATTGGTATATAACCGGAGAAACGAATATATTTTTATATATGATCATGGCAGCGGCCGGAATTCTGACTTTTGTGAGAGAATATTTTGCCGGGAAGAGAAAGCAGCGCTTAGATACGGGAAACGCAGATGACAATGTCAGAAATAAATGCGGAAATGATAATAATTCGTCTGAACAGGAGCGGCATGAAAAAGAAAACCGATGGATGGTTTATCCGGAAAGTGAGGAGGTTCGAAGACTGGAACTCAGAAGAGAGGAAGAAGTTCAGATAGAACGTCTTAAGGAGGCCGGAACAACACTTTTGTCTGAGGTGAAAAATAAAGATGGCATGGCCCGCTTAGAACCGCTGGAAGCCGGAGCGGCAGTCATTCAGATTTCCTATGTGCCCTTTACGCTTGGAAAACATCCCGAACTTTCGGATGCGTGTATTGACCGTCCGACAGTAAGCCGGCTTCATGTAAGGATAGACAGAAAAGAAGGCGTTTATATTCTAACGGATCTCAATTCAACCAACGGAACTTCTGTAAACGGATACCAGCTGCAGGCCAATGAGACTGTCAGCCTTGGCAATGGAGATTCAATTTACATGGCTGATGCCGGATATAAATTTTGGGAGAATTGATGAATTATCTGAAAATATGAAATAATAACCAAAAACTCCAAATTGATGTAAAATTCTTTGGTGATACATCAATTTGGAGTTTTTTTAAATTGACATAGAAGAAATTGTTAGTCTATGCTATAATAAACCAAGAGAAAAACAGGCGGCTGCGAAGCAGACATTTGTTTTTCTTGCCATGAAATTGCTGTCAGGCGGCTATGCGGACTGCGTGCTTGCACGCGAGGATGCATAAGCCTCTGGCTTCCATTCATGATGGTACCGCCGTCAGGCGGAATGTCAGTTTTATAGGAAATTGTTCTTCAATTTGCCTGTAAAGCAAAAAAACAATTAGGAGGAGAAGTAGTATGGTGGAAAAGGATTGTATTTTTTGTAAGATTGCCGGAGGAGAGATTCCGTCTTCAACAGTTTATGAAGATGATGATTTCCGGGTAATTCTTGATTTGGGACCGGCGTCAAAGGGGCATGCGCTGATTTTGCCAAAACAGCATTTTAAAGATTTATGTGAAATTGATTCAGTGATCGCGTCAAAGGTTCTTCCGTTGGCCGGAAAAATCGGTACAGCGATGAAGAAATCCCTGGGCTGCACCGGATTTAATGTAGTTCAAAATAACGGAGTATCTGCAGGACAGACGGTTTTTCATTTCCATGTGCATATTATCCCAAGATATGATAACGGACCGGAAATGGTAGCATGGACACCGGGAAAGGCAACCCCGGAAGAGCTTGCAGAAATCAGTAACTCCATCCGTAAAGAATTGGCGTGATAGGAGTTTAATATGCACCAGGAGAGTGAAGAGAAAGTGCTTTTTGATGCACTTTACAGAGAGTATCTCATACCGCTGAAAAAATATGCATACAAAATCGGGGTGGGATACAATGATGTTGAGGATATGGTGCATGAAACATTCATTGAATATTATACACGTTATGCATTAGACTTGGATCATAAAGTAAAGCTGGTTTTGCTGATGCGTATTATGCGCAGCAAATGGATCGACAATCACAGGCGTATAAGGCATCACGAGGTGCTGCATCTGGACGATCTGGAAACAAAAGAGAAGATTCTTGATCTTTTGACGGATGGTAATATAGGAATTCAGCACCTGGATCAGGAAATAGCAGACAGATATGTCTACCGAAGGGCGCTTGAGATAGTCAAATCCATGAAAAAGGACTGGCGGAATGTACTGATCCTGCGTGTATTCGAGGGGATTACGACAGAAGAAACCTGTGAGATTCTCGGAATAAAACCAACAGTCTGCTGCACACGTCTTTACCGGGCGAAAGCAGATTTGCAGAAACGTGTGTTAAAAGTAAAATTATTTGATAATTAAAAATCACATCGCGGCAGACGAAGTAAAAGTCTGTACGATGTGATGTGAAGTCTGTGTATTCAGTGATTATGGCTTGCGCTACGTAAGGACAGCAATGCTGCTAGCTGCGTATGCAATCATGGATCAGACCCATTATAGTTTTGACAGCGTTATTCAGGTGACTTTCCGACATTTTTTCGATGAATTGCTGACGGTTATTATAGGTTTCTTCGATAGCCTGACTGAGTGTATCTGCAGTTAGAACTTCTTCTTCCAAGACGGTGCTGAATCCCTGATTTGCAAATGAGTTTGCATTTAAAATCTGATCGCCGCGGCTGGCAGCAGCTGACAGAGGAATGAGAATGTTCGGCTTCCTGAGTGCCAGGATTTCACAGATAGAATTGGCACCTGCACGGGAGATTATCAGATCTGCCGCAGCAAACAGGTGTCTGAGCGGCTTGTCCACATACTCATACTGAACATAGCCTTCAGTGCCGATGAGAGATTCATTAAGATTACCTTTTCCACAGATATGTATTACCTGATACGATTTTAAAAGTTCCGGAAGAATGTTTCTTACAGCCTGATTCACAGTAACCGAGCCAAGACTTCCACCGATAACCAGGATTACCGGACGATCGGAAGTAAGGTGGGCATATTTAAGTCCGGATGTGCGATCACCGCTCAGAAGCTCTTCGCGAATAGGTGAACCTGTCAGAACAGCCTTGTCTTCCGGAAGATACTTAAGAGTTTCCGGAAAATTGCAGCATACCTTTGATGCGGCAGGAATACAGATTTTATTGGCCAGTCCCGGAGTCATATCAGATTCGTGGATGATAACAGGCACCTTGTAGTGTTTGGCAGCCAGTACCACGGGAACCGCTACAAAACCGCCCTTAGAAAAAACCACATCAGGTTTATATTTCCGGATAAGCTTTCGGGCCTCTATATATCCCTTCATAACACGCAGCGGATCGGAAAAGTTTTTCAAATCAAAATAACGGCGTAACTTTCCGGAGGAGATGCCATCGTATGGAATGTCTGCAGCCTCGATGAGACGACGTTCGATGCCGTTATAAGAACCGATATAATGAATGTCAAATTCCTCTTCTCTCAGTGCCGGAAGCAGAGCCAGATTAGGTGTGACGTGACCGGCAGTGCCTCCGCCTGTCAGTATGATTTTCTTCATAAGTAATAACCTCTTTGATTCTACTTTGTAGTTATGCCGGCTTTGTATTCCTTAAGTGCCTGCGCCAGCTGATCAGGGCATGAAGTAGAGCGAAAGCCGCATTTGATTCCTTCGATTCTGGAGATCGCTTCATCGATGTCCATACCCTCGATAAGTCGTGCAACGCCCTGTGTGTTGCCGGAACATCCGCCGACAAACTGCACATTTCTTACTTTATTATCTTCAACTTCAAAATCAATCGCCCGTGAACAGACGCCCTTTGTTGTATATGTCATAATAAAACCTCCTTAAAAGCCGTATTTCATGCGAAGTTACGGCAAAATCCGTTGCTGTTTGAAAAGCGCGTGAACAGTAACGGGACAACAGCATAATGATTATAGTCTTACGGCAAAGGTGTTGTCAAGATAACAAAAATTAAGTATACTTCATTATATAGAGAAGACAGGAGGTTTTTGTGATGCTGGGAATTATCGGAGCAATGGATGAAGAAGTGGCTCAGATTAAAGAAAAAATGACAGATGTTGAAGTGACAACCGTAGCCGGTATGGACTTTTATCAGGGAAAATTAGGCGGACATGAAGCGGTTGTGGTGCGTTCGGGTATCGGCAAGGTAAATGCGGGTATGTGCAGCCAGATTCTTGCAGATCGGTTTCATATCACTGCGATTGTGAACACAGGTATTGCCGGTTCGCTGCGTGCCGAGATCAACATCGGCGATATAGTTGTATCGACTGATGCGGTGCAGCATGACATGGATGCGAGCGGATTCGGATACCGGGTCGGCCAGATCCCGCGTGTGGATACATTTGCATTTGAAGCGGATGAGAAACTGAGAGAACTGGCAATCGAGTGCAATAAAAGGGTAAATCCGGAGATTCAGGCTTTCCCGGGACGAGTGGTAAGCGGAGATCAGTTCATCTCAGATAAGGCGAAAAAAGAGTGGCTGATTGAACAGTTTGGCGCAAGCTGTACCGAGATGGAGGGAGCAGCGATTGCACAGGCGGCATATTTAAACGGAATTCCATTCCTGATCATCCGCGCAATCTCAGATAAGGCTGATGACAGCGCAGGCATGGACTATTCGGCTTTTGAAGCTCAGGCTATAAAGCATTCAGTAAATCTTTTGCTGGAAATGGCAGCCGGATATGAGGAATAAAAGTTACTGATATTGCATAATGTTAAGCGGATTGTTATAATGGTTTCAAGTTAAACTTTTGACAAAGTAATAAGGCTGATTATGGTCGGCCAAAATGCAAAGGAGAGGTATCATATGGGAAAAGATGTGATCTTTGATTATTCGAAGGCAGCTGCATTTATTCATGAGGAAGAGATCGCCGGTATCAAGGCAGGAGTGCAGGCGGCAAGAGATACATTGGTAGGCAAAACCGGAGCCGGCAATGATTTTCTTGGATGGATTGACCTTCCGACAGACTATGATAAGGAAGAGTTCGGACGCATCAAGAAGGCAGCTGAAAAAATTCAGAAAGATTCAGATGTGTTGCTGGTAATCGGAATCGGTGGTTCTTATCTGGGCGCGAGAGCGGCAATTGAGTTCCTGTCCCATAGTTTTTACAATAATCTTCCGAAAGAGAAGAGAAAAACACCTGAAATTTACTTTGTCGGCAACAGTATCAGCAGTAAATATATCCATGATCTGATGGATTTGGTAGATGGAAAAGATTTTTCCATAAATATTATTTCCAAGTCCGGAACTACGACAGAGCCGGCGATAGCATTCCGTGTATTCAAGGAGATGCTGATTGAAAAATACGGAAAAGAAGAGGCTAACAGAAGAATCTATGCCACCACGGATCGGGCACGGGGAGCACTCAAGAACCTTGCCAATGAAGAGGGATATGAATCCTTTGTCGTACCGGATGACGTAGGCGGACGTTTCTCAGTACTTACCGCAGTAGGATTGCTTCCGATCGCAGTCAGCGGCGCAGACATTGATGCACTGATGCATGGTGCAGCAGATGCGAGAAAAAATGCACTGGAAACTCCTTTTGAGGAGAATTCGGCACTTTTGTATGCTGCAGTGCGCAATATTCTTCTTCGCAAGGGCAAAAACGTTGAGATTGTGGCAAATTATGAACCGAGTCTTCATTATGTATCAGAGTGGTGGAAACAGCTGTATGGCGAGAGTGAAGGCAAGAATCAGAAGGGTATTTTCCCGGCAGCTGTCGATCTGACAACAGACCTTCATTCCATGGGACAGTTCATTCAGGACGGTGCAAGAATTATGTTTGAGACTGTACTGGAAGTAGCAGAGTCACCGGCAGAGATTGTTTTGAAGAAAGAAGACGTTGATACGGACGGTATGAACTATCTGGCCGGAAAAACTGTTGATTTTGTCAACAAGAGCGCTATGAACGGTACAATTCTGGCGCATACGGACGGCAGTGTGCCGAATCTTAAGGTGACAATTCCGGCAATGGATGCATACAGTTTGGGACAGCTTTTCTATTTCTTTGAATTTGCCTGCGGCGTAAGCGGTTACCTTTTGGGAGTTAATCCATTTAACCAGCCGGGCGTAGAAAGCTATAAGAAAAACATGTTTGCATTACTCGGAAAACCGGGATATGAAGAAGCAAGAGAGGCACTGCTTAAGAGGCTGTAGGGATTACGAAATACATATGAGACAGCGGAAAGGAATGGCAGAATGTTTCGTCTTTGGGGAAAAATGATGAAAGAAAACCGGATGCTTAAGGATATAGTGATCAGCAACGGTGATTATACCATGTCCAGAACGGCGATGATATTTGATGCGATTGATCAGATTTGTTATGCTTTCGATCTGGGACATCCGGTATGGCTTGATAAGACGATCGAAGAATTTAAACGTCACGACAAGGCTCGTTTTACCCAGGATAATTTTATAGAGAGTATCGAGTTCGATTATCTGGAAATACAGGTGCTGGAAGAATAAGAGTGTTAACAGAGGATATGAACCGGGAGGACGAGATGGCACAGGCGATAACGGATGTGAAAACATTTCTGGAAGATGCCAGACAGGCAGTGGTCGAGCTGGCGGAATTTGAAAAACAGGAGGAGACGCTTGCTCAGGAGGAGAAAAAGCGTTTGAAAGTTCTGGAAACAGAGCGAAAAGCGGTGGCAGATGATGTCAGTTCGACTGTGAAGAAACGCCGTGATGAGATTGAAAAAAGCTATGACGATGAGCTGGGGAAGCTGCGGGATAAGCTTAAGCGCACGCGTGCACGCCGCGAAAAGGCGAAAAATCAGGGGATCAAAGACCGTGTTAAGGAAGAAACTCAGGAACTCCATGCCCACAACAGGGAACTTTCAGTGAGAATGAGGACACTGTTTCAGTCGGACAGGGTGCCATTTATCTGCAAAAGCTCACTTTACTACGCACTCTATTTCCCGAGAGGACTAAAAGAACTTCTGACGGTGCTCATCACATTTGCAATTTGTTTTCTGCTGATTCCGTGCGGTATTTACAAGCTGCTTCCGGAGCAGAAAACGCTCTATTTGGCGTTGATTTACGGTGTTGATGTGGTTGTATTCGGCGGATTGTATATTTTGATCGGAAACTGGACGAAGGATCGTCATCTTGCCGCATTGCAGGAGGGACGCTCCATCCGCAGTCTGATCGCTGCAAACAAGCGCAAAATCGCGGTAATTACCTCATCGATCAGGCGTGATCGCAGTGAGGAACTCTACAATCTGGAAAAGTACGACGATGAAATCTCCCAGATGGAACAGGAGCTGGATGAGACAGCTCAGAAGAAAAAAGATGCATTAAACACATTTGAAAATGTAACAAAAACAATTTTGACAGATGAAATTACCGGAAACAGCCGCGCAAAGATCGAGCAGCTCAAGGAATCACATCAGGAGATAGAGAGCCGCCTGCGCTATACCGAGACTGTAATCAAGGAAAAGAGAATCTTTATAACAGATACCTACGAATCATATCTGGGTAAAGAATTTTTGAATCCGGAAAAACTGGATGCACTGATGAACATTCTGAATAACAGTACGGCGGTAAACTTAAGCGAGGTAATCGCCGAGTACCGTGAACGCGGCGGAAAATAACGGTTTTACAAAATGAATTAGGACAGGCACTTTAAGTATCATGAGTGCAATATGAAAAGAGTGGCGGTCCGGCTTCAGGAGAGAAAAATGAGTGAGATGAACCCGATCGAACGGGAACAACAGAAAAAACAGCTAAAAGGGCGGGTTATCGACACAGCCACTCAGAATATGTTTCCCAGACGGGGGATAAGCCACGGGGAAGATGAGGAAGCTGTTGCAGAGAAGGCTGAGCGACATACAAAATTTAAGCGATTTAAGATAATCCTGACAATAGTGATTATTGCGGCTCTTCTGGCAGGCGGTTTCATATATTACAAAAATAATCATGCGTATACGGATTATACGGTGGCATGGGAAAAAGAAATATCGGCCAGTGAGAGCAGTACGACAGAATTTGCTGTATTTGGTGAAAATGTTCTGAAATACACGAAAGATGGCGCTTCTTATATTGATAAGTCCGGCAATGCAGTATGGTCGATGAGTTATGAACTCAAGTCTCCGATATGTTATGTCAACGGAGACTATGCAGTGATAGGCGACCAGCAGGGAAATGACATATATATAGTCGACAAGACGGGCTGTCAGGGACAGGCGACGACACTTCTGCCGATTATGCGCATCAGTGTATCGGCATACGGAGTGGTGGCGGCACTGGTGGAAGACAGTAATGCATCTTATGTGACGTTTTTCAAGAAAGACGGCAGTACTCTCGACTGGGCAATCAAGACGGTTATGTCCGGAAACGGATACCTGATGGATGTTTCCCTGTCTCCGGACGGAACACAGGTTATGCTGTCAGATTTGTATTTGCAGGATGGCACGCTTAAAAACCGAATTGTATTTTATAATTTTTCTGAATATGGTAAGAACTATCCGGATCGTCTGGTCGGTGGTTTTGATGAGCTGGGCGATAGCATATGCCCGCGAGTGCGTTTCCTCGATGAGGATCATGCATGCGCATTTGCAGATGATCAGATAGCCTTTTTTTCACTGGTAAATGTGACAAGTCCGTCACTTGTAAAGCAGGCGGAGATAGACGGTCAAATACGAGGTGTGGCATGGTCTAAAGAATATGTGGCAGTTATTTCCGATAGCAGCGAGAGCGGAAGTGAGAGCCGGTTGAGTGTTTTTAAAGCCGATGGAACTGCCACAGGAACTGCAGACTTTTCATATACATGGCGCGATATAAGCATTCAAGGGGATTTTGTCATCCTTAATAATGAAAATTCCTGCCGTGTTTATAGTTTGTCAGGCAAGGAGAGATTTTCCGGAGAATTCGATTTCTCCGTGGCTAAAGTTACGCGTGGACATACGTTTAATTCGCTTATTATCAGCGGAGGCGACAGGATGAGGGAAATTCGCCTCAAATAACTAAGTTTAGTTTTAAAATTAAGATATATAGCAGGAGGTTACTTATGAATCAGATTGACACATTATCCGTAAATGCGATCAGGATTTTATCCGCAGACGCAATCCAGAAAGCAAATTCCGGTCATCCGGGTCTCCCTCTGGGATGTGCAGCAGCGGCTTATGAACTGTGGGCACATCACATGAATCATAATCCGGCTAATCCGAAATGGGAGAACAGAGATCGTTTCATTTTATCAGGCGGACATGGCTCCATGCTGCTTTATTCATTGCTGCATCTGTTTGGATATGGAAATCTTTCCAAGGAAGATCTGATGAACTTCCGTCAGTTGGATTCCAAGACCCCGGGACATCCTGAGTATGGTCATACTGTCGGTGTAGAGGCTACTACAGGACCTCTGGGTGCTGGCATGGGCATGGCAGTCGGCATGGCTATGGCAGAAGCACATCTGGAGAGCGTATTCAATAAAGAAAATTATCCGGTTGTAGATCATTTCACATATGTACTCGGCGGAGACGGATGTATGATGGAAGGTATTTCATCAGAGGCATTTTCACTGGCAGGCACTCTGGGACTTTCAAAACTTATCGTTCTCTATGATTCCAACAGCATTTCTATCGAAGGAAGTACTGATATCGCATTCCGCGAGAACGTACAGGGACGTATGCAGGCATTTGGTTTCCAGACAATTACCGTAGAGGATGGCAATGATATCGATGCGATCGGCAAGGCTATCGAAGAAGCTAAGGCAGATACAGAGCATCCGTCATTTATTACAATCAAGACTCAGATCGGATTTGGTTGTCCGGCAAAGCAGGGCAAGGCAAGCGCCCACGGTGAGCCGCTTGGTGAAGAAAATGTCAAGGCACTCAAAGAAAACTTAAACTGGCCGAGCGAAGAGCCTTTCTTTGTACCGGAGGAAGTATACAAAAACTACTCTGAAATTGCCGAGCAGAAGGCAGAGACGGAGGCAGCATGGAATGTAATGTTTGCTGCATATTGTGAAGAATATCCTGAGATGGAAGAACTCTGGAATCAATATCACAATGCAAAGGCAGGAGAGGCACTGAAGGATGATGCTGGATTCTGGGCAAAACAGGAAAAACCTGAAGCAAGCCGTGCAATCTCCGGACGACTTATCAACTACATCAAGGATGTTTTACCGAATCTGTTTGGCGGATCTGCAGACCTGGCACCTTCTAACAAGACCAATATGAAGGATGCGGGAGACTTCTCTAAAGAAGACAGAAGCGGACGCAATCTGCATTTCGGAGTTCGTGAACTTGCTATGGCAGCGATTGGAAACGGCATTATGCTGCATGGCGGTCTGCGGGCATATGTATCTACATTCTTTGTATTCAGCGATTATTGCAAGCCTATGGCAAGATTATCTGCGCTTATGGGTGTGCCGCTGACCTATGTATTTACCCATGACAGTATCGGTGTCGGAGAAGATGGACCTACCCACGAGCCTATCGAGCAGATGGCAGCCCTTCGTGCTATGCCTAACTTCCATGTATTCCGTCCGTGTGATGCGACAGAGACAGAAGCAGCATGGTACAGTGCGGTGACATCAGAACATACACCGACAGCCCTTGTACTTACCAGACAGAATCTGGAGCCGATGGCAGGAAGCAGCCGTGAGGCATTAAAGGGCGGATATATTATAGATGACTGTGAAGGCACACCGGAATTAATCCTGATTGCCAGCGGTTCTGAGGTGGCTCTTGCGGTTCATGCAAAAGAGACATTGGCAGCAAAGGGACAGAAGGTTCGTGTTGTTTCCATGCCGTGTATGGATCTGTTCGAGGAGCAGAGCGACGAGTATAAGGAATCTGTTCTTCCGAGAGAAGTACGCCGCCGTGTGGCAGTAGAGGCCCTGGGCAGCTTCGGATGGGACAAATATACTGGATTAGACGGTAAGATTATCGCCATGGAGCGTTTTGGTGCCAGTGCACCGGCAGGACTTCTGTTTAAGAAGTTTGGCTTTACTGTTGAACATGTTGTAGAAGTGGCTGAAAGCCTTTAAGAAATGCTGATTTGAATTATACCTGCCTGATGGGGAGAAATGTATTGATTGCCTGAGCAATATATGTTTTTCCCTGTCAGGCTTGTCGGTTTTATAGGAACTCAGATAAGAAGTTTAGATATAGAAGGGATTCTGATAAAGAATATTAGGTGATAGAAGGGATTCTGGCATGGAAAAAAAGTGTATTGGAATTGATGTGGGCGGAACAACCGTCAAGATTGGCATTTTTGAGACGGACGGAACGCTTGTTTATAAATGGGAGGTCCCGAGTCGTAAGGAAAATAACGGTGCATATATTCTGCCGGATGTGGCTGCCTCAATTAAGGAGACCTTAAAAGAACAGAAGATTGATATAAAAACCGTGATCGGTGCAGGCATGGGATTTCCAGGGCCGGTACAGCCGGATGGTTATGTAGAGGTGTGCGTAAATCTGGGGTGGAGAGACATGAACCCGCAGAAGATTTTAAGCGAATTACTGGATGGAATGCCGGTCAGCTCCGGCAATGATGCCAATGTGGCAGCTCTGGGAGAAATGTGGCAGGGCGGCGGAAAAGGGTATCATGATATTGTTATGGTAACACTTGGAACCGGAGTCGGCGGCGGCGTAGTACATGATCAGAAGATTGTTGCGGGACGTCACGGGCTTGGCGGTGAGATCGGACATATCCACATTCGAGAGGGCGAGAAAGAGACCTGCAATTGCGGTGGACATGGCTGCCTTGAACAGGTAGCATCGGCAACGGGTATTGCCAGAGAAGCTAGAAGAAAGATGGCAGAAAAGCCTGATCTTTCCGTGATGCGTGAATACGGAGATAAGATTACGGCCAAGGAAGTGCTTGATGCGGCAAAATCAGGAGATAAACTTGCACTGGAAGTTATGAATACAGTGTGCTATTATCTTGGTTGGGCACTGGCAAGTGTTTCCATGACTGTTGACCCTGAAATATTTGTTATCGGGGGAGGCGTATCAAAGGCCGGAACATTTCTGACAGATCTGATTGAAGGTTATTATAGAAAACTTACTCCGATATCGGAGAATAAAGGTGAGATTCGTCTTGCCACACTTGGTAATGATGCCGGTATTTACGGGGCAGCGAGATTGATTTTGGACTGAGACCGGAAGTATCGGTCATAAAAAGAGGAGACCCCGGAGCAATGAAGCATCCGGGGCAATTATGAAAAATCTATGTGCAAAATTACTATAAAACTTGGTTAAGGATGAAATCTTTTATGCTTTTAGTATAAAAATAACATATGAATAAAATATGAACACAATGTAAATAGATTGTGAATCAGGAGGAAAAAATGGCAACAGAGAAAGCAAAGAAAACGATGGTTATAGGACATAAGAATCCGGATACAGATTCTATTTGTTCTGCGATCGGATATGCTAATTTTAAAACGCTTCAGACCGGTGGGGAGTACGTGCCGTGTCGTGCCGGAGAACTAAATCCGGAGACCAGTTTTGTACTTGATTATTTTAATGTTGAGGTGCCTAAACTTATTAAATCGGTTAAGACACAGGTTAAGGATATTGAAATTCGCGAGACTCCCGGAGTTTCCAAAAATATTTCCCTCAGAAAGGCATGGAATCTGATGCAGGAAGACGGTCTTGTAACTCTTCCGGCGGTAACTGATAAAAATGTTCTGGAAGGTCTTATCACTGTCGGAGATATCACCCGTTCCTACATGAACGTATATGACAGCAGTATTTTGTCCAAGGCGTGCACTCAGTACGCAAACATCATTGAAACACTGGAAGGCGCCATTTTTGTCGGTGATGAGAAGTCATATTTTGACAAAGGAAAGGTTCTGATAGCGGCTGCAAATCCGGATATGATGGAGTACTATATCGAGAAGAACGATCTTGTTATACTCGGAAACCGTTATGAATCCCAGTTGTGTTCCATCGAGATGGGGGCGAGCTGCATCATCGTATGCGAGGGAGCCGGTGTATCCATGACTATCAAGAAACTGGCTCAGGAACGAGGCTGTACAGTCATTACAACACCATATGATACATATACAGCCGCACGACTTATCAACCAGAGTATGCCGATCAGCTTCTTTATGAAGACAGATAAGCTGATTACCTTTGATACGGATGATTATATCGATGATATCAAGGATGTGATGGCAAGCAAACGTTTCCGCCATTTCCCGGTTCTCGATAAAGAAGGAAAGTATAAAGGACTTATTTCCCGCCGAAATCTCCTGGGCGCCCGTGGTAAAAATGTGATTCTGGTGGATCATAATGAGCGCGGACAGGCGGTAGACGGTATTGAAAATGCCAATGTATTGGAACTTATTGACCATCATCGTCTGGGTACTGTTGAGACAGTAGGACCGGTATTTTTCCGTAATCAGCCGCTGGGCTGTACAGCGACTATCATTTTCCAGATGTTCCACGAACAGGGACTGGAGATTGACAAGACAATTGCCGGCTTGCTTTGCAGTGCAATTATCTCTGATACACTTTTATTCCGTTCCCCGACCTGTACACCTATGGATCGTGCGGCAGCAGTTTCCCTTGCCGAAACGGCAGGAATCAAGCTTGATGAGTTTGCAAACCAGATGTTTGAGGCAGGAAGTGAGCTTAAGGGCAAGAGTGATGCAGAGATCCTTTATCTGGATTTTAAGAAATTCTCTGCGGGAAAGACCAATTTCGGTGTAGGCCAGATCAATTCACTGAATGCGGAGGAACTCGGGAAACTTAAAGATCGTATGTTGCCGTTTATGGAAAAGGCACGTCAGGACGAAGGACTTGATATGATTTTCTTCATGCTGACCAATATCCTGACGGAGACAACAGAGCTTCTCTGTGTAGGACAGGGGGCAGCGCAGGTTATAGCAGATGCATTTCATGTGGGAGACGGAAGTGAGGAGCCGAAGCAGTCGGTAATTTTGCCGGGAGTTGTATCCAGAAAGAAACAGCTCATTCCTTCACTGTCAGTTGCATTGGAACAATAAGAGTGCGAAAATTAAGGAGTATGCCATGACATTTGTTTATCCGGCGGTTTTTACGCCAAAAAAAGACGGAAAAGGATATGATGCATATTTTCCGGATCTGGAGTGCTGCGAGGCAGAAGGTCCTGACCTTGAGGATGCGGTGGAAAATGCCAGAGATGCGGCATATAACTGGATAAGTCTGGAGCTTGAGGAAGAAGGGGATTTGCCTGCTCAAACCCATATTGATGATATGAAACTCCCGGAGGGAAGTATAATAAAACAGATTATGGTAAGAGTGAAGCTTCTTCCGGATAATGATTAAATTGATTACGAGGATATGGATATGGCTAATGGACGAATATCCGGGAAAAACGAAAATAAGAAAATAAATACAAAAAAAAGAACAACAACCAAAACCGCCACAAGAACAAGCACAAAAACAAGCATAAAAACAAGTACAAAAACAAATCGCCTTCAGTGGAAACCGGGGAATATGATTTATCCGGTTCCGGCGGTTCTTGTCACGGTGGCGGATGCGGCCGGTAAAAGCAATATCATTACCATAGCATGGACGGGTACGGTCTGCACAAATCCGCCGATGGCATATATTTCCGTGCGTCCAGAGAGGTATTCTTATCACATGCTTCGCGAGAGCGGAGAATTTGTCATAAATCTGGCGACAGAATCTATGGCACGAGCAGTCGATTACTGCGGAGTGCGTTCGGGAAGAGATGTGGACAAGTGGAAAGAGACCGGTCTTACGCCTCTTCCTGCAAATACGGTAAAGGCACCGGTGATTGCGGAGAGTCCGGTGGCGATCGAATGCCAAGTGACAGAGGTTAAGGAGCTTGGTTCGCATCATATGTTTCTTGCAAAGGTGACAGGAGTAAGTGTAGATGAACGGTGGCTGAATGAACGGGGAACACTGGAACTTTCAAAGGCTAAACCTATAGTGTATTCGCATGGCGGATATTATGGCCTTTCGGAACTTCTCGGAACATTCGGATGGAGTGTAAAGAAAAAAAGAGGTGCCAAGGATGAAAAATAATGTAACATTGATTGGCATGCCGTCCGCAGGTAAAAGTACGGTCGGAGTGCTTTTAGCAAAGAGACTCGGGTATTCCTTTGTGGATGTTGATTTGCTGATTCAGGAACAGGAAGGAAAACGCCTCAGAGAAATTATCGAGGAACAGGGGCTGGATGGTTTTCTTGATGTTGAAAACCGCATCAATGCGGGAGTTGAGGCCGAACAGGCGGTTATCGCACCGGGCGGAAGCGTTATCTATGGCAAAGAGGCCATGGAACACCTCAAATCCATCGGACTTATTGTATACCTTAAAATTTCCTATGAAGAACTGGTAAATCGTGTGGGTGATGTCAAAGATCGCGGAGTTGCATTGAAAGACGGTATGACACTTCTGGATCTGTATAATGAGCGTATACCGTATTTTGAAAAATATGCCGATATTGTCATTGATGAAGAGGGCAAAGAGCTGGGCGATGTGGTCGATGAGCTGCGAGAAATTTTAGAAGATCGTGGTTACGCGCTTGGAAAAGAAGTGAGTGTAAACGTTTAGCAACACCCGGGCAATAACCTTTCGTAAATAATAGTTATAAATAATTGAAAAATATAGTTGAAAATTGTTTGAAAATCAAATAAAATAGAGAAGGAATATTTTAACAATTTGTTAACGGTCGGGTGCAAGGATGCATGCTCATCCTTTATGCACCCTTTTTTTGAAAGGTAAAGGTCTATGGTAACAAAATCTCTGACCAGAGAGATGAAGTTTTTTCTTTTGGCACTGATTCCAATCTATTTCATATCAGCGGGGCTGATCATACAGCCTTTTGACACTATTATTACAGGTATCTATAGAATCATATGGGAGCCGGACTTCCTGATCACAGACTATATAGAAGTTGGCGGAATGGGAGCTGCTTTTTTCAATGCAGGGATGATGTCCCTTATAAGTATATGTTTTGTCTACGGCCTGGGGATGGAGATGGACGGTCATACCATCACATCCTGCTGTCTTATGTTTGGATTTTCTCTGTTCGGCAAGAATCTTATGAATATCTGGGCTATTGTCATTGGTGTATATCTCTATGCAAAATATCATAAAATGCCACTATCTAAATATGTTTATGTCGGCATCTACGGAACGAGTCTCTCTCCGATCATCACACAGCTGATGCACGTGGTGGAGCTGCCTCTGTGGCAGAGGTTTTGTGTGACGATAATGGTCGGAATCTGTATAGGATTTGTACTTCCGCCTCTGGCAACACATGCTCATTATGCGCATAAGGGATATTCTCTTTATAACGTCGGATTTGCTTCTGGTATCATTGCAACTGTTCTGGTATCTACATTTAAATCATTCGGAATTGAAACGGAAGCCCGTCTTATATGGTCCACCGGAAACAATGCCATGCTTCTCGGACTGTTATTTGCTCTCTTTGGAGGCATGGCAGTTGTGGCAATTCTGTGGAGAGGAGAAGAGACGATCAGCGGATATTGCCACATTTTGAAGACAAGCGGCATCGCCGGAACCGATTATCTGGCTGAGGTGGGTGGTGCGTCTACGCTTTTAAACATGGGAATAAACGGACTTTTTGCTACGTTTTTTGTGCTGGCAGCAGGGGGAGACTTAAACGGACCTACGATCGGCGGAATTTTTACGATAGTGGGCTTTAGTTCGACCGGAAAACACCTGCGCAACATATTTCCTATCATGGTGGGTGTCTGCATGGCAAGCAATATGATGACCTGGGATATCAGTGATCCGTCGGCGATGCTTGCACTGCTTTTTTCCACGACGCTTGCACCGATTGCGGGAGAGTTTGGAATCGTATTCGGAGTGCTGGCCGGTTTCCTGCATGCATCTGTAGCGCTGAATGTCGGAATAGTATACGGCGGAATGAATCTATACAACAATGGATTTGCAGGCGGTATCGTAGCCATGTTCATGGTTCCTGTAATTCAGTCAATTCGTGACAGAAGAGCGCGTGCAAAAGGAGATCTGTCACTGTAAAAACATAAAGCGCTCGGCGAGAATGTGCCTTGGCACATTCTTTTTGCTTGCGCTGAAAGTGTTGTCAGGCGGCATCACAATGAATGAAAGTCAGTTGCACAGCGTTTCCTTAATACAATCTTAACACAAAAATTTCACAGAAATAGTGTATCATAAATATACACAGTGTGTAGTATCGTAAATAAAGTATGATTAACAGAAAGGAATGATGCATATTTCAACTTCATTTGCACTTTTGGTGGTGGCGATTATTATTCTTGTCTGCATTGCAGCAAGCCGTCTGTCGGGACGCCTTGGTGTGCCGACATTATTTATTTTTATTGTACTGGGAATGCTCTTCGGATCTGATGGTATTTTTAAAATTCCCTTTGGCAATTTTTCGCTGGCAGAGCAGGTTTGCTCTGTGGCACTTATTTTTATCATGTTTTATGGTGGTTTCGGTACAAGATGGAGCGAGGCAAAACCGGTTGCGGCGAAATCTATTTTGCTGTCTTCCGCAGGTGTAGTGCTGACCGCCCTTCTGACCGGACTTTTCTGTTATTTTGTATTAAAAATGGCATTGATGGAAGGATTGCTTTTGGGGGCGGTTCTTGCATCGACTGATGCAGCATCGGTTTTCTCTATTTTGCGCTCCAGAAAGCTCAACCTTAAGTATGGTACGGCGTCAATGCTTGAGCTTGAAAGCGGAAGCAACGATCCTTTTGCGTATATGATGACAGTTGTTTTGCTTTCTGCGATGACAGGCAGCGTCAGCGGCGGGGCTATAGTCCTGCTTCTTATCAAGCAGCTTGCATTTGGCCTTCTTACCGGCGCATTGATAGCATGGCTGGTAACCTGGCTTCTTAACAAGTATGCATTTTCCGGTGAAGGTTTTGATACTATTTTCGTTTTTGCGGCAGCAATTATTTCGTATGCACTGGCCTCGCAGATTGGCGGAAACGGTTATCTGAGTGTTTATTTGACGGGTATTATTCTGGGAAATCAGGAATTGAAAAATCAGAAGGCACTGGTGGGCTTTTTTGATGCGTTTACAGGCATGATGCAGATGATGCTGTTCTTTTTGCTGGGCCTTCTGGCATTTCCGTCACAGATGCCGGCGATCGTACTTCCGGCGATTGCGATTGCATTGTTTCTGACCTTTGTTGCACGACCGGCGGCTGTCGGATTGTTGCTTGCACCATCAAAGCCTCCGCTGGGGCAGTATCTCGTCATTTCGTGGGCAGGACTTCGAGGTGCTGCATCGATTGTATTTGCCATGATGGCAACACTCAGTGAAGGATATATGAAATATGACATATTTCATATCGTATTCTGCGTTGTTTTATTCTCCATCATTTTTCAGGGATCATTGCTTCCGAAAGTTGCGGAAAAATGTGATATGATTGATAATTCGACTAACGTCATGAAAACGTTCTCCGATTATACAGAAGATATGCAGATTCAGTTTGTGCAGCTTCCCATCGGAGAAAATCATCCCTGGAAAAATCGGAAAATATGTGATATTGAGATGCTTCCGGGAATGCTGGTTACGGTTATAAGGCGTGGAACACAGACTATAGTGCCAAAGGGACAGACAGTTATATTAGAAGGAGATACGGTAGTATTGGGTGCTGAGGGCTTTACGGATAATCAGGGCATACTACTGAAGGAAATTCTGATGACTCCGGATCACCGCTGGTGCGGAAAGAAGATATCAGAGGCACGATTTTATAAGAATACAATCATTGTGATGATAAAGCGCGGCAGCCAGATTATTATTCCTGACGGAAATACACAGATGCTTGAAGGAGACAGGGTAGTTGTGTATTCGCAGAAGCTGCCGCAGGCGGATATGTAATTGTAAATATTCAGGCAATACTTGCAGTTTTTTGAATTTTAAACTATACTTAAACAACAACGGTTTGCCGGAGGAAAAGGTATGGAACAGGTAAATACGAAGGAGCGTATTGTACAGGCTTATTTAGAACTTGAAAAAGAGCGGCCGGTCGAAAAAATTACGGTTACCGCACTTGTGGAACGAAGCCGGATTACAAGAAAAACCTTTTATTATTATTTTAAGGACATCTATGATCTGATGGAGTACCGGATGGAACGCGAGATGAAGCGTGTCATGGAGGAGACCATGAGCCAGCCGGATCCATATAAAGCTCTGACACAGCTTTATATGTATATTATGGAAAATCAGGATCGCATCAGGACACTTTCAGAGTCGGCTCATTTCATGGTATTGCGCCGCCAGATGGGGGAGAAGGCATCGCAGTATTTTTATAATCATCTGGAGAAGATGGGCATGCTTAAGAATCTTACAATGCCTGAGGCCGCGATGGCGGTGCAGATCATTATTTATTCTGTTATGGGTGTCGCATTTGATACTCCTTTTAAGGACGAGTCGGACGTGAAAGATCGGGTGGCTACGTTTATGAGTGTGCTGCGCAAGAGTACCGGACATGATGGGAGCGGTATTTGCGGGTAAAAAGTGATATGGAATAAGAAATAGGCAATAAGAAATAGGCAATAAGAAATACGAAATACGAAATAAGAAAAGGCAGTTGTCCGGGAGTTCGGGCAGCTGCCTTTTTGACTTATAGGAAAGACAGCCTGCGGCGCTCTCTTGTTATGGCAGTGCCACAACCGTAGGATGTGGCAATTTGACATAGATATACACATTTTTGCAATTTTGTGTACACATCTGTCTGATCTTGGGAGTTGTAAATGGAATTAGGGATAGATAAAATGTAAATGGAATGTTAACTGGTCAGACTTTTGCAGCAACCGGTGCTTTGCATCAGCTGCTGCAGATTTATGTTTATTGTATTGCGGCTGAGTAGTTATCTGAATATATAAGACATAGATGGAGGATATTATGAAAAAAAGAGGAAAGATATTGGCGCTGGCTGCCGTTGTAGTGGTTGGCGCTGTCATTTTGTCCCGTTGTGCTCATAAGGAGACAACAGCAGAGTATGAGTCACGTCCAACGGTAAAGATTGAAAATCCGGTTCGTCAAGATATATATTTGTACACCGATTTGATAGGGCAGATAGAGCCCGAGTCCAGGGCCAGCGTTATGCCGAAGATGAGCGGCGAGGTGCTGGAGGTTTACTTCCAGGCGGGAGACACGGTTAAGGCAGGTCAGGCACTTTGCAAAATAGATTCAGATGCATTGACAGCTTTAAAACTGCAGGTTGATGCGGCTTCGGTAGCTTTAAAGAATGCGGACAGCAATCTTAGCCGTACGCAGGCACTTTTTGCTGACGGATACGTATCACAGGAGGCGATGGAGCAGGCACAGAACAGTGCTCAGAGTGCAAAGATATCATATGAATCGGCTAAAAATCAATATGATTTGCAGGTGAAATATACCACGGTGACAGCTCCGATCGACGGCGTGATAGAATCGAGAAGTGTTGAACCTCACGATCATGTTTCCCCGGCAGCTGCGATCTGCACGATTTCAGGCGCCAGCAAGCTTCAGGTCAAATTTGGCATAACCGAGAAGATACACCAGACTATGGAAATAGGTGACGAGGTAACTTTGGAGAAGAATGGTGTTGACTATACCGGTACGGTGACAGAGGTTGGCACTATGGTAAATGAGCAGAGCGGTCTTTATGATGCCAGAGCCATGGTTCCTGATGCAGCGGGACTTACAACCGGTTCCCGTGTAAAGATGACGGTTATCATGGATCGTGCCAATCAGGTGCTGACAGTCCCGGTAGATGCGGTAAATTATGATAACGGCACTCCATTCGTATATGTTTACGATGATGGCAAAGCTGAAAAGACCGTGATAGAGTCCGGTATTTATGACGATGAAAAAATGGAAGTAAAATCAGGCCTGACAGGCGATAGCCAGGTGATCGTGACCTGGAGCAATGAGCTGGTTGATCAGGGCGAGGTTTTGCTGACTCAGGAAACAGATAGTAAAAATACAGAAGTAAACGATGAGACAGCATCTAAGACGACGGAGGCAGGTGACAAAGAATGATAAGACTGACAAAATTCGCACTGCGGCGGCCGGTTACCATCATTCTCTGCCTGATAACCATTGCCTACTTTGGTCTCCAGTCTATCATGGGTATGAGGCTGGAGCTGACACCGGAGATGGAGATGCCGATGTTAATTATCGCCACGGTATATCCGGGAGCCAGTCCTGAGGACGTGACGGATCTTATTACAAAAAAAGAGGAAGATGCTATTTCATCTCTGGATTCGGTTGATAAGGTACAGTCCATATCCCGTGAAAATGCATCGATTGTTATTGTGCAGTATGAATATGGTACAAATATGGACACTGCATATATAAATCTTAAGAAGGCAATTGACGGTATTGCAGGCGATCTCCCCGACGATGCCAATGATCCGAACATCATGGAGCTGGACGTCAACTCGATGTCTACCGTCACACTGGCAGTCAGCGGTGACGTTGACGGAAATCTGTATTCATATGTAGATGATAAAATCGTACCGGAATTTGAAAAATTGAGCGCTGTAGGTGAGGTTTCCATCGCCGGCGGACAGGCAAGTTACACAAGAGTTGAGCTGATTCCGGAAAAGCTTGCACAGTACCATCTGAATATGAGCACAGTTGCTCAGCTTGTAGGAGCGGCAGATTTTACAATTCCGGCAGGCGACGTGGGAGTAGGAAAGCAGGAGCTGGATGTCAGTGTAGGCAACGAGTTTAAGAGTACCGAAAGCCTTAAAAATGTCGTTCTTCCTCTGGCAGGCGGAGAGACCATACATCTTTCTGATATTGCCAATGTTTATGAGGCACTGGAGGACGAAAGCTCGATCGGACGCTACAACGGAGAAGATGTTATTTCCCTTGGTATCAAGAAACAGCAGAGTTCAACTGCAATCGATGTTTCCAATCAGGTAACAAAAAAAGTACAGGAGATTGAACAGCAGTATCCGGGAATAAAGATCACGGTGGTAAACGATTCCAGTGATACACTTAAACAGTCTTTGAGCAATGTAGTCCAGACACTGATTCTCGCGATTATTTTGTCCATGCTCATTCTGTTTTTGTTTTACGGAGATTTGCGTGCGTCAGTTATCGTAGGTACTTCTATTCCTATTTCGGTTGTACTGGCCATCATATGTATGGCAGCGATGGGATTTTCTATGAATATTATCTCGCTGACATCACTGGTTCTCGGTGTAGGTATGATGGTTGACAACTCGATCAACGTTCTCGACGGTTGTTTCCGCGCAAAGGAAAAGTTAGATTTTTATGATGCAGCTATCGAAGGTACGCGAACCATGATTGGCTCAATTACAGGTGGTACGCTGACAACCTGCGTTGTATTTATTCCGCTTCTTATGTTGAGCGGTCTGTCAGGACAGCTCTTTACACAGCTTGGTTATACGATTATTTTCTGTATGACGGCTTCGCTGTTTTCGGCCGTCATTATAGTGCCATTGTGCTATATGTTCTGGCATCCGATAGAAAAAGACCACGCGCCTGCGGGACGTGCGGTAAAGAAAATCCAGGACTGGTATCGCAAACACATGCCGCATGTAATTAAAAGATATGCGCTGGTATTCGGAACTACCGCGGTTCTGGTAGTTCTGGCGGTTATGATGGCATCAAGACTCAGCGTAGAGCTTATGTCTTCGATCGATGAAGGCATTGTTTCCATGACGATTAAGACAAAACCGGGTTATTCCGTTTCGGCGATTCGTGATACGGTGCTTGATCTGGAAGAGATGGTGGCAGCGGATGAAAATGTTGACCATTACCTGATGACTTACGGTGACAGCGGTGTCAGCATGAGCAGCGGAAGTGACGTCACATTGAACGCATATCTGAAGGATTCGAGAAAACTCTCTACTGACGAGGTAATCGAAAAATGGAGATATGAGACTGAAAATTATACAGATGCCACGATTTCCATGGAACAGGGCAGCAGCAGTATGAGCAGCAGCATGAGCAGTGGCGACTCGATTGAGATTGATTTGGAAAGTACTGATTATGATACCCTCAAATCAGCTGCAGATGCGCTGGTAACAGAACTTCGCAAGCGTGAAGATGTCATGCAGGTTCATTCTTCGGTTGAAAATGCGGCACCGGTTATCAAAGTAAAAGTCGATCCGGTCAAGGCAGAGGCAGAAGGTCTGACTCCGGCAAGTATCGGTTCGGTTGTATACAGCAATTTGAGCGGTGTTACGGCGGCAACTATTACAGTAAATGGTGAGGATCAGGATGTAAAGGTAGAATTTGCACCGGATCGCTATGATTCGATATCTAAGCTTCAGGGCATGATGATTACGACCGCATCCGGCAACACGATTCCGCTTGAGGATCTGGCAGAGATTTACTATCAGGACAGTCCGCAGCAGATTTCAAGAAAAGAGAAACAATATCAGGTGTCCATAACAATGCAGGCACAGGCTGATTATAAGAAAACTGCCGAAAAAGATGTCAAGAGCTTTGTGCAGAATTGGGAATTCCCATATGGTGTAGAGATGGCGGCCAACAGTCTTGATGAGATGATGGGTGATGAGCTTTCTTCACTGGGAATGGCGCTGGTAACGGCGATTTTCCTGATTTTTATTGTCATGGCAATACAGTTTGAATCACCTAAGTTTTCACTCATGGTCATGGCTACGATTCCGTTCAGTTTGATCGGTTCCTTCGGACTGTTGTTCCTTGCAGACTGCCCGATCAGCATGACTTCCATGCTTGGTTTCCTGATGCTTGTCGGTACGGTTGTAAACAATGGTATTTTGTATGTAGATACGGTTAACCAGCTGAGAATGGAGATGCCGCTTGATGAGGCACTGGTAGAATCAGGAGCGATCCGTGTGCGACCGATTCTTATGACAACGCTTACAACAATTATTTCCATGATTCCGAACTGCCTTGCTTTCGGAAAGGCAGGAAAGATGATGCAGGGACTGGCTTTGGTAAATGTGGGCGGTCTGGCGGCTGCAACGGTTCTTACGCTGGTGCTTCTTCCGTCCTTCTACCGCGTGGTTTACAACATGGGAAAAGGCAAGGAAGAGGAATATGAGGCCCTGGACTGTGACTAATCCGCATAGTCGTCTGAAGAAATTTTAGAATAAAGGGGTCAGAGTAAAGGGGGAGTGCGAGATGCCGTCAGAACGTTTTAAGCGGCTTTCTGTGGAAAAACAAAAGAAAATCAGGGACGCGTGTCTTGCTGAATATACACGGACGACGATTGAAAAAGCATCTCTTAATCGCATGATAGAAGATGCCGGGATATCCAGAGGGAGCTTTTATACATATTTTGACAGCAAATGGGATGTTTTGGGTTATCTGTGCGAAGATTTTATCAATGAGTTTTACGAATGCGGGGTTAAATGTCTTGAAAAGTCCCGGGGTAATGTATGGGAAATGTTGAAACAGTTTTTAGACGGCTCGCTTTTGCTGTGCCGGGATCAGAAACGCACTGATTTTATTCGAAATATTATGGATTGCGGCAGTCGGGAGGCGCTTACATTTGATATATTCAGTTCAGATCCTGACAGTCCGCGGGCGGTGCGCGGGCGAAAGCTTGAAAGAGCCGTATATGAGTCATGTGTGGGCAAATCGATGCGAAAGATGAGCTGGGAAGAATATATGAGTTTTTTTCATCTTGCCATGATGTCGATAGCAGCGGAAATCAAGAGTTTTCACGACGGAGTTCCGGAAAACCGCATCAGGGAGCGGTATTTGCTCACACTGGATATTCTGAAACATGGAGCCGGGATCTGACCGGTTAGTAAACTGGTGATGCCGTCTGATGGCGGCATCACCATGACTGAAAGGAAATAAGATGAGTAAAATCTGGAAAAACAGAAATAAACTGTTTGCCATTCTTTTACAGGCGGCTTTGATCAGTGCAATATCGTCTGTGCAGGTGTATGCATCTAAGACACCGGGCGTAGGTTCCGATGCATTGATCGGAGATGATGCGACCGGTCCGGTGCTGACCGGCGGTAATACCGAGTCCGAAGAGGAAGTTTCACCATATACCAGAGAACAGCTCGAAGATGGCACGCTGGAGTACGGAGAGATAGAGTGGAGAATAGAAGGATATAATACTACATATCTCAATCTGCGTTCCCAGCTTTACAGTCAGGCGACCAATAAATCAGCAGGAACTGCTTTGGCGGCCGAGGCAAGCGAACTTATGGAGGATGCGCTGGATCTCAAATCTGATGATATGGATGCTGAGACGAGGGAGCTGTTTGAGGGATATAAGGCAGCGGCAAAGGAATTGCGCAAACAGGGAGCGAAGCTGACAAACAAGGAGTTGTCCGGCACTTATGCGCGCATGCTTCGCCAGACGAAGAATAAGCTGGTAAAAGCGGTTCAAAATTTGGTTATACAGTATGAAGAACTGGTTCCTCAGGTTGAGGTGGCAAAAAAGAATGTTGAGATGTGTCAGGTAAATGTGGACGCTGCACAGAAGATGCAGGAGATCGGGCGGGCTTCAGAACAGGACGTGCTGACCGCACAGAAAGCCCTGCAACAGGCTACTTCAGGTGCACAGCAGGCAGAAAATGGGGCATTGCAGCTCAAACAGAATATTTTGATGCTGCTTGGTTTTGATGTAAATGCTGATGTTAAATTTGCAGATGTCCCGGTTCCGGATGATTCAAGGCTTTCTGCGATGAATATTTCGGCTGATACACAGGCGGCAGTCAGTGCGAATTATGATCTGATGTCAGTGCGAAATACATCCGCAACGGGTTCGTCTAACCGTTCGATCAAGAAGAGAAATGTTGCATATACGGAAGATTCTGTTAAAGTTGCAATGCAAAATCTTTATGAGGCTGTAATAGTAAAAAAACAGGCTTATGAAAGTGAAAAGTCCGGGTATGAGGCTGCCGCTCAGACCTATGAAGCATCAAAGCGTCAAAATGAGCTTGGGATGCTTTCAAAGGCTAATTATCTCGGACTTGAGTGTTCATGGCTTGGCAGCGCAGCATCTTATAAGACTGCACAGCTGGAATACACAAAGGCTGTGGAAAACTATGAATGGGCTGTGAAAGGCCTGATTGTGACGAATTAGGTAATCTGAACGTAAACAGAAAGGAAGCAAAAAGCGGAAATGAAATACAAAGGAAAGAAAAGGACACTTCCTACTTTAGCTACGGTGATGGCAGCCGCGGTAATGACATTAAACGGACCTTTAGCTGTAATGGCAGCCAGCCCGCAGTTTGCTTATGATGCAGACACATGGGCGAAGCTTCAGGACAATGTGATGGAATACAGTGAACTGCCATATCTGGTGCAGGAATATAATCCGACTTATTTAAATAACCAGACCACATATCAGGCCGGCCGTGATACGAAAAATGCTAAGGAAGTGCAGGATAAACAGTATAATCAGGCGAGCGACCTCTATGACAGCGCCGACAACTTGAGAGAACAGGCAGATCAGCTTGAGGATTATCTGGCGGTGCCGGGTATGGCCAGCGCCTATGCAAGTCTTATGTCAGCATCGGTTATGGTGGAGCAGAATGCGCTCAAAACCCAGCAGTCCGCAGATGCGTCCTATCGGGACAGCGAGATGGATCGTTTGGACTATATCAATAATCAGGATGCGGTAGTGGTGCAGGTACAGTCGGCATTTGCAGCTTATAACCAAGTCAAAAAGACAATTCCGCTGATGGAAAAATCGGTAGAATTGCAGGAACTTTCGCTGCAAATGACACAGAAACGTCAGCAGCTTGGACAGGCAACTCAGATTGATGTGCTGAATGCACAGAAATCTCTTCAGTCCCTTCAGTCTTCGTTAACGCAGACAAAGGCAGGACTCACATCACAGCACCAGCAGCTTTGTGTTGCAACAGGATGGTCATATGATGCAGAACCTGACATACAGGATTTGCCGCAGGCGGATACGGACAGAATTGCAGCGATGAATCTGGAGGCAGATACACAGACGGCACTTGAGCAGAATTTATCACTTCAGTCCAATCGGCGCGGCTATGCCAATATGGCTGAGGGATCAGCGGATAAGAAAAATATGGAACGTACAATCAAAAATCAGGAGCAGACGATACGTTCCGGCATGCAGACGCTGTATAATGATATTATGCAGAAACAGACGGCTCTGCAGCTTGCGGATGCGTCGCTGGCAGCAGAGACACAGACGATGAATTCGATGCAAAAGAAACTTGAACTGGGCATGGCGACCCAGATGGAATACAAGAGTGAGGAAGTGTCCTTTCTTGAGAAACAGATTGACAAAGAGACGGCAAATATGAATCTGCAGCAGGCGATAGAAACATATGAGTGGGCACTGAAGGGTTATATGAAATAAGAGAAAAGGGCGGTGATTCGAAAGGGATCATTGCCTTTTTTTTAGAAGAAAACAAGAAAAAATGTGCGACTTTTAAATGGAAAGTCAATAAACTACAGAAAACGACTGAATAATACAGAAAAATACTGCAATCTCCGGAATCTGCTTTTGACAATTAAAGTGATATATGAGAAAATAGAAAAGATACTGGCAGTAAGGAGATTAAGTAAAAAATGAACAAATCACAAGACAAAATCAAGTGGTATATGCTTGCATTTATGTGTTTCTCCACCCTCTGGGGATTTGGAAACGTTTTAAATGGATTCATATACTTCAATGGAACACAGGTTATCTTTTCTTGGATTCTGATGTTTGCACTGTACTTTGTACCGTACGCACTGATGGTAGGAGAGCTTGGTTCCGCATTTAAGAATTCGGGCGGCGGTGTAAGCTCCTGGGTTCATGAGACAACAGGTGCGAAAGCGGCATATTACGCAGGCTGGACATATTGGGCATGCCACGTTACCTACATCGCATCCAAAGGTTCGGGCGGTCTGAAGGCCCTCAGCTGGATGGTTTTCCAGAACGCTGAGAAGTATGCGTCCTTCAACACGAAAGCGGTTCAGTTAGTTACATTTGCGGTACTGCTGTTCTTCTGCTGGGTTGCGAGCCGCGGATTAAACCCATTAAAGAAACTGGCTACACTTGCGGGAACGAGTATGTTCGTCATGAGTATCCTCTATATTCTGCTGATGTTCGCTGCTCCGGCAATCAATCCGAACGGTGGATATCTTTCAGTAGATTTTAGCCTCAAGAATATGATCCCGACCTTCAACTGGAAGTATTTCAGCAGCCTGTCAATCCTTGTATTTGCTGTAGGCGGCTGTGAGAAGATTTCCCCGTATGTAAACAAGGTAGAGGATCCGGCAAAGGGATTTCCGAAGAGTATGATCTTCGCAGCGATCATGGTTATCGTCTGCGCGATCTTCGGTACCATCGCGATGGGCATGATGTTTGACCCGGTACTGATTGAGGAGAACTTTGACTCCTACAATGCAAACGGTGCTTACTGGGCATTCCAGAAACTGGGTCAGTATTATGGCGTAGGAAATCTTATCATGATCATCTATGCAGCCTGCAACGCAATCGGACAGTTTTCTACACTGGTAGTAAGTATCGATGCACCGCTGCGCATGCTGCTCGACAACGAGGATGCCCGTCAGTTCATCCCGACCAAGCTTTTAAAGAAAAATAAATTCGGTGCTTATATCAATGGTATCTGGATGGTTGTTATTCTGGCCGGAGCTATCATTCTGGCACAGGTACTGGTTCCGAACGCAGATACAGTACTGCGTCAGCTGACCCAGTTAAACTCCGTTACCATGCCGATGCGTTATCTGTGGGTATTCTTCGCATATTTTATGCTTCGCAAACACACGGACAAGTTTGAGCGTGAATACCATTTTGTTAAGAACAACAGCATTGCGCTGGCATTTGGCGCATGGTGCTTCTTCGTAACAGCAGTCTGCTGTATCTTAGGAATGTACAAGCAGGGAGATATGTATACAACCGTGCTGAATATCATCACGCCGATCGTTCTGGTGGCACTGGGACTTATCTTACCGGCGATTAAGAAGAGAGAAGGGAAGTCTGCATGATGAATGCTGCAAATGAATTACTGACTTTTATTGAGAACAGCCCCAGCATGTTTCATTCGATTGAGACGATCAGGGGAATGTTGGATGAGGCAGGTTTTACATACCTGCCGGAGAGAGCACATTGGGACGTGAAACAGGGCGGAACGTATTATACGATCCGCAATCATTCCAGTATCATTGCGTTTCGCGTCGGAAAAGAACTTGACGATTACCATTTTCAGATGTGTGCCTCCCATAGTGATTCACCGACTTACAAAATCAAGAGTGTACCGGAGTTAGATGGTCCGGGAGAGTATCTGCGTCTTGATGTGGAAGCATACGGCGGAATGATTGACAACACCTGGTTTGACCGTCCTCTGACCGTCGCAGGCCGTGTACTTGTAAAAGAAGGACAGGGAGTAAGTGCGAAACTTCTGTATATCGACAAAGACCTGCTTCTGATTCCGAACGTGGCTATTCATTTCAACCGTGAGGTGAACAATGGATACAAATACAACCGTCAGGTTGATTTGTGCCCTCTGTTCTCCGCCGGAGAGCTGAAAAAAGGCGCGTTTGACGAGATGATCGCAAGAGAGCTTGGCGTGGCTGCGGAAGATATTTTAGGTAAGGATCTTTTCCTTGTAAACCGCCAGCCGGGTACAATCTGGGGATATGCGGATGAGTTCATTTCCAGCCCGAAACTGGATGACTTACAGTGTGCATATGTTTCATTGAAGGCATTTTTGGCAGCAGAAAATGACCGGGATGTCAGCGTATACTGCTGCTTCGACAATGAAGAGGTTGGTTCCAACACGAAGCAGGGCGCGATGTCCACGTTTTTACAGGATGTACTGCACCGCATCAACGGTGCTCTGGGAAAGACATCGGAGGACTACTATCAGGCAGTGGCCGGTTCCTTCCTTGTAAGCTGTGACAACGCACATGCCGTTCACCCGAATCACGGGGAGAAGACGGATGCGGTCAACTGCTCCTGGATGAACAAAGGTATCGTTATCAAGGAGAGCGCAAACCAGAAATATACCACGGATGCATTCAGCCGTGCGGTATTTACGAATGTCTGCAATGAAGCGGGTGTTCCGGTTCAGTGCTTTGCAAACCGCAGCGACAGCGCAGGCGGATCCACACTGGGTAATCTTTCCAACACACAGGTAAGCGTTCATGCCGTAGATATCGGTCTGCCGCAGCTTGCGATGCATTCCTGCTATGAGACGGCAGGCGTGAAAGACGTTGAGTACGCAATCCGCGCACTGACGCAGTTTTATCGGACCAATCTTCAGATAGAAGGCGCCGAGAGAGTTTGGTTTGAGTAGGATAGGTTAGATAGGGGGGCATCCGATTTTGGTGAGCAGCCTGTAAAGGTATGATTATGATGCCTAACCCGGAGAGGTTGTTACCCTCAGTCAAGACTGCGAATCTGGAAAAATCACAAATCCGACATCAAGAAGCACTAGGACTCCTCCCAATTACCGATTTTTTTGATAAAAACTCGGCGTGGGGAGGAGTGTTGAGGAAAATGTTTCAAGTGCTTCTAAGATGTCGGATTTGGTTTTTTCAGCAGATTCTCCGTATTCCTTCGGACAACAATCCTTCCAGGTAAGCATCGCTGCAATTCATGAATATGCAAAAATAAGAATGTAATATTGACAAATCGGGGGGGGCGGTACAATAAAACAAAAACGATGGGGGAATCTTTTATGGATGCCAATTTTAAAGCGTTTGGTTGTAAATCTTGGGGCGTTTCTGACGATGCTTTTATCTTTAACGGAAGGAAAATACCTTATTCTGAAATGACCTTTTGCAAGTTAGTGTCTACACCTTCAACAGGGCTTACTAATGGCATAGTTCAGGCTGGACACAATGGGAAAAATTTGACTTGCGCCTTTAAGTACGCTGATAAGGAACTTGCACATCAGGCCATTAATTTTGCTGTTGAGCAAATTGATTTAGCGCATGGGGTAGTTAAGGATTATAAATACAAACTTACCGCTCATACTGGCACTAGTTTGGAAGTTTACGACTCATATCTAATTATTAATCATATGCAAGTGGGCTCACTGACCGCTAATATTTTACGTGGAGGAGCATTAGGTGGAAAACGTATCAATTTCACGGATTTGACTTCTGTTCAGTTTAGAGAACCTTCGGGCATAACGGTAGGATTTATACAATTTGCATATCCGGGAAGTGTTGAAAGTAAGGGTGGTATAGTTGATATGCTTAGAGACGAGAATTCGATTCCGATTCAACCATCGATGGTAGCAGAGGCTAGGGAAATTGTTGCTTACATTGAAACACGTAAAGCTGAATTGAAAACCATTTCTCAACAAGGGGCTGCTGTTCAGCAGATATCTCAAGCTGATGAATTGAAGAAATTTAAGGAATTGCTTGATATGGGAGTTATATCTCAAGAGGAATTCGACGCAAAGAAAAAGCAAATTTTAGGGTTTTGATGATTTATGTTTAGCGCTAAAACAGTAATTCAACGGGCGGAAACATATCTAGCAATAGATGATCATCGTCAAACAAAAGACGCTTTCCTTGAAAAATATTCGAAATGTGAAATCCTTTGTAGACCCGTTCTGAAAGATTATTTGGAAAGCATAGGTGAATATACGTCTGATGAAGATATTGGAATGAATCTTCAAAATATAAAAGCTGCTTTATCTGATGTGAGTTATATTTTTGAGGATACTAAACTATTAACACGAATTTGGGGCAAAGGCAAAGAAAAAGGCTCAAGCTCTTGTAGATTCCTTAGAAATAAAATCACCCACGAATTAATGCTGCGAGCATTGCATGAAGTAGTTGAGAGAAATGATGAATTGAATGCAGATATGGATGCATTCATAGAAAAATTAACAAGTAATTAAAAGATGGGGCTGTAAAAAAACTCCTATAACGACGCAAGAGGCAGTGCATTGAAGCATTACCTCTTGTTTTATGTTATAAATTGATTCAATTTTCGTAATTTAGG
>CAVHPN010000017.1:0-13121 GCA_963637995.1 Prevotella sp. CAG:279 | reverse complement strand
AGGCGCGTTTCATAGAGAATCCCTGCGAGGAGCACTGAGCACCATCCATTCCTGTCAGCTGGGCTGCCGGAAGTGGTCTTCCCTCATATGCAGTACATACACAACAAATAATGCTGCACCTGTAAATACCCATGAAGCCACATACACATTCATAAGCATTTCATATGTGGGAACAAGCTTAAATACCGTGCCAAGCCATAGCAGTCTGAACACTACCGTTCCAAGGATTGTAAAGATTGCCGGTTCCAGTGATTTGCCCATGCCTCTCAATGCGGCGCTTTCCACCTCATAAGTAGCAGTCAGACCTTCAAGTGAGCATACATGCCGCATCCTTATGATGCCAAATGCCGCTACAGCCGCACTTGTAGTATAGATTTCCACAAAGAATCTGTCCCATATGATAAATATTACACTAAGCACCTCTGTAAATCCAAATCCAAACAACATGCACATCAAAAATATTTTCTTACATCTCTTGATATTGCCGGCTCCGTAATTCTGGCTTGTAAATGTTACAGCTGCCTGTGCAAATGCATTAGCTATATCATAAGTAAAATATTCAAAATTAAGTGCCAATGATGAACCTGCAATTGCCGCCTCGCCGAATGTGTTGATTCCGCTCTGTATAAATACATTAGACACTGAGAATATAGCTCCCTGTATTCCTGCGGGAATGCCTACTTTAAGCACTCTGTTTAAATATTTCTTTTCTAGCTTCATTCTGTTAAATCGGAATGCAAAGTCATCCTGTCGTCCGTGAAGATACGTAATAACGAGCGAGGCACTTATGATATTGGATATAAATGTCGCAATTGCCACACCGGATACACCGAGCCTGAAGCAGATTACAAGGAAAAGATTTAATATTACATTTACGATTCCAGATACAATAAGGTAATACATCGGTCTTCTGGTATCACCGAAGCTTCTTAGTATGGCTGAACCGAAATTATATATTACCATAAAAGGAACGCTCATAAAGTAAATTCTCATGTATACAAGTGCTTCTTCAATTACGCTTTCCGGTGTCCCTGACAATTCAAGAACACCTCTTGCAATCAGCCATCCTGCACACATAAGCATTATTCCGAGTATGGCTCCGAATGTCAGGATGGTATGGGCCATCGGATTAATCTCATTTCTTTTTTTCTGCCCGATTAGATTGGCCAGTGCCGCGTTAGGACCTACCGAAAGTCCGACTATAAGATTCACAAATATACCAACTAAAGCAACACAGCTTCCAACTGCCGCGAGTGCCGTATCTCCGGCAAATCTTCCGACAACAGCCACATCCGCCGAATTGAATAACTGCTGTAATATACTGCTGAATGCTAACGGCATTGAGAAAAGTATAAGCTTTCCCGCAAGACCTCCGTTAAGCATATCCATTTCTTTTGATTTTGCTGCGCTCACTTTTATAACCCTTTGCCCTGTTGCTCTTTTCTTTTATTGACAAGTTTGTCAATATCGTAAAATGCGGACGCTTTCTGCGGCGCCTTAGCCTGTTTCTTTGACTGCTTTGGTTTGGTGGCATGTTTTGCAAGGGATGCCTCCAACTGCTTATAGTTGAGCTTGGTGTACTTTGCCGTATCCTCTTTGTCCACAACTTCCCAGCCGTTTTTATTCTTGCTGTCGGAAACGGTAAACTTCTTAAATTCAGGGAGTTGATCCATCAGCTCCAGCATCCGAACGACAGTCTGGCGGCGCGTATTTCCATCGGCATTTCCGGATTTAAGTCCCGAGCGGTCTGACTTCATGTAGCTTTCGACATATTTGCGGCATGCGTCATAGGCTTTTTGCGCTTTCTCCGGATCCTTTCTGTCACTAATATATGTACCGACCGCATCCATCGTATCTGTAAAGATTTTTGGATTTTTCTTCTGGATGCTGAAGAATCCGCTCTTTTTTGTAATATCTTTAGCAGCTTCAAACACTTCATTCAGGCTCTTGCGATTTTGAAGAACCTGTTCATATCTTTTCTCAACATCCTGAAAATACGCTGTATACTTATCGTGGAAAGCGTTCAGGGTGTTGGTAGCATCCGTAAGTCGTTCTTTAAGCTGCTCTGGTGTAAATGCGGCTATAATCTGCTCCTTGGCAGCAGTAAAAGCTTTTATGCTCTGTTTAGCTTCTTTCATTACCGGCACGGTCACGGCATCGATTGATGCTTTTTGCTCCAAACGCACCGGAATTTCGTCCTTTCGCAGCTGCTTAAAATCCTCCTGCTGCTTTTCTTTATCCTTGATGAGCTGCTCCAGCTGCTCCTTTGACAGAAGATTGAGCTGGTCCTTTTTATTTTTGTAAAATTCTTTGTCTACATTGGATAGTTTTTGAAATTTCTGTCTGTAGTTGCTGTTTTCTTCCCATATCTGATCGGATTTTCGTTGTAATTTATTACAATTTTCATTAAGTGAGTTCCGATACTTAGCATATGCAGTATTATAGTCTTTTAAAACTTCTTCATGCAATTTGGAAGGGTCTTTTTTGGCGGACTGATTTTTAATTTCAGATTCAAGACGATGAAGCATGTCTGCCAGTGGCTCTTCATACGTGGTAATTTCAGGATCCGCTTGAATCTTGGCATTGATCTTCTGAAAAAGCTCCTGATTTTTTTTCAGGCTCTCGTCAAATTCAGCAGTCTCATTTTTTAGCTGATTTTCGATTATGTCCTGGGCCTGGGCACATGACTTCTCCAGTTTCTCCAGAAATTTAGCCTTGCCCTCCTTCTCGGCTGATAGACTGGATTTTATGCTACTCATAGAGTCGTCCAGAGTGCTATCATTGCTTTTGGAAATATCATTAAGCTCAATTTCAATGGGATCCTCCTCTTCCCAATACTTATCCCATACAGTTATAACCTTATTTCTTAGCTCATTAAGACTATCGTTTTTCATGTTTTCAGCTGTTTTTTTCACATCTTCAGACGATGCCTCTTTTCCGGATTTGATATTTTCCGGACGTTCGTAAAATGGCATATAAGTCTTAATATCTGTGGCTTCTCCGTTTGCAAATTGCCGCAAAAGCTGGAGACGGTTTTGTATATAATGATCTTTAGAAAACTCTCTGTTCATTATTGCAAGAGTGATGTCATTAGCATTTCTTGAATTTTCGAAACGGTCTTCGACAGCTAAGATATTGTTCTGCAGATCTTCGTTTTGATAGTCTGTAACAAGAATGTCTATTTTTAGAGCTGTCTCCTTAATTTCATCATCAGTCATTTTTTTATTTGCATGAAGCTGCTCATAGACCTCTAAGAGTTTATCTCTGTCTTCAGAGCGTATGAATGTGGGGCCGATGGTCAGTGACATATAGGAGAATCTTCTCCATGCTTCAATAAAGTTCTTTTTAAATGCTTCAATGCTGTTGTCTGTGCCGAAAAGCTCTTCTTTGGTTTTACCTTTGTCAATTTCCAGCTCAGAATATATATGATAAAGCTTGTCATAGGCTGATACTGCGTCGAAAGGCTTTTCGCCTGTATAGAATGCCGCCAGTTCTTCGAGATCGTCCCGAAAATCCACTTTGTCGTCCCATGATATTTCCTGGAGTTTCTCGTTTAATATGTCGAGACACTTTTTCTGTTCATCTTTGTCGCTGGGAAATGTATACCACATATAATTGTTCTCCTTTCACCGTCTGTCGATTCGAGTTTTACTTGTTTCGTGTTGTGATATTTACAGTATAGCATATAACGGTGGACAAATGTGGGACAAAAAGACGTTAGATAAAACATTGAGAATGAGTACAAGGGATGAAATATTTTTCACACATATATCATTATTGGACATAATTTACAAAACAATGTACGATATGCAATGATAAAATGTCTAAAAAGCTATTTGACAACCGTGAATTGTCACACTATAATAGAGACCATACAAATTGCAAGGTGGCATAAGTTGTACTTATGCCGCCTTTTTGCTTTTTATCTATATAAGAGTGCAAAGAGGCATGACTGCAGACAGGTGCGGTTATGCCTTTTTCGTTTCATACGAAGCTTTATGGGGAGGGGATTTGAATGAAAAAATATGTAGCAAAGAGACTGCTTATCTCAGTCGTCACGATTCTCATGATTTTGTTGCTTCTGTTCTGCATGCTTCAGTTCATGCCGGGCTCGCCTTTTAACGATGAGAAGCTGTCTGAAGCGCAGGTGGCGGTCCTGAATCAGAAATATGGACTTGACAAGCCGATAGTTGTTCAGTTTGTAAACTATGTAAAAAATGTTATCAAGGGAGATTTCGGTGTATCCTACAGCATCTCAAAGAATACGGACATTTCCAATCTTCTTAACACAAGACTTCCGGTAAGCTTCAGAATCGGCGGTCAGGCCGTTGTATTCGGAGCCATAGTCGGAATCTTACTCGGAATCGCGGCAGCGCTCAAAAGCGGAACCTGGGTTGATTCGGTCTGTACGATAATTTCGGTTTTAGGTGTCAGCCTTCCGTCCTATGTATTTGCACTTTCACTTGCTTACGCCCTTGGATACAGGGCGGCATTCTTCCCGCTGCTTTACAACTCGGCAGAGGCATTTGCATCGTCAGTTATGCCTACCATTGCACTTGCAATGTTTTCTATAGCAACCGTTGCAAGATTTACGAGGACAGAACTTTTGGAGGTGCTTGGCAGTGACTACATGCTTTTGGCGGAGAGCAAAGGAATAACGGGAGAACCGCTGATTGTAAGACATGCACTTAGAAATGCATTGATTCCGATAGTTACGGTTCTTGCTCCTTTAGTTGTTGATTTGATGATAGGTTCTCTGGTTATAGAGAAAATTTTCTCCATACCGGGAATCGGAAGCCTGATGGTAACCGCCATCCAGTCCAATGACTATAATGTTACGATTACAATTGCATTTATATACAGCCTGCTGTATATCGTGCTGATGTTGACGGTCGACATTCTTTACGGTGTGATTGATCCGCGAATCAGACTTGCAAAAGAATAGGAGGCGGTTTTGATGTTTGGAGGAAAAAGGAAGGCAGCAGTTGAAACTTCTTCTGCGACAGCAGCGTGTATCATCGATGCGGAAGAATATTTAAAAGGAATCAAATTTGAACCAAATGACTTTGAATTCAGAAATAGTGATGATAATCTCATAGATTCCAATTTTGCAAGCCAGAGCTTCTGGAAAGAGGCACTGACAAGATTTATGAAAAATAAGGGAGCCGTGATTAGCTTCTTCTGTATACTGCTTATTATCGCATTGGCGATTGTAGGACCGCATATGAATGAATATACATATGCAACGCAGAATGTAAAGAATCAGAATCTGGCACCGAGAGTGCCGGGACTCGAAAATCTGGGATTTATGGACGGAAGCGAGATAGTGAAGGTTTCGGGTGCCGAGAAGAAAATCAACAAATATATAAGCAATAATAAAACAGATTTATACTACTGGTTCGGAAGCGATTCACTGGGCAGAGATATCTGGACCAGAACATGGACCGGAACCAGAATAAGCTTATATATAGCTGTGGTTGCGGTGCTTGCCGATATGATTATCGGACTCAGTTATGGGTTGATATCCGGATATTTCGGTGGAAAAACCGACATGATAATGCAGCGAATTGTGGAAATCATGAACAGTATTCCGACTTTGGTTGTGGTAACTCTGATGATGCTGGTGTTGAGTCCGGGACTTACTTCCATAACTGTGGCACTCATATTTACCGGTTGGATCGGAATGAGCAGGATTGCCAGAGCCGAGATGCTGAAACTTAAAGAAAGAGAATTTGTCCTTGCGTCAAGGACACTGGGAGCAGGAAATTTCAGAATTATATTCAGTGAAATATTTCCGAATATGTTCGGTCCGGTTATCACACAGACCATGTTTTCGATACCTCATGCAATATATACAGAGGCATTCCTGGCATTTATCGGACTCGGTGTTCCAAGTCCGCTGGCATCCCTCGGTTCCATGATTTCAGATGGATATAAGAATTTTACAACACATCCGTACCAGATCGTATTTCCGCTTTTGGTGATGTCACTGCTGATGCTCAGCTTCACGCTTTTGGCAGATGGACTCAGGGAAGCACTGGATCCGAAAATGAAGGAAATGTAGGAGGGATGATTATGGCAAATCGTGAAAAAATACTGGAGGTTCGCAATCTCTCCATATCATTCAAAACATCATCCGGAAATGTCAATGCCATACGAGGCGTCAATCTGGACCTCTACAGAGGAGAGACTGTTGCAATTGTAGGAGAGTCAGGTTCCGGAAAATCGGTAACTGCCAAGGCAGCGATGGGAATTTTGGCAAAAAACGGTCAGGTAAACAGCGGATCGATCACATTTACCTATACGAGAGAAGACGGCGAGAAGGTCACATGCGACATTTTGAAAATGTCAAAGAAGGATATCAGGGCACACATCAACGGTAAAAGAATCGCAATGGTATTTCAGGACCCGATGACTTCTTTAAATCCGCTTATGACAATCGGAAAGCAGATCATGGAAGGTATGATATGGCATTATAAGACTCCGAAGGAAGAGGCCTACAAAAAGTCGGTTGAGCTTCTGAAGCTTGTAGGAATCACGGACGCGGAAAAGAGAATGAAGAATTATCCGCATCAGCTTTCGGGAGGTATGAGGCAGAGGGTGGTTATTGCTATAGCAATCGCGTGCAATCCCGAACTTCTCATCTGTGATGAGCCGACCACCGCACTGGATGTGACCATACAGGCCAAGATTCTTGAGCTGATTCAGGATATACAGAAGAAAACGGGAATTTCGGTAATATTCATTACCCACGATTTGGGTGTGGTTGCCAAGATTGCAGATTATGTAAATGTCATGTATGCAGGAAAAATCGTGGAAAAAGGAACAGTTGATGAAATATTTTACGATCCGAAACATCCGTATACCTGGGGACTTTTATCAGCCATGCCGGATTTAAATACGGCAGACAGCAGACTTTACACGATACCGGGCAGTCCGCCGAACCTGCAGAATCCGGTATGCGGAGATGCGTTTGCACCAAGAAATAAATATGCACTCAATATAGATATGAGACTTGAACCTCCGATGTTCAAGATAAGTGATTCACATTTTGCAGCGACATGGCTTCTGCATCCTGATGCACCTAAGGTGGAGATGCCTGCAGAGCTAAGAGAGAGGATTACAAGGATGAAAGAGGAGGCGGTGATATGACAGATGAGAAAAGAGAGCCGCTTCTTAAGGTAGAGGGGCTTAAACAGTATTTCAAGGTTAATAAAAAATTCACTGTAAAAGCAGTTGATGATGTCAGCTTTGAGATATATCCGGGAGAGACCTATGGATTGGTCGGAGAGTCGGGTTCCGGAAAGTCAACTATAGGAAGAGCCTGTATCCGCCTTTATGACCCGACAGACGGAAAAATCACATTTGAAGGAATGGACTGTTCCGGAAAACTAAATAGGGCTGATAAGAAAAAGCTTAGAGTCGACATGCAGATGATTTTCCAGGACCCAATGGAGTGCTTAAATCCACGAAAAAAAGTGTCGGATATCATTGCTCAGGGGCTTGATGTACATCATATGTACAGCTGTTTTGAAGAAAGAAATGAAAAGGTTGCCAAGATACTGGAAAAAGTCGGACTCTCACCCGAACATGCATCAAGATATCCGCATCAGTTTTCGGGAGGACAGAGGCAGAGAGTCGGGATCGCCAGAGCCCTAGTTATGAATCCGAAGTTAATCATCGCGGATGAATGTATTTCAGCTTTGGATGTGTCCATTCAGGCACAGGTTGTCAACCTGATGAGAGATATTCAGCGTGAAACACAGACTGCATACCTGTTTATAGCCCACGACCTCTCGATGGTTAAATATATATCGGACCGAATAGGGGTTCTGCATCTGGGACATCTGCTGGAAACCGGAACAAAAGAGGAAATATTCGAAAATCCGATTCATCCATATACAAAAAGTCTTATTTCCGCTATACCGCAGCCAAATCCGGAGGTGGAAAAGAGACGCAAATCAATGCATTATGATTACGCTTCAAGAGGGATTGATTACAATAAAGGGATTCTCAGAAATGTGGGCGGCACGCATTTTGTGCGGGCGACAGAGGATGAGCTGGATTCCTGGATATCACATAAAGGCTGATTTTCAGTAATGGTGGTGCCGCCGTCAGGCGGCATGGAAGTTTTAAAGCTTTAAATGATGATTGTGTTATCTGACTTTCCTCGGGGTTGGCTGGCTGACAGAGATCAGGGCTGGCTCTTGAATGCTATTGATGGAAAGTTTGATAAATAATGTACACCGGTGGGTGCTGATAGCACGTCGGGAGTGCATATTATATTGAAGGAGGAGCAAGATTATGAGAAAATGGAAGAAAGCAACAGCGATAACTGTGGCAGCGTCCATGTGCATCGGCGCCCTTGCCGGATGTGGCAGCAGTGCGAAAACTGACGGAACGACCGCAGGCTCTGAAGAGAAGAGCGCATCTGACAAGACGCTGCGTTATCAGATTGGCGTGGCTATCGATTCACTGAACCCGCAGTTGGCCAATGACGGTACATCATTTTCAGTTCTGGCACAGTGTATGGAAGGTCTTTACAGTAAAGATAAAGACGGAAATGCTGTTTTGGCCGGAGCAGAGAGTGTTGAAAAGTCTGATGACGGACTGACATACACATTTAAGCTTCGCGATGATGCAAAATGGTCAGATGGCTCTGACGTAACGGCGGATGATTATGTATATGCATGGCAGACACTGGCAGATCCGAATACCGGTAGTGAGTACCAGTTCTTCGTACAGACGGCATGCCTTCTGAATGCAGACGACGTTGTTGCAGGTACAAAGCCTGTGACGGATTTGGGAGTAGAGGCAGTAGATGACAAGACTCTTAAGATTACTCTTTCTAGCCCTTGTGCCGTATTTGAGAGCCTTATGACATTCCCGAGTTTCCTGCCTGTAAAACGTGAGTTTGCCAAGGAGGCCGGAGATAATTTTGCAACATCACCGGATACCGTGCTCTGCAACGGTGCATTTAAGATCACTGACTATGAGCCGTCTGCGATGACAATAAAGGCAGAGAAAAATGAAGATTATCACGATGCTGATGCAGTGAAGCTTGACGGAGTAGAGTGGCAGGTTATTCTGGACAATCAGACCGCAGCCATGTCCTATGAATCCGGAGATCTGGATGTTGTAACACTGACCGGAGATCTGATTGAGCAGTATCAGGATGATGAGAATTTCAGTACATCTCAGGATGGATATATGTGGTACATTTCACCTAATACTGAGGTTGATGAGCTCGCAAATGAGAATATCCGCCTTGCACTTGCAAAATCATTTGACAAAGAGGCGGTTACAGATACTCTCCTTAAGGATGGTTCTACTCCTGCCGACTATATAGTTGCAGAAAATCTGGCAGTCAGCCCTGACGGAACTGAGTTCCGTAAAGAGGCGGGCACATATGACAACTGGACATATGATGTAGATGCAGCTAAGGAATACTGGAGCAAGGGACTTTCTGAGCTGGGAATCAGTTCCATGGACCTTGAACTGGTGGCAGAGGACAGTGATTCCGCTCAGCAGGTGGCACAGTTCTTGCAGAATGAGTGGCAGACCAACCTTGAGGGCCTTACCGTATCCCTTAAGATTGAGCCGAAGAAAGCACGTCTTGAGGATATGCAGAATGGAAATTATCAGCTCGGTCTTACAAGATGGGGACCGGACTACGCGGATCCTATGACAGACCTTGACTGCTTTATCACAGGAAGTTCCACAAACTACGGCCGCTATAGCAATGCAGAGTACGATGAGACCATCAGCTCGGCAAAATACGGCGATCTTGCATTGGATGTGAATGCAAGATGGGATGCACTTATAGGATGTGAGAAGATGCTTGCAGACGATTGTGTAGTATTCCCGATTTATCAGCAGTCAATCGCAAGAATGATCAGCCCGAACGTAAGCGGTATATACTTCTATAATACAGGTTCGAACTACTCATTCATAAATGCGGAAAAGAACTAAAAAAGCAGGTTTACAATACATGTTTCTATAAGAAAGGGTGCCGCCAGTGTGGGCGGTACCCTTTTAGTGTGTGCCTTGCGGTTCAAAAAATGCGATTCAGACAGAAAACCGTAAGAAAAAAGAACCTTGAGACTTGTTGAATCGGCTCCTAAAATCCGTTATACTGACAATGGTATACGTTTTCATATAATCGTGATTTCAAAGGAGACATTAATATAATGAAGAAACATATTCAGATAAAAAGAGTTGCGCTAGGTCTGGCAGCAGCCATTATGCTGACTGCAGGAATGTCACAGATGGCATTTGCCAATGATACGGTGTATGTAAATGCCTCATCACTCAGATATCGCACATCGGCACAGATAAAAAGTGATAATATCGCAGGAACTCTGACCTACGGTCAGACGGTTAACTGTGTGGGTTCAAACGGCGCGTGGACTACGATCCTTATTAACGGCAAGAAGTATTACGTGTCATCTGCATATTTAACCGGAAAGAAACCGTCTTCATCAGGTGCGACTCAGACTGCAGCTCAGACTGCAACCGATACGCAGACCTCGGGAGGAACGGTGATATCACTTTCTTCTAATTATAAGTATGCAAATTATTCGAAGATCAACAGCGGATCAGCGACTTTGTATCGCTCCACAGTTTCCAATAAGAAGAATAAGGTGGTATGCGTCAATGCCGGTCACGGAACAAGCGGCGGAAGCAGTGTAAAGACACAGTGCCATCCGGACGGAAGTGCGAAGGTTACGGGAGGCACAACCAGCGCAGGTGCAACCACGGCAGTTGCCGTATCAGGCGGCATGACATTTGCCGACGGCACAGCGGAGAATAAGGTCACTCTGGCTATGGCAAAAATTTTAAAAACGAAACTTCTTAATGCGGGATATGATGTGCTTATGATTCGTGAGTCTGACGACGTGCAGTTGGACAATATCGCAAGAACCGTCATTGCAAACAACAATGCAGACTGCCATATCGCGCTTCACTGGGATTCCACAAGCAGCAATAAGGGCGCATTTTACATGAGTGTTCCTAGCAATGCGACATATCGCGCGATGGAGCCGGTAGCCTCACACTGGCAGCAGCACAACAAGTTTGGAGAGTCATTGATCAGCGGACTGAAAAGCGCCGGGGTAAAGATTTATTCAGGCGGCAGCATGGAGATGGATCTGACTCAGACATCATATTCGACTATCCCGAGTGTTGACATAGAGCTCGGAGACAAGGCATCAGATCATTCTAATGCAACACTGGAGACTCTGGCAAACGGACTACTGGCCGGCGTGAATACATATTTCGGACAGTAATTCCCGAAAAGCCTTTATTTACGCGAAAAAATTGCATTTTTTGCCTTGACAGTGCAATTTAAAGTAGATATAATAAGGAGGCGTGTGAAAATCAGGGGATTTTTGCGCGGTAAAACAAGCTTTATAAGCAACCACAGACAATATCACAGGAGGTGAAAAAGGATGCCTACATTTAACCAGTTAGTAAGAAAGGGAAGACAGACATCTGAAAAGAAATCAACAGCTCCGGCTCTGCAGAAAGGATACAACTCTTTACAGAAGAAAGCTATCAACGTTTCTGCACCGCAGAAGAGAGGCGTGTGTACAGCAGTTAAGACTGCAACACCTAAAAAGCCTAACTCTGCTCTTAGAAAAATCGCCAGAGTTCGTCTTTCCAACGGTATCGAAGTAACAAGCTACATCCCGGGTGAGGGACACAACTTACAGGAGCACAGCGTTGTTCTTATTCGTGGTGGTCGTGTAAAAGACTTACCAGGTACCAGATACCACATCATCAGAGGTACTCTTGATACTGCAGGCGTAGCCAACAGAAAACAGGCCCGTTCCAAATACGGTGCTAAGAGACCGAAAGACAAGAAATAATTTAATTAGGTAGAAATTCTGTTAGATTTAGAATTAATGTGCCGGACTTTGATATTGATCCTGTAGGTTGCAGGGAATCATAGAACCGCGCACGAGACGCAGGTTGAACTTAGGGAGAACCTGCCGGGCTGGGACAGAGGAAGCATCATGCCAGGTGTCGCGCTGAGAGACGCGCTCGTTTCGCAGATGCGCTTTCACAGTAAGCTCGTGAGGAACCTCGCTAAGTGTTCAATGCGAGTACCTAAGATCTAATGAATGGCTCCCGCGGCTCCCCGCCGGAGCAGATATTAAGGAGGGAAGTAACGTGCCACGTAAAGGACATACTCAGAAAAGAGACGTATTAGCGGATCCGCTGTACAACAACAAGGTTGTTACAAAATTAATCAACAACATCATGCTGGACGGCAAAAAGGGCGTTGCTCAGAAGATCGTATACGGCGCGTTTGATCGTGTCGCTGCAGAATCCGGTAAGGAAGCTGTAGAGGTTTTCGAAGAGGCAATGAACAACATCATGCCGGTTCTGGAAGTTAAGGCAAAACGTATCGGTGGTGCTACATATCAGGTACCGATCGAGGTTAAGCCGGAAAGAAGACAGGCTCTTGCACTTCGCTGGATCACTCTCTACTCCCGTAAGAGAGGCGAGAAGACTCAGGAAGAGAGACTTGCAAAAGAGATTCTGGATGCAGCTAACAACACAGGCGCATCTGTAAAGAAGAAAGAAGATATGCATAAGATGGCAGAGGCTAATAAGGCATTTGCTCATTACAGATTCTAATAGGAGGAAAAAGCTTTGGCTGGAAGAGAATATCCGTTAGAGAGAACCAGAAATATTGGTATTATGGCTCATATCGATGCCGGTAAAACGACACTTACAGAGCGTATCCTCTATTATACTGGTGTAAACTATAAAATCGGTGATACCCACGAAGGTACTGCTACCATGGACTGGATGGCTCAGGAGCAGGAGAGAGGTATCACGATTACTTCTGCAGCTACAACCTGTCACTGGACACTGCAGGAGAACAACAAGCCGAAAGCAGGCGCTCTGGAGAACCGTATCAATATCATCGATACACCAGGACACGTTGACTTCACCGTTGAGGTTGAGCGTTCCCTTCGTGTACTGGATGGTGCTGTAGGCGTTTTCTGTGCTAAGGGTGGTGTTGAGCCACAGTCTGAGAACGTATGGCGTCAGGCTGATACCTACAATGTACCGCGTATGGCATTCATCAACAAGATGGATATCCTGGG